>CACHSA010000005.1 GCA_902582405.1 uncultured Bacteroidota bacterium | reverse complement strand
AATATCTTGTTAAAAAACCTTTTCAAATTACCTTTTATCACCATTTAAATAATACTAATTTAGATTATGGCAAAAATATTAGCGATTGCAAATCAAAAAGGCGGTGTTGGGAAAACAACCACATCAATTAACCTTTCATCTGCTCTTGCTGTTCTTGAAAAAAAGGTACTATTAATCGATGCTGATCCTCAGGCAAATGCGACCTCTGGATTAGGCTTCGACTCGTCATTAAAAAAAATTGGAACCTATGAATTGTTCGATAAAAAAATTGAATTTGACAAAATTGTTTACAATACATCTGTAAAGAACTTAAAGTTAATTCCTTCCCATATCGATTTAGTAGCAGTTGAAATTGAATTGGTAAATAAAAAAAACGTGAATTTATTTTAAAAAAATCCCTTGAAGAAATTTCAAACAAATTTGATTATGTACTAATTGATTGTCCTCCATCTCTAGGACTGATAACTTTAAATGCTCTTACAGCGTCAGATTCAGTAATTATTCCAATTCAATGCGAGTATTTTGCTTTAGAAGGATTAGGGAAATTATTGAATACGATTAAGAGTATCCAAAAATTGCACAATTCTACCCTTGACATTGAAGGTTTACTTCTCACAATGTATGACATGAGGCTAAGACTGTCAAACACAGTCGTTGAAGAAGTTAGGAAACACTTTGGTAAAATGGTTTTTAAAACTATTGTTCAAAGAAATGTTAGATTAGGAGAAGCTCCTAGTTACGGAGAAAATATTATTGAATACGACTCTACTAGTAAGGGGGCTAAAAATTATTTAAGTTTAGCTCAATAAATTTTAAAAAAAAAAATAAAATGAATAATGAATAAATCCAAAAAAAAATCGGCTCTTGGTAGAGGACTTTCAGTTCTTTTAAATAACACCGATTCGTATTCGGTTGACACTAATCCAACTTCAGAAAAAATTAAAGTTGGAGTTATTGCAATACCAATAAATAAAATAATTACAAACCCTTACCAACCAAGAAGTAATTTTAATGAAGAAAATATTTCCGAATTAGCTGAATCAATAAGAAATCTTGGAATAGTTCAACCGATAACTGTAAGGAAGGTTGAAGGTGAAAAATTTCAATTAATTGCGGGTGAAAGGAGGTTAAGAGCATCAAAAAAAATAGGTGTTAAAACAATCCCCGCATTCATCAAAAATACTAATGACGGAGAAATGTTAGAGATTGCTTTAGTTGAGAACATTCAGAGAAAAGACCTCGATCCAATAGAAATAGCTCTTTCCTTGAAAAGACTAATCGATGAGATATCACTCACTCAGGAGCAATTGAGCAAGAAATTAGGCAAGAAGAGGTCTACAATATCAAATTATATAAGATTATTAAAGCTTGACCCAATAATTCAAACAGGAATTAGAGATGGATTCCTTTCAATGGGACATGGTAGGAGTATTATTAATATAGAAAATAAAAATGTTCAGCTTAAGGTTTATCAAAAAATTATTAAAGAAGAGTTAAGTGTAAGAAAAACTGAAATTTTAGTAAAAAATATTAATGAAAAAAAGACACAAAAAAATTCTCCAAAAACATCCAAAGATTTGTCAGATGAAAAAAAATATTTTTCTAAATTACTGGGGCCAAAGATTCAAATCAGACTGTTTAAGGACGGTAAAGGTATTTTAAAAATCCCATTTGATTCCAAAGCTGAATTATTAAAACTCAAAAAAATTATAAGGAAGTGAGAGTCAAAATATTTTTTTTGTTTTTGCTATTTATCTTTTCTAACATTTATTCCCAGGAAGAAAAAAAAATTGATGATAAAGAAATAAAAAAACAAAAAATTCTAAAAGACCCCCTAACACCATCTAAGGCTGCATTTTATTCGGCTGTAGTTCCTGGACTTGGACAAATTTATACCAAAAGATATTGGACAATTCCTTTTATATATGGTGGTTTAACAGTCTCTGCTTATTATTTTATTTACCAAACAAATGAGATGAACTCATACAGGAGTGCATATAAACAAAGAATCAGAGGAGATTTTAGTGACAAATACACACGAAAAATTCTTTTTAATGATCAGCTAATAGAAGGAATGGATTTTCATAAAAACTATAGAGATCTTTCAATTTTATGGTTTGTTGGTATATACCTTTTAAATGTCTTAGATGCTAACGTGGGGGCTCACTTACTTCAATTTAATGTGGAATCAAAACTGTCTATCAAGCCAATTTTAGACAGATCAGATCTAATTACTCAACCTATAGTTGGAGTTAATATAAATTTTAAATTATAAATATGAAAATTGCTATTGTTGGTTATGGAAAAATGGGCAGATCCATTGAGAAGGTTGCGCTCAAAGAAAAAATTGAGGTTGTCAGCATAATCGATAGAGATGTAGAGGAAGGTGATTTGTCTAAAGCTGACGTTTCAATTAACTTTAGTACACCAGGTTCTGCAAAAGAAACTATTTTAAAGTCTTTTGATTGTGAGGTTCCTGTCGTTTGTGGAACAACGGGTTGGTTGGAAGACTATCAATTAATTAAAGAAAAATGCGAAGAAAAAAATACAGCATTTATTTATTCTTCAAATTATAGCTTTGGTGTAAATATTTTTTTCAAAATAAATGAATATTTAACTTCTTTAATGAATAAATATAATAGTTCTTTTGAAATATCTATAGAAGAAACCCATCATTTAGATAAACTTGATTCTCCAAGTGGTACAGCCATATCTCTAGCAAACCAAATAATTGAAAAAAGCAATACATTTAAAAATTGGTCGAAAGATAAAAAGTCTAATACAATAAAAATGATCTCAAAAAGGGAAAAAAATAAAATTGGTATTCATAACATATCATTCGAATCTGATTTTGAAAAAATTAATATTAAACATGAGGCATTTTCAAGAGACTCTTTCGCTAAAGGTTCAATAATTGCAGCTAAATGGATTAAAAACAAAAAAGGGATCTTCAACATGAATGATGTTTTAGGTTTTTAACTTCAAATAATAATATTTATGTCATTAGTTCAATGGATTGTTTTCTTTATTTTAATTCAAATAGTACATTTTGTAGGTACTTGGAGATTATATATTCTTGCTGGAAGAAAATACTGGGAAGCTATTATTCCAATATATAATGCAATAATTTTAATTGGTATTATTAAAAGACCAATATGGTGGGTGTTGTTACTATTTATTCCAGTAATTAATTTAATTATGTTTCCTATTATATGGATTGAAACAATAAAAAGTTTTGGTAGAAAATCGAATTTAAGTGCATTTTTATGTGTTGTTACGTTAGGATTTTACATTTATACATTAAATTATTCTAAAGAAACAAGATATTTAGATCCAAAAAATAATGAAGCATCATCTTCAATCGGAGACTGGCTTAATTCTTTAATATTTGCGATTATTGCAGCTACAATTGTCCATAATTATATTATTCAACCTTTTATCATTCCAACTGGATCGTTAGAAAAAACACTATTAATAGGTGATTTTTTGTTTGTTAGTAAATTTCATTACGGACCAAGAATTCCGATGACTGCGATTTCACTACCTATGATGCACGACACCTTACCATTCTTTAAGGTTAAATCCTACCTAAACTATCCACAATTTCCCTATATGAGACTTCCTGGTTTTCAAAAAGTAGAAAGAAACGAAATTGTAGTTTTTAATTGGCCCGCAGATACAGTGAGAAAGTTTTTTGTTAAAGAGAAGGGTGTTAAAAAACCCACGGACAAAAAATCAAACTATGTTAAACGCTGTGTAGGGACTCCTGGTGATAGTCTAGAAATAATTAATGGTTTAGTTTATATCAACGGTAAATTAAACAAACTTCCTAGCAGAGCTAAAATTCAATTTCAACACTACATTTACAATTCCAAAGGAGTTTCCTCTAGGTCACTACTCGAAGCTAATCTTAAAGGATTTAATAGACAATATATAATCAAAAATATTACTCAAAAGACATATGAGAAAATTTCAAAATATATCTTGGGGAATATCACTAACGATTTAGATGATTTTAGAGTTCTTACAAACTATGAGGGACTACCTAAAAAAATTATAAAAGAGATAAAGTTAAGTGAACCATATGTGGTAGTTAAGGAAATAATTGAAAGGAGAAAACTCGTAAATTTAACACTATATCAAGCAGAAAAAGTCAGAAATAAAAATATTTTTGATAGTGTAGTTAGAAAAGTAAATATTGTAAAATCTTACAACGAAGACTTTTTTCCTAACAACCTAAAATATAATTGGAATGAGGACAATTTTGGACCCGTATTAGTCCCAAAAGCAGGTGAAACAATAAATATAAACAGTAGAAACTATCCCATCTATAAAAAAATTATCAAGGATTATGAAAATAATCTCATAAAAAAAGTAGGTGATAAATACAAAATAAATGGAGTTGAAACGTCATTATACACTTTTAAAAAAAATTACTACTGGATGATGGGAGATAATAGACATAGTTCCGAGGATAGTAGATTCTGGGGTTTTGTGCCTGAGGATCACATTGTAGGAAAACCTGTATTTATATGGTTTAGTGTTGATAATTTCAATAAAGGAATTTTAAATTGGAAAATCCGATGGGATAGGGTTATGACTACAGTTAAGGGCGAGGGAAAACCAGTTTCTTTTCTATACCCTTTTCTTTTGACAATAATTTTATGGCAAATTTTAAGTTATATTCTTAAAAGAAGAAAAGAAAATAAAAATTGATTTATATAATTCCGTCCTATTTTCCATCTATAATATATTACTGGCACATACTAAACTCAGAAGTTGAATACAATGTATCATTGAAATACCAAAAGCAAACAACAAGGAATAGGTGCGTTATTTTAAGTGCAAACGGTCCTCAAAAACTTATTATTCCAATTAAAAAAGATAAGGGGAAAAATAAAGGTTTGTATGACTACAATGCCAGAATCGATAACTCACAGAATTGGAAAACAAAGCATTGGAAATCTATAGAGAACGCATATAGGTCATCACCATATTTTGAGTTTTATGAAAATGAACTATCAAAAGTTTTTTTTAAAGATGTAATTTTTTTATTCAATTTAAACATCAAAATCATTTCGCATATAAATCAGATATTGGGTTTTAAAAGAAAAATTAATGTTTCAAAAGAAAAAATTATTTACGAAAGATATGACGAAAGACTTTTAAATGTAAAGGATTATTTTTTTTGTAAAATTCCTGAATATAATCAGGTATTTATGTCAAAATATAGATTTATTTCGAATTTAAGTATTTTAGATTTATTATTTAATTTAGGACCCCAAACAGCAAACTACTTAACTAATTTTAAACCTAATTAATTCCGTAATAACTAACAATTGGATAATGGTCAGAAAACTTTTTTTTCACTACCTTAAAATTATTGATCTTGAATTTTTTGTCTGACAGAAGGAAATCAATTCTTAAGGGTAGAAACAGATATTTGTAGGTCTCACCTAGCCCTTTTCCCGCAAAATTGAAAGCATCGTTTTTATTTCGAGATAGTTTTTTATAAGTTTTTGAAAACTGAGTGTTATTTAAATCAACTGCAATAATTGAGAGGTTATCATTAAACCTATCAACTTCTTCAAAAAAACTAACCTGCTCCAGCTGCTTAACGTTAGCTTCTTCAAATTTTAATTTAAAATTTTCAGAAAAGTTTGAATTTGTTATACTATCCTTTTGATCAAGTTTTAATGATTCTAGGTGAAGATTATAGACCCTAATATTTTGATTTTGAAATTCGAAATCGATATAAATACCACAGTTGGATGAATTTTCAAAGTTTATAAAACCATTACTTTTAATTTTCAATTTTGAAAAAATTGCAACTGTTGACTTCTCTCTTTTTGTGGGATCTGGATAAATGTATCGGTATTTATAATTTTCTAATTGTGGTGCTATTAATTTTGAGTACTCTTGAAAACATATTATGTCTGGATTTTCATCAATTATTAATTTTTCAATTTCGTTAGGAATATTTGGACTCTCAATCCATCTGTATTGGTTAAAAAGTCTAACATTATAACTCATAACAGAAAAAGTAGAACCACTTTTTCTTATTGAGGTATTCGGTAGCTTGTAAAATAAGTTCCATTCATCATATCCAATTAAAAAAGTTAATATGAATAATAAGAATGGCCACTTTAAATTAAACAACCAGAAGAAAAAAAAGATAATATTGAAAATGATTGATAGGGGCGCAAATAAGCTGAAAAATGCTGTATTCATATTTGTTTCAAGAGTTCCCATCAAGAAAAGTTGAAATAATAGAGATATAATATTTAAAAAAATCAAGAATTTCTGAATGAAATTCATTTTCCCTATGTTATATTAATTTTCACTTGCTTCATTTAAAGCTTTCTTTTCATCATTAGTCAAACTATCATACCCGGATTCGTTTATTTTATCTAAAATTCGATCGATTTCTTTCTGATTTTTACCTTTTGAGTTTGAGTGAACAAACGTTTTTATTTGAACATTTTTTGAGCTACCTAATTTAAACTTTTTAAAGTAATTAAAAATGTTATCTCCACTTTTCATTTTATATGCTGCAAAAAACCCAATTAGTACGCCTCCTAAATGAGCGATGTGTCCTCCGGAGTTCGATACAGGTAATTGAACTAGATCAAAAATTATCAGGGCAATCCCTAAATATATCAATTTAACATTAAAAAAAAATATTCTCGCATATGTATTAGGAGAATAAGTACACATGTATATCACAACTGAAATTACTCCTGCAGATGACCCCACTAATGGAGTTTTGACACCGGTAAACACTGGAAAAAGAGAGTAACTAAAAACAAAAAATAAACCTCCAACAATTATACCTAAAGAGTAAAGAAAAATCAATTCATCTTCTTTAAAAAGATTTAGGAATAAAGTTGAAAAAAAGTAAAGCATAATCATATTCCAAAATAAATGACCAATACTTGCGTGAATAAAACCATATGTAAATAGTGACCAAGGTCTAAATAGTAAATTATCTATGTTCGGAAATAGTTCTAAATAGAAGTATATATTGGGATTAGGGATTTTAAATAAAAAACAAATTGTATAAATAATAAGAGGAATTACAAATAGAATAATATTTATAGAAATTATTTTTTCTAAAATATTTAATTGAGAAAATTTATATGAAAATTTATTATATTTTTTCATAAGTCCCATCTGTTTTTATTGAATTGATTCTTTTTCCAATATATCATCATAGCTAAACCTGTTAACGCTCCTCCTACGTGCGCAAAATGTGCGATAGGTCCTATCGAGTAAGAATTTGAAAAACCAAAAAATAAATCTCCCAAAATTAAAAGAGGTACAAAATACTTTGCTTTTATAGGAATTGGAATAAATATTAAAAAAAGTGAAACATTAGGGAATGAAAATGCAAATGCCACTAAAATTCCGTATAATGCGCCAGAAGCTCCAACCATTGACAAGTTGAAGCCTTCATTAAGACGACTAAGCTGTTCTTCGGAAATATAATTTAACCAATTTATGTTATATCTATTGGTCTTCATAGCAGCTTTAATTTCGTTTGAATTAAACCCGTTTTCCATTAATATTTCCAAAATTGAATTAAAATCATAAACACTGTACAAGGACTGTAGAGTTGCAGCACCAAGACCAGCAGAGATATAAAAAAATATAAATTTATTCTTACCCCACATCTGCTCCAATGGAGAACCGAACATCCATAATCCAATCATATTAAACAAAATGTGATTAAAGTTCCCATGTAAAAACATATGTGTTAAAGGTTGCCAAATTTGAAATAATGGGTTATCATAATAATGCAAAGCAAAAAGATGGTATAACTGATCACCATACAAGGAAGTGGCAAGAAAAAGTATTCCGTTGATAATTAACAAATGCTTGACAGTCTCAGTAAGCTTAGTCATTATAAAAATTTATTTTTTAATTCGGACTTGGAAATTGAAAAAAATATTTTTTTTTGAAACGGTGACAACAATTTCTCTTTGCAATCAAATAGATTGTTAATAATATTTCTTTGTTCCTCTTTTGCCAATAAGGTTCCCTTTTTTATAGATGTTGATTTTGAAATAGATTTAGCAATCAAGTCCGCATAACTGAAAGATTTTATTTCAAAATCGTTATTAAATTCATCAAATAGATCCTCAATAATTTTACTTGCATGACCTTCAGTACAAATACTAGGAATTCCAACAATCTTAAGTTTAAATTTTTCTTCTACCTCTAATCTAAAACCTATTTCGACTAAGGTGTTTTTTAAATTAACGAAGATTAGTTTTTGGGCATCATTCATGATAAAACTTACTGGAAAAACCAGCTTCTGACTTACATTGTCAGGTTTGGTGATTTTTTTCATTAGTTCTTCATAGATTATTCTCTGGTGAGCTCTTTCTTGATCGATAATTAAAAGAGAATTTCTTGTTGAGGTAATCAAATATGAGTTCATAATTTGAAAAATCTTATTGTTATCTTCATTGAAAATTTCATTGATTAGTTTTGAATCAATCAAATTTGATGAACCTACTTCCTTATATAAAGTATCTGATTTATTCGAAATTTTTGAATGGTATTTGGAACTTTCGGGTTTAAATGGATTAAAAGTTTTGTCTAAATCTATTTTGGGAAAAACTGGGCGTTCTCGTCTTTTCGAGTAGGGAATTTCAAAACTTGACTGATTTTCGAAATCGATTGTTGGTAAAACCTGAAAAATCCCTAGGCTGTGTTTAATTGTCGAAATAAGTATAGAATATAAACTCTGATCATCTTCAAATCTTACTTCAATTTTATTTGGATGAATATTAACATCTATGGATGAAGGATCTACTTCTAAAAAAATAAAAAAACCAGGGTAATATTTTTCAGGTAAAAGACCTTCGTATGCTTTATTTATGGCGTGAAAGAGAAAATTATTCTTTATAAATCTGTTATTTACAAATAAAAATTGCATCCCTCTTGTTTTTTTTGATACTTCTGGTTTTATTACATATCCTTTCAACTTTACAAAAGATGTTTTTTCCTTAATTGGGAGTAAATTTTCTTCTATTTTTTTTCCAAAAATATTACTAATCCGCTTATGAATAGTGGTTTTATGTAAATTAAAAATTTCTGAACTCTTTTGGTTTAAAGTGAAATTGATCTCGCTGTGAGCGATCGCAATTCGTTGAAACTCATTGATTATATGCCTCAATTCAACTGTATCAGATTTTAAAAAATTTCTTCTAGCGGGAACATTAAAAAATAAATTTTTTACTAGAACGTATGTGCCAACACTAGTAACAACCTTTTCATCAGACTGTATTTTGCCAGCTTTGATTTTCAGCTTGTGCCCTAACTTGTCGATTTTTCTTCTTGAAACAATTTCTAAATTAGACACTGCGGCAATTGAAGAAAGTGCTTCCCCTCTAAACCCTTTCGAGTTTATATGAAAGAGATCCTTACTTTCTGTAATTTTTGATGTTGCATGCCTTTGAAAACAAATCATCAAGTCGTTTTTGCTCATTCCGATTCCGTTATCGACAACCTTTATAGATTTTTTTCCAGAATCATTTAAATAAATTTCAATTTTATCTGACGATGCATCTATTGAGTTCTCAACTAATTCTTTAATCAACGAAGCTGGTCTCTGAACAACTTCGCCAGCTGCGATTTGGTTAGAAACATTTTCTGGCAGAATCTGAATAATGTCTTTCATTAGTATTTTATAAAAATTGAAAAATCAAAATCTATTATGTAAAAGAATATAAATAAAAGTAAAAATAGTATTATTATAAAAAGTTTATTAAAAGATCGGTTTTCTTTTATTCTTCTTTTAATTCTCTCTTCTTTCCAAAAACTGCTTCTGTCACTTGAGATAAAATTCTCCCTACTACTTTTTATTCTTGAATCAAATGAATGACCATACTGATCATTTTTTTCTTTTAGGTAACGAGGATTATAATTAAACTTTCTATTTCTTTCTAGTTTGAAAAAAGAATTTTTAAACATTAAAATATTTTTATGTTCTGTTCAATTCCATCATTTTAATAGATGTCAGCGCCGCATCGATTCCCTTGTTACCTAATTTCCCTCCAGACCTTTGAATTGATTGCTCAATATTATTGTCCATTAGCACACAAAAAATTACAGGAATCTCAGAGTTAAGATTTAGTTCTGCAATAGCATTGGAGACAGAGTTACATAGGTATTTAAAATGTTTTGTTTCACCTTTGACCAAACATCCAATAACAATTATTGAGTCAAAATTGGGGTCTTTTGACTTTTTTTTAGCTTCAAATATTAACTCAAAACTTCCTGGAACTTTTGTGATAATTATATTTTCTTTTAAAATTCCTTTTTCAATGAGGGTATCAACTGAACCTTGCAATAAATTAGAGGTAATTTCACTATTCCATTGTGAGATTATTAGAGAAACTTTAAAATCCTTTCTAGATGAAACAGTATTTATATCTTCATTTTTTGATAAATCAAATTCAGAATAGCCCATTATTATTCTGATTTGGAGATTTGAATATCTATAAACTCTGCTTCTTTTGAACTAGGAAAGTCACTTTTTATTTTTCTGAAAAATTTTGAAGCTGATAGTTTATTTCCCATTTCTAAGGATAATAAGCCAGCCTTATATAAATATTTCGGTGTTGTAAAGTTATTAGAATTAAATTGAGAAGCTTTTTCATAGCTTGAGATAGCATTTTTTTGATCACCAACCTCAAGATATGCATCTCCTAAGACACCCATGGCAATTGAAGACAATAAAATATCTTTAGACTTAAAATCTTCTAAATAATAAATAACTTTTTCATATTGTTTTAGGTTTAAATAACTCATGCCCAAGCTAAATACAGCAATATTCGAAGACGGGGTATTTTCGTAGTTTTGAATTATATCTAGAAAACCAAATTTGCCACCACCACCATTAATCGCGTTATTAAATAAATCTTTTGGATCATCACTATCTAGTGCTAAGCTAAAGTAATATTGAGCTTGGTTAAGATCTCTAATGGCATCTTTTTTATTTGGCTCGTATATAAAGGTTTCATAAGATAGATATATAAATAAAGAAACTGTTATTACAACTACTACAGAAATTATCAAATTCTGGTATTTAGAAACTAAGCTTTCTGTTTTTGATGCTCCAGAGTCTAAAGTTTCAAAGACCTCTGCTGTAGTACTTTCAATTTTATCCTTGTTTAAAACCCTTTTTTTGGAATTATATCTTTTACCAGCTCTTTTACTGTAAGTTGCCATAATTGCGCAAATTTAACTTTTATTCTTCAACAATAAATATAATAACTAAATAATATTACTTAATTAAATTTTAAATTAAATGTGCGTTTTATATTTGCTATCATAATGAAATTAGAAGAGCTATCATTAACAAATTACAAAAACATTGATTCAAGAACTTTTGTTTTTAAAGAATCTATAATTTGTTTGGTTGGTGAAAATGGTGTGGGTAAATCCAATATCTTGAGTTCAATTTATCATCTTTGTTTTGGCAAGAGTTTCATTAACAACTCCTCCATTTCAAATATTAAATTTGGCACTAAATTTTATATGATTCAAGGAATCTTTAGTAAAAATAATTTACAAGAAAAATTAAATTTTAGTCACAAGGAAGGAAATAAAAAAGTTTTCAAAAGAAATGGGAAATTATTTAAAAAAATTTCTAATCATATTGGTCAATTTCCACTCGTCCTAATTTCTCCATATGATAATGATATTATTTATGGTGGAAGTTTGTTTAGAAGAAACCTTATGGATAGCATAATTGTACAAACTGATAAAAAATTTCTAAAAGAATTAATTGACTATAAAAAAATTTTAGCTCAAAGGAACGCATTGTTGAAAATGAGCCATCAAAAAGTAAAGTTAGATCATAATATACTCGAGATATATGATGAAAAACTTATCGAACTAGGAAATGGAATTTATAATAAGAGAAAATCATTTATGAAATTATATGCTGAAATATTCCAATCCTATTATTTGTCAATCTCAGATAATAAAGAATACGTCGAAGTTAACTATAAGAGTCAACTCCAAAATTATAATTTTAGAGATTTATTGAAGAAATCACTAGAAAAAGATTTACGATTTCAATTTACAACTCAAGGTCCACACAAGGACGATTTGGACTTTTTGTTAAATGGTTTTCATTTGAAAAAATTTGCTAGTCAAGGGCAACAAAAATCTCTGTTAATTTCGCTAAAGTTGGCTCAATATGAATTTTTAGAAAAAAAACTAAAATTAAAACCTCTTATTCTTTTAGATGATATATTTGATAAATTAGACCAAAAAAGAGTAGAGCTAATAATGCAACTAATTGAGAACAATTACTTTGGACAAATATTTATTACAGATACGGATAAAAATAGAGTCTTAAAAGCTATAAAAACTACTGACCTTTCATATAAAATTCACGAAATTGTTTAATATTTAAATATGTTCAAATTTTACTTAGTAATTTTTTTTATTTTTTTTCAATTTATTAGTTGTAACATCAGCGAAAAACAAAATTTAAAAAACATTGAAGGAATGTGGGAGATTTACTCAGTTTCATCTAATGGAGAAGTTTTTTATCCCAAAGGGAGACCCCCACTTGTTGATTATTATGTTTTTAACGCAGACTCAACCGGGATAAAGAAAAAATTAAAACCAAATTTCAATAACACATATACTTCATCCCTTGATGAATTACATTTTGAGATTAAAAAAGCTAAATCTGGTCATATTTTCTTAAATTATTATTCTAATTCAAATAGTTGGAGAGAAAGAATCAAAAAATTAACAAAAAAAGAATTAATTATTTCCAATAATAAATTCGAATATCATTATAAAAGATTTGAAATCGATAAATGAAAAAGTTTCGCTTTAAAGAGCCTGAGTCATTGAAGGGTATCATTCAAAAAATCACCTCAACAAAAATGTTGAAAGGAGGGTTAAAAAAAGTTTTTTTAAAAAAAATGTGGCAAAATGTAATGGGTGAAAACGTAAGTAAGTATACTGAAAACATTTACTTAAAAAACAGTATTCTTTACTTAAAAATAAATTCTTCAACATTGAAACAAGAGCTATCCTTTGGAAAAGAAAAAATCATTGCGAACTTTAACAAGGAAATTGGTAGTGATAAAATTCAAAAAATTATTTTTATTTAAAAAATTTCTGATCCTGCAAAAAAAAATGAAGATTCGACTCGAGCATTTTCATTTGAATCGGAACCGTGTATAGAATTTTCTCCCATTGATGATGCAAACAACTTTCTAATTGTACCATTTTTTGCTTCATCAGGATTAGTAGAACCTATTAATTGTCTAAAATCCTCAACAGCATTTTTTTTCTTAAGAACAGCGACAATAATGGGACATCGTGTCATGAATTCGACTAGTTCATCAAAAAATGGTTTTGTCCTGTGAATATTATAGAAAATTTTAGCCTGTTTTTTTGAAAGTGATACTAATTTTAAAGCAGAGATATAAAAACCAGATTTAATTATTATTGATAAAATTTCTCCCGCATGACCATTTTCCATCGCATCTGGTTTAATCATAGTAAAGGTGATATTATTCTCCATATACATATTCAAATTTAAAAATAAATTTTTCTTAAAAAGTATATAATTTAAAAATGATTATGAAATATTATCACAAGTGTTTGGTATCTTTGGATTTAGTATGTATTCGGAATTTATACAAAAATTAAATAAAATTCTTGGGGGTATAAAAAGTTGCGTTATTATACCGCATAAAAATCCTGATGCCGATGCATTAGGAGCATCACTGGCCCTAAGTATTTTTTTAACTAAAAAAAAAATAAATACGAATGTGATTTTACCCAATTCACCCCCGTCTTACCTGAAATGGATGCTCAGTGGACATGAGGTAATTTCATATGAGGAAAGCCCTGAGGAATCAAAAAGATATTTATCAAGAGCTGAAATTATTTTTGCCCTAGACTTCAATTCTTTAAAAAGGATAGGTTTGCTATCTCATGAAATAGAAAAAAATAAAACTCAAATAATTATGATTGACCATCATGAATTACCAGAAAATTTTTCAACTGTTTTCTTGTCTGAACCCAAAATTGGATCAACCTGCGAAATTGTTTACAATATCATGAAATCGATAAATAAAAAATTTATAGACAAAGAAATTGCAACATATATATACTCAGGTATTTTAACCGACACCGGTTCATTTAAATATCCTTTAACTTCAGGTGCCACCCACAAAATAGTCTCTGAGCTTTTTAAGAAAGGCATAAATCATACAGACATTCACGAACGGATTTATGACAACTTCTCTTTTGATAGAATTTGTCTTTTAGCAACTGCCCTAAAAAATTTAAAATATATTGATAAATTAGGAGTAGCTTATATGGTCCTAACAAATAAAACACTTAAAAAATACAACTTCAAAAGGGGAGACACAGAGGGTTTTGTAAATTTTGGATTAAGAATTAATGGTGTTTCTCTTTCAGTTATTTTTATTGAAGATAAAAATGAGAATTTAATTAAAATTTCTTTTCGCTCAAAAAAAAATTTAGATGTAAATAGATTCGCTAAAAAATATTTTAGTGGCGGAGGTCACAAAAATGCAGCTGGAGGTTTTTCCAAGGATTCAATACATGAAACAGAAAAGAAATTTATTTCTTCAATTCATGAGTTTTTAAAATGATGAAAAATAGGTATTACGTTTTATTTCTTTTATTATGTATAATAAGTTGCGGAAAGGTTGAATCTAGAGATCCTGTTAATCTGTATCAAAAAAAAATCATTAAAAATTCTATATTAAAAAATATAGAATTAAATAAAATTGAAAAGGAACGTTTTTTAAAAATAATTGAAATTGATTCTATGTCAAAATATCAGATGACTAACAAAGGGTTCTGGTTTAAAATATCAAAAAAATCCAATATAGAATTAAAACCCAAATCTGGAGACAAAGTGACTTTTTTTTATAATATTAGAGATTTAGAGGGTAATGACATATATAATGATGACAATTTAAAACCAATTAAATATATTGTAGATAAAGAGGATATTTTACCTGCTTTAAGATATGGAATAAAAGAGTTAAATGTCAAAGAGTCTGGAGTATTTTTGATGCCTTCATTTTTGTGTTACGGGTATCAAGGAGATGGCGAAAAAATTGTTACAAATCAGCCTCTTATTCTAGAGATTAATTTAATTTCGTTAAACAAATACTAATAAAAACTATTTAAATGATTAGAAAAATTGCATTCCTTATAACTTTATTTATTGTTCAATGTAACGATGAGTTTTCCTCGCTTGAAGATGGTCTATATGTTAAACTTGACACAAATAAAGGAAACATTTTAATGAAACTTACTGAAGATAAAACTCCCAACACAGTAGCAAATTTTATTTCTTTGGTAGAAGGGAAGAATAAATTTGTTTCAGATAATTACAAAAATAAAAAGTTTTATAATGGAATAATTTTTCATAGGGTAATTAAAGATTTTATGATTCAGGCTGGAGATCCAACAGCCTCTGGATCTGGAGGTCCTGGATACAGGTTCGAAGACGAGATAACAGATTTAAAACATGATAGTCCAGGTATTTTATCAATGGCAAATGCAGGTAAAAATACGAACGGGAGTCAATTTTTTATAACTCATAAAGCAACACCTTGGTTAGATGGAAAACATACCGTTTTTGGAAAAGTTGTTGAGGGTTTAAATGTCGTAGATTCAATTCAACAAAATGACACGATACATAACGCTGAAATAATAAGAATTGGTCGTGAGGCGAAGGATTTTGACGCAACTAAAATTTTCTCAGACTACTTTTCTGACTTAGAAAAGAAAAAAGTAGAAATTGAAGAAAAAAGAGAAATTGAAAGACTCGGAAATATTAATAGGTTTAATGATTTAAAAAATAAATCTAAAAAAACTATTTCAGGACTAAAGTATGTAATTACCAAAAATGGAAATGGACGAAAAGTAAACTCAACAAACAAGGCTAAAGCTCACTATGCAGTTTATTTTGAAAATGGAAATTTATTAGATACAAGCATGTTAGAAGTTGCCGAAAAATTCTCTTTAGTAAATGAACAAAAGAAAGTAGTTGGTGGTTATTCCCCAATTGTCTGTGATATTAGTCCAGAAGCTCAAATGATCCCTGGCTTCAAAGAAGGATTAAAATTTTTAAAAGAAGGGGACGAAGTTTTTTTGTTTATACCATATCAGCTCGCCTATGGAGATAAAGGTGTTAGAGGTATACCTGCAAAGTCTAACCTTATTTTTGAAGTCAAAATAGTTGAAGTAATAAATTGAAGGTAACTAGTTTATTGTCATCAAAGGAAATATTTTATTTTTATTAGTTTTTTTTGTATCAGTTTTTTTTTTAAAAAATAATCCAGACATAGTAGAAACTTACTATTCAAAATTCCTTTATGAAATTATAAGTTCTTCAAAAAATATATTTTTTGATTTAACTAATTTCCCTACTGGTGAAGTACTTTATTTTGCTTTTATTTTTAGTATTCTATTTTATCTCATCAAAAAAATTCCATCAATTAACTTCATAATAAGCTCAACGTTGAGTGTTATCTGTTTTTTTTACGTATCATGGGGGCTAAATTATTTTAGAATTCCCTTGGAAAAACATATTGCTAAAGAATTTTTGATCAGTGAGGAAAAGGTTGAAAAATTGACACTTTTTTTTTCAGTTCAATGCAATAAATTAAAACAAGAAATAAATTCAAAACATAATAAATTCAACTATTTAAATTCATATAAAAGTTTAATTGAATCTGAAAGTCAAAAGTTTAAATATTCGAATTTTAGTTTAATTTTAAGTTATATGGGAATTAAGGGGTACTATAATCCATTTACAAATGAAGCAAATGTTAACTCAAGAATTCCAAAAATTTTAATACCGGTAACTATTTATCATGAATTAGCACATAAGAAAGGATATGCATCTGAAAGTGATGCTAACTTTTTAGGTTTTTTAAAAGCATATAACAATTCTAATATTGAAATCCAATACTCGGCTAATTTTTTTGCTTTACAATACTTGTTCAATGACCTCAAAAAAAGAGATCCAAGTCTTGCAAAAAATATATTTGAATCCTTGAGCACTGATGTCAAAAATGATTTTTTAGTAATTTCAAACTTTTGGAGAGACTACTATAATAGATTTCAAATAACACAAAAAAAAATCTTCGATCTTTTTTTGAAATCTCAAGGACAAAAAAAAGGTATAAATTCATATAATGAGGTCGTTAAGCTACTAATATTTACATTTGACGGTAAAAATAAATTCATTCTCGATGAAAATGTTAAGTAGTTTACAGAATTTTCAATTTAAAAGGCTCAAAAAAATAGCTGACAATAGATTTAATAAGAAGGAAACCGAATTCATTATTGAGGGCATTGAAGAAATAAAATTAGCGATAAAATCGAATTTTAACATTAAGAAAATTTATTTCCGAGAAGAAATGCCGTCAGAGTTTAAAGATTTAGTAAATAGTAAAATAGAAATATTTTTTTTTAAAAAAAAATTATTTGATTTACTAACATATAGAAAAAATTCCTCTAAAGCAATTGCTGTTGCAGATAAAAAAAGTTACTCTTTTAATGATGTTTTTTTAAAAAAAAAATCAATAGTGTTAATACTCGAGAAAATTGAGAAACCAGGAAATTTAGGTGCTATTCTAAGGACTGCAGATGGCATGAATGTCTCGGGAGTTATTATAGTTGATTCAAAAATTAATATTTATAATTCAAATGTAATTAGGTCTAGTGTTGGAAGCATATTTAGTTTACCCATAATTAAATCTAACAAGGAGAAGACAATTAAATTTTTAAACAAAAATAAAATTAATTTATATAATACGATTATTTCAAAAAATTCAAAAAACTACTTAGATGTTAGCTATTCAAAAAAGGTTGCCATTGCATTTGGGTCTGAAAATAAGGGCTTGTCTGAAAACTGGAGATCATATAATGCAGAAGAAATTTGCATTGAAATGAATGGGAAAAATGATTCTTATAATTTGTCTGTATCAGTAGCTATTATTTTATCAGAAGTAGTTCGACAAACAAAATGATTTTTTTGGGCTTAAATCTAAGAATTAGTAACTTGATATATGTTTGTTGATGAAAAGGTAGAAAATAAAGAAATCGCAAAGCAATATAAAGAGTTGCTAAGAATAAGCTATCAACAACTTGACCCAAGTGATAAGAAATTGATCCGACTAGCTTTCAACACTGCAGTTGATGCGCATAAGCACCAGAGAAGAAAATCTGGTGAAGCCTATATTTTTCATCCTATTTCGGTAGCAAAAATTGTTGCTTCTGAAATAGGACTCGACGCAACATCAATTTCAGCCGCTTTACTTCATGACACAGTTGAAGACACCAACTATAAATTGATTGATATAGAAAAACTATTTGGAAAAAATGTCACTAAAATAGTAAGCGGTTTAACAAAAATTTCACGTCTTAATAAGGATGCAGACATTTCTTTTCAAGCCGAGAATTTTCGAAAAATGCTATTGACAATTAATGATGACATAAGAGTAGTAATAATTAAAATTGCTGACCGACTTCATAATATGCAAACACTTGACTCAATGCCTGAAAACAAACAAATAAAAGCTGCTTCAGAGACATTGTTTATTTATGCTCCTCTTGCACACAGGATTGGTTTGTATAATATCAAAACAGAGCTTGAAGACTTAAGTTTAAAGTATACAGATTCAAAGAGTTTTGAGCATATTAAGAGTAAAATTGAAGATAGCAAAGAAGAACGAGAAGAATACATAGAACAATTTTCACAGCTGATTAGTGAAACATTACAAAAAGAAAAGCTAAAGTATTTTATTAAAGGAAGAAATAAATCAGTGTATTCTATTCATAAAAAAATGCAAATTCAAAACATTAGCTATGATAAAGTATTTGACAAATTTGCGATTAGAATTGTTTATAAATCGGATCCAAGAAACGAAAAGTTTCTAGCCTGGAAAATTTATTCAATTGTGACTGACCATTTTACTCCAAATCCAACTAGACTCAGAGATTGGATTTCATCACCTAAATCAAATGGGTATGAATCCCTTCACATTACAGTCATGGGCCCTCATAAGAAATGGGTTGAAGTTCAGATTAGATCTGAAAGAATGCACGAAATTGCCGAAAAAGGATATGCCGCACATTATAAATATAAAATAGGTAAAGATCATGAGAATGGCCTCGAAATTTGGTTGAACCGACTCAAGGAGTTGCTTGAATCAAAGGATTCAAATGCTATAGATTTTGTTGAAAATTTCAAGTTGAACCTCTATTCTGAGGAAATTTTTGTTTTCACTCCAGCAGGAGAATTGAAATCATTACCACGAAATTCTACAGCATTAGACTTTGCATTTAATATACATACGGAAATTGGAACTAAGACTAGAGGTGCTCGAGTAAACGGAAAGCTAGTTCCTCTTTCAAGAAAATTAAAAAGCGGAGATTCTGTAGAGATAATTACTTCTGAAAAATCTAAACCAACTGCAAACTGGCTTGACTTTGTCGCCACTTCTAGAGCAAGAAGTATAATACGCACATCTTTGAATGAAGAGAAAAAAAGAATTGCAGAAGAAGGGAAAGAATTGTTAAGAAGGAAATTAAAGCATTTAAAAATTATAATGGTTGAAAAGACAGTAAACGAAATGCTCGACTATTTCAAAGTAAATTCCGACTTAGATCTATTCTACAGAGTTGGAATTAAAACCGTTGATAATAAAAAAATTAAAGATTTTGCAAAATATTACAACAATAGATTTTTGAAATTTTTTAATGAAAGACTAAGATCTAAACCCAAAAAAGGAGTTTTTAAAAAAGAATTAATTTCTAACAATAACAAAATTATTTTTGGCAAAGAAAAAAAAGCTTCAAACTATAAATTGTCCGAATGCTGCAATCCTATTTCTGGTGACAAAATTTTTGGTTTATCTACTCAAAATGACGTCATTGTAGTTCATAAACATGACTGTAATTTTGCAATTTCTTTGCAATCGAACTTCGCGTATAGAATTATACCTGCTTTTTGGGTTGACTCAAATAAACAAGAATTTACAGTTGAATTACAAATGTCCGGTATAGACCAAAAAGGACTAGTAAATCAAGTCACTAGAATAATTTCAAACCACATGAATATCGATATTAAAAAGATGAATTTTTACACTGAAGAAGATCTTTTTAAAGGGAATATTTTGATTCGAGTTAACAACCAAGAGCATATAAAAAAATTAATTCAAAAGCTATTAACTATTTCTGGAATTGAAAAAATTGCTCGCATTTAAGAAAAAGAAATATTACTTTTGCTTTAGATACTTATAATAATGATTGAAACAAAATCACAGCAGGAAATTGTAAAAGAAGTTTTTGTTAAATTTTTAGATAAACAAAAACAAAGAAAAACTCCGGAAAGGTTTGCAATTCTTCATGAGATTTATGATACAAATGAGCACCTCGATATTGAATCCCTGTATGTAAAAATGAAGAATAAAAATTATCGTGTCAGCAGAGCAACTTTGTATAATACTGTTGATTTGTTAATTGAGTCTGGGTTAGTCAGAAAACATCAATTTGGAAATCAAGCCCAGTATGAAAAGTCCTTTTTTGACAAACAACATGATCATATAATCTTTACTGATTCGGGAGAGGTTAAAGAATTTTGTGATCCAAGGATTCAATCAATAAAAGAAACAATAGAAAAAGTTTTTGATGTTAATATCCATCATCATTCGCTCTATTTTTATGGCACAAAAAAAAATCTTAAACAGTAGAGAAAATGTTTGTCGATTTACTTTTAGGTCTCCAGTGGGGTGACGAAGGAAAAGGTAAAATAGTTGATGCTATATCCGCTGAATACTCAATAATATCAAGATTCCAGGGCGGACCAAATGCTGGACACACAATTAAAATTGGTAATAATTCTCATGTACTCCACACTATTCCTTCAGGAATTTTTCACAATAATTTGATCAACATTATAGGAAACGGAGTCGTTATAGACCCTATAATTTTTGAAAAAGAAATCTTGAAATTGAGTGACAGTAATATTGATTTTAAAAAAAATTTATTAATATCTAAAAAAGCTCATTTAATCATTCCAACTCACTGTCTTTTAGATCAAGCCTCAGAAAAATCAAAGGGAATAAAAAAGATTGGCTCTACTTTAAAAGGAATTGGACCTACTTATATGGATAAAACTGGGAGAAACGGAATTAGAATAGGAGACATATTTATAGAGGGATGGAAGACACAATATGCCAAACTAAAAAACAAACATTTAAATATTATAAACAGTTTAAATGTTGATATTTCTTTTAACCTAAAAAAGCTTGAAGACACTTTTTTTGAAAGTATAGAATTTTTAAAAAAATTTTCAATTATAGATAGTGAGAATTTCCTTTTTGATTCTTTAAGGGGAGGGAAAAAAATTCTTGCTGAGGGTGCCCAAGGCTCAATGCTTGACATTGATTTTGGAACTTACCCTTATGTAACGTCTTCAAATACTACTGCAGCCGGAGCATGTAGCGGACTAGGAATTCCTCCAACTAAAATAAATAAAGTTATAGGTATATTTAAGGCTTACACCACAAGAGTGGGAAGCGGTCCATTTCCAAGTGAAATTTTTGATGATATTGGTGAAAAAATCAGCAGAGTTGGTAATGAATTTGGGGCTACAACAGGTCGTGCTAGAAGATGTGGTTGGCTTGATTTAGTATCTCTTAAGTATGCAGTTGATATCAATGGTGTCACTGAACTCGCTATAATGAAAAGTGATGTAATGTCAGGTATAAATAAAATAAAAGTTTGTACAGCTTATACTCAGTTTGGAAAAGAAATTTCTAGGATGCCGTTTTCTCTCAATTCAGCCTCAATTTCCCCTATATATTCAGAGTTTGACGGATGGAACGAGGACATAACTAACATTAAGAGTGAATCTCAACTTCCGATTAACTTAAAAAAGTATATTTTATTTATTGAAAAAAAACTTGGAGTCCCTATTAAAATTATTTCAGTGGGTCCCAAAAGAGATCAAACAATTTATCGTTAAGATGAACATAATATTGGGGAAACTTTTCTGTAGAATTATAATATTATCGATTCTTTTTCCCTTGAATTCCTTTACACAAGGAAAAAAATTAATTAAAATTTTAGAAGCTGGAAAATTCACAAAAGATGAAGAAAATTTCCCAAAAGCAAACATTTTGTCTAAAAGAAATAGTATAAGAGTTAAATTACTTCATGATGGGGCAACAATAATTTCTGACAAGACTTTTTTTTACTCAAAAGAGAATAGATTTAATGCACAGGGAAGTGTTTGGTTAAACCAAGGAGACAGCTTAGAACTTAAAAGTGAAAATTTAAATTATAACGGTGATAGAGGAATCGCTAAAGCTTGGGGAAAAGTAGTTTTGAAACAACCCAATATGACTCTAAAAACAGACACCCTCTATCTTGATAGAATCTTAAATATAGCATATTACGATTCAAATGGTGTCGTAGAAGATGAAGAAAATATTCTTAAAAGTAAAAAAGGGAGATATTTAATTGAAAAAAAGAAATATAGCTTTAAAACGGCAGTTACGATTAACAATCCTAAATATGATATAAATTCAGAAAATTTAGATTATAATCTAATTTCAAAAAATGCTCTTTTTTTTGGCCCAACAATAATTAATGGCAATGACTATGAAATACATTGTGAAGAAGGAAATTTCGATTTAAAAAATTCAGTGGGTAGTTTTAAAAAAAATCCTAAGATACTTTATAATAATAAGATAATTAAGGGTGACAGTATATTTTATAATGAATCAATTAATTATGCTTCTGCGACTAAAAGAGTTGTAATTTTAGATACTGTTAACAAATCTATAATTAAAGGAGATTACGGAGAAATCTTTAAGGATAAAGATTCTGCAATCATAACAAAAAGAGCAGTTGCAATTAATATAATAGAAAATGACTCATTATATATACACGCAGACACATTAGTAGGGACAGGGCCCTCAGATAAAAGAATTCTGAGAGGTTATTATGGAGTTAAAATTTTAAAATCCGATATAAGAGGGATATCAGATTCAATATACTTTGATGAATCCAAAGGTAAAATAGAGTTACACAAAAAACCTCTTTCAAAAAAACAAAGACAAATTTTATCATTAAAATCAAAACTCAAACTCAATCCAGTAGTTTGGTTTAATAATAGTCAGATGAGTGGGGATGAAATCAATCTTTTAACGGATGTTAAAACCAAAAAACTAGACTCACTTATGATTTTTGGAAATTCATTTGTAATTGAACAAGATAGTATTGATAAAAGTAACTTTAATCAGATAGAAGGTGTGAACCTAAATGGAGATTTTTTAAATGGTGCTTTAAATAATTTACAAGTTCTAAAAAATATTAAAGTAATTTATTATTTATATAATGAGGGTGGAGAACTAGTGGGTATAGACAAAACTATTTGCAGTGAATTAAAAATAAAGCTTGAATCAAATGAAATCAAAAATATTACATTTTATACTTCTCCCGAGGGAAAGGTGCATCCCGAAGATAAGTTAGACCCAAATCTAAAATTACTGGACGGCTTTATCTGGAGAAAAAGTGAAAGACCAGAGTCGTTAGATGATTTATTTAACTAAAAATGTTACTAAAAGATTTTCTTACATATCAAGCCAAAACTTCTCCAAACCCTGTTGGTTTAGAAGTTAGCAAAGCAAAAGGCTCTTATATTTTTGATTCAAACGGAAAAAAATATCTGGACTTTGTTGCTGGAATTTCAGCTTGTAGCTTAGGTCACAGACACCCTAAGGTTATAAAAGCGATAAAAAAACAATTAAACAAATTCCTCCACGTAATGGTTTATGGTGAATACGTTCAGAAACCAAGTGTTAATTTATGTAAAAAATTAGCAGGAATTTTGCCAAATAGTCTGCAAGTTGTTTTTTTGACCAATTCAGGAACCGAGGCAATTGAGGGGGCCATGAAACTTGCAAAAAGGTATACAAAAAGATCAAATTTTATTGCTGCAAAAAATTCCTATCATGGAAGTACTCAAGGAGCTTTAAGTCTCTTAGGTGTCAAAAATCAGAAAAGAGGATACGGACCTCTGTTACCAAAAGTGACTTTTATTAATTTTAACAATAGTAATGACTTGAAAAAAATTGACAATAAGACTGCTGCAGTAATATTAGAAACGATTCAGGGAGGTGCGGGTTTTATCTTACCGAAGCTAGATTATTTAAAAAATGTTAAAAGAAAATGTGAAAAAGTAGGTGCCCTTTTAATTTTGGATGAGATTCAACCAGGAATTGGAAGAACTGGTAAGATGTTTGCTTTCGAGAAATATAGTGTTGAACCGGACATATTGGTTATCGGAAAAGGATTAGGAGGTGGTTTACCAATAGGTGCATTTTGCAGTTCTAGAGAAAAAATGAAAAAATTTGAATACAATCCTTCGCTTGGACATATATCTACTTTTGGAGGAAATCCAGTTGTGTCTTCAGCAGCATTATCTGTCCTAAATACAATAGAAAGTGAAAAAATTTTACAAAAAGTTAGTGAGAAAGAAAAATTAATAAGATTTTTATTAAAGCATAGAAAAATAAAAAAAATTAATGGGACTGGTTTAATGCTGGCACTAATTCTTGAAAATGAAAAGGATGTGGAAAGGCTTGTTAAAGAATCTATGAATAAAGGTTTGATTTTATTCTATCTCCTATGGAATAAGTTGGCTGTAAGAATAACTCCTCCTTTAAATATCAGCAATAAGGAAATAACCAAGGGATGTAAGATTATTTTAAAAATTTTGGATGATATTAAGTAATTAAGTTTGTTAATTAATTTGTTAAAAAGAATAAAATGTATTTAAGATTGATTTAGTCTTTGTTTTTAATTTTAAATTAAAGAAATATTAGATGCTTGAAGATTATTCTCCTGGTTTTAGCTCTTCAATCCAAAAGTTTGAAGAAATGCTTAAAACAAATCTTACATATTTTTTTGATTCACAAGAAATTGAGTGCATAGCTCAACATTATATTGACTTTGGTAAAGTGAACCTTGCTAAAAAAATCATCAAAATTGGAAGTAAGCAGCATCCCGACAACATAAATATTCTTCTCCTCAAATCAGAAATATTGATTTTAGAGGAAAAGCTGAAGGTGGCAGATGAAATATTAGACTTTATTCATAAAATTGAACCAAATAATCTAGATGCTTACATTCAAAAAGCAACTATACTTTCTAAACTTAAAAAACACCATAAATCAATTGAAATACTAAATGAATGTCTTGAGAGATCAGAGCATAAATTTGAAGTTTGGTACTTAATAGCTATGGAGTTTTTGACAATCGGCAACTATAAAAAAGCTATGATTTATTTTAGACTTTGTATTGAAAAAGAGCCAAACGACCATCAAGTTTTATATAATTTAATCTATTGTATTGATAATCTCAAGTGTTTTTCTGAAGGTATTAGCATACTAACCCAAATTTTAGAAGGAGATCCTTACAACGAATTAGTGTGGCTTGAAGTAGGGAAACTATATTTAGAAGAAAAAAAAATCAAAGAAGCATTGAAATCGTTTGATTATGCAATCTTATGCGATGATAAATTTTCAGCAGCTTACGTTGAAAAAGCAAAGCTTTTACAAAAAAATAATAGATTTACCGAATCAATTGAGAACTACCAATTTTCATTATCGTTGGAATCGCCCTCAGCGTTTATTTATTTGAGAATAGCAGAATGTTTTAGAATGCTTAGAAAAAACAATCTAGAAGTGAAATATTATAAACTATCTATTAAAGAAGACCCGAATTATGAAGAAAGTTGGATTGCTTTAATTCAATACTATCTTAATATAAATAATTTCAAAATTGCTTTAAAATATTGCAACAAAGCTTTGAAAATAAATGAACATTATCCTGACTATTGGAAAATGTATGCAAAAATTAATAAATGCTTAAATAGATTTGTAGCGGTTGAAGAGGCTTTCAAAAATATAATTGGTCTTGGAATAGATGAATTAAGAAGTTGGTCAGGATGGATTGATACCCTAATTAGTCAAAATAAATGGAAAAAAGGGTATATAATTGGACTAAAAGCAAAAAAGCTTTATCCGGATGTCCCAGACTTAGATTTTAAAATTGCATTATGCTATCTAAATCTTGGGAAAAAAAGTGAAATGGAAATTTATCTTGATAATGTAAGAAAGAATATTAATTTACTTTCACCAAAATTATTAAAATTTTATCCTCACTTAGAAGTTTTAATTTGATTTAATTGAACAATTCAAAATCAAGAAAAAAAATTTTTTCCACTTACCTAATTGGAGTTTTAATGGGCTCAGTAGATATTATCCCAGGAATTTCAGGAGGAACTATTGCTTTTATTGCTGGGATTTATCATAAGGTGTTGAAAAGTATCGACAGCTTCTCATTTAGGCAATTAGTTACAGGTCAATTAAAATCATTATGGACTAATATTAACGCCTCTTTCATAATTTCGCTATTTTTAGGAATTATTTCAGGTGTTTTTTTTCTATCTGGTATTTTAATTTATCTATTTGAAAATCATCCGATTTCAATATCTGCATTAATATTTGGAATAATATTTGGAACTTTTTTTCAATTTATTAAACTAATTAAAAATAAAAATATCTTTGATTACATATATCTTGTTATATCAATAATAATTTCAATTAGTATAACACAATTAAACAGTTTTAATATTGAACCATCCCTGGCATACCTTTTTTTTTGTTCAGTAGTTGCAGTATCAGCAATGATTTTACCAGGTATTTCAGGTGCTATGATTTTTTTAATTCTTGGGGTTTACAATGAAATTCTTTCAGTTATCCAAAATTCAATAAAGATTTTATTTAATTTCAATCTAGAAGAATTTTTTGTTGTGTATTCAAAAGTTGGTGCTATTTCACTGGGTGTTTTATTTGGATTAAAAATTTTCTCAAAATTTGTTGTTTGGCTTTTCAACTATAAAAAAAGAAAAACATTATTGATTTTAACAGGTTTAGTTGGTGGGTCACTAACTGAATTGTGGCCACTGAAAGCTTGTTTAAATCTTCATACACTTAAAACTTTTTTCACATCAAACAAAACTTTTGTAATGTGTAAATCATATGAAATAAGTGAAAGTGTTTTCTTTATATTAGTTGGTTTCATCTTAATTTTAGCATTTAATAGATTAAAAAAACCAATTGAATACTTTTAAAAAAAAAATTTTAGATTCCTCGGTCATTTTTTTTTACGGTCTAATTATGGGTGCTGTAAACAAGATACCTGGTGTTTCAGGTGGAATAGTTGCAATTATATTTGGGTTTTATGAAAAATTGATTTTGTCTTTTTCTCGTTTTGACGTTTATAGCCTAATAATTTACAGAAAAGAGGGGTTTAACTCTTTCTACAAGCATATAAATGGTAATTTTTTATTATTCTTATTATTTGGTGTTATCATCAGTTTTTTTAGTACTTCACTAATGATAGGATTTTTTTTAGAAAACCACCAAGCTCAAACTTTAGGCTTTTTCTGTGGAATGATAATATATTCAACAATAATAATTGTCAAAAAAATACCTAATATTAATTTTTACTGTATTATATCAAATATTTCGGGGTTTTTATTTGGTGTTGCATTTTTTTTTATTACTCCAGGTAATGAGATTAAAAACCCTTTTTTTATTTTTTTGTGTGGAATACTAAGTGTTTCTGGGATGGTACTGCCTGGCCTTTCGGGCTCAATGATACTTCTAGCTCTAGGGAACTACAAACTACTTTTGATTGATTCTGTAAATAATTTGTATTACTTTATTATTAATGTGGGAAAGGGTTATGGCCTAGAGAGATTAGATGTAGAAAGTAAAAATTTAATTTTCCTATTAATGATTTTCGGATTTGGCTCGGTAGTTGGTCTAATTCTCTTTTCAAAAATTCTCAATCTTTTGATTGCTCGGTATAAAAATATTATTATGTCTTCACTAGCTGGATTTATATTAGGATCTATAGGTTCTGTGTGGCCATGGAAAAGTTTAGTTTATGACGAAAATATTGGTTCATTATTTTTAAAATTAAACAACAATTATTTTTACTATCCAAAAAGTTTAAGCACCGAAAATATTACTATTTTAATATCGATTTTAATTGGAATTTTTATAGTTTATGTAATTGAAAAAGTTAATGTCAGAAGTTAAATTTATATATGGTCTAATTGGTAAGGGGATTGACTATTCTTTTTCGAAAAGCTATTTTAATCAAAAATTCCAAAATGAGGGTTTAGTTAATCATTCGTATGAAAACTTTGATTGTAAAAACTTAGACCAAGTAGCTGAAAGCTTAAAACAAAAGAAATTAAAAGGACTTAATGTCACGATTCCTTATAAAGAAAAAATTATTCCATATTTAGACAATATCTCTAAAGAAGCAAGGGAAATTATGGCTGTAAACACAATATCATTTGATGAGAACAGGAATTTGATAGGTCATAATACGGATTGCTACGGATTTCAAAAATCTTTGTTTGAAAAAATCAATAAAAAACCAAAAAATGCTTTAATTCTTGGAACAGGTGGTGCATCAAAAGCTATTGGTTATGCTCTAAAAGAAAACTCCATTAAATTTCACACAGTGTCTAGAAAAAAAGGAAAGGGAGATTATAGCTATAATGAATTAGAAAAAGAGATTATAACTGAGTATGAACTTATTATAAATACTACTCCGGTTGGAACTTATCCTAATACAGAAGATTGTGTTGATATTAACTTTAACTACATAACAAAGAAACACATCCTATTTGATTTAACTTATAACCCAAAAAAAACAAGATTTTTAACAAATGGTAAAATCCAAGGCGCCAAAATAATAAATGGATATGATATGTTAATTAATCAAGCTGAAAGATCCTGGTCAATTTGGAATAAAACGAATTGAATTTTATTTTTGTATTTTAGATCAATAACTATTGTGTTTTACAATGAAAAACGATTCTACTAAAAAATCAGTAGCTAGAGATAAAGAAGAAACTAAAAATTCAGAAACAAAAGGTCTTAAAAAGGAAATAGATACAGAAGAAAAAAATGAAAACCAGATTATTCCTGAAAAGGATATCAATAAATACATTGATAATCTAAAGTTAGAGGAGTATCCAAATTATCTTGATAAGCTATTAAAGCAGTCCGACTGGATAACTTATAATGATGTTTTGAACCTACTTAAAAATACTTTTGAAAATAAGTTTAAATCTATATTAGAAAAGAAAAAAGTTGAATTCATAAATAATGGTGGTAATGAAATTGACTTTAAATTTTCACCCCAATATAAAAAGGATTTTTATGAACTATTAAAAAGTTACAAACACAAGAAACACCAACACTTTAAAGAACTTTTAAATAAACAGAAATCAAATCTTTTTCGAAAAAAAGAAATAATTGATGAAATAAAAAATTTGATTGACAAAAGCCAACACGATAATAATATTTATAAAAAGTTTAGAAATTTGCAAGAGGCATTTCATAGTACGGGACATGTTCCAAGAAATGAAAGTAACAACATATGGCAAACATACAAATTCCATGTTGAGAGATTTTATGACCTTTTGCACTTAAATAGAGAACTTAGAGATGTGGACTATCAACATAACTATGAGGAAAAAATTAAATTAATTGAAAGAGCCGAAAAATTGGTAGATTCGGATAATATCCACGAATCAATTAGAGAACTGAATAATTTACATAGACTATGGAAAAACGAACTAGGTCCAGTTGCAAGAAACAAAAGAGAAGAACTATGGCAAAGATTTCAAGATGCAACAAAAAAAATACATGATCAAAAAAATAAATACAATAAAGATATAGACTCCATAAGATTTAAAAATTATGAAGAAAAAGTTGAACTGATAAATAAAATAAATAAAGTTTCCGAAAGAGATATAAAAACTCATGCTCAGTGTCAGGAATCAATAAAATTAGTAGATGAATTAAAGGTTAAATTTTTTAATTTAGGGGATGTACCAAGAGGGAAAAATAAAAGTATCTGGAATTCATTCCGAAATAGTACAAGAGCATTTAATAAAGAAAAAAATAATTTTTATAAAAATTTAAAAATACTCGAAAAAAGATCAATACAATCAAAAGAGAATCTAATTACAGAAGTGGACGAAATTTTAAAAAAAGATACTTGGAAAAATTATGTTAACAGAATCAAACAAATTCAAAATGAATGGAAAAACAGTGGCAGAGTTTCTAGAAAGAATTCTGAAAGATTATGGAATGAATTTAAAACGAAAACTAATAATTATTTTCAAAAAATTAAGAATAGCGAGAAAGACTTAGATGAAAATGAAAAGAAAATTGTACAGGAACAAAAAAAATTTCTTGAAAATTTAAAAAAACAGAATATCCCAACAACACCCAAAAAGTATCAAACGTTTCTTATTCAAGAGTCACAAGCGTGGTCGAAGATTCGAAATGATGATATTGGTAATCAAGAGAAATTGATAATTAAATTCTTATCAGAAAAATGGAATGATATTTCAATTCCTAAAAGCACAGTAGAGCTTAAAAAATACGAAACAAAATTACTCTTCATTCAAAATATAAATATTAAAGCTGAACATAATATAATAAAAAAGAAAATTTATGACATTGGGAACGAACTTAATCAACTAGAAAATAACTTAGAATTTTTTAGTGAATCAAGTAGTAACAATCCATTAATGATTGAAGTAAACAAAAAGATTGACAAAATAAATAATGACAAACTTATACTTGAAAACAAACTTAAACTAATTAAATCTTATATGAAAAAGAAGTTAGATGAAGAGGAAAATCAATAAGCTTTTAACTTCTTTTTTTTGAATCTTCCCATAAAACCTCAATCTCCTTTAAACTAATTTTACTAAGTTCTTTTTTCATTTTCTTTGCTCTTTTCTCTATATATTTAAAACGGTTTATAAATTTTGTATTTGATTTTTGCAAAGCATCATAAGGATTTATATTGTAATGTCTTGACAAATTAATTAATGAAAACAAGATATCTCCAAATTCATCTTCTAGATTATTTTTATCATTATTTTCAATTTCTTCTTTGAATTCTCTTATTTCTTCATCTAATTTTTTCAGCACATCCTCAGATTTTTTCCAATCAAACCCTACAGATGAAACTTTATCTTGAATTCTGTGGGCCTTGAGTAAAGGGGGTAAATTTGTTGGTACACCATCCAATATACTACTCTTTCCCTCTTTTAATTTGATTTTTTCCCAATTTGATTTAACCTCCTTTGAATTTTTTATTTTTTTATCTCCATAGACGTGAGGGTGTCGTCTAATTAATTTTTTTCTAATTTCTCTAGCAATAAGTCCAATATTAAATTTATTATTTTCAGAACCTATTTTTGCATAGAAAATGATATGTAGTAATAAATCTCCTAATTCTTCTTTAATGCCTTCATAGCTTAATCTTTCAATTTCATCACACAATTCATATGTTTCTTCTATAGTCAAATTTTTCAAGGTTTGAAATGTCTGTTTTCTATCCCAGGGGCATTTCTCTCTTAATTCCCATACAACAAAAATTAATTGTTTTATCTCATTAATTTGGGCATCTAAAGATGATTTTACCATAACTGTTTATTTTATGAATTTCATATTGTAATCAACCTCAATTTTACCAATTGATATTTCATCAAGCTTCCTTTTAATTATCTTTCTTTTTAAAGAAGATAATTTATCCGTAAAGAGAATCCCTTCAATATGATCATATTCGTGCTGTATAACTCTGGCCGCAATTCCGGAAAATGATTTCTTTTTAAATTTTCCATTCAAATCTTGAAATTTAATGATTATGGATTCTTTTCTCTTTACATCTTCTCTAATACCAGGAATACTCAAACAGCCTTCGTTAAAAAGACACTCTTTTCCATTTTCTTCAATGATTTCTGGATTTATAAATACCATTTTAAAACTTCTTAAAAATTTCCTTTCGTTTATTGATAAACCTTCATTGTCTGAAAAAGGGTAAGTGTCAACAATAAAAAGTCTTATTGACTGACCTATTTGAGGTGCAGCAAGGCCCACACCCTGGGCCTCGTACATTGTATCCCACATATCGTTTATCAAACATTTTAAATTTTTTGTTTTCACAGAAATAGGAAGGGCTTTCTTTTTTAAAACCGAATTTCCATAAGAAAGGATTGGTAAAATCATATCTTCAAATATTCTTGTATAGAGATAAATAAGACTGAAGTAAAATTGTTGCACTTACCTTGTCAATTAATAGTTTATCTTGTCTTTTTCTTTTACTGACACCAGACTCAAGTATTGCATTAGATGCTATTTTAGAAGTAAATCTTTCATCATGTCTCACAATAGGGATTTTTGGTAAAGATAAATTCAATTTTTTTATAAAATCTTTAATTTTTGACTCTATTTGACTTTCACTGTTATTGTATTTTTTTGGATATCCTAAAATAAATCTTTCAACAAGGTTTTTTTCACAGTAAGAAATCAAGTATGGAATTACTTCTTTCGTTGGGAGGGCTATGAGACTAGAGGCAATAATTTTATTAATGTCGGTAACTGCAATTCCTGTTCTTTTCTGACCATAATCTAACGCTAGAAAAATTCCCATACACAAATATATTCATACTAAACTTGAAATAAAAAACTTAGCTTTAAAGTAATTTAGATAATGTAAATTTGTAAAAAAAAAATATGAATTCAATTATTGAAGATGCGTGGACTAACCGATCTCTTTTAAAGAAAGAAGAGACACAAATAAAAATTAGAGAAGTAATTGAAAATCTTGACAAAGGTAAATTAAGGGTCGCTGAGAAAAAAGGCGACAAATGGATAACACATGAATGGATAAAAAAATCTGTCATTCTATATTTTGCTATTCAAAAAATGGAGACAACAAAAGCTGGACCCTTGGAATTTCATGATAAGATAGATCTAAAAAAAAGTTACTCAAAAAGAAATATCAGAGTGGTTCCTCACGCAGTAGCAAGATATGGGTCGTATATATCAGAGGGTGTTATTTTAATGCCCAGCTTTGTCAATATAGGTGCATATGTTGATAGGGGAACTATGGTGGATACTTGGGCAACCGTTGGAAGCTGTGCTCAGATAGGAAAAAATGTCCACTTAAGTGGTGGAGTTGGAATAGGTGGAGTTTTAGAGCCACTACAAGCATCTCCAGTTATTATAGAAGATAATGTTTTCATTGGTTCAAGGTGTATTATAGTGGAAGGCATACATGTCAGAAAGGAAGCCGTTTTGGGGGCCAATGTGGTTCTCACAAAATCAACAAAAATATTTGATGTTTCAAAAAAAGAGGCTGTGGAAATAAAAGGTTTTATTCCAGAAAGATCAGTTGTTATTCCTGGCAGCTATAGAAAAGAATTTAATGCTGGCGAGTTTAATGTCCCCTGTGCATTAATAATCGGAAAAAGAAAAGAGAGTACCGATAAAAAAACTTCTCTTAATGATGTGCTTAGAGAACATGGGGTTTCGGTATAATCTCAAATGGAGGATAAAATAAATAAAGCTAAGGAAATTGTATTAAACGGAGGAGTTATATTATATCCAACAGACACCATTTGGGGTATTGGATGTAGTGCAATAATTGAATCAGCAATAAAAAAAATATTTAAAATTAAGAGAAGGGATGATAATAAACTTTTAATAAGTCTAGTGTCTAGCGTAGAAATGCTTGAAAGATATGTAAAAAGAGTTCCTAAATGTGTTTTAAATTATTTATATGATGAGTCACCCACAACAATTATTTATCCAAAAGTTTCGGGTTTCAATCAGATTTTGTACGGAAAAAATGAGTCAATTGCTTTAAGGTTAGTTAAAGACAATTTTTGTAAAGCATTAATTGATCAAATAAATGCTCCATTAATTTCAACCTCTGCAAATATTAGCGGTAACCCTTTTCCAAAAAAATTCAAGGAAATTGACAAAAAAATTATAAATGGAGTAGATTATGTTGTTAATTTTAATGATAGTAATTTAGAAAAATCAAAACCTTCTAGAATTATTAAAATTTTATTAAATGGCCAAATTGAGATAATTAGGGAATGATTAATACGAATAAAAAAATTCAAAATTTAATACAACAAAATGTTGTGGATATTGTTCACAAAAGTAGTATTTCAATATCTCAGGAAACATACCTTGTAGGTGGAGCCGTAAGAGATCATTTAATCAATAGAAATAGAAAAAATTCTGATTTAGACTTTGTTACATTAGGGTGTGAAATGACTTTGGCTAATGAAATAAAAAATAAAATAAATAAAAATTTAAAAGTAAGCAGGTTCAAGAACTTTGGTACTGCACACATAATTTTCAATGACATTAATATCGAAATTGTAAAAGCTCGTAAAGAATCATATCATTTGTCAAGTAGAAATCCAGATGTTGAACCTGGAACACTTCTTGATGACTTAAAAAGAAGAGATTTCACTATCAATGCAATTGCGGTGAGTTTAAATGATAGGAATTTTGGTAAGCTGATAGATCCTTTTAACGGTTTGAATGATTTAGAAAATAAAATCATTAAAACCCCTACAAATCCAGAAATCACCATATCAGATGATCCACTAAGAATTCTTAGAGGAATTAGATTTAGTAGTGAATTAAATTTTGAGATTGATAATTCCTTATTAAACGCAATGATAAGAAATTGCGACAGGATTAAAATAATTTCAAAGGAAAGAATTGTAGATGAAATCAATAAAATTCTATTGACTGATTTACCCTCTAAAGGATTTAAAATATTAGACAAGGTTGGTCTGATTGAAATATTAATTCCCTCTTTGAATAAACTAAAAGGAATTGAAGAGATTGAGGGAGTTACGCACAAAGACAACTTCTATCACACTCTCCAAGTAGTGGATAATATATCTCAAGTAACCAATAATATTTGGTTAAGATGGGCTGCGCTTTTACATGATATTGGTAAACCAACCTCCAAAAGATTTGATAAAAAAATTGGTTGGACTTTTCATGGTCACGAGTACATAGGTTCAAAAATGATTTTGGAAATTTTCAAAAATTTAAAAATGCCCTTAAATAATTCACTAAAATATGTCCAGAAGATTGTTTTATTAAGTTCCAGGCCTATAATTTTATCTGAAAATATCGTCACAGATAGTGCAGTTAGAAGACTAATTTATGATGCTGGAGAAGAAATTGAGGATTTACTGTTGTTGTGTGAGGCAGATATAACGACCAAAAACAAAAAAAGACACGAGAAATATTTAAATAATTTTAAAATTGTAAGACAAAAAATTAAAATAGTTGAACAGAGAGATAAAATCAGAAATTTTCAACCTCCTATATCTGGAAGATTTATTATGAGTGTTTTTAATCTAAAGCCCTCTAAAGAAGTTGGGATATTAAAAGAAAAAATTAAAGATGCAATTTTAGATGGAAAAATTCCAAACGAATACGACTCTGCTTTTGAACTTTTACTTAAAGAGGGTACAAGGATGGGATTAAAACGAAAAATTAATGAAGAAAAGGTTTAATTTTTGGACTAAAACGTCCATTTTAATTGTTTACTTGGTAATTGCAACTGGGGGAATTGTTAGAATGACAGGAAGCGGTATGGGTTGTCCTGATTGGCCTAAATGCTTTGGATATTACATACCCCCTTTAGACATTTCCGAATTAAGTTGGGTGACACAAAAAATTTTTAAAAAAGGGCAAATTATTATTTATAATGATGAGCTTAAAATATCGAAAAAAGACTTTATAAGTGGGTCAGATTTTAATCCTAAAAACTGGCAAGATTACACAAAACACGACTATTCAATATTTAATCCACTTCATACATGGGTTGAATTTATAAATAGATTAATTGGTGTGATTTGTGGTATATCCGTTCTTATCTTGGGTTTATATTCTATACAATTCTATAGGAATAAACCCATCATAACCCTTTTAAGCCTATTGACAATAATAGCAGTTGGATTCCAAGCATGGCTTGGTAAAATTGTGGTTGACTCAAATTTAAGTCCTTATAGCATAACCATACATATGCTTATGGCACTTTTAATAATTTCAATTTTAATTTTTATATACTTCCAAAATGGTGATTTTAAAAAAAACAACGTTAAAAATATAGCATTAAAAAATATTATTTTACTATCACTTATTTTTACAATAACTCAAATTGTAATTGGAACACAAGTAAGAGAATTTATTGATGAACAAATAATAATGGTAGGTGAAACAAAGAAAAATTTATGGCTGCTTGTCCTCCCTTCCATTTTCTTAACTCACAGGAGTTTTTCACTTTTAATTTTAACAGTCAATTTTTTTATCATTTATTTATCTAGGAAGATAAACTTGAATTCAAAGATTATTTTTTGGATTTTAGGAATTATTGCAATAGAGATTATTTTAGGCATAGCAATGTATTATTTGCACTTTCCATTCAGTTCTCAGCCCCTCCATTTATTATTGGCAACAATACTTTTTGGAGTGCAATTTTTTTTCTACTTATCAATTAGGAATATAAATCAAAATAAATATGAAATTATTCAAGAGTGATTAAAATTTTAATAAAATAAAGTAACAAGAATTTGAAGAGTCAAAAATTACTTTTATTTATTAGATTAAACATATTTAAATTTTCATAATTATCTCTAACGTATGAAAATGATGCCGACATAACATCTCCCATACTATTAACCTTTTGAAAGGCTGTATCTTTTGTGAATTTGTAAATCTCTTTAGATAAATTTTTAAGATACTCTGGTTTTGTCAAATTATCTTTTCTCATAATTTCGACTAGGGTTTCCAGTCTGGAACCAGAACTAATTATTCTTTTTGCAACTATAGATCTTTCCTCAATTTTATACTGGATTAAGGAATCATGATTTAATCTATTTTTTACAAGTTTAATCATCGGAAAATTTTCTTTAAAAAACTGTGGCCTGTAAACTTTAAAGCTTCCTTCATAACATTGTTGATCAAAGTCAATTGCTCTAATTTTGTATACTACTTGATCAAAATCATGGATCGGTATAACAACGTAGTTGTATGACCTCATATCTCCCAATAGTCTTATCATGCATCTTTCATTAAATTTAACATATTCCTTGGCTATTTGTGCTTGCTGACTAATTGAACACTTTTTTAATAAATTGTCAATAAAAAAGTCACCTGGAATACCCGAAATATGTTCTTCAATCAGGGTTTTGTCGTTAACTAAAAAATTTAAATTGTATGGGGATAACATATGCTCAAACTCCAATCCATAAACCCTTGAAGCATCTGTACATTTGATATAAAAATATGTAAAGTTGTCATTAAGGATGTTCCTGACTTTAATTCTAAATGGCTTAGAATTTCCGAATGTACAGTAATCAATAGCATCTATAGTTAAGTAGGGTAAAGAAGACTCATTACCATCCGAGTGAAGAAGAGTGTATACTTTTTTTAAGTTGTGATCTATGTCTCTTCTTTCAGTATCACTATAATACACCCTTACCCACAATGTATCTTTATCTTTTTCGTCATATACTGCAACTGAGCCAGCAAATCTAAGAAGGTCATGATATGAAATTGGAGTATAAACCCACCGATTATACTTTTTAAGATAAATACTTAAATTTTCTATAATAGGGAAAAAAGGTTTTTTTTTTGAAATAAGTTTCTCTTCCATATAACTTTCAAATTTAGCTTCTTTTCAAAAGAAAACGAGCAATTATAAGTCAAATATTCAATAATTTTGTCCCAAATGAAATTCAAAATAACATCAAGTTTTAAACCTACTGGAGACCAACCTGAAGCTATCGACCAAATCTGTGAGGGTTTTAAAAACAAATTCAATTACCAAACCCTTCAGGGAGTCACAGGTTCTGGGAAAACATTTACAGTAGCAAATGTAGTTGAGAGACTTCAAAAACCAACACTTGTTCTAGCACATAATAAAACATTGGCAGCCCAACTATATTCTGAATTTAAGTCTTTTTTCCCAGATAATGCAGTTGAATATTTTGTCTCTTACTATGATTATTATCAGCCGGAAGCTTACATACCAAGTTCTGGACTCTATATTGAAAAAGACTTATCGATCAATGATGAAATAGAAAAATTAAGGCTAAGTACAACATCTTCACTTCTATCTGGTAGAAGAGATATAATAGTTGTGGCATCTGTCTCATGTCTTTACGGAATTGGAAATCCAAATGAATTTAAAAATAACATGATACAAATAAGGGAAAAACAACTTATTCCAAAAATGAAACTACTAAGAGATCTGGTCAAAGGACTTTATTCTAGAACAACAGGTGTGTTTTCAAGAGGTAATTTCAGGGTAAAGGGAGACATAGTCGACGTTTTTCCTGGTTACTCTGATGTAGCATACAAAATATATTTTTTTGGAGATGAAATTGAAGAAATTGAAGTTTTTAATCCTATTGATAATTCAAATCTGGGAAAAGTAGAAAATTTAAGAATTTTCCCAGCTAACATATTTGTTACTTCAGAAAATCAATTGGAAAATGCGATAAAAAATATCCAATTCGATTTAAAAGATCAAATAGATTTTTTTAAAAATATGGGTAGAAATTTGGAAGCAAAAAGAATAGAGGAAAGAACTAATTTCGACTTAGAAATGATCAAAGAACTTGGATACTGTTCAGGTATAGAAAACTACTCAAGATATCTAGACGGAAGAAGTCCTGGAACACGACCATTTTGTTTATTGGATTATTTCCCAAATGACTATATTATGGTGGTTGACGAAAGTCACGTAACAATATCACAGGTACATGCAATGTATGGAGGGGATAGAAGCAGAAAAGAAAATCTAGTAGAATACGGTTTTAGACTTCCAGCAGCTCTTGACAACAGACCCCTTAAATTCGAGGAATTTGAACAATTACAATGTCAGGTTCTTTATGTAAGCGCAACCCCCTCTGATTATGAATTTAAAAAATCAAGTGGTGTTTTCATTGAACAAATTATAAGACCAACTGGGTTATTAGATCCTGTTATAGATGTGAGAAAAAGTAAAAATCAAATTGATGATCTTATTGAAGAGATTCAAAAACGAGTTGAGTTAAAGGAAAGGACTCTAGTTACAACATTGACAAAGAGAATGGCAGAAGAACTCACAAATTATCTCACAAAAATAAGAATAAAGTCTAGGTATATTCATAGCGATGTAGAAACGCTCGAGAGGGTTGAAATCATGCAGGGATTACGAAAGGGCGATTTCGATGTTCTCATTGGAGTTAATCTTTTAAGAGAAGGACTGGATTTACCAGAGGTTTCTTTAGTTGTAATTTTGGATGCAGACAAAGAAGGATTTTTAAGGTCTAATCGATCTTTAACACAAACAGTAGGAAGAGCAGCTAGAAATGTAAATGGTATGGCTATACTTTATGCCGATAGAATTACAGATTCAATGAAAAAAACAATTGAAGAAACAAATTACAGAAGGGAAAAACAACAAGATTACAACAAAAATAATAATATTGTTCCAAGACAAATAGAAAAAACTTTAGATAACGCTCTTGCAAAAAAAGTTGATTTGGAAATTGAAAAAAAAATAAAATCTGATGAGGAATCGATAAATTTGCTCCCTAAGAAAAAGATTGAAGAAAAAATTAGAGAAACAAGAAAAAAAATGGAAAAGGCTGCTAAAGAACTAGATTTCATGGAAGCGGCCAGGTTGAGGGATGAACTTAAAAAACTTAAAAAAAATATATAACAGCAATGAAAAGGATTTTATTTTATTTGATTTTTTTAAAAATAATTGAGTTGCAGGGCCAGGAAATACATTTACAGGTTACAGACAGCATTACAAAGGATCCTTTACCATTTACAACCATTTTAACAAACTTTAATTACAATACAATTTCCAATGAAGAAGGTTTTTTTCGCATCATAAAATCAACTAATTTTTCAAACCAAGATTCTTTATTTATAAGTTGTATGGGTTTCAACGAGTATAAGGCCGCAATTGCTGATTTAAAACAACCTGTAATTAAGCTAACTGAAAAGACTATAAAACTTAATTCAATCATTCTAACGTCTCAAAATTTAGATGCAAATGAAATAATTAAAAAGGTTAAGGAGAAAATAGATGATAAATATTTAACTAGTTATTCTAAAAAAAGATTCTTTATGAGAGAATCTTTTTTTCAAAAATGGGACAAAATGAAGATGGAAATCGAAAAATCATCAATAAGTGAATTAAATAGGAAATTTTGGGATTCAATATTTAAATCAATTCCCAGAAAAGACTCATGGCATACAGAATCACTCGGTCAAATTTACGGTGATTGGAGCAAGGAAAATCAAAAACTCGAAATTATTAGAGCTGTGGATCTTGCCGACACTGTTAACGAAAGAGGATATGAACAAATTGAAAAAAAGATTGCTGAAATTTTAAATAAGAGAACAAAAGAAAATTCTTATTTCAAATTTAAATCAGGAATTTTCAGCACTAAGGTTGACAGGGAAGAACTGATTGAAGAAAGCATAGATAGTATTAAACAAGACTCAACAATTATTAAAAAACAACTAGAAAAAAAGAATATTGAAAATGAAAATTTTTATAAAAATAGAAAAAGTCAAATATCAAGAATATACGACGGCATCTATAAAAAAGGACTAAAGTTTGAATTTTTAAAAAAATCTTATTTATATGATTTTAAAATCATTTCCTATTCTTACGAAGGAGAGATACCAGTTTATAGAATAAAATTTAAGCCTAAATCCTCAAAAGGAAAATATAATGGTGATATCTGGATTGACTCTGAAAATTTTTCTATCATAAAGATCGAGCAGCAAAATAATAAAGTTTTAAGAGATTTTTCATTGTTTGGGATATCTTTTGAATTGTACTATCACAGGGCTAGTGTTGTTTTTAGCCATTTTTCTACTGAAAAATACCAACTTCAATTCTTAGAATCAGAATTTAAGTTTAAATCTGGAATCAATAGACCAATAAAGATTGTAGAAAAAAATAAATATGTTCGAGGAAGAAGGAAACAAAATGAGCTATTAGCAAGAATTAATTTCAACTTAGACCAAAGTTCAAAAACTACTTTGATTGTCTTTGATGATATACCAATTAATGAAGAAGAGTACAGTAAAATAGAGGAACAAAAAAGATTTAAACAAGATAAACTTCACTCTTATGATCCAAAATACTGGAAAGATTATTCTGTAATAGAACCAAATCAGGCGATTAAATCGTTTAAAGTTAATTCTAACTGACTTAATACTTGGCGGGTTTTTTCCCTGGTAGAGTTTTTAAAATAAATTCTCTTAGATCGTCATTCGCTTTTTTCAAGTCCTCCTTTCGAAGATACATCATATGACCACTTCGATAACCTTTAAAATGCATTCTGTCTCTTAGCTTACCGCTAGGATCAATTTGCCATTGAGTATATTTGGCAGCAAAATATGTCGTTGCCCCATCATAATAACCTGACTGAGTTAAAATATTTAAATACGGGTTTTGAGCCATAGCCTGTCTTAGATCTTCTCTCGTATTTAAATTGTCATCTTCCCAAGGATGAACTGGTCCAAAAATATTATACTTTATATCTGTTTTAAATTTTAGTTCATTTAAAATATATTGGTTAATCGCAGGAGTAAATGAATGTTCCCAAGAATCTAATTCTGAATTATAATCTGGATTATCACCAGATTGCTTTTTATCTATTCCTTTGTACCTTGAATCAAGTCTACCGACGGTGAATCCCTCATCTCTTAATAGTTCCTTCCAAAAAAAACTTTCAGGCAAATCAAGATTATGTTGAAGAATAACCTTTTCAGAAATTCCAGAAAAGTAGGACATTTTTTTAGCAATTTCTTTTTTTTCATTTAAAGATAATGATCCCCCTTTTGCAATAGCTGGAATCAATTTATTGATAGCATAATCCTCAGAAAAAGGTAGAACATCCAAAAGATCTAAGTTTTGCAAGTCTTTTGTTAATTTGTTATGATACCACGAAGCAGCTGTATAATAAGGTAAATTTAGTGCCGATGAAACTGGGCCCCCTACCCTAAGGGTTCTATAATCTGCTGGTGATACAAGAATTACACCATTCAAATACATCCACTGTTTATTTTGTAATGCGAGAGACAGTCCCATGACTCTTGTACCTCCATAACTTTCCCCAATTAGATATTTTGGAGCATCCCATAAATTTTTTCTTGTGACAAATGTATTTAGCCAATCTGATAAATAAGAGATATCTGCACTTATACCAAAAAACTTTTCTCTTTTAGGATATTCTCCATTTACTTTGTGCATTCTAGAATAAGAAGTATTTACTGGATTGATAAAAACTATATCTGCTGTATCTAATATAGAATAGGGGTTATTTTTATAACCATATGGCTGAATAGGATATCCTTCATCGTCAATTTTTAAGATTCTTGGTCCAGTGTAAGCTAAATGCATCCATACAGATGCTGAGCCGGGCCCTCCATTGAATGAAAAAATAATTGGTCTATAATTATCACTAACATCGGTCCTTCTATAAAAGGTGTAGAATAGAGAAGCCTCTGCAACCCCATCCTTATTCCAAACTGGTTGTGTTCCAGTCTCAGCAACGTAACTAATTTTCTTGCCATTTATATAAGTCTGGTGATTTGTTTTTACAATTGTATCTATTGGCAAAGATCTATTTTGTGAAAACGAAATATTCAAAAATAAAATAGAAATTATGATAAATAAGTGTTTTTGATTAATCATGCTTTTTTTTCAAATTTAAAAAAAAAGCGGCTTTAAGTTAAGCCGCTATAATTATTTAATTAAAATAAATTACTTTACTTCAATTAATTTTCTAGATTTTGAAATTACTTCTTTTAATTTGGGTAAAGATATGGTTAAAATACCGTTAGTATAAATAGCCTTTATTTTACTTTGATCTACCTCTTTAGGCAATGAAAAAGTTCTATGAAACGAATTATAATTAAATTCTTGCCTATTGTAATTGAAACTATCTTTTAGTTCTTTTTCTCGCTTAGAAGTTGAGGAAACTGAAATTAAATCATTATCAATTTCAATTTCAAAATCTTTTTTATCCATTCCAGGGACAGCAATTTCAAGTAGATATTGATTATCTTTTTCAATTGAATTCACGGCTGGAAAAGTGTTGTTATAAGTTTCGAAGTTAAACCATCTATCATCAAATAATTCATCCAATAATGTAGGTTTCCATCTATTTAAATTTGTTGTAATTAAATTCATAATATTAAATTTTTAAGTTCAACTATATATTAGCAAAACACATACCATGCGTATTCAAGTGACATTTTGACATTATATTCACTAAAATTAGTGACAAAATGTCTTATTTTATGACTTCTTGAACTTTATCAGCTGCCTCTTTAAAATCAATTGCTGAAAGTACATTTAAATTTGAATTATCAATAATTTCTTTAGCTATATCTGAATTTGTACCTTGAAGTCGGACTATAATTGGGACATTTATATTTTTAATATTTTTATATGCCTCAACTATGCCATTAGCAACTCTATCACACCGAACTATTCCACCAAAAATATTTATAAGAATTGCTTTGACGCTTGGATCTTTAAGAATAATTCTAAATCCTTTTTCAACTCTTTCCGCGTCTGCTGTACCACCAACGTCAAGAAAATTAGAAGGTGAACCTCCTGCTTGTTTGATTAAATCCATAGTAGCCATTGCAAGACCGGCTCCATTTACCATGCAACCGACATTTCCATCTAGGTCAATATAATTAAGGCCTGCGTTATCAGCCTCAACCTCTATGGGGTTTTCTTCCGTTAAATCTCTTAAATCTGAGTAATCTGGGTGCCGAAATAAAGCGTTGTTGTCAATAGTTACTTTAGAGTCAACCACAATTATTTTGTCATCAGATGTTTTAAGAAGTGGATTTATTTCAAACAATGATGAATCTGACTTGACATATGCCTTATATAACGAAAAGATAAATTTTGTCATATCTTTAAAAGCTTCTCCCTTAAGACCTAAATTGAAAGCAATCTGCCTGGCTTGAAATTTTTGCAAACCAATTGTAGGATTTACAGTTTCTTTAAAAATCAATTCAGGAGTTGTTTCAGCAACCTTTTCGATGTCCATTCCCCCTTCAGTGGAGTACATTATAATATTTTTACAATTTTTTCTATCCAACAAAATTGACATATAGAATTCTTTAGTTTCCGATTCACCTGGATAATAAACATCCTCAGCTATGAGAATTTTTTTTACTTTTTTTCCATGAGGAGGAGTTTGAGGGGTTATCAACATCATTCCGATCATTTTTTTAGCAATTTCCTTTACTTCATCCAATGATTTTGCGATTTTAACTCCACCTCCCTTACCTCTACCTCCAGCGTGAATTTGCGCCTTAATTACATATATATTAGTACCAGTTTCTTTATTCAATTTTTGGGCAGCTATAAAGGCATCGTCTGCATTGCTGACAACTATTCCTTTTTGGGTAGAAACGCCATAGCTTGCTAAAATTTCTTTTCCTTGGTACTCGTGCAAATTCATAATAAACTCTTTCGTACAAAAATATAAAAATCTATTGCCCTTGCTACAAAATTTACTTTAGAATAATGTTTTAAATGTAACAATAATTTGAAATTTTAATATTTTACAAAAAGTATTTGTTACAAATTTCTATAAGATGTTACTTTTGCATTTTAAAATAGCAAAATGAAGAATAATCAATTATTAGATATTGCGAAAAAATTTGGAGGTCCTATATATATTTATGACTCTGAGAAAATACAAAATCAATATAAAAAACTTGAGTTAGCTTTTAAAAACGTTAAAAATTTGAGTATTAATTATGCAGCAAAAGCGCTTAGCAATGTAAATATTTTAAAATACCTGAATAATCTTGGAGCAGGTCTTGATACAGTATCTTTGCAAGAGGTGGAGCTTGGACTTAAAGCAGGCTTTAACCCTAAAAATATCATTTACACACCAAACGGTGTTTCCATAGATGAGATAGAAAAAGTTGTTTCATATGGAGCTCAAATAAATATAGACAACCTTTCAATGTTGGAACAATTTGGTAATAAACACCCCTCCGTCCCAGTTTGTATAAGAATAAATCCTCATGTTATGGCAGGAGGTAATAATAACATTTCAGTAGGCCATATTGATTCGAAGTTTGGAATATCAATACACCAAATACCTCATTTACTTAGAATTGTTGAAAATACTAAAATGAATATAAATGGCATTCATATGCACACAGGAAGCGATATTTTAGATATAGAAGTTTTCTTACATGCATCTGAAATTCTATTTAGTACTGCTAAAAAATTTAAAAAATTATCGTTTATAGATTTTGGTTCCGGATTCAAGGTCCCATACAAAAAAGGAGATATCGAAACCAACATTGATGAACTCGGAGAAAAATTAAGTGTTAGATTTAATGAGTTTTGTAGAGATTATGGTAATGAATTAACTCTAGTTTTTGAGCCTGGGAAGTTTTTAGTAAGTGAGGCAGGGTATTTTGTGAGTAAAGTCAATTCTGTAAAACAGACTACTTCTACGGTTTTTGCACAAATAGAAAGTGGCTTTAATCATCTTATTAGACCAATGTTTTATGGATCCTATCATGAAATTGAGAACCTCTCTAATCCTTCTGGAGAAAAAAGGTTTTATTCTGTGGTTGGATATATATGTGAAACTGACACATTTGGAAGCAATCGTAAAATAAGCGAAATTAAAGAAGGAGATTATCTTGTTTTCAAAAATGCTGGAGCATATTGTTTTTCTATGTCTAGCAACTATAATTCTAGATATAGACCAAAAGAGATTTTTTGGATAGGGGGTGAGGCCCACCTAATCAGAAGAGAAGAAAAGTTTGATGATTTAATTCGTAATCAAGTATTGTTGAAAAAAGATTTATTGGCAAAATCAGTGAATAACGCCTGAACCAATCAATTCTTTTCCTTTGTACCAAGCAGCAAATTGACCACTTGATATAGCCATTTGTTTTTTATTAAAAATCAACAAAATCCCTTCTTGAACCCTAAAAATTTCTGCTTTTTGCAAAGGCTGTCTATATCTTATTCGGGCTAATATTTTTTCAGACGAGTTCAAATCAATTTTTAAATCAGGCCTTACCCAATGAATGTCATTGTGTTTAATCAGAAGACCTTGTCTATACAATCCTGGATGATTTTTTCCTTCACCTACATAAATAATATTTTTTTTTATGTCTATTTCAATAACAAATAAAGGGTTTTTAAATCCTCCAATTTGTAATCCTTTTCTTTGACCAATAGTAAAGAAATGAGCTCCATTATGATACCCAATCATTTCACCATCTGATTCAGAATATTTATACTTTTCAACAAAACTTTTCAGGGAATTTTCAACTTTATTATTCTTCAGAACTTTCTTGAAAAACTTTTTTTCCGGTGCTACTTTGATAATTTTACCTTTTTTAATTTTTAATTTTTGCTGAAGAAATTCAGGTAATTTTATTTTACCAACAAAACATAAACCTTGAGAGTCTTTTTTATTTGCAGTTATAAGGCTGTTTTCATTTGCTATTTTCCTAACATCTGTTTTTTTTAAATCCCCAATAGGGAACAAAACCTTTGATAATTGAATTTGATTCAACTGACATAAAAAATAGGACTGGTCCTTGGTCTTATCTTTTCCCTCTAATAATTTATAAATTATTTTATTCCCTTTTTTTGATTCTTTTTTTCTACAATAGTGGCCAGTTGCAATGTAGTCCACTCCAAGCGATTCAGCTTTTGAAAGGAATATATCAAACTTGATTTCTTTATTACACAGAATATCAGGGTTAGGTGTTCTACCATCCTTATATTCTTGAAACATATAATCGACAATTCTTTTTTTGTACTCTTTACTTAAGTCAATAACTTGAAATGGGATTCCTAATTTTTCACTTATAATCAAAGCATCGTTACTGTCTTCTAGCCATGGACATTCGTTTGAAATGGTGACAGATTCATCATGCCAATTTTTCATAAAAATTCCAATAACATGATACCCCTGTTGTTTTAATATTAGAGCTGCAACACTTGAATCAACTCCGCCGGAAAGAGCTACAATAACTTTTTTGCTCATTTTAATATAAGCTTATCTTTTGCTATTTAAACGTTTTTGCTTTTCAGCCTGCTCCATTGCTTTTTGAAGTCTAGCACTAAATCCTGATACTCTTCTTGGTTTCTTTTTATTTTCTTCGATTTGAAGCAAAATCTTACTCTCATTAACAACAAAATTTTTTATAACAACCATCAAAAGAATAGTTAACAAATTAGATACAAAATAATACAAACTAAGTCCGCTTGAGTAATTGTTAAAGAAAAAAAGCATCATCAAAGGCATTAAATACATAATGAACTTCATGTTTGGCATTCCTGGCTGTGGTGGTGGTTGTTGTTGCCCCATTGTCATCATCGTATAAATAAAAATTGCAATAGAAGCTAAAATCGGAAACAAACTAATATGATCTCCGTAAAAAGGTATATTGAACGGTAATTCTAAAATAGAATCATACGATGATAGGTCGTCAGCCCATAAGAAGCTTTTTTGCCTTAACGCGAATGCAACCGGGAAAAAACTAAATAATGCATAAAATACTGGTAGCTGAACTAAAGCTGGCAAACAACCTGACATTGGATTTGCACCAGCTCTTGAATAAAGGGACATTGTTTCTTGTTGCCTTTTAACAGCATCTTTGGAAAACTTTTTATTTATCTCCTCTATTTCGGGTCTTAATATTTTCATCTTGACTTGAGAAACATAAGACCTATATGTTACAGGTGACATTGCTAGTCTTACTATAATAGTCATAATGATTATTGAAATACCAAATGGCATAAAAGAGCTAATAAAGTTAAATAGAGGGATAAATATATATTTATTAATCCATCCAAAAATACCCCAACCATAGTTTACACTTTTCTCAATTCCAATATTGTAGTTTGAAAGTGTAGAGTACTGTGAGGGGCCAAAATACCATTTAAATTTAAAATTAAAATCTCCGCTACCATTAAGTGGAATGACAGAACTATAAAACTTTGTATATTTTTCTTTTTTATCCTCCGACTGAACTAGATTTTCAGATTTCAGGACTACATTATTTATTTTTTCTTCAGGAATTAAAATGGAATTAAAAAAATGTTGTTTATAACTTATCCATTGTATTTCATCAACTTTTTCCTCATCAATTCCTGAAATACTAAGCTCATTTACTTTATCATTTTCGTATCCGTAAGTAAGTTCAGTATATCTATTTTCATATTCCACACTTTTAGAGTTTCTAAATGATTTCAAACTCCATTCGAGTCTATTTTGCTCAGAAACATCCATTATACCTTGTAAGTTTGATGAAGTTATACTGTAATTTAACAAGTAAGAGTCAGGTAACAAAGAGTATTGAAATTCTATCCATGTATCTTCGGCAAAAAAGGCTTGAATTGAAAGTCTACCTTTTTTAGATTTGTTTTTATTTATTTGAAAGTTCAATTTAGATGTATTGATTTGTCTTCCGTCAATTAGTCTAAAAACTAAATCTGTGGTTTGATTGTTGTCTACCAAATTAAGAGGTTCTTTTAGGTAATTGTCAAACTTTTTAAGATTAGCTTTAGTAATCTGCCCTCCCTTGCTAGAAATTACTATTTTAATGAAATTGTTTTCTAATTGATAAAACTCTTCCTCTTTTAAACTTGAATAGTTTAAATTTTCAGGACCAACAGATTCTTTGTTGGATTGTTTAGAGTTTTGTCTAAGTAACTTATTTTCAGATTCTCTAATACTTTCACTTTCTGATTTAACCTTAGCCTGATTATTTAAATTTTGTTCTTGTTGACGCATAAGCATCCAAGTCATAATCAAGGCAATTAAAACAAATCCAATTAGTTGATATGGATCTAATTTTTTTTCTTCCATACTAATTAATATTATTTTTTAAGTTTTCAATTGATGAATTTATAAAACTTTTAAATAATGGATGAGGTTCTAAGACTGTGCTGGAATATTCAGGATGAAATTGAACTCCTATAAACCAGGGATGTTCTTTGTGCTCAATGACCTCAACTAAATTTGTTTCTGGATTAATTCCAGATGGAATTAGATCTCCTTTGTTAAGTAGTTCTAAATATTTATTATTTAATTCATATCTGTGTCGATGTCTTTCTGAAATCATTTTTTTATCATAAATTTTTTCTGTTTTAGAATTTTTTAAGAGTTTACAATCCCATGCACCGAGTCTCATAGTACCTCCCATATTTACAATAGTTTTTTGATTTTCCATGATAGAAATAATGGGGTTTTTGCAATTTTCTTTCATTTCAGTTGAATTAACATCTTCAAGTTTTAAAACATTTCTAGCATACTCAATTACAGCCATTTGCATTCCTAGACAAATGCCTAAAAAAGGTACATTCTTTTCCCTAGAGAATCTAATAGCACTAATTTTTCCTTCCATACCTCTTTCTCCAAATCCTGGAGCGACAATTATACCATTTAGGTTTGCTAATATTTCACTTAAATTTTTGTCTTCAATGGATTCTGAATGAATTGTTATTATATTAACTTTAACTTCGTTAGCCACTCCAGCGTGAGTCAATGATTCAAAAATGGATTTATAAGAATCTTGGAGTTCAACATACTTTCCAACAAGACCTATGTTAACGGTGGTGTCCGAATTTTTTAATTTATCAAGAAATACTTTCCATCTATCCATTTTACTAGATTTAATTGTAGACAATCTGAGTTTTTTTAGCACAACTTTATCAAGACGCTGTTTTTGCATTAAAATTGGAACATCATATATAGTTTCCGCATCAATTGACTCAATAACTGCTTCATTTTGAACATTACAAAATAATGCTATCTTATCTTTAATTGCTTCAGACAGTCTGTGCTCTGTCCTACATACTATTATATCAGCATTTACGCCACTTTCCATCAATGTTTTTACGGAGTGTTGAGTTGGTTTAGTTTTCAATTCTCCAGCTGCAGACAAATAAGGAATTAATGTTAAATGTATCACTGATGAGTTTTCTTCACCCAACTCCCATTTTAATTGGCGAACCGCTTCTATGTATGGCAAAGACTCTATATCACCCACAGTACCTCCAATTTCAGTAATAATTATATCATAGTCTTTGTTTCTTCCTAAAGATAAAATCCTGTCTTTAATTTCGTTTGTTATATGTGGAATAACTTGCACTGTTTTTCCAAGAAAGTCACCCTTTCTCTCCTTTTCAATAACACTTTGATATATTCTTCCAGTAGTGACATTATTCGCCTGTGACGTCTTTACATTTAAAAATCTTTCATAGTGACCAAGGTCAAGATCTGTCTCTGCCCCATCTTCAGTAACAAAACATTCACCATGTTCGTAGGGGTTTAATGTTCCTGGATCGATATTTAGATAGGGATCTAACTTTTGAATTGTAACTCTATAATTTTGGGCCTGCAGAAGTTTTGCTAAAGACGCTGCAATAATTCCCTTACCAAGTGAAGAACTAACACCACCCGTAACAAATATATATTTAGTTTTATGAGACATCCGGATAAAGAAAGTTTCCGGACTTAAAATTACAAAAACTATTTGTGAAATATTGAAAACTAAATATTATTTCTTGATTTCAATTATGTCGTAGTCTTTGTTTTGAAGAATATAAAATCCATAATTAGAAAAACCGCCCCCTTTATCAGGTAAATATTTGAATTTATTTTCAACATAATTTGTTTCTTCTACTTTATCACTGTGGATTTTATTTTGATACGCTAGTCTTAATATAACATCCAAGACAACATCAAAAGCACGATAACTTTCTTTTGAGGGGTAATTTCCGTATTTTTTTAAAAATTTATTTTTAAATTCCTGTCTCTCTGTAGTTTCCCTTGGAAAATTATCATTTAAATAAGTGAACTTTATATTTCCTAAGTGCTTTCTCGAAATATTCACATTATCATAAATTGATGTCCTTAGGCTTGAAAAGAGTTGAACTTCTCTTTCTTTACCAACCTGTGAATTCAATAGTGAAGTTACGTTTGCTGCCAAACCTAAGTTTTGTGATTCAAAAATGACTTGATTTTTTAGCGAATCAACAAGAAGAGAATCTATTAATTCCGGTATTACAAATCCACCCTTTTCTGATTCCACAAAATGAGCTTTTGAAAATAATTTTTTAAATTCATCAGCGACTTTGAAATTTATACTATCCGTAATAATAAGTACATTTTGGGTTGAATCAATTTCATTTTTAATGTAGCTTATCATTACTTTTCTTAACCTTTTAAGTCGACCCACAGATTGAAATACGTTTACACCTCCTCCGATTTCTTTTGTCGATAATGGAGAAATAATCGGTATTCCAGATATTTGACTATTTTTTGAAATAAAATTAAAATTCTTGGGAATCAAGGGCCCAATGATTGCGTTAATTCCATTCCAATTCACTAAAGATATCTTTTCATTAATTACACTTAAATCATTTTGAGTGTCAATTACTTTAATTTTTGTTTTTATTCCAAGTGAGTCGCAATATTCCTTTGCCATTTCCATTCCAAAATAGAAGTCTGATGAAATTGTATGTAAATTTCTTCTAGAAAGCTTAGTGTTGGTTTTTTCAATGGAATCAAATTCTATTTCCCTCATTTTAAAAGGTAAAAAGCATACTAATTGTAAATAGTTATTTGAAAAAAAAGAATCCTTAAGGGAAATTCTCTCATATAATAAACCATCTTTTACATCAAAATTACCATTAAATTGACTGGGTATTTTTAATATCGTTTCTTCTTCGGGTTGAGAGTTATTGAAAATGGGATTGTATGCAATTAAACTGTCAGTTGAAATTCCAATCTTTTTACTTATTGATAATAAATTTTCATTTGACTTAACTTGGTAATAATTCAATTCATTTTGAAAATTATTAATAACAGTGTCTTTTCCTGAAGGTAACAATATTTGTTGCCCTATTTTTAGTCCAGTAACTATTTCAGGATTAATTTTTTCTAATTCACTAATTTTAAGTCCATATTCATAGGCTATTCTCCACTTGGTTTCCTTTGGTTTTACAACATGACTTTTATAATTAACCAACAATGGCTCATCCTCTATAGTTGGCTTATTTTTAAAAAATGGTATTTGCAATTTCATTTTTCTTTTTAGACCAATCTTATCAATTAAAGGGTTATACTCTTTGATAGTTTCAATTGAAATATTATAAATTTTGGATAAAGAATATAAAGTCTCTTTTTTCTTTACTTTATGAACAATAAATCTATCCGGAGTGATTTGAGAAAATGAAAGAAACCCTAATATCAAAAAAAAGAAAAAAAATAATCTCAGTTTCATACTACTCCCATTCTATTGTAGATGGTGGTTTAGAACTAATATCATAAACAACCCTATTTACCCCTACAACGTTATTAATTATTTTGTTTGAAACTTTTTGAAGAAATTCATAAGGCAAATTAATCCAATCGGCGGTCATACCGTCAGTAGAGCTTACTGCTCTTAAAACAATGCATCTTTCATATGTTCTTTCATCACCCATAACACCAACACTCTGTACTGGTAGTAAAATTGCACCAGCTTGCCAAATTGAATTATATAGTCCCTCCTCTTTCAAACTATTTATAAAAATCGAATCTACCTCTTGTAACAAACTTACTTTTTCAGAAGTTATGTCTCCCAATATTCGGATTCCAAGTCCTGGACCAGGAAAAGGATGACGACCCAAGACAGAATCATCTATTTTTAATGTTTTACCTACTCTTCTCACCTCATCTTTAAAAAGCATTCTAAGGGGCTCTACGATTTTCAATTTCATAAAGTCGGGTAAACCACCAACATTGTGATGAGATTTTATTGTGGCAGAGGGGCCTTTTATTGATTTTGATTCTATTACATCTGGATATATGGTTCCCTGGGCTAGCCATTTCGCATTCTTAATTTTTTTAGCTTCTTCGTCAAAAACATCAATGAAGGTATTACCAATAACTTTTCTTTTTTCCTCTGGATCGGTAACACCTTTTAAATTATCTAAAAATTGTTTTGACCTATCAACGCCTATAATATTCAGCCCCATATTTTCATACTGATTTAAAACACTTTCAAACTCGCCTTTTCTTAAAAGACCATTATTAACAAAAATACATATCAGATTATCTCCAATAGCATTTTTGATTAGGATAGCAGCAACCGAAGAATCAACCCCACCTGACAATCCCAAAATAACTTTATCTTTTTTTATCTTGTCTTTAATTTTTTGAACTGTCATTTTAACGAATGAGTCGGGAGTCCATGTTTGTTTTATTTTAGATATTTTAACTAAGAAATTTTCTAAAAGTTTAATACCATAAGTAGTGTGATAAACCTCAGGATGAAATTGAATAGCGAAAGTGGATTCAGACTTGAATTTAAAAGCAGCATTTTTTACGTCCTCAGTACTAGCTAAATTTTTTGTGTTTGTAGGTAATTTGATTATTGTATCTGCATGACTCATCCAAACTTGAGTGTTGTTTTTAAACCCATATAACAAATTTTTAGTATCATGAATATTTAATTTCGCTCTTCCATATTCTCTAGTGGAGGATTTTCCTACCTGACCTCCGTAATAGTCGGCTAAATATTGTGCACCATAGCATATTCCCAGAATAGGAACTTTTCCCTTGATTTTTGTTATGTCAATTTTAGGAGCATTTTTAGAATGCACAGAAAAAGGGGAACCCGATAAAATTACAGCACTATATTCTAATATATTTTTTGGGAGATTATTAAAACTAAAAATTTCACAGTAAATATTCAGCTCTCTAACTCTTCTAGCAATTAATTGGGTATATTGAGATCCGAAATCTATAATTAACACCTTGAATTCCATTCTCAAAAATACAATTAATCTTTCTTCAAAATAGAGATTAAGTAATTAAATTATTTTATATCGAGAACCAAAAACTTTTTTTCAAATAAATCAATGTTGCTAAATAAATTTTCAAAGAAAGTATCACCATAAAGAAGGTAAAAATCAATAAAATTTATTTTTCTTTCTTGAAAAATATTGTCAGGATTGATTTCTTTAAATATATATATTAAATCGTTTTCAATGGAACTCATTTTTCTTTTTTGAGCCTTCAATAATCTTTTTTCTAGTTTATCAATTCCATTAAATTGTTTTTTCATTTGTGCGTTTACAGCTCCCAAAAATGAAGGGTCAGTTATTTTAACTATACCGTCCAAAACTTTAAATTGTTTTTTTAAGGCATCTTTTAAGTGATTTAAATTTATATCAATTTCACTATGCTTTTTAATATTTAGATTGATAAATTCGTTTTTTTTAAGAAAAATTTCATTCTCATTTATTAAATATTTATTGATTTTTCTCCTCGTTTTTTGAGTTAAAAGTAAAACAGATGCTCGAGGGTTTATAATTGGAAATACAACGCCATGATAGTCAAAAAAACTTTTTAGCTGTAGCCAATAAGCCATTTCACTTGGCCCTCCTATGTAACAAAGATTTGGTAGAATAACTTCTTGATATAAGGGCCGCATCAAAACATTTGGAGAAAAATTTTCTGGTCTTTTATCAAGCTCATTTAACATTTCTTGTTGAGAAACGTTTTTATCAGAAAGAATGTATTTTAATCCTTTTCTAATAATTCTTTGTCTTGAATTAACATTTAAATGAAATAAATTAATTTCTCTTGGATTAACTTGAGGAATGTATTTTTCAGAGTAAACCTCTTTAATACTCTTTACCGTTTTATTAACAAACTCTTGACACGTATTATTTATCAACTCGTCTTCCATGTAGGAAGCAAATACTTTTTTAAGTTTATGAGAATCTGGATCAATTATGATAAGTCCTTTATCTCCAAATAATTGATGAACTAAATTTCTAGTCGCTTTAGCAAACGTAAATTCATCTTTATACGCAAATGTTATGATTTTTTTAATTTTATTAGCTAGGTGATTTGTAGGAAAAAAACTAAATATTTGATCTAAAAAGACACTAAATTCATCTAACTTCATTCTACCCACGGAGCCATTAAGTTTTGTCAAATAATTTATTTTTTTATCTCTAAAATAAACCTCGGATATTTCTTCAAAATCATGGTCTTCAGAAGCTAACCAAAAAACAGGGATAAAATTATTTTTAGGATATTCTCTTTTCAGTTTTACGCACATGTTTATAACACTAATTATTTTGTATATAAAAAATATCGGACCAGTTAAAATACTAAGCTGGTGTCCAGTAGTTATTGTAAAAGTTGACTCTTTTGACAAAAGATTAATATTTTCTAAGACTTTTTTGTCCTTTATATCCGAGTATTGAGACAATAATTCCTTTACCAAAACATTTCTCTTCGAGGAAGAAAAACTTTTCTTCATCTCTAACTGTTTTTTAAAGTTTTTAACATCAAAACTTGAATTATAAAATTTTTTTAAGGCCTTATTTCCATTTAAAAAATCAAATACAAAATCTGAATAAATTCTAGTTTTATTTAAATCAATGTTTTTTTTCAATTATTTAAATTTAATTTAAGTGTAAATTAACAAAGTATTAATTAAATTAATTTTTAACTACTTACTGGTTCGCCAAATAAATCAAACTCGTTGACTTTCATGATTTTAATTTTACAAAAATCTCCCAGCCTTAGATAAAATTTTGATGCATCTACTAGAATTTCATTATCAACATCTGGAGAATCCATTTCAGTTCTGCAAATAAAGTTTTTGCCTTCAACCCTGTCTACCATGCATTTAAAAATTTTATCAATTTTTTTGTTATTCATATTGAGAGATATCTCTGCCTGCTGAGACATAATTTCTCCGGCTCTTTTTTCTTTTTCTGCCTCAGACACGTTGTCAATTAAAGCAAAAGCGCTTGTATTTTCTTCATGAGAATAGGTAAAACAACCTAAACGCTCGAATCTAGTTTCTTGAAGCCAATCTTTTAATTCAATAAAATCCTCTTCTTTTTCTCCAGGATATCCAACCATAACAGTAGTCCTCAATGCAATTCCTGGTACTTTGTCTCTTATTTTTTTTATTAAATCATTAATTTTTTCTTTACTAGCACCTCTTTTCATTGACTTCAGGATATGATTAGATATGTGTTGAATTGGCATATCAAGGTATTTGCAAATTTTTTTCTCCTTAGACATAACATCTAAAATTTCCTCGGGGAAACCAGTAGGGAATGCATAATGAAGTCTAATCCATTCTATTCCATCCACTTGACATAATTTAGACAAAAGAACGTCAAGCACTCGTCTTTTGTAAATATCAATCCCATAATAAGTTAAATCCTGAGCAATTAAAATTATTTCTTTAACTCCATTTTGAGCTAAATTTTTAGCCTCAAAAATCAACTCTTCTATAGTTTTTGATTTATGACTACCTCGCATTAAAGGAATTGCACAAAAAGAACAAGGTCTGTCACATCCTTCAGAAATTTTTAAGTAGCTATAATGCCTGGGTGTAATTCTCTGTTTTTCTCCAAGCAAACTATATTTGTAGTCAACCTTAAGTCTTTCTAATAATTGAGGTAAATCATTAGTTCCAAAATATTGATCCACCTCTGGAATATTCTTTATCAAGTCTTCTTTATACCTTTCGCTTAAACAGCCTGTTACAAATACTTTATCTATTTCACCAATTTGTTTTCTCCTTACATTTTTTAAAATTGTATTTATAGATTCTTCTTTAGCTTTATTAATGAAGCCACAAGTATTTATTACTACAATGTTACCATCTTTCTCACTAGACACATCTTTTCCACCATTTTTAAGATGACTAATTAGCACTTCAGAATCGTAAATGTTTTTTGAACATCCTAAAGTTATTACGTTAATTTTATTTTTAATCGCTTTAGTTCTCATTTAGATTAAATACGTTCTGTAAAAAACTTAATGTTGATTCCTGGACATTAACATAATTTTTATTTACAAGTTTGTAAGCTATCTCGTGGCCCCCAGCATCATCAAAAGCGATTTGTAGCTTTAAGGAATCTTCTGTTCCTAATTGTTTAAACATCCTTCTCATAGCCTGAACGGATACAACATTATCTTGTTCTAATTCATTTTTATAATAAAATCCAGAAAAAGTCGGCACCTTAACTTTTCTAAATATGTCTTCGTTCATGGCTGTTTCTAAAAACTTTTGCATTTCAATAGGAGCCTCAAGACGATATTTAGTTGTCCAAAACTTTTCTTTATCTTTCCAAATATCGGTAATGTAATGATACTTTCCCCCCTCGACAAGTCTAACAATATAAAGTCCCCATGGTAAAGTAGCTACAAAATCAAGAGGATGGGTAATCCTTATATTTGGGGCATACATGACAAGGGCGGCAACTTCAGGGTGGTTTGCAGCAAGTGTAAGAGCAGCACTGCAACCAGTAGAAGTACACATTAAAATAACTTTCTCACCAATTATTTTACCAAGAGCTAAAGCTTCACGGGCACTATCTAAGTATTTTTCTCCTGTGTATTCAATTAAAGGCTCATCTGAATTTAATCCATGTGCATAAAGTCTGGGTAGATAAATATTAGAATTTAATTTTTCAGCGACATTTATATGCACTGGGTATCCATCTTGTGAAGAACCTGAAAATCCATGAAGATAAACTATACTTATGTTTGTTTTTTTTGGTACTGAATCATAAAATATAATTCTAGATTCGTTCCCTTCTTTAATATTTTTAAATTTTGATTCTTTTTGATCAATCCATGACTCAACTTCATTAATTCTTAAATTAATTTTGGGCAAGGCTTTAAAAATTAATGGTTTTTCAATTTTGGGACCAAGAAGAAATACCAGAACAAAAAAACTAATAATTAAAATTACCCTTTTCATTTAATTGAAAAATGAATTAATAAAGTTTTTGCTATCAAATATCTTCATATCATCAATACCCTCTCCTATTCCTATATATTTAATTGGGATTTGAAATTGATCACAAATTCCGATCACAACTCCTCCTCTAGCAGTTCCATCTAGCTTTGTAATAGCTAAAGAATTTACATCAGTAGATTCAATAAATTTTTTTGCTTGTTCAAAGGCATTTTGTCCTGTTGAGCCGTCTAAAACTAGGAGAATTTCGTGAGGTGCTTCTGGAATGACTTTATTCATAACCCTTTTTATTTTTGATAGTTCATTCATTAAATTCACTTTATTGTGCAATCTTCCCGCAGTATCTATTAATACTATGTCAGATTTTTTTGAAATAGAAGAATTTAATGTGTCGTGTACTACAGATGCAGGATCACTACCCATTTGTTGTTTTACAATGTCAACTTTCGCTCTTTTGGCCCAAACTTCAAGTTGATCAATTGCTCCGGCTCTAAACGTATCAGCAGCACCTATTATGACCGATTTGCCTGCATTTCTAAATTTATTAGCCAATTTCCCGATGGTTGTAGTTTTTCCAACTCCATTAACTCCAACAATCATAATTACGTATGGACCTTTATTTGAAATTTCAACTTCCTTAAAGTCATGATTATCTACGTCTAGAATTTTGGTAATTTCATCTTTTAAGATTTTATTTAAGTCTTCAGTATTGATATACTTATCTCTAGCAACTCTTTCTTCAAGTTTATCAATTATCTTAATTGTAGTTGAAACTCCAACATCAGCGCCAATAAAAATTTCTTCTAATTGATCAAGAAAACTAGCATCAACTTTTGATTTACCTGCAATTGATTTTTTAATATTCGAAAAAAAAGACTTTTTGGACTTATCAAGCCCTTTGTCAATTTTTTTCTCACTTTGACTTGAAAATAATTTTTTAAAGAAGTTCATTGCATATAAAACTTCTTGTAAAATTAAGCTTAATAATTATAAGTAAAAAAGATTATTTTTTGTTAAACCATTCGTTGGCCAAATCAGGAGATATAATACTTTCAGAAAAAGTATAGGAGTTGGAATCGTCTTTTTTGGTCATTTTTATGACTTTAGTAAGCTTTTTTGAACCTGTTTGTAATGATGCTACCGCTTTTTTTGCCATAATTATTTGATTTCTTTATGTAAAGTCATTTTCTTAAGAATAGGATTAAATTTTTTAATCTCTAAACGATCAGGTGAATTTTTCTTATTCTTGGTTGTTACATATCTAGATGTACCGGGTAAACCTGAGTCTTTATGTTCAGTACATTCTAATATAACCTGAATTCTATTCCCTTTTTTTGCCATTACTAATCTTTAATTAGATTTTTATTTTTTCTTAATACCTCAGATATACCATTTTTATTAATTGTTTTTAAAACTGATGCAGTCACTTTCAAAGTAACCCACTTGTTTTGCTCAGGGATAAAAAACCTCTTTTTAACTAAGTTGATATCAAACCTTCTTCTAGTCTTGTTTATCGCCTTGGAAACATTGTTTCCAAACATAACTCTCTTTCCCGAAATTTGACAAATTTTAGACATTTTTATCTATTAGATTTGCAAATTTAAGTTTTTTTAACAAGTTTCAAAACTTGTAGCTTATTTAGATTTTAATTTGATTTAAAAATTAGACTATAAATTTCTAATTGTTTGGAATTTATTTGGTAACCAAATTATTTATTTGTTAAATATTGTGTGTTTTATGGAAAAAAAAAGTAAAAATATTTATTTTAGATTTATAATTTAAGATATATAAAAAAATGATAACAAAACAACAAGTACTTGAGGCACAACAGACCTGGGGCTCTGGTGTAGTCAAAATTGGTTCTCTTCGAGATAATCGATCAGAATGCGAAGAATATACTAGTGATTTTCTTGACAAGCTTTACGCATTTGATTCAAGCGATGTGTTATTTAAACCAACTAAATGTGCTACTCAGCAATTTAGACCTTCCAAGGCAGAAGCTTTATCTTATTTCATTTCAGGTGAAGATAGAGCATGCGATGAGGACAAAGGTTTCGCAATTAACCCTTGGACCAATGTTAGATTTGAAAATGCAGGAATGATACTTGAAGAAAATCGAGCGATTTCTATGGGGAATTATTTTTTTACAGATCTTGATGGCAACGAAGCTAAAGTTGAATATACTTTCGGGTATAAACTAATTGATGGTGCTTTGAAAATTGATTTGCATCACTCATCGTTTCCGTATAGTGGCTAACTTTTAGTTTAAATTATTTAATTGCTAAACTTTTAACAATATTTGATTAAAAGTCAATTTACAGATTTGATTGTTGATTAACACTGATTTGCATTATTGAATGACCTTAATTAGCATCTCAAAAACTTTATTTACAGTTTTTAAAATGATTCTTTCTCTGTGATTCCCAAAATAGAATTTTTCAGTTATGATATTATCTTCTTTGGATATTGTAATATAAACAGTGCCAATTTTTTCTTTTGAATCTCCTAGAGAAGGACCTGCAGTACCAGTTGTTGAAACACCATAGGTAGAGCTAAATTTTTCTCGTACTTTTAACGCCATTTCTTTCGACACCTCTTTGCTAACAACAGAATGAGTTTTGATAAGTTGTTCATCAACCCCTAAAATTTCTTTTTTGACAGAACTGTTGTACGCTGTAATACTTCCCAAAAAATAGTCTGACGATCCAGGAATTTTGGTTAGTCTTGATGCAATTTCACCTCCCGTGCAACTTTCTGCAACTGCCAAAGTAATATTGTTTTTTTTAAATAAATTTTGAATTTGCTTTTCAACAGGTGCATCTTCTTCATAGCCAACAAATATATCTTTTATCAGAGGTAATAATTTTGCGATGTATTTATCAATCTTTGCATGAATTTGCTTTTCATTTATTCCTTTTGAGGATAGCCTCAATCTAACTCTTCCTAAGTTGGGTAAATAAGCAAAATTTATATTTTTAGGTAATTCTTTTTCCCAAGATTCAATTCTTTTAGCAATATGACTTTCACCGAGGCCATAAGTTAATAATGTTTTATTTACTATATGGAATTTAGAATGTTTTTTAAGTTTAGGTATAACTTTTTTTTCCATCAAATGTTTCATTTCAAAAGGAACTCCCGGAAGTGAAATCACATTTTTTTTGTTTTTCCTAAACCACATTCCTGATGCTGTGCCATAATCATTAATTAAAATTTTGGCTTTAGAAGGGAGTAAAGCTTGATTTTTATTTAATTCATTAATAGGTTTTTTAACGTAATCTTTAAATATTTTTATTATATGTTCTAATACATCAGGATTTGTAATTAGTTTATCATTGAAGAATTCACATAGTGCGATTTTTGTTTTATCATCATTAGTTGGGCCTAAACCTCCAGTTATAACTACTAAGTCCGATTTTTCCATAGCACTGTTAAGTGAGTTTTTGATTTTTTCAATATTATCTGAAATAGATGTTACTCGTAAAACCTCAATCCCGATTTTACTTAATTCTTTTGATAGGAATGTCGCATTGGTATTCACAACTTGACCAATTAAAATCTCATCCCCTATACAAATAATTTCAGCTAGCATTAAAATTTAACTTACATTAATTTCAAATAATTCTTCACCCTCCAAAAATCCTTTCAAATTGTCCTCAAAACTAACTTGTCCAACCCCAGAAGGGGTTCCTGTAAAAATTAAATCCCCAATTTTGAGTGTGAAAAACTTTGATATATGTTCGATTAATTCATCAATTGGCCAAATCATATTCTTAGTATTGTCTTTTTGTACAATGTTGTCATTTTTTAAGAGGTGAAAATTCAAATTTGAAATTGGTGGCAAGTCATTTTTGTTCAAAAAATTTCCAACAAGTGTAGAACCATCAAAACCCTTGCTTTTCTCCCATGGATGTCCCTTTTCTCTTAACTTTTTTTGAAGATCTCTAGCTGTGAAATCAATTCCTACAGTAATTTCATCATAGTACTGATTTGAATATTTTCGTTCAATATACCTACCTGGTTTTTTAATTTTTATTACCAATTCTAATTCATAATGAATCTCCTTTGAAAAGTTTGGAATAAAAAAAGATCTACCTTTTGAAATCAAAGCAGTATCGGGTTTTAAAAAAACTAGAGGTTCTTTGGACTTAACATTAGAAAGTTCTTTTATGTGTTCTAAATAATTTTGTCCAACACAGATAATTTTCATTGCCTATTATTCATTTTTTTTAATTTCAATGAAGTAAGAACCTTTTTCGTGTAAAGTGGGAAATCTGCATTTAAAATCCAGCCAAAATAGCCAGGCTCGTTTTTAAGTACCTCTTCAACTGATTTACCTTTATGTTTTCCAAATGAAAATGAAGGAACGTTGTTTTTGTCGCTAACAATAAACCCAGCAAGATCTACAAATTTTTTATGAGTCGAAAATTCGCTTAAAAATTTAACGGAGTTTTCAAGGTCTTTATAGAAATCTAATTGAGCTAAAAGAATGTCACAAGTAGCTTCAGCGTCTGATAAAGCTGAATGAGCATTTTTCATTTCTTGATTACAATAAAATTTATATGCTGCCTCTAAAGTTCTTTTCTCCATTTTGTGAAAAATAGTCTGAACATCAATTGTTTTAAATTTTCCAATATCAAATTCAACTTCTGATCTTAAAAATTCTTCTGCCAAAAGAGGAATATCAAATCTATCAGAATTAAATCCAGCCAAATCACAGTTTTGTAAAAAATTTTTTACCTCCGGTGCTATCTCCTTGAAAATTGGGGATTTTTCCACCATAGCATCAGTTATACCGTGGACCTCTGAAGCCTCTGAAGGTATTTTTACTTGAGGGTTAACACGCCAAGACTTACTTTCTCTTTTTCCTTCAGGATATAATTTTACTATCCCAATCTCCACAATTCTATCCTTAACTATATTAACTCCAGTAGTTTCAAGATCAAAAAAACATAATGGTTTACCTAATGCGAGATTCATCAAAGATCAACTTAAATTAGTATTTGCTTCCCAGTTTTCAAGATAATCCGATACATGCTTGACAAAATTACCTCCAACTGCTCCGTTTATTATTCTGTGATCATAGCTATGGGTTAGGATAATTTTTCTCCTTATCCCTAAAAAATCTCCATTTGAGGTTTCAATTACAGAAGGCATTTTTCTTATTACCCCAAAAGCAATAATACCTACTTGAGGTTGATTAATTATTGGCGTACCCATAATTGAACCAAAATTACCAATATTAGTTACTGTATACGTTCCATCCTTTGTGTCATCGGGTTGAAGTTGATTTTGTCTCGCTCTCGTTGAAAGATCATTTACAGATTTTGCTAAACCTGCCAAATTTAAATGGTTTGCATCCTTAATAACTGGGACGATTAAATTCCCTCCTTTTAATGCAGTCGCCATTCCTATATTTATTCTTTTTTTTGTGATTATTTTATCATTTTCAACACTACTATTTAAAATAGGAAAATCCGATAATGCTCTTATCACGGCAGATATAAAAATAGGGGTTAAAGTTAACTTGGTATTATATGTGTCTAAAAATTCATTTTTATTTTTAGAGTACCAGTTCCACAATTCAGTGACATCGGCCTCAACAAAAGACTGAACGTGAACAGATTTTTTGTAACTCTCAACCATATGTTCAGAAGTGATTTTTTGAATCCTGGTCATTTCTGAGATTATTTCATTCTCTGGACCAACTTCATTTACTTTCTTGAGTTGATTTATCTCGTTTTTAGAGATTTTATTTTTATTTTCATTTCTAGAGGAAATAAAACTCAGAATATCATTTTTTGTAATTCTACCCTTCTCTCCAGTCCCATTTATAAGAAGCAATTCATCGTCTGAAACATTCTCTTTTTTTGCTATGCTTCTAACTAACGGTGACAGGTATTTTGATGAAAGTGTGTCATCAATTTTATTTTTATGTGTATCAACTTTTTCCTTAAAAATCGGTTCCTCTACAACATCTAGGATTTCTTTGGGTACAATAATTTCTTCAGGTTTACTAAGATGGACAGTTTCTGTTTTATCTTCTAAGATAGCTTCTTTAGTTAATTCGGTTTTATTTACTTCTAGATCCTCATCACCAGCAGCCTGATTATTTTCCGAATCAATTACCGCAATTACCTCTCCAACCTTTATTACATCATTAACTTTAAACTTTTTCTCGACTAAAATTCCTGAAACCTCTGAAGGAACATCTGAATCAACTTTATCGGTAGAAACCTCAACAATTGATTCATCGATTTCTATTTTATCACCAACATCCTTAAGCCATGAGGTCAAAGTTGCCTCATTAATACTCTCACCCATCGATGGTAACGTTACAAAGAATTTACCCATTATTTTTGTGAAGAATTATATTTACGGCAAATTTACAAAATATTGATAAGTTCTATGCTGAACCAGTATATGGTATTCTTTTCAAAATACTTCTTCCCAGAGTTATCTCGTCAGTATACTCAAGCTCGTCACCTACGGGAATACCCCTGGCTATAGTTGAAATTTTTATCTTGAAGCTTGATAAATTTTTATTAATATAAAAAATTGTAGTATCACCTTCCATAGTCGTGCTAAGTGCAAAAATAACCTCTTTGATTTTACCCCCTCTTATCTTTTCTATTAATGAATCAATTTTTAGATCTGCAGGACCAACACCATCGATTGGTGAAATTAAACCATTAAGAACATGATATCTACCTTTGAATTGAGAGGTATTTTCAATGGCCATTACATCTCTTATATCTTCCACCACGCATAATTCTCCGTTTTGCCTATTGGGATTTGAACATATCTCACAAATTTCATTATCTGATAAATTATAACATTCACTGCAAAAATTGATTTTTTTTCTGAGAGTTTTGATAGAGTCAGCAAGTGCATCTATATGATTTTCAGGTTGTTTTAAAATATGCAAAGCCAATCTTAGTGCAGTTCTTTTTCCAATGCCAGGAAGTTTAGAAATCTCATTTACTGTATTTTCTAAAATTTTCGATGGAAAATCCATATATAAAATTTTTACAAGAACAATTTATATAAATATTTTAATTTTGATTAAGTGAATGATCCAATAAATATTTTCTTACTTGTAATTTCTTACTTCATAATTTTATTAATCGTTTCATATATAACAGGAAAGGACGATAGTGATAAAAACTTTTTTACTGGTAATAGAAATTCCAAATGGTATATTGTTGCATTTGGAATGGTTGGAACTTCATTATCGGGAGTAACATTTATATCTGTACCTGGGTGGATCCAAGAATCTAACTTTACATACTTACAAGTTGTGATTGGATATTTATTTGGATATTTTGTTGTGGCTTTAGTCCTCTTACCGATTTACTATAAGAATAATGTAACCTCCATCTATGAATACTTAGGAAAAAGATTTGGTCAAAACAGTCATAAGGTAGGAGCGCTTTTTTTCTTCATTTCTAGGGTTTTAGGCGCATCATTTAGACTTTATTTAGTTGCAATTGTTTTACAAGAATTTATTTTTAAAAAATGGGCTGTTCCTTTTGAATTAACGGTTGTTTTTTCAGTTTTTTTAATTTGGATTTATACAAAAAGAGGGGGAATAAAAACCATTATTTGGACTGACACCCTTCAAACTGCTCTTATGATTGGAGCAGTTTTTTTAACTATATCCGCAATAGCTAGAAATCTAGAAATAGATGTCTTCAGATTTACAGAATTTAATGAAATAAATAAATACACAAAAGTTTTTGTTTTTGATTCTCCTTTAGAAAGAAATTATTTTTTAAAGTCCATCATAGGAGGGTTTTTTATTACAATATGTATGACAGGGATGGACCAAGATATGATGCAAAAAAACTTAACATGCAAAAATGAAAAAGATGCAAAAAAAAATATGATTGTTTTTAGTTTTATCCTTTTTATAGTAACGTTTCTTTTTATGTTTTTAGGAGCTCTTTTATATGCATACGCCGAAAAGGAAAATATTAGTGTCCCCATAATGGATGGAAGTACAAATACAGACCTTTTGTTTCCCAGAATAGCCCTCGATGGAGGACTTGGAAGCGGAGTTGCAGTAACCTTTATCTTAGGACTAATTGCAGCTGCATATAGCAGTGCAGATAGTGCACTTGCTTCTTTAACGACATCTTTCTGTATTGATTTTTTAAATACTCAGAAACTAGAAGCTAAAATGCAGAAAAATATTAGAAAAAAAGTTCATTTTTTAATGGGTCTCTTGATTGTATTAATTGTTGTATCATTTAAGTATTTCTTAAGCAAAAATGTAATTGATGGTCTTTTAACAGTTGCTGGATATACTTATGGACCATTATTAGGTTTATTTGCATTCGGTATTTTCACAAAAAAAAGAATTTTGGATAAATGGGTTTGGTTAATTGTTTTAATCTCAGTTATACTTACGTTAATAATTGGAAATTTAAATTCGGATTATTTGGGTGGATATAAAGTTGGATATGAACTTCTCCCAATTAATGGTATGATTACTTTTACAGGCTTAATATTGATTAGTAGAAAGCAAAACTAAAGTGCAGCTGTTTTCACAGCTTATTTTCTTTTCTTTGAGCTTATTCATTAAAAATTCATTCTCGCTTCCAGGATTAAAAATAACTCTTTTAGGGGTTAGTTTTGTGAGATAATTCAAATATTGAAATTGGTTTTGGGGTTTTAAATATATCGAGACAGTATGAATTTTTTTACAGTTTGTTGGTTTCGTTTCAATTTTTACATCCATTATTTCGCCCTTATATAAGCCTAAAGCACAAACATCAAAGTTTAATTTTCTTAATTCTTGAATCGCTTTGTATGAGTATCTATCCTTATTTGTTGAAGCGCCAATAACAAGAGTTCTCATTACCAAACAATCATAGTGCTTCCCCAAGTAAAACCACTCCCGAAAGCTGCCAATATAATTTTGTCTCCAGGTTTTACCCTATCTTTCTCCCAAGCTTCAGTAAGCGCGATCGGAATGGAAGCAGCAGTTGTATTCCCATAATTCATAATATTATTATAAACTTGGCTGTCTGACAAGCCAAATTTTTTTTGAACAAATTGAGAAATTCTAAGATTTGCCTGATGTGGTATTAAAAGATCAATGTCTTTGCTTTCCCAGTTATTAAATTTGAGTCCCTCATTTATAACTTCTGTAAACCTAGTTATTGCATGTTTAAAAACCATTTGACCATTCATAAATGGAAAATAACTTTCATCACTTGGGTCATTTGCATCCATAATTTCAGGGACCCATCTTTGTGTACTTGGTCCTATCAAGGACAATTCTTTTGCATATTTTCCTTGAGAATGAAGATGAGAGGATTTAATACCAAAATTTTTATCATTCTCTCGAGTTAAAACTGCAGCACCTGCACCATCACCGAATATAACAGAAACGGCCCTTCCTCTTGAAGACATATCTAAACCTCCAGAATGATTTTCCGCACCAACTACCAATATTTTTTTATACATACCTGATTTAATGAATTGATCTGCAGTTGCAATAGAATAGATGAATCCAGAGCATTGCATTCTAATATCCATTGATGGACAAGTTGAAATTCCAAGCAGTTCTTGAAGTAAAACTCCTGAGCCAGGAAAATAAAGATCAGGGCTAAGAGTTGCGAATAAAATCATATCCAATTCACTTGCTTTTATACCAGCCCTATTTAATGCTATTTTTGAGGCCTTGAAAGCCATAGTAGATGGAGAGTCATCACTCCCTTTAACAATATGTCTTCTTTCATTTATTCCTGTTCTTTCTACTATCCATTCGTTGGATGTATCCATGATCTTTGCAAGATCATCATTTGTTACAACATTGTCAGGCAAATATTTTCCTAAACCTATTATTCTTGAATTGAACACTTATAAAGTAAAATTATCTAAATCTAAATATAAAATTTTTATAAAATGCCAATTTGGCAGAAAAAATATTTGGGATGGTTTTTGATAATTATATAAAAAAAAAAAATTATGTCTAAAGGAAAAATTAATGTATCTGTAGAAAATATATTCCCTCTAATTAAAAAATTCTTATATAGTGATCATGAAATCTTTTTAAGAGAATTAATATCAAACGCAACAGATGCTACTTTAAAGTTAAAACATTTAAGTAGTATAGGTGAAGTAAAAGGAAGTATTGGCGATCCTAAAATTGAAATTAAAGTTGATAAATCTAAAAAAACATTATCTGTCATGGACCAAGGAATTGGAATGACACAAGAAGAGGTTAAAAAATATATTAATGAAGTTGCATTTTCAGGAGCTGAGGAATTCCTAGAAAAATATAAAGATAAAGACAACCAGTCAAATATAATTGGGCATTTTGGCCTTGGATTTTATTCTTCTTTTATGGTTGCTAAAAAAGTTGAAATCATAACTAAGTCGTACAAAAAAGATCCAGCTGCTAAGTGGTCTTGTGACGGCTCTCCCGAATACAGTTTAGCAAAATCTGACAAGAAAGATAGGGGTACAGAAATAATATTGCATATAGACAAAGATTCTAGTGAATTTCTTGAGGAAAGTAGAATTAAAACACTTTTAGAAAAGTATAATAAATTTATGCCAATTCCAATTAAGTTTGGAATGAAAGATGAAACTCTGCCCTTACCAAAAAATGCAAAAAAGGATGCTAAACCAAAAACAATACAAGTAGACAATATTGTTAATAATCCCAACCCAGCATGGACTAAAAAGCCTAAAGACTTAAAGGACAAAGATTATAGTGAATTCTACAGGGAGCTTTATCCCATGCAGTTTGAAGAACCTCTTTTCAATATTCATTTAAACGTAGATTATCCATTTAACCTTACAGGTATATTATATTTCCCAAAGGTTAACAACGATTTAAATATTCAAAAAGATAAAATACAACTTTACCAGAATCAGGTTTTTGTAACTGACAACGTCGAAGGAATAGTTCCTGAATTTTTAACCTTATTAAGAGGTGTGATAGATTCTCCTGATATTCCACTAAACGTGTCAAGGAGTTATTTGCAAGCTGACAGTTCAGTTAAGAAAATTAGTAATTATATTACCAGGAAAGTGGCAGATAAGTTAATAAGTCTGCACAAAAAAGACAGAAAAGCTTTTGAGTCGAAATGGAACGATATAAAAGTAATTATAGAATACGGAATGTTATCAGAGGAGAAGTTTTTTGAGAAATATCAAGACTATTTTCTATATCCGACAGATGAGGGAACTTATTTAACGATGGAAGAGCTTAAAAAAGAAATCCAAGAGATACAAACCGACAAGGATGGAAAAATGGTTGTACTTTACTCATCTAATACAGAAGAACAATTTTCATACATTCAAGCCGCTAAAGAAAAAGGTTATAAAGTTATAATTTTAGACTCTCCAATAGTTTCTCATCTTATCCAAAAAATAGAAACATCAAATGATAAAATCACTTTTACAAGAGTCGACAGTGATGCAATTGAAAATTTAATCAAAAAAGAAGATGAAAATACTTCGAAGATATCAGATAAAGAAAAAAAGTCTCTTGAAGATATAATTACAAAAATTATCCCAAAAGAAAAATATACTATTAAACTTGAAGCCCTTGATAGTTCCCAGTTTCCATTTGTTCTTACTCAACCAGAATTTATGAGAAGAATGAAAGAGATGCAAAATACTGGAGGTAATTCTATGTTTGGCAGTATGCCTGAAATGTTCAATTTGATTGTTAATGTAAATCATCCTCTAATTACACTAATACTTAAAACTAAGACTTCCAAAAAACAAGAAAATTTAATTAATCAAACTCTTGATTTAGCTAAATTGTCTCAAAATCTGCTAAAGGGAGCAGATCTCAATAAGTTTATAAATAGAAGTTTAAATATGATTAAATAAGGTTTGACTGGGTCTTCGAATTTGTTTAAAATTAATGATAGTAGTTATGATTGAATTACCTTTTAAAAATAAATTAGAAGCTTTAAAAGGTACGACTGGCCTTAACATTTCTTACTTCCCTGATTTTCTAAGTAAGGGTAAATCTGATCTTCTTTACAAGAAATTTCTTGATAACATTCCATGGCAGAATTATAAAATCAAAATATTTGGTAAAACATATGACCAACCAAGACTTACCTCTTTTCATTCAATAGGAAATAAAAAGTATAATTATTCTCAAATAGGTATAAAAAACAATATAATGACTAAAGATTTAAGCAGTTTATTGAATAAAATTCATGATAAGACTGATTACAGGTTTAATTCTGTTTTACTTAATCTATATAGAGATGGTATGGACAGTAATGGATGGCACAGCGATAATGAAACAGAGTTGGGAGAGGATCCTAAAATAGCATCTATTACACTTGGTCAAGAGAGGTTTTTCCATATAAAGCATAAGAAGATAAAACACTTACGATATAAAATACTTTTAAAACACGGTAGTTTACTATTAATGGGCGAAAAATCGCAAACTGAATGGGTTCACCAAATACCAAAAACGAAGAAAAAAATTGATCCCCGAATCAACTTGACTTACAGATATATATATTAATTTTTATTAATAATTTGAGGTAAGTTCTTTGAAAACCATTTGTTATCTCTTAATATGGTTGCATGTGTGCCGTTTTTAACTATAATGAAGTTTTTATTTCGATCCAAATATTTCAATGGGAATACTTTATCTTTTTCACCATGTATGTGGACGATATTTTCATCATATTTAATTTGTTTCCAATTTACTATTTGGTTAATTGACCATTTTAAATAATCAGGATCCCTCTCAGAAAGATACTTTTTGTAAGCATTAACCCTGGCCTTTATAGATGGACCAAAAACAAATAGTAGAATTTTTTCTAAATCGTTTATAAGATTTAAAGGCAGTAAGTGATGTATCCCTGTTTTTTTTGCAAATCTCATCGATAATGACAATTCAACTCTGGATTTCACACTTGAGATAATTATAATTTTTTTTACTTTAAGGTGCTTTGACATTTCCTGTACTAAAATTCCACCAAATGAGACTCCAATTAAAACAGGCTTGTCATCACATATAAATGCTGACATTCTTTTGGCGTAAGAATTTATAGTTTCATTAAGATTTGGTTTTATCCATTTCAAATAAACGATTTTATACTGAGGAGGAAATTCAATTAATTCAAATATTTTAGGGGAGGCCGCCATACCTGGCATCAAATAAATAGAAGTTTGAATTTTATTGTCCATTTTTTTAAAAACGTATATTAAAATTTTGTATATTTAAAGTTCTAATTTTTAAATTCAAATATAATTTTTAATTAGATATATTCATAGACCAAAACAATACATGGAAGTTAAAGATCTTGACAACAACAAATTTTTGAGACAGTTTGAGCTTAGCAAAGGAAATGTAATGGCTAGAATAGAATATGCGGAACAAGAAAGAAAAATTTTCTTAACAAAACTAATTGTTCCAAAAGAAATTGATTCGTTAGATTTTAAAAATAAATTTATTTCTTTAGTTCTTGACTATGTTTCTGAAAAAAATATGAAAGTTGTTCCTACCAGTCCACATATTGCTAGTTTTCTAAGAAAAAATAAATCTTACAAACATTTATTACCAGTAGGGATTAAACTTTAACTAATTCTTGCAAAACCTTCTTCATCAATATTAGTCAATTCCCTTTTTTCTATTGTATTAATAAGTGAAGGATTCCAGAATTGTCTGACCTTTATGTAGTTTGAAGAAAGTCCATGAATATAACCCTTCTTATTTTCAGATTCCCATAAAATACTATGAAGTTTGTTGAGATTATTTTTATAAAACTCGTTTTTCTTTTTTAGTGATAAATCTCTTAGAACTCTACTTCTTTTAATTTTATTTTTCTCTGACACCTTGTCAATAATATCAAACGAAAGAGTGTTTTCTCTATCGGAGTATTTGAATACATGGAAATAGGAAACGTTTAAATTATTTAAAAAATTGTAAGTGTCAAGAAACATATCATGTGTTTCAGTAGGAAAACCAACAATTACATCTACACCTATACTTGCGTTAGGCATAGCTGTTTTTATCTTGGAGACAAGGTTTGAATAAAAATTTGAATTATAACGTCTTTTCATATCTCTTAACACTTGATCACTGCCACTTTGCAATGGAATATGAAAATGTGGTACAAATTTTTGGCTGCATGAAACAATTTTTATTATTTCATCAGTCAATAAATTAGGTTCAATTGAAGAAATTCGATATCTACTTACACCTGAGATGTTTTCCAATTCGTTTAACAGATTAATTAGCCCAGAATTTTTCTCTTTTAACTTTCCGTTCACGTTACCATAATCCCCTAAGTTAATTCCTGTTAATACAATTTCTTTGAATCCCTTTGAAACTATTTTTTTTACATTTTTAACGACGTTTTCAATACTATCACTTCTGGATTGTCCCCTGGCGAGTGGAATTGTGCAATAAGAGCATTTGTAATCACAGCCATCTTGAATTTTTAAAAATGAACGAGTTCTTGATGAATTGGTGTCAGAATAACTAGAATTGAAATCTTTAAAAGATTCAATTTCACATGAGTAAGTTTTGGAAATTTTTTCTTTATTTTTTTTTTTAATAAATAGGTCTATATTGAACTTTTCTGAAGCTCCTAAAACCAAGTTAACTCCATTAATTTTAGATATTTCATGGGTTTTTAGCTGTGCGTAACAACCTATAACTGCTATAAAGGCATTTTTATTTAATTTATTTGCCTTTCTAACTGAATCTTTAAACTTTTTGTCTGCATTTTCGGTTACTGAACAGGTATTAAAAACGTATATATCAGCCACATCATTTGGATCAACTCTTACATAAGTGTCGGGATCAAACTTCTTTGCAATTTGTTCCGTTTCTGTAAAGTTCAATTTACATCCATGGGTTTTGAAAGCAACTTTAGTTAAAGGAAAGGTTTTGAGAGGATTCAAAACAAAAAATTAAAAAATAGTTATAGAATTTTATTCACTCTTAGTTTGAGTTTGCTTTTTACCATATTTTGTTTTAAACTTATCGATTCTTCCAGCAGTGTCTACAAGGTTCGACTTTCCTGTGTAATACGGGTGGGAGGTTCTTGAGATCTCCAGCTTGACTAACGGATACTCAACACCGTCAACTTTTATATTTTCTTTAGAAGGAGCAGTAGATTTTGTGATAAACACATCACTATTGGACATATCTTTGAATGCTACTAATCTGTAGTTTTCTGGGTGAATATCCTTTTTCATTCTTTATTTATTAAAATTCAAACAAATGTAATTGTTTTTTCTAAATTTATACAACAAAAAATTAATTCATGTTTATTAAAACTAGGAAATCTGTTAGAGATTTTATACTACATTACGGTTCTATCTTAGGGCTTATATCAATTGTATTTGCATTAATGATATTTTTCCTTGATCTTCACTACGCACAGGAGAACAGCATAAACTTAGTTAATTATGGGATTTCAATCATCGTTTTAATTATGGCCCTTTTAGACTACAGAAAAACTAGTAAAGGGTTTTTATCTCTTGGTGATTCTATAAAATTAGGAATGGGAATTTTTTTAATTAGTGCTCTATATGTTTCCATATATACTTTTATACTTTTAAATTTTTTAGACCCAGAGACATTAGCCAAATCTCTTGAGGTTACTGAAATGAAAATTTTAGAGCAAAATCCAGAAATTTCTGACGATCAACTTGACCAAATTCTATCTTTTCAAGAAAAATTTTCCACCCCATTTACAATAGTTACTGTACTAATTATTTTTTCATTGATAAGTGGTTTTTTCTCCTCACTGGTATTGGGCCTAATTTTTAAAAAATCAAGGTGATTGGTTATTTGTAACTTAACATAAATCATTACATATAATGAATCTTAGTATAATTATTCCTGCTTTTAATGAAAGTGAATCCTTAAATGAGCTGCACGTATGGATTTCAAAAGTTGTAAAAAGAATGAATATTATTTACGAAATCTTAATCATAGACGACGGTAGTAATGATGATTCTTGGTCAAAAATTAAAACAATTACAAAAGAAGACGAACAAACTATTGCAATTAGGTTTTCTAGAAATTTTGGTAAATCTCAAGCATTACACGCAGGTTTTAGTTTGTCAAAAGGTGAAGTGATAATTACATTAGATGCTGATTTACAAGATAGTCCTGATGAAATTCCCAATCTCTACAATAGAATTATTAATGAAGAATTAGATATAATTTCAGGATGGAAAAAAAGAAGATATGACTCCTTAATTTTTAAAAATATTCCCTCAAAAATATTCAACTTTGCCGCGAGAAAAGCATCTGGTATAAATTTAAACGATTTCAATTCAGGCTTGAAAGCATATAAAAAAGAGGTTATCAAATCAATAGAGTTATATGGCGAGATGCACAGATATATCCCTTTGCTTGCTGCTAATAAAGGTTTTACTAGGATAGGTGAGCAGGTTGTCAAACATCAAAAAAGAAAATTTGGATATTCAAAATTTGGTTTTAGTAGGTTTATTAATGGTTTATTAGATTTGATAACTTTAATTTTTTTAAAAAAATTTGGAAGGAGACCAATGCATTTTTTTGGCTTATGGGGAATAATCCTTGTTTTTATTGGACTATTTTTTTCAGCATACATAGGTTTTGATAAATTGTTTTTAAATAAGGACAGTAGAATGATTGCACAAAGACCAGAATTTTACATTGCTTTAGCCACAATGATTTTAGGAGGGCAACTTTTTGTAGCTGGTTTTCTCGGCGAACTGATTAATGGTAGGCATAAAAATAGCAATCAATATTCCATATCGGAGTCAATTAATACAGATGAAAATAGCAGATAAGATAAGTATTTGGAAAAATAAACCATTCGATAAGGAGACAATCAATAGGGTAATTGAACTTGAAGAGAATGGAGATGAATTAAATGAGAGATTCCATTCTGATCTTGAATTCGGTACTGGTGGTATTAGAGGACTTATGGGAGTGGGAAGCAATAGGGTTAATAAATATACCATATCCAAATTCACTCAAGGAATAGCAAATTATCTAAATAAAAATTCTAAAAAAAAAAATAAAACGATAATTATCGCGTACGATAATCGAAAAAATAGTAAGTTTTTTTCAAATGAAGTAGCGAAAGTTTTTTCTGCAAATCATTTTAATGTTTTAATCTTTGATGATGTTAGACCAACCCCCTTACTTTCCTTTTCAATCAGACATTTCAATGCTGACGGTGGAATCATGATAACAGCTTCTCACAACCCTCCAGAGTACAATGGATATAAGGTTTATAACAGATTTGGGGGGCAAATTGTTCCTCCCGATGATAAAAAAATATCGGAGTCAATTAAAGAATTAAATTTTAACGAAATAAAATGGGACAATAAGAATAGTAATGTAAAGATAATAGATAACGACATTGACAAAATTTATTTCCAAAAGATTATTTCAAAAAGTGTTTTGAAAAAAAATAATAGAAAAAATTTAAAAATAGTTTATTCTTCACTCCATGGGACTGGGATAAAGAGTGTCCCTCCGTTACTAAATGAAGCAGGATATAAGGATATTAATTTGGTCGAGAATCAGTGTTTTGTTGATGAAAATTTTTTAAATACAAATTCATCTAATCCAGAAGATAAAAGTGCCTTTGAACAGACTATTATATTAGCTGATAAAATTAATGGAGAACTTATCATTACAACTGATCCCGATGCTGACAGACTTGGAGTTGGAGTAAGGGATTTTAAAAGGAATTGGATCTTGTTAAATGGAAATCAATTGATGGTATTATTATTTTCATTTTTAATAGAAAGAAAAGAAATCAAAAATGAAGATTTTTTCGTATCAACTACATTGGTATCTACACCACTATTTGAAAAAATAGCAAGAAAAAACAATATTGAATTCAAAGTATGTCATACTGGTTTTAAATGGATTGCGGACATTATTGAAAAAGAAAAGAATAAAAAATTTTTATGCGGTGGTGAAGAAAGTTTTGGTTTTTTATATGGAAATGAGGTCAGAGATAAGGATGCCGCAGGCACAAGTCTCCTTTTTTGTGATATGTTTTCTTTTTTAAAATCAAAAGGGCACACTGTTATTAGTTATCTTATAGAGATTTACAAAGAGTTTGGATTTTACTATGATCATCTTCATACCATAACAAAAAAAGGGGAAAAAGGGACTGCTGAAATTAAAAAACAAATTGAATCTTTAAGATTAAATCCTCCCAAAAAAGTTGCCGGTACAAATATCTCAAAAATTGATGATTATAAAACAGGTTTGTCGTATTTTAAAACTGGAAAAACAGAAAAATTAGATTTACCAAAAACTAATTTAATTATTTATTACTTAGAAGATAATTCAAGAATCTCAATAAGGCCGAGTGGCACAGAGCCCAAAATAAAATTTTACATTAATTTATATTCTAAATTTAAACAGACTTTTGGATTGAAGAAAGAATCGAATAATTTAGAAAAAAGAGCAAAACAAATAATAAAACATTTTAGTTAAATGAAATACTTTAAAGAAATTTTAAAATATGCGATTCCTTATAAATCATATATTTTTCTAAATGTTTTCTTTAATATTCTCTATGCTTTCTTTAGCGCCTTATCGTTTGTTTCGATGATACCAATGCTAAATATTCTTTTCGGAACAACACCAAAGATTACAACTAGGCCTGTTTACCAAGGATTTTCTTCAATAGAAAATTATTTAACAAATACGATTAATTATGAATTAAATATTGCACTAGATGAAAACCCCTTGGATGCACTAATTTTTTCCATTTTCTTAATCCTTAGTTTATTTTTTCTGAAAAATTTATTCAATTACCTTGCTCTTTTCTTCATAACATTCTTAAGAAATGGAGTTTTAAAAGATTTAAGAAATGATCTTTATTCAAAGATCTTAGAGTTACCAATAGGCTACTTTAAAAAAAGAAAAAAAGGGGATATAATTTCAAAACTATCTGCAGATGTTTTAGAAATTCAGACTTCTTTCTTATCTATTTTAGAAGTATTAGTTAGGGAGCCCTTGACAATCATTTTTACTCTGATAATGATGATTAAAGTTAATATTGATCTGACATTGTTTGCTCTAGCTTTTATCCCAGCATCAGGGTTATTAATATCCATCATTGGAAAATCTTTAAAAAAACGTTCAGATCGAGTTCAAAAAGAACAGGGAGAGTTTCTTTCAATTGTAGAAGAAACTTTAAGTGGTTTAAATATTATTAAGGCATTTTTTGCGGAAAAACAATTTTTTAACAAATTCTCGAATTCTACAGACAGATTTTTTTATTTCAATAATAATTTAATAAACAGGCAAAACTTGGCCTCTCCTTTGAGTGAATTTTTAGGTATCATTGTTATTGGTTTTCTATTATGGTACGGTGGTAAACTAGTATTAATAGAAAATACACTACAGGCATCTGTTTTTATGTCTTTTATGCTTTTAGCCTACAATATACTTACTCCTGCAAAAGCGATAAGTAAAGCATCTTATGCCATTAGTAAAGGTAATTCTGCTGCTGAGAGAATTCTAAGTTTAATGAATGCTCCTAATTATATTTCTGATAAAACCTCTAACATTGAATTAGACCAACTTAAAAACGAAATACATTTAAAAAATATTTCATTTTCGTTTGGTGAAAAAAAGGTTATCAACAAAATTGAACTAAAAATAAAAAAAGGTAGTAAAGTTGCTATTGTGGGTGAGTCAGGAAGTGGTAAAACAACATTAATAAATTTATTAAATAGATTTTATGATGTTGAAAGTGGTGAAATTTTAATCGATGGAGTAAACATAAAAAAAATAAGCAAACAGTCTTTACGTAATTCTATTGGACTTGTTACCCAAGAACCAGTTTTATTCAATGACACAGTAATCAATAATATCAGTTTGGGCAAAGAAAAACATAATTTTGATGAAATAATATCTGCAGCTAAAACATCAAACGCCCACAACTTCATTGTAAAACTAAAAGAAAAATATAATACTAATATTGGTGACGGTGGAGGAAAACTATCAGGTGGGCAAAAACAGAGAATTTCAATTGCTAGAGCAGTTCTAAAAGACCCCCAAATTTTATTAATGGATGAGGCTACCTCTTCTCTTGATTCAGTCTCTGAAAAAATGGTACAAGATGCTATTGAAAAGTTATCCAAAAATAGAACTACTATTATTGTTGCACACAGACTAAATACAATTCAAAAGGCTGATTTGATAGTTGTTATGGAAAATGGAACAATAATTCAAACTGGTACGCATAAAAAGCTAATATCAATTAATGGTAAATATAAACAACTTGTGGAAATGCAAACATTTCAAAAATAAATGTGAATAACCATAAGAGAAAAAAAATTATTTAGTCCCCTTCATGAGCTAAAATAAATTAGATAAAATGTATTTTTGGTTGTAAACAAAATTTAATGATTGAATTTTTCGGTAATAAGAAAAAAAAGGTATATGTAGTTCAATCAACTTCAAAACTCCAAACATATGATTTAGATAAACTTCGCTGGTTGTTCAATAATGAACCTAAAATTGAAGTGTTTGAAATTAAAGGAATTTTTTACGGCCCAAAATCTTCGATGGTGTCACCCTGGAGTACTAATGCTGTTGAAATTACCAGAATAATGGGAATTGAAAAAATTTTAAGAATTGAAGAGTTTTTTAGTTTTCAGCACAATAAAAATTTTGATCCAATGCTATTTAAAAAATATGAAAAACTTGATCAAAATATTTTTGAAAATAGCATAGCTCCAGAAAAAATAAAGGAAATTAGTGATATCAATCTTTTTAATATTGAGGAGGGCCTTGCACTTAGTGTAGAAGAAATAGAATATTTAGAGGGTCTTTCTAAGAAACTGAAAAGGAAACTAACAGATTCTGAGGTTTTTGGTTTTTCACAGGTCAATTCTGAGCACTGCAGGCACAAAATATTTAATGGTCAGTTTTCGATAGATGATAAGGTCAAAAAATTAAGTTTATTTGAAATGATAAAGAAAACGTCTAGAATTAATCCCAATACAATTATTTCGGCATATAAAGATAACGTTGCTTTTATAGAAGGACCTAAAATAGAACAATTTGCACCTTCAAAAGGAAACTCACCAAGTGAATATGTAAAGAAACCCTTTAAATCAGTTATTTCAATAAAAGCAGAAACACATAATTTTCCCACAACTGTCGAAGCATTTAATGGCTCAGCAACTGGGAGTGGAGGTGAAATTAGGGATAGATTGGCTGGGGGAAGAGGTTCCTTACCTCTGTCTGGAAGTGCTGTATATATGACCTCCTACACTGGATTACAGCATAAAAATTTGTTTAATTCAATATTTAAAAGAAAATGGCTTTATCAGTCTCCAAGGGAAATTTTAACCAAAGCTTCTAATGGAGCTTCTGATTTTGGTAACAAATTTGGTCAACCTTTAATCAATGGATCTATTTTAACTTTCGAGCATAAAGAGAATATGACTTTTTATGGATACGATAAAGTAATTATGCTAGCTGGAGGGATTGGGTTCGGTAAATCCGATCAGTCAAAAAAATTTAAACCTAAAAAAGGTGATAAAGTTGTAATTATTGGTGGTGACAATTACAGGATAGGTATGGGTGGAGCTGCAGTATCTTCATCAGATACTGGAAAATTTAAAACACAACTTGAACTAAATGCAGTTCAGAGGTCTAATCCAGAAATGCAAAAAAGAGCTTCAAATGCAATTAGGTCAATGGTTGAAAGCTCAAATAACCCAATAGTTTCTATTCATGATCATGGAGCTGGAGGACATCTTAACTGCCTATCTGAACTACTTGAAGAATGTGGTGGTAAAGTAAATATTGATAATTTACCTATCGGAGACTCAACACTTTCTTACAAGGAAATTATCGGGAATGAATCTCAAGAGAGAATGGGTCTTATAATTTCTTCAAAAGATATAGAATTAGCATCAAAAATTGCAAAAAGAGAAAGGGCGCCTTTTTATGTTGTAGGAGAAGTTACCGGAGACAATAATTTTTCTTTTTTTTCAAAAAAAAACAACGATACTCCTTTAAATATGAAGATAGGAGACTTAATTGGCAATTCTCCAAAAACTATAATTAAAGATCAAACGAGTAATGATACCTTTAAAGAAATTGTTTATGATAAAAATAAAATTGAAGAAAACATTGAAAAAATATTTCAACTTGAATCAGTAGGCTCAAAAGACTGGCTAACAAATAAAGTTGATAGATGTGTTACAGGAAAAGTTGCTCAGCAGCAATGTGTTGGTGAACTTCAACTACCACTAAGTAATTGCGGAGTTATGGCATTGGACTATAAAGGAAAAAGTGGAGTTGCTACTTCTGTTGGTCATTCCCCACTTACTGGTTTAATTGATCCAAAAATTGGAAGTATTAATTCAATCGCTAAATCACTTACAAACATAATTTGGGCACCTCTGGAAAAAGGACTAGAAAGTGTTTCTTTGTCAGCCAATTGGATGTGGCCTTGTAAAAATAAAGGTGAAGACCATAGACTCTACCAGGCAGTTGAGGCATGTTCAACTTTTGCAATCAATTTAGGAATCAACATACCTACCGGAAAAGATTCATTATCAATGACACAAAAATATGATAAAATGAATGTTTTGTGTCCAGGAACTGTTATTATTACCGCAGCTGGAAACTGTTCTGATATTACTAATATCATATCTCCTGTTTTAAATGAAAAAGGAGGAGATATATATTATATTGATATGTCTAACGACAACTTTTATTTAGGAGGATCTGCATTTGCTCAAATTCATAAATCAATAGGTAAAAAAGCACCAACAATAAAAGATTATTCATATTTCAAAAAGGCATTTAATATAATTCAAAAACTAATTAATGATAAAAAAATATCATCAGGACACGATATTGGTTCCGGAGGATTAATAACTACTCTCATGGAAATGTGTTTCTCTAGCTTAGAAATAGGTATGCATATAGATTTAGATGAGTTAAAAGAGCAAGACACTTCAAAAGTATTCTTTTCAGAAAAAATAGGATTGATACTCCAATCAAAATTTGATATTAAATCAATATTAAAAAAAGAAAAAATCAAATGCATAAGAATAGGTAGTATAGTGAAAAAACCTATTTTAAAAGTAAAAAATCACTCTCATTTATTAGAACTTCAAATTTCTAAATACAGAAACAAATGGATGAAAATTTCTTCCAAAATGGAAAAATTTCAAACTAAGAAAAAATTTGCTAGGATAAGGGCAGAAAATATTGTAAAACAACCACTAAAATTTAAATTTCCTTCTGGGTTTAGTGGTATTTACCCAAAGAAAAAAAAATATACCATTAATGCTGCGGTTTTAAGGGAAAAAGGTAGTAACTCTGAGAGGGAGATGGCCTATGTAATGGACATGTGTGGATTTAAAGTGAGAGATGTTCATATGACAGATATAATTGAAGGAAGAGAAAATTTAAAAGATATTCATTTTCTGGTTGCAGTTGGTGGGTTTTCTAATTCTGATGTTTTAGGTTCAGCTAAAGGATGGGCAGGTGCATTTAAATACAATCCTAACGCAAAAAAGATTATAACTGACTTCTTTGATCGCAGTGACACTTTGACTCTGGGCGTATGTAATGGGTGTCAACTATTTATTGAATTGGGGATGATTAACCCTAATGATGAAAAAAAACCTAAAATGGAATTTAACAACTCAGGTAAATTTGAGTGTATATTCTCTCCAGTAAGAATTAAAGAAAGTAACTCTATAATGATGAAAAACCTTGAGGGGACTACCCTTGGCATTTGGTCTGCGCATGGGGAGGGAAAGTTTTCTTTTCCATACGAAGAGGAAAAATATGAAATATCAGGGAAATATTATTATGGAAAATATCCTTCAAATCCTAATGGTTCAGATTTTAATACTGCCATGCTGTGCAGTAAAGATGGAAGACACTTAGTAATGATGCCTCATCTAGAAAGATCTACGTTTCCATGGAATTGGGCACACTATCCAGAAAATAGAAAAAATGATACTGTAAGTCCTTGGGTAATAGCATTTCAAAATGCTTACAATTGGTTAATCAATCATAAATAAACTTAATTTAAAAATTAATATTTTTAAATTGTATTGTGAAAAAACCAAAACGACTCTTTGATTTTTTAAAGTATCAGTTAGAAAATCCACTTAATAAATCAATAAACACAAAATATAATGGCGAATGGGAGTCCTTGAGCACCAATGATTTTTATGAAAAAGTTCAGATAATATCAAGAAAATTAATTGAGATTGGTATAAAAAAAGGAGACAAAATAGCTTTAATCTCCACTCAAAACAGAACTGAATGGTGTATAATTGACAATTCAGTTTTACAAATTGGAGCAGTAACAGTGCCTATATATCCAACAATTTCGAAAAATGAATTTCAATATGTTTTAAATCATTCTGAAAGTAAAATATGCTTCGTTTCTGACAAAGATATATTTGATAAGGTTAATCAAATAATAAAGAAAACCAGATTGGAAAAAATTTATTCATTCGAGGAATTTGAAAATTGTTCAAATTGGAATCTGTTATTTGAAAATGACAACAAATTCATAGATAATGAACTGAATTTTAGAATGAAGAATGTTGTACCTGATGATTTAGCTACCATAATATATACATCTGGAACTACTGGAATACCAAAAGGAGTAATGCTTACCCATAAAAATATAGTTTCAAATATCTTATCGGCATCTAAAAGATTACCTCCTATGGAAAACAAAAATAAGGCACTTAGTTTTTTACCCTTATGTCATATTTTTGAGAGAATAATCATCTACATGTATTATTACAGTAGAGTTGAAATTTATTTTGCAGAATCATTAGAAACTATTTCAGAAAATCTAAGTGAAGTAAAACCTTTTTATATGACAGCAGTTCCAAGACTAATTGAAAAAATATTTGATAAAATAGAAAGTAAAGCTGAAGAACTCAAAGGAATAAAAAAAAGTTTATATAGATGGTCTATTTCAATTGCTGATCGATTTAATATTGAGAAACAAAACAAGGTTTTTTACAACTTTAAACTTAAAATAGCTAGATTTTTAGTTTTCTCAAAGTGGAAAAGTGCCTTGGGGGGAAAGCTTGAATTAATTTGTTCTGGGAGTGCTCCTCTTCAACCACGTCTTGCAAAAATTTTCACAGCAGCAGGAATCCAAATTATTGAAGGCTACGGGCTTACTGAATCATCACCAGTAATATCTATTAGTGAAGCTAAAAAGGGAGGTACAAAATTTGGGTACGTAGGAAAAATAATTGAGGGCATAGAAGTAAAAATTGCAAAAGATGGAGAGATTTTATGTAAAGGACCAAACGTAATGAAGGGATATTTCAAAGATTTAAAGTTAACTAGAAAAACAATAAAAAATGGCTTTCTTCATACAGGCGATTTAGGAGAAATTGACAAAGACGGATTCCTAAAAATAACAGATAGAAAAAAACAACTTTTTAAAACTTCTGGTGGTAAATATATAGCTCCTCAAGTTATTGAAAATAAAATGAAAAGATCACCTTTTATAGAGCAAGTAATGGTTATTGGTGAAGGGGAAAAAATGCCTAGCGCACTAATTCAACCAGATTTCATTTACGTAAAAAATTGGTTTTTAAAAAATGAATTTCAGTTTTCTGATGATTTAAATAAAATTTGTTCAAACAACGAATTATTAACTAAGATTAATCTGGAAATAAACAAAATCAATGAACAATTTGGTGATTGGGAAAAAATTAAAAAGTTTGAACTTACTCCTGAAATCTGGTCAATAGAAAATGGTTTATTAACACCAACCATGAAAATAAAAAGAAAATCAATTATTGAAAAATTCTTCCATTTAAAAGAAAAGATTTACAAATAAGATTTATAATTTTTATAGATTAATTATTCAAGAATAATATTCTTGCATAATATTTTTACTATATTTATTAAAAAATTTTTTTGAAAAAAGAGACTATAGAGTTCGCGTTAAGAACAACATGGCAGCAAATAACAAACATGTACAATGAGAAGGCACTAAAATATGGTGGAACGATGACTATGGCATTTACTTTATTAAGCATTGATGCTGAAGGAACCCCATCAACAACTCTAGGGCCCAAAATGGGTATGGAAAGTACAAGTTTATCAAGACTACTTAACACAATGGAGGAGAGAGAACTTATATCAAGAAAACCTAACCCTGAAGATGGTAGAGGTGTATTGATCTTTTTAACCAAAAAAGGGAAACAAAAAAGAGATCTTTCAAAAAAGATTGTTTTGGAATTCAATAGCGGTCTAGAAAAAAAAATTGACAAGAAAAAAATAGATAATTTTTATGAAGTTATAGCAGCCATAAAAAATCAAATTGAAGAAGAACAAGCCATAAACTATTTTTAAAATTATGAAAACAGTATCTCAAAACTCGATCAAAGGAGCTGAATTTATTGTGAAAGAATTGATTCCTGAAAAAATTTTTACACCTGAGGATTTTAGTGAAGAACAAATCTTAATGAGAGATTCAGTCAAAGATTTTGTAGACAGAGAAATAATTGCAGAAAGATCAAGATTTGAAAATAAAGATTACGAATATACCAAAGAAGTTATGCAAAAAGCAGGTGAGCTGGGATTTTTAAGTGTAGGGGTTCCAGAAGAATATGGTGGAATGGGTATGTCTTTTACTTCTACAATGCTCGTATGTGAGTATATATCTGGTGCTAACGGATCTTTCTCGACAGCATTTGGCGCTCATACCGGCATTGGAACAATGCCAATAGTTTTGTATGGAAACGAAGAACAGAAATCAAAATATGTCCCAAAATTAGCATCGGGAGAATGGTTTGGTTCATATTGTTTGACTGAACCTGGTGCTGGCTCTGATGCTAATTCAGGGAAAACAGTAGCTAAATTGTCTAATGACAAAAAGTATTATCTAATATCTGGTCAAAAAATATGGATATCAAATGCGGGGTTTGCTGATCTTTTTATCGTTTTTGCAAGAATAGGAGACGATAAAAATATTACCGCATTTATAGTTCCAGTTGATTTAACAAATGGTATTACTTTAGGTGAAGAAGAAGAAAAGTTAGGTATAAGGGCGTCTTCAACTAGACAGGTTTTCTTTAATGAAACCAAAATTCCAATCCAAAATATGCTTGGTGAAAGAGGCGAAGGGTTTAAAATAGCAATTAATTCATTAAATGTTGGCAGAATCAAGCTCGCTGCAGCAACAATTGAAGGACAAAGACATGTAACCACGCTGGCAGTTCAATATGCAAACCAAAGGATACAATTTAAGTCTCCTATCTCAAGCTTTGGTGCTATTCAAAGCAAAATAGCTACAATGGCAACTTATTGCTTTGCAACTGAATCAGCTACTTATAGAGCTGCAAACGATATTGAAAACAGAATCAATGAGCTTAAAAGTAGTGGAAGTTCATCTCAAGAATCTGAATTGAAGGGTTTCGAAGATTTTGCTGTAGAATGTTCTATATTGAAGGTGGCTGGTTCTGATAACGGTCAAAATTGCGCAGATCATGGAATTCAAATTTTTGGCGGAATGGGATACTCTTGTGATTCACCTATGGAAATGGCATGGAGAGATTCTAGAATCGCGAGAATTTATGAAGGTACAAACGAAATTAATAAGATGCTTTCTATTGGAATGCTTTTAAAAAAAGCATCAAAAGGAGAAATAGATTTAATTACACATTCTACTGAAATTTTAAGCCAAATTAAAAAAAATATCAATTTATATGACTTTAATTCATCTCATGAAAATAATCTAGGTCAAGAGCAGCATTTAATTAGAAATTTGAAAAAGGTATTTCTTATATTAATAAATTTAAGTTTTCAAAAATATGGCACAAAGCTAGAATATCAGCAACAGGTACTTATGAATATGGCAGATATTCTCAATGACATCTATCTTGCTGAATCAATTTACTTGAGAGTTTCTAAAAACTTAAAGAACTATGGAACCGATGAAATAAATGTTAGAGAAAGTCTTGTTAAACTCTACACATATGAGTCTGCTCAGAGGGCAATTACATCATTTAAAGAAGTAGTCTTAAACATAACAAAAGAAGGAGAACACAAAGATATGATAGAAACAGTTAATAAGCTTTTGTCTTACAAAGATAACCCAGATGTGATTCAATTAAGAAGAGTTATTGCAAAAAATGCAATACTAAAAAATGAATATCCATTTTAATATTATCTAAAAGTAATTATCAGTTTGTAATCTATTATATTGACCCCTTCTGTTTCTTCTATATATACTGAAGTCGAATGTGACAAAAAGTTCAAAAATACTAGGTGAAAAAACTGCTCCTGGAGATTGGAAGGGAAAATTATATAAAATTCCAAAATCAAAATTCTCAACAGCTAGACCAATAGAAACCCCAATATTATTAAGAGCAAAAGTGTTTAAAGACGAAGCTTGCTGGCTAAGCCCTAAAGAAAACTCACCTAACTGAAAATCTTGAGATAAATAAATTAAAACAGAATCCCCAAATTTTGTAAATGACCCATAAGCGAAAAGATAAGAATACCTAGGCAAATATCTTCTTTCATATGGATTGATATCAAATTCATATGCACCTTGAACTGATAGTTGAATTGGTTTTTCAAAAGGGATTTCTTTATTAAATGATGTATTCGGCTTATTTAAGTGTTTTAATGTTAATCCTGCCATAAATTTCTCAGAATGCAACATAAATGATGCCCCCAGGTCAAGATAGTTTACATTACTTATTACAGGTGCAAGCCTATCAATTGACTCTGTATTAATAAATCCTGTAGTTGTATTTAACTGGTCTTCGAAAATTAGATTCCCTGGGTTCACTGCTGAACTTCCAAAACCTAATGAAACAGCAGGAAGAAAAAAGAGATCATTATCGAATTGTAATTTATAAACATATGTTAGGTTTGCGAGATTAATAGTTAATCCTGTATTTTGGATTTTAAATGAATTAACATCTAAACCTATGCTAAAATCTAAATTATCAAACGAAATTGCACCAAATACATATTTATTATCCATTTTATCAAATTCGTTTAACTTCATCTGATTATATAAAACTCCAACTTTATTTAAGCTATTAAATCCGAAGTAACTTGGATTTGTTTTTTGCATAAATCTTGAGTGGTTAACAATATAATCTTCTTGACCGTTGATGTAAAATACATTTAAGTATAATATAAAAATAAACAAAGAGTACTTGATTTGACTGAGCTTTCTCATTTTATTAAAATAAATGTTCCACTTTTTTCAATTTCTGTTTCACCATCTAAAAGTAAACCTTTAGCAGTATAAATATAATATGGAGAATATGGAGCAAAATTACCGTCCCACCCATCAATTGAAAAACCTTTTATATTATTAATGTCACCTTCCTCTTTGTATTCATTATAAATTACATTTCCTCTAAAATCATAAACTGTAAATGTCATGTTACTAAATCCACTAAATAATGGTCTAAAGTAGTCGTTTACAAGATCTTTATTAGGAGTAAACACATTTGGAACCATTATATTATAGCCTTTACCAACCGAAATAGGTATTGTAATTTCCTCTGAACACTCTATGTCGTTGTAAATCCTCAACGTTGCAAAATAAGTTCCTGAAATTCCATAAGTATGTCTAACCGTAATAACACTATCAACTAAGGTAGGAACAATTTCTGGAGTGGTATTATCTCCAAATATCCATTCGGATTTGACATATGGATCTGTAGATGTATTTTTAAAAGTAACTTCTTCTCTTGCTAGAATTACAGACGAAGCTTCATAATTTGGAGAAGTGTAATCAAAGTTTGGTTCTCCTATTCCCCTGTTAACCTCAGTTGTAATCCAACACCCTTCCTCATTTACGATTCTAAAGTCTGCAGTTTCAATTGCATTTACAATTGCAACAGACCAAGACCTATCGCTTAACCTAACTACATCTGAAGAAGGAATCAAAATATCGTTGTAGTAAAAACTTAAATTACCTTCATTATTATCAAAAATATCTATTGTTAATCTACCCTGTTGACCAACACATAAATCTTCATCTACAAAAGGACCACTCATTATATAGAGTTCTCTATTTGGAGAAACCTGAATTATTTCTTCATAGTATGTATAATTTGTTGTGTTAGCACAACCAGTTAAAGATTGGGAACTTATGATCACTTTATAATTTCCAGGAAGAAGATCATCTAATGATGTTCTGTTATCGAACTCAGTTAAAGGTCTATATCCTGGATTTGCAGGGTCATTTAGATAACGAGGATCCTCCAAATACCAATTAATCGATCTTGGCAATTGACCTCCAGAAACTTGAATACCAATTTTACCATTTAATCCGCCACTAGTACAGTCGGGAGGAAGAGATTTAAGGTAATTTCCAACATTACTAGGGTCAGCTAAAGTTCCTTCAACCACAATAGGTTCAACTATATCCTCTACCTCTATGGTTACCTTATTTGCTTCTGCGGCATCACAAGAGCAATAAGAGTGAGCATTTTGATCTATAATTCTCAAACAATATGTTCCTGGATAGGCCGGGTCAACTTTTGCTCCATAAAAAACTTGAGTGTTTGCAGATGGATCAGTTGGAGTGTATGTCCATTCAAATTCATATGTAGGAACTCCATCTACAATATAAGGAACTCCGCCTATTGCTGAAGCTGTTATACCACCGTCAACTGCACCTGTACATATATCAGTTTCAAAAATTGTTTCACCGTCGTATTGGATTGGTAAAAATTCTTCAATAGTAAAGTAAAAGACTTCCTGACAAGGAACAAGAGTTCCAGTTACATTTTCAGTAATTGTTAGTGTATACTCACCCGAGGGAAGGTTTCTAAATCTGTAAGTATATCCAGGTCTTTGAAGTGAAGGTTGGGTTGGTAATCCAAATATATTTGAGTTACCGGACAGATCAACATTTGAACCGTCTGGTCCAATCAATGAAATATTAAATCCGTTGTAAGCTGTTGTTCTTCTCACACTAGATGAAATACTAAAGAAAATATCATTAGTATATCCTCCTGACGTAGAAAGCCAGTCTATAGATCCAGAAGGCTCGGGATAATTCTTACATACACCTTCAGCAACAGAAGGGATATTGTCAGTAGTTCTGAAACCAGATACAGAAAGGCTACTTTCTGCAATGACTATGTTTCTAGTTATAAATTCATTTCCATCACAAGTTGAAACTCTTCCATCTGTTGCAATAGCTTTGTATATTCCTGTTGGTAATCCAGTAACTACTGCATTTCCACGCTGTGCTGTAATTTCAACCCAACTCTGTGTCGTAGAAGTTGCTGTTTGGACAGTAGTACCAGAAGCGGTAGATGAATAAACTGCTGAAGTGGTTATGTTTTGATTTTCGTACCATCTAATTTCTAAAGGAGGGATGGCATTTGTTATATTCAGTGAAATTTGACTTTCACTATTCCCACATCCAGCCTGGATAACTTCAATATCTAGAACTAATTGTTCGTTGTTTTTTTCCTCAATTGTAAAAGTTCCGTTCGCAATTTCACAAGTTGTTGTATTATTAACTGAAATTATATATTGATATGTATCAGCTTGAGTAATGTTAGTTACAGTAATAGGACCGTTAGTGTTTAATGTTTCGTAGTATTCATATGGCCTGCCATTTGCTTTGATATATAATTGAGCTGGGTTACCAGAAGATAAATCACCAGCCACATCGCTTGGATTTACGGTAAATGTGACCTCACCTGAAGTATTAGCTGAACAATCTATATCCTTACTGTCAACATCCACTGTGTATGTGTAAACTTCAGGAAATTCATAAGTGAATGTTACCTGTTGTGAACAACCAAAATTGTCTACTATTTCTGCTGAGGAAATACTTCTTTGAAGTGGATTAGAAATATTTATGTTACTAAAAATTACTTTAGAAGACGCCCCTGAGTTAGCTGAAAGCACCCCGCCATTTAAGTTTATTGTGTACGGTAAAGCTAAGGCGTTACCTCCACTGACACCGAATTCTAATCTACCTCCAATAACTAAATCATCTGGGCAGAGTGGGTTGTGACTATCAATCAATGTGAGTGAGAGAGGATTAGGTTCAACAACCCTCACAGTAATAATATCAGTACATGCGGATTGAGGGTTACCATTTGGATCTAATGGAGGACTTAGATCAGTAACCTGGAATACATAATCTCCAGCTGTAACATTTGATAAGCTAACTGCAGCTCCACTTCCAGCAGGAACAAGCCCTACAGGAGATAAAGATGTTATATCTAAATTTCCAGAACCGCCTGTTGCAAATAGATCAAAAGCTCCGTCAGATCCCCCATTACAATTTAAAGTAAATTGATAATCTGCTGTTGCAGTACTTGTAGCAGGGTTTGCACCTCTCAAATTTTCAAAGTTTGCAGTTTCAACTCCATTAAGTCTGACTGGGTTGTAGCCTCCTAAAACAATCAATTGTGGTGGATATTCACAACCTAAAATCGCGTCAGTTACAGTAACGTAATAGTCACCAGGAGCAATATTATAAAGATTCGCACCTACTCCATATACTACGGTTGAACCTGTATCAGATCTAACCCATCTATATGTATAAACTCCAGACCCACCAGAGAATGCATTTAATTGATTTCCTGCTCCATCAAGGGGAGTAGTAACAATACTTCCATTTCCAATAGTCCCTGTTACACAATAACTATTAGTTTTTTCGACTACTGCTGGATCATAATCCAAAGCGGTAGGAATTCTTACTGCTCTTGTCAATCCATAAGTACATGAGCTTGAATCAGAAACCTCAACAACATATAGTCTCCCTGGAGTCAATCCAGTGAAATTTACTTGTCCATTGCTAACCTTAATTCCACTTGCACCGGGTAGTCTTGTGCCATCGTACTCAACTGTGTAAGTGTAGGGGGCAATCCCTCCAGAAGCTTGAACAGATATTGCACCAGTTACACCACCACAGAAATCGACTTCAAATGATAATTCGTCTGGTTGATCCACAAAGAAAGTCGCTGAAGTTGTACAACCTCCAACAGTTACATTTAATGCGTACGATCCTGAATAAAGATTATATATATTATTCGCTGGAACTACTGTACTGTCAGGGTAATACCAAGTAACTACTGGAGTATAAGCTTGAGCTACTTGAGTTGTAGTAACAGTATTTGTTATGGCATTAGTATCGGAGGTATTAGCACTAAATGTGAAACTTACACCTTCAACTTCGCCTACTAATCTTAAACCAAAACCAGTTTGAGAAACACTTAAATCTGATTGTGATGGATCATTATTGATTGCAGTCATAAAATTATTGATCACTTGAGCTTGAGTATATACTTGGGGAACTCCTAAAAGCACTTCCCCTCCTCTACCAATGTATTCAGTTCCATTAATTGTTACCCTTAAAATATCAGTATGAGTTAAGGCTCCTCCACCAAAATTAATTTCGGAAATTTGAACGGTTCCCAGTTTTATATTTTTAATAGCATTTAAGAAATCTGGTGAAGATGTATCACCTAGCACTATTGACCCGGTGTTATCATTGTAACACTCAACATCTTTAACAAGGAAGTTCTGAATATAATCTTCGTCAATATCCGGTCCTGGGTCTACTTGTATAGAACCAGTTTCAACAACGTCTGGGTCGCAAGTCCCTGACAAAGTCAATACATAATTATAAGTAGTGGTTACAGATACGTTTACAGAGGGTGTTCCTTGAATTCTTACAACATTGTTAGTTCCACCGGCTGCAGAAACTAAAATAGGCGTTATTCCTGTTGGAGTTACATCCCAAGAAATACTATAAGAAGCATTAGATTGGGTATTAAAAATGTAATCAATTTCTGATATTGGATCGTTATTACAAACAGAGGGTTGATTTGGATTTCCAGCGTACAACTGCATAACAGGTGTAGGAAGTACTGTAATTACTCCACTATCTGTTGCAGGTCCACAACCTGAAGTAGTTATTTCGTAATTATAAGTCAAAATTGTAGTTGAAGCTTGAGCTGCAGCAGAGGCGATACCACCAATAATCACCTGTGTACTACTCATTGATGTTATTCCAACACCAGGTAAATTCGGAGTAAAAGACACAACCGCTGAATTAGCACCCTGTCCAAAGTTATAAATTATTGGATCTAGTGTATTTGTTCCAGTTCCAGCACAAATGGTTTGATTTTCAGTTGCAGGGTCAGAGGCTAAAGTAATTGTTTCAAGAGGTTTAACTTGAATTGTTCCAGTTAAAACTACTTCAGGCGCACAAGCACTTCCATTTGTTTTAACTTCAAACGGATAATTAGTTGTAGAGGTAATATTAACAGATGGATCCCCTGAAATAACAAATTGATTCGTCCCTGGGGTAATTGCTCCATTAACTCCAGTTAAAGTTCCTGCTGTCCACTCAAGTACAACATCAGTAGCTCCACCGAAGTATTCATATGTAATGTCTGCTATAGATTCTAAATTTGTACATAATGCAAATACTCCTACTTGATTGGTTGTTGTTGCCGCACTTGTTAAGTTAAGAATAGGGGGTGAATGCACAGTAAAGTTTCCAGTAATTGTACTACTAACGCAACTTCCACCAGTAACAATCTGATATTTATATTGAACAGTTGGTGTTGTAAACGTAGTGGAAGCAACTATAGAGCCTGAAATTAAAACTTGAGTTCCTGTAACTGATATACCCAAACCTGTGGGTAAATTATTTATTGAAGGACCACCGTTAGCTGAGTAGGTAACGGTTAATGATTTACCTATTGCGCCTCCTCCTATTTCATAAATTACATCTTCAATTGGCAATGCAATAGTATTAGAAGCATTGTCAGTATCATTATAACAAACACTTTGGCTAGCTGTATTCGCAGCAGAAATTAATGTAATAGAGTCTGTAGGATTAATTATTAAGCTACCAGTTAAAACAATTTCAGGAGTACAATCACTTCCCACTGTTTCGATTTGATAATTATATGTCCTTGTTTCAGTAACATTTACAGTTGGTTTTCCAAAAATTCTAAATTGATTTGATCCAGAAGCTATAGCAGTTACACCTTTACCAAATAATGTATTTGATCCTGTCCAAGTAAAGTTTACTCCTTTAGCACCTCCACCAAATTCATAGATTATAGTTTCCAAGTCAGTGTCATCACAAATATTTTGGGAACTAGATGTTGGTGAACTAACTAGTGCTAATGTTGGAGCAGTCCTAACTTCTATAGTACCAGTAGCAATTGCAGTTTCACAAGCACCTGGACTCGTTTCTATTCTATATTCATATCTCGTTGTTGAGGAGGCTAAATTTGCAGCAGCTGGATCAGCAGCTCCTTGAATTCTAATTGTATTGGATGCAGTTAAACTATATCCAAAACCGGGAGGTAATCCAGACTGTGCTGGAGCACCATCTTGAGAGTAAGTTATTGTGCCAACCGCGTTTGCACCACCCCCTAACTCGTATTCTATTGTAGTAAATGCAAAGGTAGGTGTTGGAGTATTGTTGACACAAACTATTTGGCTGTCATTACCAGTCAATAAGGTTATTTTGTCCGTTGGAGAAATTGACACTGTACCAGATAACGGTGAAGGCGTTGTAGTACAACCAAAATTATTCCCAATTAAATTAAATTCATAATTATATGAAGTAGTTACTGTTACACCTAAAGTTGGTGGGTTAAAGTTAATAGTAACCTCATTCGCCGCAGCATTTAATGATGCTGTAATCCAATTCGGAGTTGTGGGAGTTACAACGCTAATTGCAATCGGACTACCTGTAGTTCTAAAAATGGAAGAGCTTGATACACCTGTGTCGCAGAAAGTTGGGTTTTGACCCGCGCCAGAAAAATATGAAGCACTTGTACTTGGATTTACAGTTATAGTTCCGGAAGCAACTCCGTCTCCTGTACAACCTGCTGCACCTACAGATATTAAGCTATATATATATGTACCACTAGCAGCTGAAGATGCAGTTCCAGCAATTTCATAATATGCAGGTGCAGTCACTCTTTCAGTTGTACCAAATCCAAGACTTGAAGATGAAGTCGCAGATAATGTAAACCCGACACCTGGGTTGGTGGCTTCAATCTCAATGAAGGGGAATACAGTCGATGAAACTGTATACGTTGGAGAAAGTTGTGCACTTAAAAATGCAGAAAATTCAGAATGTAACTGGTTTCGATTTGCGGTTCCCGTTGCCATTTGTGCAGTTCCAGTTGCAGCAGTATAAGGAGTTCCATTAATAGTTACTGTAAAAGTATCTCCAAATTGAGTCTGGTTGCTTGGCCCAACTTGTATTATGCTAAGTCTATTCATTTGCTTTTGAGCATAAGATGTTCCTTCAATTCCTGGAGGGAATGTTGAAGTTGCAGCCTCAGATAGAGTAAATGCAGGGTTAGCAATCTCAAACCTTATAGGAATCAGTGTTTCAGAAGTACAAACAGTTCTATCAGTTCCCAAAGAAGCACTTGAGGTTAACGTAGCTTCAGGTGTAGGAATTAAAGTAAATGATACCACATATGAAGCTTCGGCACATTGTCCACCAAAGGTTTGTATTTCAACTCCCAAAGTGGTTTGAACTAAAGTTGGAGAGTTTAAAGATCCGGTTATAGCATATCTATTAAAGAAACCACCTTGCAGTCCAAAAGAAAGTCCACCTGGTAAAGGGGTTGAAGGATTGATTTGTAAACCTGCAGCATTTGTGAACTCATAAATTAAAGCGTTGGCTCCATTATAATCTTCTCCGTTACAAATAGTTGTACCAGGAGCATTAGGATCTTTTCCTGCTGGACCAACAAATGAGATACTTGCGCTTTCCTCAACAGTTATTGTGCCAGTGGAAACAGCTGTTTCACAACCTGGAGTAGGAGCCTGAGTTTCAACAGTGTAGGTAAATACTCCTGTTCCAACAATAGATGGGGTTCCATAAATACTGAATGTTTTTGATAAAGGTTGGGTAACAGGTGCTCCGATATTAACAGAACTGTTTACAGGAACTTCAGTTCCAATAATGAAGGAGTTACCAGGCGTACCGGTTGGTCCTGGTGTTAAAACAAGGTTTCCACCAGCATAAGTTGCAACAAAATCATTAGTTTCTGAGTTAAGTTTAGCAGCCAGCCCGTTTCCAATGTGGTCTGCCGCGTTAGCTACAGCAGCATTGGTTAGAAAATCGAATCTCTTATTATCTATAATTAAGGTATAGGTTCTTCCTACAATCGTTGGGCTAACTGTTATAAGAGTAATTGTACTTACTTGGGAAGTGATGTCTAACATAGGTAAAACACCAGAGGGAAGATTTTTGGCAAGAACAAGATTAGCAGCCCCAATTATGTCATATGTAATTGTATTAATAGCACTACCATTACAAACAGATATATTATTTGAATTAAACCCTGATGTAAGATTTATCTGGGGAGACTCAGGTACATTTATAACATAATTTACCCTATCTCCGGGGCACGGAACAGGTTCTGCACTAATAATTATATTTCCTGAAAACCCAGGTCTAAAATTTAGTTCAACAGCACTGCTACTGGAGTTAGTCGGTGTCAATTCGTAAAAAGTAGCTGAAGTAAGATAAGATGTATCCGTTGTTAAACCTATTGGACTATTTACAAACCATCTTACTGACTCTCCACCGGTAATGAGAGTAGTTGAAAAACCGGCATCAGGAATTGGACATTCTGGTAATGCTCCAGAAGGAGTTATCGAAGTTATAGGACCATCAGTTGGTCCAATTACTATAGTCCTAGTAATCCAATCATTTTCATCAGCGCCAAATTCACATGTTACAGGTCTAACCTCTAAATCAAAACTTCCGTACCATCCAACATTCCATGTTATGATACCTCTATTAACGTCAATAATACCTGGCGAGCTCACTGAAGAACCTAACCCTGGGAAAACATCATGAATTCTCCATTCTAAAGATCCAAAATCATTTGGCAAATCTCCGTTATCACTAGCTGTAAAAAATTGTACTGGTTCGTCAGTTGCTTGAATTTGACACTCTGGAAGATCTCCTGTAAAAGTTCCCCCACAAATTTGAAAATTGGGAGCTACTGGACTCAGTAGAGGGGCTAAGGTTGGTGTAACAATCGCTTGGGGAACAACCGATACCTCAACTTCATGCCAACCTGATCTTTGATCGTCACATCCAATAGATCTTACTCTTATTGTAGCTGTACCACTAAAACTAGGTGTCCAGTCCATAGTTGCGCTTCTAACAATTTGAACTGTACTTGGAGCTTGCAATCTAAGTGCTTGAGCAAGACCAGTTGGACTAACCTGAACAGTGAAAGCAGTATTTTTTTGAATTGATTCTAAAACTATATCGTTAGTTGAATCATTATAAATTGCATCAATTCCAGGGTTAGCGTTAGCCAAGGTGGCAATTCTTAAGCCTAATTGATCAATGGTTTCTAATCCTGTTTCTGTGGTGTCTGAGTATAAACTTGAAACACCTCCGATTGTCACAGTAATCTGATAAGAAACTCCTGTAGTAGGACCAGACGGATTCTGTAGTATTTTAATAGATGTTTCCTGATGATTATTGTTTATAATACTTCCAGCTTCAAAGGGTGACCAGTCCCATTCAAGATTGTTAAAGACCCTAGTTAGTGCATCGTTTTCGTAGCAAGCGTAGAATTCAATATCAGGAGTTGTGGGAGCAGGAAGATTATCTTGGCAAACTGTATTATTGTACCAAATTCCTGAGCCGGGAGCACTTTCAAGAATTTCATAACCAGCAGAATTTTGACCCATTCTAATGAAGTCAGGAGTTTCTGGGTCCGGTTCAACGACTATTGAGTAAGGTAAACTTGTTTCAGGACAACTACTACCTCTTGTAACTATCGTAAAAGTTGTGTCTCCAGATACGTTTCCAGATATTGTAAATGTTGACGTACCACCTATTTCATACCAGTTATTCAAACCAGCAAATGGATTTGTAACTACTCCTCCAGGTGCGCTAATATTTAAACCAGGATCTAAATCTCTTACTTCGACTCCAGTTGCTCCACCACCGAAAGTGAAAGTTACAGGATCAATTGCACTACCAACGCATTTGATTTGTGGAGATGTGTCACCACTCACTTGAGTAATACTAGGGGGGGGCAAAACCTCAATGGCTACAACCTCTGTATAAACTTGACAACTTTCCATTAATACATTAGGAAGTCTACCTCCTGTATTGCCTGAAACTAAAATCCTTAAATTTACTTCAGGATTCACTTTTTCAATAATTACTGCAACTGTTGGAGATGGTAAACCGGTTGAAGCAGCAATGTTGAAATTCCCTGGTAAAATTGATTTGAGGGTTAATATGTTTGATACTGAATTATAAGAAGCGTTAACTGTAGGATCTGTTGAACTAATATAACTAGCAAAATAGTTGCCTATTGAATCAGAAGTATTGGTTGCATTTGAAGTTACATCATATCTATTCCCATTTACAACTATGGAGTATAATTTACCACCAACAAAACCCCCAGTATCTACTATTTCTATCATAGTTTGTTCAACGGCTTGTGGCTGTGGATCTCCAACATAAGTAATTATTCCTCTATAGTAAGTGGCAGGATCTGATGAACTTGGTAACCATGCATCTCCAAGATTAAATGCAAGAGCAGCAGATCTTTGACCCTGAATATCGTACCAATTCAATTGATCAACTGATCTTTGCCATTGAAAAGTAACGGAATTTGTTAAAGCTTGGGCGCCATTAAGAAGCAAATCAGATGGTAACCCAGCTCCGCCAACAATTTGACAAATTACTTGATCATCAAGAATAAACCCTTCATTTAATGAAGGTAATATCTCTATTCTTACAGGGTCAGTAGTATCTTCACAAAACTCTGATGCACTATTACTCGCTTTAGCTACTCTTCTAAACCAAGTTGTTTGGGTTAAAGAAGGGGGGTCATAGTCAACATTTGTAGCTGACGCTATTTCTGTCCAAGCAGATCCATTAGTAGATATCTCCCATTGGTATGTTAGAGTACCCATACTAGTTGTCGCATCATCGGGGACACCTCCAGTTATTGAACTTACAATAGTTGGTGGGTCTACTCCATAGCAATAAGCCATATTTAGAGAGGGATCCAATGCTCCAGCATCAAGATCAAAAACTTTAATTTCAACAATAGTACTTTCCGCTATACATGTGCTCGCAGCTCCACTACCAGCTGTGGTAACCCTTCTATAAAATGTTGTGGAGTTTAAAGCTGATGGTGAATAATTTTGTCCTGTTGCTGTAGAAATACTCGTAAAAAGCACTCCATCTGAAGAGATTTCCCAATTATATGAGACCCCTGGGCCAATAGTTCCACTTACAACAGATAATTGTGGAGGAACCTCTCCTGAGCAAATAGTTAATGTTGTTGGAGTTATAGTTCCTCCAACTACCTGAGGTAAAACAGTAATGGTAATTGTATTACTGTACTCTGTACATGAAGTTAATGTAGCTATTGTACTTTTCGCACTTCTTCTAAACAAAGTGGTTTGATATAAATTTCCAGGATCAACTAAGGTGTGGGTATTCGAAGAAGATGGATAAGGGGTAAATGTTGCACCATTATCGATTGAGGCTTCCCACGCATACTCAAGTACACCTGACACATTTGCTTCTACAACATTAAAAATTGCGGAAGCTTCCTCACCGTAACATATAGTTGGACTAACAGTATCAATTGACCCTGCAGAAACTACATTTTCTGTCATCAATATTGTAGCAGACGATGTACAACCAAGAGCGGTTGATGCAATAACAACAACGTTTGATCCATTTGGAATTAAAATTGGTGGAGTTAAATTTGCTGGACGAAAAATATTTGTTGAACTGTTCTGATAAGTTATTCCTCCAACAGAAAAAGTGTAAGTTGCTATAGCGGAAGTTGAACTAGCTGTAAAAGTTATTGAATCTCCTTCACAAAAAATAGAATTAGTAGAAGTAAGTGAATACGCGTCTGAAGTTAAACTTATTGTAGGGTCTAGACTTGTACTTATTAGTATTTCTGGAGAGAATGATGAGCACCCTCCTCCTGTAGCAGTATTTGTGGTCCACGACTTAACCTTAACTCTCGAGCCATCAATTAGTGTACTGGAAGATAACGAACTTGAATCTGACCTCACACCAACAGGATTATCATCAATATAAAATTGAAAAGATTGACCTCCACCGGTTGCATTAAAAGTTACTAACTGCCCTGAACATATTGAAACTGTGTCAGGTGCAGAAATTGCACCAACCTGTAGACCCGTTAAGGGTGGATCCTGGATAGCTATTTGTATTATATTGCTATACTCCTCACACTGTTTCC
>CACHSA010000004.1 GCA_902582405.1 uncultured Bacteroidota bacterium | reverse complement strand
AGAAAAAGATTCTTTAAATTTTCAGCTTATTTCTCTTGAGGAAATTAACGTCACTGCTACAAGAGCTATAAAAGAACAACCATTTAGTTTTTCAAATATTGATAAAAGTAATTTGGAACCAAGAAATCTAGGACAAGATTTACCTATTTTACTGAATTTTTTACCATCCGTGGTAACAACCTCAGATGCAGGTGCAGGTATCGGATATACTGGGATTAGAGTCAGAGGTAGTGATGCCACTAGAGTTAACGTGACAATAAACGGAATTCCTTATAATGATAGTGAATCTCAAGGAACTTTTTGGGTTAATTTGCCAGATTTTAGCTCCTCAGTTGAAAATATTCAATTACAAAGGGGAGTGGGGACTTCAACAAATGGATCCGGTGCGTTTGGTGCAAGTTTAAATATTCTTACTGATGGAATTTCCAAAGAAAAATTTTTAGAAATTTCAAATAGTTTTGGTAGTTTTTCAACTTTAAAAAATACAGTAAGATTTTCAACGGGTGGAATAAACGACAATTTTCAAATTTCTGGGAGATTTTCTAAGATAGTTTCTGATGGATATATAGAAAGAGCATCTTCAGATTTAAAATCCTATTTTTTACAAACCTCTTTTTCAAATAAAAACACATTACTTAAAGCATTACTTTTCGGAGGACATGAAATAACTTATCAGTCATGGTACGGGGTTGACTCTGAAACACTTAACCAAAACAGACGGTACAATCCCGCTGGTGAAATTTATGACGAAAATGGGAATTTTCAAGACTTTTACTATAACCAAGTTGATAATTATAAGCAAGATCATTTACAATTTCACTGGAATCAAATTTATAACAATAAATTATCATCTTCTTTGGGTCTCAATTATACTTATGGTAGAGGCTATTACGAAGAATTTAATGACAAATGGTATGATGAAAATTATGCCTTCTCTGGGATAACTTCCTTTTCCAACTTGGGTTTAAACATTATATCTTTTGAAAACCAAGTTATTTCAGGAGCTGATAACGTAACAAGAAAGTGGCTGGATAATGATTATTATGTCCTTACCGGAAATTTACAATATAACAGTCAAAATTTAAAAATGGCTTTTGGGTTTTTAGCGAGTAACTATGATGGAGATCATTTTGGAAAACTAAGGTGGTCAAGATTTTCAAGCCAAGTAAATCCGAATCATGAATTTTACAGAAACAAGGGAGAAAAAAATGAATTCTCAATTTATAGCAAGTTTACAAGAAAAATTTCTGAAAAACTCACTGGTTTTCTTGACCTGCAAATTAGAAATGTAAATTATAAAGTGGACGGGGTTTTGAATGGACTTGTCCCAATAAAGGTCGGTGACAACTTTGCTTTTTTCAATCCCAAAGCAGGGATGACTTATAGAATAAAGGACAATACAGATTTATATTTTTCTTTTGCAAAGTCCCACAGAGAGCCAAACAGAACAGACTATGAAAACGGAAATCCACTTCCTGAAAAATTGAGTAACTACGAATTGGGTTTAAGAAAATCTAATTGGTCATTGAATGTTTATTACATGAGATACAAAGACCAACTTGTGTTATCTGGTGAAATTGATGAGGTAGGGTCTCCGATTAGAAAAAATGTAGGAGACAGTTATAGATTGGGAGTAGAATTTGATAGTAGCTTCAATATTTCAGATAAAATATCATGGAATCCAAATTTATCGCTAAGTCAGAACAAAAACTTAGATTTTTATTTCAAAAGAGATGGTGTTTTAAAAAATCTAGGTAATACGAATATATCATTTTCACCTAATTTAGTTGCAGCCTCTTCGCTTCAGTACAAACTTAATGAGAAGACTATAATTTCAGTTCTAACAAAATATGTCGGAGAACAATACATGGGGAATATTGACTCTAAAAATTCAAAATTAAATGCTTATTCAACTACAGATCTTAATTTAGTATTTCAACCGTATAATTTCCCATTTTTCAAAAATATCAGATTTACAATTTTGTTCAATAATATTTTTGGTTTGAAGTATGTATCTAACGGTTATTTTTACACTTTTGATGATGATTATTCTTCGCCAGGTAAGATTAAAACAATAGAAGGCGCAGGTTACTATCCTCAGGCTGAGAGAAACATTTTAATTGGAATTAATACCAGATTTTAATTGTAAATTACCAGACTGTTGCCAGTAACCCTTACTCCATAATTAATCATAGAATATTGATTATTGTTATTTGGTGAAGGATTAATCAATTGACCAGTTGCAAGGCTATATTGATAATTTTCACATTCACATTCGGCTAAGCTTCCCAATAATTTTGTCTTTGAACAAGAATTAGGCATATGATTTGGGCAACTAGCTTCCCAAGCTAGATAGATGTTGTTATTTAAATTATAGAGAATAATTCCTTTATGTCCAAAATCATTTACCAAAATACTGCCTCCAGTAAATTTAAGGTCACTATAAAGGGGGAGATTTAGATTAATTGAAAACTCGAAATCTAATTCAGGAAGATAAGGATTTCTAATATTAGAATTTTTATTACATGAAATAAAAATAAAGCTTATAAAAAAAGTGAATAAACAGATGTTTTTAAATCTATTTGCATCTATACAACTCAAATTCATATATTTGTATAAGGCCTTCCATATTAATGGAAGGTTTTTTATTCTTAACGTTCAAATCATGAGTAAAGTATCTTACTATACAAAAGAAGGGTTAAAAAAACTTAGGGAAGAACTGAATCAATTAAAAGATATTGAAAGACCCAAAGCATCACAAGCTATTGCTGAGGCAAGAGACAAAGGGGATTTGAGTGAAAATGCAGAATATGATGCCGCAAAGGAAGCCCAAGGCCTTTTAGAATTAAGAATATCTAAGTTAGAGGAAACATTATCCAATGCTAGAATTATTAATGAATCTGATATTGATCATTCAAAAGTTTTGGTTTTATCAACTGTGGATGTAAAAAACTTATCGAATAATTTAACTATGACCTACACTTTAGTTGCGGAAAGTGAAGCTGATTTAGCTAAAGGAAGAATTTCTGTTAATTCTCCAATAGGGAAAGGTATATTAGGTAAAAAAAAGGGAGATAAAGCAGTTATTTCTGTACCAAGTGGAAAAATTGAATTAGAAATACTAAAAATAACTAGATAACTATGTCTAACATTTTTTCAAAAATTATAAATAAGGAAATAGGTTGTTTTAAAGTATGTGAAGACACCAAACATATTGCTTTTCTCGACATAAATCCCAATACAAAAGGACACACGTTATGCGTTCCAAAAAAAGAAAATGATTATATTTTTGATTTGTCTGAAACTGAGTTTTTAGACTTAATGAAATTTGCTAGAATGGTTGCTTTAGGAATTAAAAATGCAATTAGTTGTTCTAAAGTTGCCATGTCAGTTGTTGGATTAGAGATAAATCATACTCATATTCACCTTATTCCTATTAATTCAGAGAAAGATGTAAATTTTAACTATAAAGTTTCATTTTCTGATGAGGAAATGGAAAAAATTTCAAGAAAAATTATGAATTCAATTTCTTGTTGAGAGAAATTTCGAAAATTGTACCCTTCCCAACTTTTGTCTCTTTGACTGCAACTTTTCCTTTATGAAAGTTAACTATTATTCGTTCAACCAATGATAATCCAAGACCCCAACCACCCTTCTTAGTTGTATACCCTGGGTTAAAAATTTTACTTACTGCATTATCTGCTATTCCAACTCCATTGTCAGAAATTAATATCCTAATCAAATTTTTCAAGTTAATTAATTCAATTTTTATTTCACCCTCACCTTTAATAGAGTCAATCCCGTTTTTCACAATGTTTTCTATTGTCCAACTAATAAGTGTAGAATTCATAGGTATGTTAATAGTTTTTTGAGGAGGATTCCATTTCCATATGACCTTATCACCAGATCTTTTTCTTAAATATTCAAGTGTCTTGTTAATTAAATCAATTATATTTTCATCGTCTAGCTTAGGCGATGCTCCTATTTTAGAAAATCTTTCTGCTATTAATTCAAGACGATTTATATCCTTTTTAATTTCAAGGATAGAATTTTCTTTTATTTTGTTTTCCTTTAAAACTTCAATCCATCCCATTAATGATGACAATGGTGTACTGATTTGATGTGCGGTTTCTTTTGCCATTCCAACCCAAAGCTTGTTCTGTTCTGAATATTTATTTGTTTGAAATAGAAAAATTAAAAGAAATGCAAAAATAAAAATAATAAGTAGTAGAGCTATGGGGTATATTTTTAGTTTTTTTAAAAGAGGGGGATCACCATAATACAAAGTTTGATTAATGATATCCTTAAATATAACTTTTATAGGTTCATTTTCATTTTTAAACTTTTCTAATTTAGAGTATAAAACTATTGAATCTTTGTCAAGATCTGAGGTCCATTCGATATTCTTGTAATCAATTATTTTCCCCTTTTTATCCACTTGAATAACAGGTGTTGAACCTATTTTTTGAATTACTTCGAAAGCTAAAATCCCAAAATCTTTTTCTAAGTTGGGATTTTGAGCAAGTTCTTTCTGCGCCCTAGCCCAAAGCTCCATTTTTTTTCTCTCCTCGTTTTTCATTGATTGAAATAAAACATAAGTATTCCAAATGATAAAGATTACAATGATAAATGAACCTAAAAGAATTAATTTTTTAATTAGCTTATTTAAACCCAATGGTAATTATCTTATTTGCTTCTAATTTATGAAATTCGATTTGAATGTTTATTTTTGAACAAAATATATAATGTGGAAGTACAAGGAAAAATTAAAGTTTTAGGTGACGTAAAAACATATGGCGACAATGGTTTTAGGAAAAGAGAACTTGTAGTAATAACTGAAGAACAATATCCTCAGCATTTATTAATTGAATTCATTCAGGACAGATGCGAATTATTGGATTCTTTTAAGATTGGTGATAACGTCAAAATCAGTATCAATCTTAGAGGTAGAGAGTGGGAAAATCCTGAAGGGGAGATAAAGTACTTTAATTCAATACATGGTTGGAGAATCGAAAATAATCAATCTGTTGAAAAAGATGTAATTCCTTCACCAGATGAATCTGGTGGATTCGAGGAGAATTCAGGTGAGGAGAACGAAGTAGAAGATGATTTGCCTTTTTAGATTACAAAATTAATTTTTCTTCCCTAATTGGGAATAAAAAATTAATGTATTACATTTGCACGCACTTATATAATAAATTTTATTTTGAAAAAAAATATTTTGTATACAAAGTCCGTAAATCCAAAAAACATACAAAAAAAGTGGTTGTTGGTAGATGCCTCTAATGTATCATTAGGAAGACTTGCAACACAAGTTGCTATTTTGATTAGGGGAAAAAATAAGCCATACTTTACTCCTCATGTTGATTGTGGTGACAATGTTATTGTAAAAAATGCAGAAAAAATCAAACTTACTGGAAACAAGTGGAAGCAGAAAGTGTATTTAAGACATACTGGCTACCCAGGAGGACAAAAATCTTTGACAGCGGAACAGATTTTTTCTAAAAACCCTTCAACTATAATAGAAAAAGCTGTAAGAGGAATGCTCCCTAAAAATAAATTAGGTTCTTCAATTTTTAGAAATCTTAGAGTTGTAAATGGGGAAGATCATAATTTCAAAAATTTAAATCCAGTAGAATTTAAAATCAACGTTTAATCATGGAAAAAATTCATACTGTAGGTAGAAGAAAAAAGTCTGTTGCTAGGCTATTTTTGTCTAAAGGAAAATCTGAGATAAATATTAATTCCAAAAGCTTTAAAGAATATTTTCCTACGGCAGTTTCTCAATTTAAAATCTTGCAACCACTGAGTCTAACTGATTGTACAGATCAGTACAGTATTGATGTTAATGTTGTTGGTGGTGGAGTAAATGGGCAAGTTGAGGCAATTCGGCTAGCACTATCAAAAGCTCTTTGCATATTAAATGATGAAAACAGAAAAATATTAAAACCAGAAGGTTTCCTAAGTAGAGACTCAAGAGGTGTTGAGCGCAAAAAATACGGTCGTAAAAAAGCAAGAAAAAAATTCCAATTTTCGAAACGTTAATTTATATGGAAAAAATTGAAATAAAAGACCTTATAGATTCTGGTGTTCACTTTGGACATCTTACCAGAAAATGGAATCCCAATATGTCCAATTACATTTATTCTGAGAAAAACGGGATTCATATAATCAACCTTTATAAAACTTCTGCTAAATTACAAGAGGCATGCGATGCACTGAAAAAAATTGCATCTACTGGAAGAAAAATCCTTTTTGTAGCTACTAAAAAACAGGCCAAGGACATTGTTTCGGAGTTAATGAAAGACATTAGTATGCCTTATATAACTGAGAGATGGCCAGGGGGAATGTTGACAAATTTTATTACTATCAGAAAAGCTGTCAAAAAAATGACATCCATAGATAGAATGAAAAAAGATGGAACATTCGAAACATTATCAAAAAAAGAAAGACTTCAAGTTGACAGAAACAGATCAAAACTCGAGAAAAACTTAGGATCAATATCAGACATGACAAGGCTGCCAGGAGCTATATTTGTTGTAGATGTTAAAAGAGAGAGTATTGCTGTTAAGGAGTCTCAAAAATTAAAGATCCCTATTTTTGCAATGGTAGATACAAATTCTGACCCACGTGACATTGACTATCCCATCCCCTCTAATGATGATGCATCAAAGGCTATTAAGAAGATATTGACAACGATTGTTGGTGCTGTTAAAGAGGGCCTTAAATTAAGACAAGAGGAAAAAAGTGCTGCCGCAAGTTCTGAGTCAAAGGACATAGTTGAAAAACCAGAGACTGGGATAGAAAAAGATTTAGAAAAAAAGCCAGTTGAATCAAATAGCCAGCAGAAAGAAAATAAATAAATTAACAATTTAAATCGATATGAAAATTACCGCAACTGAGGTAAATAACTTACGGAAATCCACTGGTGCGGGTATGATGGATTGTAAAAAGGCTCTAGTAGAAGCAGACGGAGACCACGAAAAGGCAGTTGAAATATTGAGAAAAAAAGGACAAAAAGTTGCTGCAAATAGAGCTGAAAGGGATTCTACTGAAGGAGTTGTTTTATTGAGTATAAATGAGGTAAAGTCGAAAGGGATCTTAATCTCTTTAAACTGTGAAACTGACTTTGTAGCTAAGAATGAAGATTTTTTAAATTTTGCAAATGAAGTTCTGAAAATTGCCATAAATGTTAATTCTAAAGATGAACTTCTTGGTTCGAATATTGGTGATTTAAGTATCTCAGATAAATTAATTGAGCAAACTGGTATAATTGGAGAAAAAATAGAAATCGGAAATTTCCAGAAGCTAACGGGAAAATATATTGGAGGTTATGTACATGCTGGAAGTAAAATAGCAGCTATGGTTGCACTTTCTGACTCAACTCCAGCATCCGAAGAGGTATCGAAAAATGTTGCAATGCAAGTAGCTGCTATGAATCCTTTAGCCTTGAATGAAAATTTAGTTGACCCCAGTGTAGTTGAGAAAGAGACTGAAATTATAAAAGAACAGCTGAAAAAAGAGGGTAGACCAGAAAATATTATCGACAACATTATAGTTGGAAAACTCAACAGATTTTACAAAGACAATACACTTGTAAAACAGTCATTTATTAAAGATACTAAGGTTTCAGTTGAAGATTATGTTAAGTCTAAAGACAATAATCTAAGTATTACGTCATTTGTTAGGGTTTCTCTGGTTTAGAATCAGTGAGCTTCAAGCCAGTTTTTTCCTGCTCCTAAATCTACAACTAATGGAACTTTAAGTTCAAAAACATTTTCCATTTCCTCTTTAATAATTTTAGACAGCACTTCTTTTTCTTCTTTTGGAACATCGAAAACAAGTTCATCATGTACCTGAAGAATCATTCGGCTTTGTAATTTTTCTTGACAAATTTTTTTATCGATCTGAATCATTGCTAGTTTGATTATATCTGCAGCCGATCCTTGAATGGGAGCATTTATAGCTGTCCTTTCTGCAGCACCCCTAACAATAGCGTTTAGAGAGTTAATATCATTTAAATACCTTCTTCTTTTAAGTAGTGTTGACACATAACCATTTTCTCTCGCAAATTGAATTTGTGATGACATGTATTCTTTTAATTTTGGATAGTTTTTATAATATGTGTCGATCATCTCTTTCGATTCGTTTTTATTTAACTCTGTTTGTTGACTTAATCCAAACGCAGATACACCATAAATTATTCCAAAATTCACAGTTTTTGCATTTGACCTTTGCTGTCGAGTAACTTTGTCCTCAGCTATATTATAAACTTTTGAGGCTGTTGATAGATGAATATCTTTGCCTTCATTGAAAGCTGTAATCATATTTAAATCTCCGCTTAATGACGCTATTATCCTTAGTTCAATTTGAGAATAGTCTGCACAAATTATAAGATGATTTTTATTTCTGGGAATAAATGCTTCTCTAATTAGCTGACCTTTCTTAGTCCTGATTGGGATATTTTGTAGATTCGGCTTATTTGAGGTTAATCTTCCTGTAGAGGCTACGGCTTGGTTAAAAACAGTATGAATTCTTTTTGTTTTGGTATTTATTTCTTCAGGTAGTGCTTTTACGTAAGTGGTTTGTAATTTATTTAAAGATCTCCAATTTAAGATGTCGTCAATTATTTTATGTTTTTTTGCAAGCAATGAGAGTACTTCTTCAGATGTAGAATATTGTCCTGTTTTGGTTTTTTTTGGTTTTTCAACTAATTTCAATTTCTCAAACAACACTACACCCAACTGTTTTGGAGAAGATAGATTGAAAGATTCACCAACATTTTCAAAAATAATTTTTTCTAATTCCTTTATCTCCTTATTTAAATCGGATTCCATATGTCCTAAAAAATTTGAATCTAAATTAAATCCTTCGGTTTCCATTTTTGATAAAATCTTTATTAATGGAAACTCAACCTCATTCAAAAGTTTTTCATTTTGAACATCTTTATTTAACAGATCAAAACAATTTTTTAGTTGTAATGTAATATCTGCATCTTCAACTGCATATTCTTTTTGATTTTCAATCAAAACATCTCTCATGTTTTTTTGGTTCTTGCCTTTGGGACCAATTAAGTCAGAAATTGGTTTACATTTATAGTTTAAATACTTTTCAGCTAAAAAATCTAAGTTATGTCGTCCATCGGGGTTTATCAAATAATGAGCTATCATCGTATCATAAAGAGGGCCTCGAACATACACTGAGTAATTACTCAAAACTTTGATATCATATTTTAAATTGTGACCAATTTTTTTAATTTTTTCACTTTCAAAAAAGGGTTTAAGTTTTAAAATGAGAGCTTGACTTTGATTTTTATTTTCTGGGAATGGTAAATAATATCCAGTGCTTCTTTCCCATGAAAAAGCTATACCAACCAAATCAGCCTTTAGAGCATCTAAACTAGTAGTTTCTGTATCGAACGATACAATATTTTGTTTTAATAATTTACTCAAAAACAAATCAAACCCCAAAGTTGAGTTTATTGTTTGATAAAAATGTTTCATGGTATCTAAATTTTTTAATTCACCATTCTTTTCTTCCTTCAAGTTTTCAAACATATTTGTTTGTGAACCTTCTAATGTTTCATTTTTTTTAGTTTCTTTTAAATCAACTATATCTTTATTTGAAACAAAAAATAATTTTTGAGTAGTTTCTTTAATTCTCTTAAATTCAAGTTCTTCAAAGATTTTATTTAGCTTATCAGAATTGGGATTTTCTAATTTAAATTTTGTCTTTTCAAAATCTACTGGAACATCTAAAATAATCCTAGCAAGTTTTTTTGAAAGCAGTCCTAAATCTTTATTGGCGTCAATTTTTTCTCTGAGTTTTCCTTTTATTTTGTCGGTGTTCTCCAATAAGTTTTCAATACTTCCAAATTCTTTGATGAATTTTTTTGCTGTTTTATCTCCTACTCCTTGAAGACCAGGAATATTATCCACACTGTCACCAACCATACCAAGATAGTCTATTACTTGTTTTGGATTTTCAATTTCAAATTTTTCATTAACTTCTTTTATACCCATTATTTCAACATCGTTACCCATGCGTGCAGGTTTGTAAATAAAAATATTTTTTGAAACTAATTGCGCGAAGTCTTTATCTGGGGTTACCATGAAAACATTAAAATTATCTTTTTCCGCTTTTTTAGCAAGAGTTCCAATAATATCATCTGCCTCGTATCCTTCTATTTCTATAGTTGAAATATCCATCGCAGTTAGGATTTTCTTTATATATGGAATTCCTAAAGTTATTGCTTCAGGAGTTTCAAGGCGATTTGCTTTATAATCTGAGAAAATTTCCGACCTGCTTGCTGAACCACCTTTATCAAAACAAACTCCAATATATTTTGGATTTTCCCTTTTAATTAAATCAAGTAAAGAATTCATAAAACCATAAATTGCAGAGGTATTTAATCCTTTAGAGTTTACAATAGGGTTCTTTATAAAAGCATAATATCCTCTAAAAATCAACGCATAGGCATCGATAAAATATATTTTTTTCTTTTCTTGCATTAATAAGTTTTAAGTCGATTTACCAAATTTTATGTTTACATCAAGTGTTTCAAATTATAGAGTAATTTTAGTGTCTAAATTAATCTAAATAACATAATTTATTTTTAAATGAGCGACGTATTTTTAAAAGACAAATATTTTATGAGCAAAGCGTTGGAGGAAGCCAAATTGGCTTTTCAAGAAGATGAAATACCAGTTGGGGCTGTAATTACAATAAAAGACAAAATAATCTCAAGAGCTTATAATATGACCGAGCAGTTAAATGATGTCACTGCACATGCTGAAATGTTAGCTATTACTTCTGCTTCAAATTATATTGGAGGAAAATATCTATTAGGTTGCACTATTTACGTTACACTTGAACCGTGTGCAATGTGTATGACCGCACTTAAATATTCTCAGATTAGGCGTATTGTTTACGGAGCACCGGACACTAATAAAAAGGCCTATAACAATTCAGTAGTATTCCTTCCCAAAAACATATCCGTTAAGGGTGGGATTTTAAAGAAAGAATCAGAAGAATTACTAAATCGTTTTTTTAAAAAAAAACGAAACAATAATAATCTAAAATTAAACTAATTGAATATTCGAGGCAGTTTTGCCTCTTTCCCCTTCTTCGATTTCGTATTCAACTTTGTCACCTTCATTGATCTTAAGACCATTAAGAGAGGTAACATGGACAAAAACATCATCACCAGTTTCATCGTCTACAATAAACCCGTAACCTTTAGAGGAATTAAAAAATTTTACTTTTCCTTGCATTTAAATAATAATAATAAGTTACGAATATACGCTAATGAATTGGTATCTAGACTGATGTTATAAATAAATTTTTTCTTTTAGATATTTTCTATTAAAAAGGCGGATATCACTAAAATAATTCACGTATTATTAAATATTATTCTTTTTTTCTTAATTTTTTATCGTTGAAAGTATATTTAGAAAGGTCTTTATCTTTATATCTATGATATAAAAACAATGGTAAATACAAAAAACTAAGTGCTAAAACTGAAAAGCCAATTAAAATCTCACTTATATCACTGGCAAATCTTTCTTTAAGATATAGACCAAGAAAAAGAGATGATGTAAAACTCCAAAATAAAATATTAAGAAAAAGCCTCATTTATTGTTTGGTTTGTTAATTTTTAAACCTAACTCTTCAAGTTGCTCTTTACTAATTGAGGAAGGCGAATTTAACATAATGTCTTTACCATGATTATTTTTTGGAAAAGCTATAAAGTCTCTGATTGAATCATTTCCATTTAGAATAGCTACAAGTCTGTCAAAGCCAATGGCTATTCCTCCGTGTGGAGGTGCACCATATTTAAATGAATTTATTAGAAACCCAAATTGGTCATTAGATTGCTTTTCAGAAAGGCCAAGAATTTTAAAAACTTTTCTTTGTATATTTTCATTATGGATTCGAATAGATCCACCTCCAATTTCATTTCCATTAATAACTAAATCGTATGCTTTTGATTTTACTAGTTTTGGATTTTTGTCTAATTGTTCCAAATCTTCATCTTTAGGTGCTGTGAAAGGATGATGGACAGAATCAAATCCGTTCTTTTCTTCGTTCCAATTAAATAGGGGAAAATCAGTTATCCACAAAGGAGCGAATTCCTTATTATTTCTCAAATTTAAACGATTCGCAAGCTCTAATCTCAATAATGATAATTGTTTATAAACTTCGGTTTTCTGACCTGAAATAATAAGCATTAAATCACCAGCTTTGCAAACTAAAATCTTTGCCCACGTAGAAAAATCTTTTGAGTCGAAAAATTTATCAACAGACGACTTGAAAGTTCTGTCTTCATGATATTTCACCCAGACGACACCGTTTGCCCCTTCTTCATGAGATTTGCTGAAATCGATTAAACCATCAATTTGTTTTCGTGAAAAATTTGCTCCATTTGGCACTGATAGTCCCAAAACTACTTCTTGAGTATCAAAAATTTTAAAATTTTTTCCTTTGGTAACTTTGGTTAAATTACCAAACTCCATACCATATCGAATATCAGGTTTATCAGAACCATATTTTTCAATAGCTTCATAATATGTCATTTTTGTGAATGAATTCAATTCAATGCCTTTAAATTTTTTGATTATAAATTTAATAAGCTCTTCAAATTCGTTTAAAACGTCATCTTCACTTACAAATGACATCTCACAGTCGATTTGAGTAAATTCAGGCTGTCTATCGGATCTTAAATCTTCATCCCTAAAACATTTTACTATTTGGAAATATTTATCCATACCAGATACCATCAATAATTGTTTGAAAGTTTGAGGTGACTGTGGTAAAGCATAGAAATTGCCTTTATTCATTCTTGAAGGAACTATAAAATCTCTGGCACCTTCAGGCGTAGATTTTATCAAATATGGGGTTTCTACTTCAACAAACTGTTTAGAAACAAGGAATTTTCTTATTTCTAGGCTAAGATTTGATCTCATAAGTAGATTTTTTTGAATCACTGGTCTTCTAATGTCCAAATATCTATATTTCATTCTTAGCTCTTCACCACCATCTGTATTATTTTCTATTGTAAAAGGTGGAGTGGTAGATTCATTTAAAACATCTAATGAGCTTGCTAAAATTTCAATGTCACCTGTCTTGATGTCTAGATTTTTAGATTCTCTTTCGATTACTTTTCCTTCAATTTGAATTACGTATTCTCTATGGATTTTCCTCACTTTATCCATAAACTCAACACTTGATCTCTTTTCATCAAAAATTATCTGAGTAATTCCGTACCTATCTCTTAGATCAATCCATAAAACAAAACCTTTATCTCTTATACGACTAACCCAACCAGCTAGAGTAACTATTTCACCTACATTAGAAATAGTTAATTCGCCGCAATTTGATGTTCTAAACATATGAGAGGTTTTACTTGCAATTTAGTTTATTTATAATTCTCTTAAAGAATAAAAATATAATTTGATTCTGTAAACTAGATAAAAACTTATAGGAACTATAACTAGTGTCAGAAAAGTAGCAAAAGTTAATCCAAAAATAACCGTCCAACATAACGGACCCCAAAATACAACTGTGTCACCTCCTACAAAAAAGTTTGGATTCCATTCAGAAACTAGGGTAAAAAAGTTAATATTTAAACCTGTTGCCAAAGGGATTAATCCTAAAATAGTTGTTATAGCGGTAAGTAAAACAGGCCTTAACCTCGCTGCCCCACCGCTAATTACAGAATTTTTAAAATCTTCGATTTGAAGAGGTTTGTCAGCTTCGATTCCTAAATCTAATTTCTTTCTTTCAACAAGCAGATTTGTATAATCAATCAACACGACTCCGTTGTTTACAACGATTCCGGATAAGGAAATTATACCCATCATAGTCATCATAATCACAAAAGGCATATTGAAAATACTTATCCCATAAAGGACACCTGTGAAACTTAAAAAAATTGATAAAAGTATAATTAAGGGATTTGAAATGGAATTGAATTGAAGAACAAGAAGAAAAAGAATTAAGCCTAATGCCGTAAAAAGAGCGCTAACCAAAAACGACATGTTTTTTTCTTGTTCTGCAATTTCACCAGTAAATGAGTAACTAACGTTATTTTTAAAACCCTCAAAACCTGTTTCAATTGCTTTTTTAACATTTAAAAATACTTCGTTGGCATTATAACCCGCTAGAATTGGAGAATAAACCGTTACTACCCTACTTAAATCTTTGTGTTTTATTGCACTAAACGAATTAGCATTTTTTAACTTGACAGTTGCGCTTATGGGAACTTCTTTGATTTTCCCATTTGATTGGTCACGAAATACAATGTATTGGTCAAGAAGGCTTTCAGAATTTTTTCTGTATTTTTCCTGAAATCTAACATTTATATCATAATCCTCTCCATTTTTTTTGTAAACTCCGGCTTTTGCACCAAATAAAGAATTTCTTAGCTGTTGTCCAATTTGTCCAGCATAAACTCCCAAACTTCCTGATTTTCTTCTATCAATCTCAACTTCAATTCCTGGTTTACTTTTGTTCACATCTATTTTTAGTTGTTCAACACCAGGGATGTTTTCATTATTAATGAATTGCCTTAAATCCTTTGCAATACTTATTAATTCATTATAATCATTTCCCTTTATTTCAATATTTATAGGATATCCTGCAGGAGGACCAGACGCCTCTTTTTCAACCGATATCGCAATCCCAGGGAATTTATCTTTAAGAATTATTTGAATGTCCTTTCTCATTTCTTCACTAGAAAGGCCATTTCTTAACTTGAACTCACTCATTGTTAATGTTATCTTTGATTTGTGTGGCATATCTTGGTCACCTCCCCTATCAGTCTCAGGATTTTGTGCTCCTAAACCGACCATAACAACATTTGAATCAATCATAAAATTCTTACCACTTGTATAATATTTTTTGTCGTAGATAATTTTTGCCACTTCCTTTTCAATTAATTTGCTTGTTTGATTTGTTTTTTGAATGGATGTTCCTTCTGGATATTCTATATAAACAAAAATTTGTTGAGGTTCATTTTCTGGGAAAAACTCAACTTTTGGAGAAGCAATTCCAAGAATTATGAATGAGGAAAATAATAATCCAATCGTACCAAATAAAAAATATAAGGGTTTTTTACCCGACAAAGCAAAAGTTAAAAATCTTTTATATTTCGTTTCAAGTATATTAAGAAATACTTCTTGAAAATATATTGTCCAATCTTTAATTAAATACTTATACACCCAAAATAGAATAGTAGATAAAATCATAATCGTACCAAGTGCCCTAAAAACACCAATATTAAAGATTAAGATTATCCCTATTCCGCCCAAGATCAAACTGAGTCTTTTAAGGCTCTTTAATGATATTTCATTTTTATCAATTTTCATGAATTTTGAAACTAGCATTGAGTTAAAGAAAATGGCTACAACAAGAGAAGAACCAAGAACAATTGAGAGTGTGATAGGAAAAAAAATCATAAACTCACCAATAACTCCTGGCCAGAAACCTAAGGGGAGAAATGCGGCTACTGTAGTAGCCGTTGAAATAATTATTGGATATGCTATTTCACCAATTCCTTTTTTTGCTGCCTCAACGGAATTCATTTTATCTTTTTCCATTAGCCTGTATGCATTTTCAACAACTACAATTCCGTTATCTACAAGCATTCCAAGCCCCATAATGAGACCAAAAAGAACCATTGTATTGATAGTTTCTCCTAAAAAGCCAATTACAACAAAAGACATAAGCATTGACATTGGAATTGCAAAACCAACAAACAATGCATTTCTAAAACCAAGGAAAAACATCAGAACAGTTATTACCAAGATAACCCCAAAAACAATATTATTAGCTAAATCAGAAACTAGATTTTTTGTAATATCAGATTGATCATTTGAAATAGTTACAATTATTGAAGATGGGAATTCATTTTTTTTCACTTGATCAACAAGTTGTCTTATTTTTTCAACGCTTTTGATCAAATTTTTTCCAGATCTTTTCTTTACATCTAAAACGATTGAATTTTTTCCGTTAGATCTAGCGTAGGAATTAATCTCCTTTTCTTTAAAAGTTATCTTAGAAATATCCCCAAGAAAAACGGTCCCGTCTTGGTTTTTAACCACAAATTTTTCTAAATCCTCTGGGTTTTTAATTTCACCTATTACTCTGATATTTCTTCTTAGACCGTTACCTTCAATATTACCCGCAGAAATAGTATTATTTCCTCTTTGTATACAATTTACAACATCATCGAAAGAAACGGTTGCCGCAACCATTTTGATTAAATCTAATGATACTTCTACTTCAAAATCTTGAACACCCCGTAAGGAAACTTCTTTAATTTCGGCCATTTGCTCTATTTTGTCCTTTAAAACCTCTCCATAAATTTTCATTTCTTTTCGAGGTATATTTCCAGTTAATCCGATATTGAGAATAGGAACTTCTTCGGATATACTGTATTCAAATACAGCAGGTTCTATTTTTGCCCCATTAAAAATTGGCCAATCAGCTTGAGCAGTTACTGCATCGACTTTGTCCTGGACATCATTTTTTGCTTTCTCTTTTAAAATATTTTCATCAAACTCTATGGTTATTAACGAAATATTCTCTTGAGATGTTGATTTAATTCCAACCAAATTTGAAACACCCTTTAGTTCTTCTTCTAATGGGTCAGTGATTAATCTTTCTACATCCTCAGCAGTATTCCCGGGATAAACTGAACTTACAAAAATAACATTGCTATTTATTTCTGGGAAGTTTTCTCTTGGTAAGCTTATATAAGAAGAGAATCCGAGTATAAAAAAAATGGAAATTAAAACATAAACTACAGTACTGTGGTCAATAGCCCATGAGGAGGGTAAAAATTCTTTAAGGCCTTTGTTCATAGTCATCTTAAATTTTTGTAGAAATTACCTTTACAATTTGCCCATCTTCAACTTGCCTGAGACCTTCATTTATAATTAAATCATTTTCTTTTAAACCAGCCTTTATTTCAGTCATATTATTGTATGACTTTCCCTTTTGAATCATCACTTTATTTGATTTATAATTTTCATTGCTGTCAATAACCAATTTGTATACGTAAAAATTTCCTTCTTCATCCTCTAAGATATCTTTAGACGGAATTAGGATGGCACTTTCATTTTGATAATCATTAATTTCTAAACTAACCGTCATATTTGGTTTCAATTCATGGGACTTGTTCAATAATTTAATTTCAATACTAAAAGACCTATTGTTCGGATTTATAAAATTACCAACAGATGAAATTTTACCTGAAATTTGTTTATCCAATATTGGAACATAAATTTTAACATTTTTATTCTTTTTAATGTTAGGGATGTGTATTTCGGGGATCTCTGCATTAACTTTCATTTGTTCAATATTAATTATTCTCAAAATCGGGGTTAAGCCTGGCGCCAAGGTGCTTCCAATATCAGCAATAACGTCGTCTATAGTTCCGTCAAATGGAGCTGCAATTCTTGTTTTGCCCTCTTGATCTCTCATTTGAGAAATTTTTTTCTCTAAACTTTTAAAATTTGTCTCTGCTTGTAAATATTGTATTTCCGAACCAATTTTTTGATTCCATAATCTCTGCTGTCGTTCAAAGGTTGTTTTAGCCAGATTTCTTTGAAGTTTTAACTGTTCTAATTGATCAGTTAAGCCATTATCTGAAATTTTGGCGATTATTTGCCCTCTCTTTACTTTGTCTCCTTGTTTAACGTAAATATTTTTTAAAAGACCAGGCAATTCCGGATAAATAACCACATTTTGATCGGTGTCTAATGAACCTTGAAAATTTAAATAGTGGCTAAAATTTTTGTGTTTTAATTTAATTGCAGAAACTAAAAATAAATTTTTATCGGCATCAATGTTTTCAAGTACGTTATCCAACTTATTTAGTTCAAATTTTAAATCATTTATTTGGGTTTTAATTTCCTCCTTTCTTTTTTGGATTAAATTATAATCATTAATTACTAAAGTTTCTTCCGTTGATTTAGAATCTTTTGGTCCGCAACTAATAATTAATATTACACTAAGATTTAAAATAAAATTTTTCATATACATTTTAATTTTTGTTGTTTAAGATATTTTCAAGGTTTGTTTTCTCAATTATCACAGCACGCATACTTTGAATTTTACTTTGTTGTGCTTGGTAAAGCTGCTGTTGAGCTTGTGTCAATTGAAAGCTTCCACTTACTCCTTCAAAAAATTTTAAAACATTCTTTTTTTCAATTCTTTCTGCTAGCTTTAGATTATCAATGGCAGTATAATAATTTTCTTTAGCGAGATTAAAATTGTTTTGGGCTTTTCTCATTTCGACATAAATTTTTGATTTAACTTCAATTAAATTCTTCTCAGCCTGCTGTAAGCTTAGCTTTGCTTTTTGTGATTTTGCCTGTCTACCAAATGAACTAAAAACAGGGACCTCTAATCTTAATCCAAATGCCGAAGAACCAAACCATTTTTGTTCTTTTTCAGTAAATGTAAATTCATTGCTATTTCCAACATAGCTCCCATTTAAAAAAGCGCTCAATGAGGGTAATCCTTTTGCCTTTTCCAATCTAAACAAAAACTTTTCTTCTGTGACTTTATTTTCTGCTAGTCGAATATCTATATTGTTTGAATAGTTACCATCGATAGATTCATAATTCAAATTTTTTATAGTTAAATACTCTAAAGAGTCAGAGAGTTTTAAATTTTGATCAAGCTCAACACCTAGCAAAAGTTTTAATATATCAAAGGATAGTTTGTAAGATTCTTTTGCATATTTAAATTGAGTTTTAAGCTTCGAAATAGTGAGTTTAATTTGTTCAACATCTTCTTCTTCACTAAATCCATTTTTGTAAACTGCGGTTATATCTTTTAAATTCTTTTTTAATGCTAATAAATTTCTCTCAACAACTGAAATATTTTCTCCAGAAACTAGTGTGTTTACGTAAGCAATAACTATCGATTTTTTAATTTCTATTTGCGATTTTTCTAATACATTTTTTGCTGTATCTATATAATGTTTTAGTCCTTGTACACCGATAATATATGTGCCGTCAAAAAGTAATTGATTTATTTCAGCAAATCCTACGGCTGTTTGTTCAGTTCCAAAAACTACTTCAGCATAATCACCTTTAACCCCTCCAAAAAATTCAGCTGGTATAAGTGAAACAGGTTGTTCTAAAAAGTTTTGATAGCTCAAATTGGCTCTTATTTGAGGTAAACCTATAGAAATGGTTTTCCATTTTTCCTTGTATGCCTTTTGCAATTCTAAATTGGATTTTTGAATGGTTTTATTATAATTCATACCCCATTCGATAGCTGAATTAAGAGTAAAAGAATTAGGAATGTCCTGGCATGACAAGTAAAAATGTATTATTACAAAAAAAATAGTTATCCGCTTTTTAATCATTCTATAAAGTACTTTTTGAAATAAATTCGTTTAAAATTGTAAGGCCTTTTTTTGTGACAATAGCCCTAGCATGGTATTCTAAATAACTCTCAATTAAAATTTTAATATCAAAATTTTCAGGGGGAAATACATCGATGTCACGAATCCCTCTCATTCCGTTCATATATAGTCTTGAGACAAAGTCAATATCAATATTTTTTCTAAACAATCCAGTTTCAATTCCTTCATTTAAACTGGATTTAACTAAAAATCCAAGTCTCGTATATTCCTGATTTTTAATATGATTATAAATTTCAGGATAATATTTTTGCATTTGATAAACCGGTGAACTTTTTTCATTTTGAAAATACTTTAGAACTTCAGACTTAACACAATACAATTCTTCAATAGGGTGCTTTGCTGATTTTTTAATTCTTTCGATATCATTACAAGCATTTTCGAAAATGAGTTGAGTACTTTCTTTAACAAGCTCATATTTATTCTTAAAGTAGGAATAAATTGTTTTTTTAGAGATGCCCATTTTTTCAGCGATGTCATCCATCGTAACATTTTTAAATCCTATTTCTAAAAATAGCTGGCTTGAAATGTTTAGTATGTTATCTTTCATTTTAAGGGTGCAAATATAAATTGGAAACTTTAAATACCAAAAAAGTTTCCTCGGTTTTTTTAACTAAAAGTTCTTTTTTAATTTATTTTTGTTTTAAATAAAGTTTTGTCAAGCTCATTTAAGGAAATTTTTGAAAGTTATTTAGAAAATGAAATTGCTAAATATTCATCAAGCAGTTTGTTTGAACCCGTTATATATAGCTTGCAAAATAAAGGTAAAAGAGTTAGACCTGTTTTAGCTTTAATGGCGGCAGATTCTATTGCAAATAATTTTGAAAAAGCTTTACCTGCAGCTTTAGCAATAGAAATCTTTCATAATTTTTCCTTAGTACATGACGATATTATGGATAATGCATTGTATCGACGGGGTAGATTATCAGTTCATAAAAAATGGAATAGAAATAGCGCTATTTTGTCTGGAGATGCTATGCTGATATTATCTTACAAATCACTTGAAACTTATAATTCAGAGACTTATTTTAAAATGAATAAAGTATTAACAGATAGCGCATTGGATGTTTGCAAGGGGCAACAAATGGATATGAATTTTACAGATAAAATTGATATTAACGAATCACAATACTTTGAAATGATTAAGTTAAAAACTGCTGTTTTAATTGGTGCTGCACTTAAAATGGGTGTACTTGCAGTAGGTGCTGATGAAAATGTATGCCAATCCTTCTACGAATTTGGTTTGAATTTGGGGATTTTGTTCCAATTACAAGATGATTACTTAGATGTATTTGGCGAGGAAAACATTTTTGGAAAAGTCAGTGGTGGAGACATACAAGAAAATAAAAGAACATTATTTTTCATTCACTCTATCGAAAATGGATCTAAGGATGATGTCGAGTCTCTTCTAAATTTGTATAACTCTGAATCTAAGCATTTTGACAAAAAAAGGAGGGAGGTCGTAAAAATTTTCAAAAAAAATAAATCAGATATTTATTTAAAAAATATAATTGATAATTATAATAATAAAATTTTAATTTCAATAAACAACCTTCCTATTGAAATAAAAAAACAAAAACAATTTTTCGATCTTTTTAAAACTATATTGAATCGAAAATTATAATATTGAAAAGTTTTTAATTAAAGCTTTCACAAATTTACCTATCGGAAATGATAACATAAGATGAACATCTTCAGAAAAAGTAGACTTTTCATCTAGAAATCGGAATATCCTTTGCGGCTTATTTTTTTTAAACATTCCTGAAAAAAGTGACTTTCCTTTCTCATTGTGGTGATAAAGGACGTCCAAAAAAAGCAGATCATAAAAATCAAATTTTGTTTTATTTTGAAACTTATCAAGAGACTTATTACTTTTCAAATACTGTATCAAGTGTTCAATTTTGTTTATTGACTTTTTAAAAGTAAATCCGGTGCTTGCCTTTGTCCATCCACCGGATGTTCCAATATGAAGCAGAGTTGAATTATTATGTTTTGAAAAGTTATACCCCGTCATTGGAATCGATCCTGCTTCTTTTTCAACAACCTTAAATTCACCTGCATTTTTATCTTCCAAATACTGTTTAATATTGTTTTCGTATTCCTCCTTTTCAAGTGTTTTTTTCGAAAACAGAGTATACTCAACTAGAGCAAAATTTCTATCAAAAGGCAAAATATACATAAATCTAGTATTCCCTTTTTGGGGAACACTAAAATCCATAAAAATTAATTTATTGGGATCAAAAATTAAATTTTCTGTTTTTACAAACCAACCAATAAAGTGTTGTTGTAAAACTGGAATAGATGTTTGATTTTTATATTCTAAGTTTGGTATACTAGAGAAGACGCTAGGTGCTTTATATTCTTTATTAATTGTTTTAACATAACTAAAGCTGTTATCTGATCTAATTTTTAAAATGTTATCCTTTACTATTTTAAAATTATTTTTGTTACTTAAATCTTTTTTGAAATAATTGTAAAAGTCAATTCCTCGAATAGTTTTATAAGTATATGGTTTTAGCTCAAAAGATGATTCATATTCATCTGAAATAAAATTTGCATTGTTCCAACTACCGCAAATAATACTATCCCATTCTCCTTTACCTTCTTCCCAAAAACTAATGGTTCTGTCATTTTTATTTTTATCTTCTTTTTCGATTAAAGCTATTTTATGATTTTTAAAATAGATATCATCAGTTATTTTTTTGGCTAATAACAAACCAGTGATACCACCACCACAAATAATTATATCATAAAAGTTTTCTTCACTCATAAATCAAAATTAAACATTTGCTTTTTAACTTTTATTTAAGTTCCCGATTTTACAATAATTTTTATAGTTTAGCGCTGGTGAACTTTTTTTTTAAAAATGAAAGATGTAATTATTTTTTTTGAAAATCAACATCCAATCCTTGGAGCATTTTATGCTACAATTTTCACTTGGTTCATGACAGCATTAGGTGCATCTTTGGTTTTTTTTATTAAAAAATTAAACAGGATGTTGCTTGATGGATTACTCGGTTTTACTGGAGGTGTAATGGTTGCTGCAAGTTTTTGGAGTCTTTTAGCCCCTGGGATTGAAATGAGTCCGGGTGACGGATTTATAAAAGTATTACCAGCCTCAGTTGGATTTGCACTAGGAGCATTATTTATTTTTTTACTAGACAAAATTCTTCCTCATATTCACATTAATTTTAAAGATAGTGAGGGTATAAAAACGCCATGGCACAAAACAACATTACTCGTTCTAGCGATCACACTTCACAATATCCCAGAGGGATTAGCTGTAGGGGTTTTATTCGGAGGAGTTTCCTTAGGTTTACCAGAGGCGACAATATCGGGTGCGGTAGTATTGGCCTTGGGAATTGGAATTCAAAATTTTCCTGAAGGGATAGCTGTTTCAATGCCAATGAGAAGACTTGGAGCCAGTCGTATTAAATCATTTTGGTATGGTCAGTTATCTGCAATTGTAGAACCTTTGGCTGCTGTACTAGGGGCATTTGCTGTAACTTTTTTTTCACCATTATTACCTTACGCTCTGTCATTTGCAGCAGGTGCTATGATTTTTGTTGTTATTGAAGAAGTAATTCCAGAGGCACAACAGGACAAGTATACAGATTTTGCAACAATGGGATTTATATTAGGATTTATAATTATGATGTCTCTTGATGTTGCACTGGGATAAGTTTAGATTTTTGACCATCCTTGTGCTGTTAAATCAATTACCTGATCTAAACTCGTAATTAATTTATTGCCATCTTCAATTTTTGTTACATGACCAATGATACTTATAATTTCACTTTTTTTAACTAGCTCATAATCTGACTGATCAATGGTGAACAAAATCTCATAATCTTCACCTCCATTTAGAGCCGCTGTCAACTCATTTAATTTAAATTCATTACAAATTTTAATAGTCTCATTGTCTATTGGTATTTTATCTTCGTAAATATGAATACCTACTTTAGATTTTTCACTTATGTGTAAAATTTCAGAGGATAGACCGTCGCTAATATCTATCATTGAGGTGGGGGTAATTTTATTTTCTTTAAAATACTTAAAAACATCATGTCTGGCTTCGGGCTTTAGTTGTCTTTGAATACAGTACGTATATTTATCAAGATTAGGCTGTGATTGTGGATTAACTTTAAACACTTCCTTTTCTCTTTCTAAAATTTGAAGACCCATGTATGCGGCTCCAAGATTGCCTGTAACTGCGACAAGATCATTTTTTTTTGCACCTGAACGATAAACCAATCTATCTTTTTCAGAAGTCCCAATTGCAGTTATTGATATTATTAACCCTTTTTCAGAAGATGTAGTATCCCCTCCAATTAGATCAACTTTGTATTTTTCACATGCTAATTTAATTCCACTGTATAATTCATCCACCGCTTCAAGAGTAAATCTGTTTGATACTGACAAGCTAACAGTTATTTGTTCTGGTTTTGCATTCATAGCAAAAATATCTGATAAATTGACGATAACGGACTTATAACCCAAATGCTTCAATGGGACGTACATCAGATTAAAATGTATATTTTCTACTAGCATATCCGTGGATACAACAGTCTTATTTTTACTATCTATTACCGCTGCGTCATCACCAATACCAAGTATGCTAGATGAATTTTTTAAATCAAAATTGGATTGGATTCTCTTAATTAATCCAAACTCACCAACCGAGGACAAAGAAGTGTAATTATTTTTTTTTTTGGACATTTTGAAATAAAGATTTGCTTAATTTAACATTAACTAATGATAAGATCCGGAAAAGTTAGATATATATTCTCTAAAATTGAAATAAACTTGATTATCAATTTTATTTTATTATTTGCCACTATTCAGTGCAGTAAAAATGATTTGTCTGCAAATAATTTTGAAGAACTCGAAAGAGTACAAGAAGAGAATCAAAACAACACAGAAAAAAAGGTGTTTGGTTTCGAGAAAATTAGTTGTGTTGAAGGATTTGCAAATGAATATCCATGTAAAGATTATGATCTTTTAAGTTGGATTCCATTATCTTTTTTTGGAAGTGAATCGGCAAATGATAATTGGGGATGGATAGATTCTAATTCAAAAAGAGAATTTGTTTTACAGGGGTTAAATGATGGATTGGCATTTTTAGATATAACTGACCCGCAAAAAGTAATTTTAGTTGGGAAACTTTTATCAGCCACTGATCCAAGTGACTGGAGGGATGTAAAAATATATAATAATTATGCATTTGTTGTAAGTGAAGCATCTGGTCATGGTTTACAAGTGTTTAATTTAAATAGACTTCTCGATTCAGACGAATTTGAAATCTTCAATGAAGATTATATTGCTAACGATTTTGGCAATGCACATAACATCGCAATAAATATCTCCACTGGGTTTGCCTATATTCTTGGTTCAGCATTGTATGAAGGAGGCCCTGTTTTTTACGACATTTCATTTCCCGAACAACCAATTTTAAAAGGAGGTTTCTCGGATACCTCTTATATTCATGATGCACAGATTATAACCTACGGAGGTGAGGACCAAAACTATCTTGGTAGAGAGATTTTACTAGGCAGCAACAGTGATGGTGGAGAAACCAACCAATTAATTATTCTTGATGTGACAGAAAAAACAAATCCTCAAATAATTTCAACAATATCTTACAGTTATGGAGGATATACACATCAAGGATGGATTGATGAGAATCATCGTTATTTTTATCTAGGGGACGAATTAGACGAATTAAGGTATGGTAATAAAACAAGAATTATAACTTTTGATTTAAAGGATTTAAAAAACCCTAAAATACATTTTGTTCATGAAGGGAAAACAGATGCAATAGATCACAATCTATATATAAAGTCTAACAAGCTTTATTTATCGAACTATACAGCTGGACTCAGAGAATTTAATATTGAAAATATTGAAAATCAAGAAATCATTGAAGAAGCCTTTTTTGATACCCACCCAGAGAATGATGATGCTTCTTTTGAAGGTGTTTGGAATAGTTATCCTTTTTTTGAAAGTGGAGTGCTTGCTGTTAGTGACATTAATAGGGGGTTGTTTTTAATCAAAAAAAAACAATAATGTTGAAAACTATGTTCATCTTTACTTTTTTCCTTGGATGTGTAAAAAGTGAATTATCTAATGAAAATAAAAATTACGAACTAAATTATATTAAATCTTTTGGAGGAAGTAATGATGATGAAGCAAAAGATATTATAAATACTTCAGACGGTGGTTTTATGGTAATTGGAAGCTCAACAAGTAATGATGGATTGATTCAAAACAAAATGGGTTTAGAATCAGATATTATACTAATGAAATTTGATAGCGACAAATACTTAGAGTGGGTTAAAAATTATGGTGGCTCAAGAGATGACAGAGGTCAATCTGTTGTTGAAGTTTCTGGGATTGGTTATGCTTTATTAGGATACTCTATGAGTAATGATGGAGATGCATCGAATAATGAAGGTTTTCACGATAATTGGGTAATATTGATTGATTCGAAGGGTGACATAATTTGGGAAAAAAGTTATGGTTTTTCTGGGCACGATCATGCTTATAATATAATTAAAACAAAAGATGGGAACTTATTTTTTAATGGTTTTTTGGATGTAACTGCATCAAGAGGTTTAGGGTCCACTAAAAAAGTGGTTAAGTCTATTAAACATGGAGTTGGAGAATTTTGGTGTCATAAAATAGATTTAGGTGGAAATATTTTGTGGAGAAAATATTTTGGAGGAACAAATAATGATAGGTCATATGATTCAGTTGAGACTTCCGATGGAGACTTTATAATAGTGGGGTCCTCAGAGAGTAATGATATAGACATAAGCTCTCCCAAAGGAAGTTATGATATTTGGGTAATTAAATTAAGTTCTAATGGAGATTTATTATGGGAACGTTCATATGGGGGCTCAAAATATGAGACAGCGAACTCAATAATCCAATCTTCAGATAAAAAAATTCATATTCTTGGAAGTACTTTGAGTAATGATAAAAATATTTCATTTCAAATGGGGAGTTCTGATTTTTGGTTACTGACAATAGATTCAGATGGCAATTTGTTGAGTGAACAAACATTTGGAGGATCAAATTTTGATAAAGGAAAAAAAATAGAAATAGACAGTAAAGATAATCTATGGTTAACAGGCCACAGTAGGAGTAGAGATTTTGATTTTAATTTCAATAAAGGAAAAAATGATGCGGTATTGATTCAATTATCAAAAAATAGAATTCTTAAAGAAATTTTCGAAATAGGAGCAGAAGGAGAGGATATCGCTAATTCACTAATTCACTTTAATGAAAATGAAATTATTGTAGCTGGATATAGTGACAGCAAAGAAGATTATTTTATTGAAAACAAAGGTGGGAAGGATATTTTTTTGGCTTTTTTTAAATAGAATTCCTAGATAATAATATTAATTATATCTATGATTTCGCTTGATTAGAGCTTTAATTAAAATTATATTTGCATAAAAAATATAATTGATTAAAGTTTCAAATATCGCTAGAGACATGGTTTCCTCCCTAATGAAGGAGGATGGTTTCAACCCTATACAAGATTTTGTTAGAGTTGGGGTTAAAAGTGGTGGATGTTCAGGATTATCATATGAATTAAAATTTGATTCGAATCAACTTATTGAAGACCGTCTGTTTGAAGATAACGGAGTAAAAATTTTAGTCGATAAAAAAAGTTTACTTTATTTAGTGGGGACAATTTTAGATTATTCAGGTGGTTTAAATGGAAAAGGATTTGTTTTCAATAACCCAAATGCTAACAGAACCTGCGGCTGTGGTGAAAGTTTTTCCCTTTAAAATATAATTATGGCATATACTGAAGAAGAACTAAAAAAGGAATTAGAAACTAAAGAATATGAATATGGTTTCTATACAGATATAGAGTCAGAAACCTTTCCAAAGGGTTTAAATGAAGAGACTGTTATTGCTATTTCCAAAAGAAAAAACGAACCTGATTGGATGCTTGAATGGAGGATTAATGCTTTTAACGCCTGGAAAAAAATGGAAGAACCTGATTGGGCAAACATAAATTATAAAAGACCAGATTATCAAGATATATCTTATTATTCGGCACCTAAGAAGAAAGAAAAATATAAAAGTTTAGATGAAGTAGATCCTGAATTAATTGAAACATTCAACAAACTTGGGATATCAATTGATGAACAAAAAAAATTATCTGGTGTTGCTGTTGACATTGTTATGGATTCTGTCTCTGTAGCCACTACTTTTAGAGACACTTTAGAAAAAAAGGGAATAATTTTTTGTTCAATATCCGATGCTATTAAAGAACATCCAGAGCTCGTAAAAAAATATTTGGGAACGGTGATTCCTCCAAAAGACAATTTTTTCGCTGCCTTAAACTCAGCTGTTTTTTCAGATGGCTCTTTTTGTTATATTCCTAAGGGAGTTAAATGTCCAATGGAACTATCAACTTATTTTAGGATAAATCAGGCTGGTACGGGTCAATTTGAAAGGACCCTCGTAATTGCAGATAAGGGTAGTTATGTTTCCTATCTTGAAGGATGTACTGCACCTTCGAGAGATGAAAATCAACTTCATGCTGCATGCGTTGAATTAATTGCCCTGGATGATGCTGAAATTAAGTATTCGACTGTTCAAAATTGGTATCCTGGTGACAAGCATGGTAACGGAGGTGTTTTTAATTTTGTCACAAAGAGAGGTATTTGTCATAAAAACTCAAAGATTTCTTGGACTCAAGTTGAGACCGGATCTGCTATTACGTGGAAATATCCTTCTTGTATACTAAAAGGCAACAATTCAATTGGAGAATTTTATTCAATAGCAGTCACCAATAATTTTCAGCAAGCTGATACTGGAACAAAAATGATTCATATAGGTAAAAACACTAAATCTACGATAATATCAAAAGGTATTTCAGCTGGAAAATCACAAAACAGTTATAGAGGATTAGTAAGAGTAAATCCTGGTGCAAAAAACGCTAGAAATTTTTCACAGTGTGACTCACTGTTAATGGGTAATTCTTGTGGAGCTCACACTTTTCCATATATTGAAGCAAAAAATAATTCAGCTCAAATTGAGCACGAAGCAACTACAAGCAAGATTGGAGAGGACCAAATTTTTTATTGTAATCAGAGAGGAATTGATACTGAAAAAGCTATTGCTCTTATTGTAAATGGATTCAGTAAGGAAGTTTTGAATAAATTACCAATGGAATTTGCAGTAGAGGCGCAAAAATTATTAGAAATATCATTGGAAGGTTCTGTAGGATAAAAATTAAAATATGCTTGAAATTAACAACTTGCACGCTAGTGTAGATGGAAAACAAATTTTAAAAGGGATAGACTTAAAAGTATCCTCCGGAGAGGTCCATGCAATAATGGGTCCAAACGGTTCAGGCAAAAGCACACTATCTACTGTTATAGCTGGGCATGAAGATTTTGAAATCGATAAAGGTGAGATATTATTTGAAGATGAAGATTTGATTGATTTTAATACTGAAGAGAGAGCCCATAAAGGTATCTTCCTGTCATTTCAATATCCAGTTGAAATTCCTGGAGTAACAGTAACAAACTTTATTAAAACTTCTATAAACCAAATGAGAAAAGCCAATGGATTGGATGAAATGCCTGCCAATGTGATGCTAAAAAAAATTAGAGAAAAATCAGATTTATTAAAAATTGATTCAAAATTTTTATCGCGATCTCTTAATGAGGGTTTTTCTGGAGGTGAAAAAAAGAGAAATGAAATTTTTCAAATGGCTATGTTGGAGCCTAAACTTGCTATACTAGACGAAACAGACTCAGGATTAGATATAGATGCATTAAAAATTGTAGCCAACGGCGTCAATATGCTTAGGAATGATGATACTGCAGTAGTTTTAATTACTCACTACCAAAGACTTTTAGATTATATAGTTCCTGATTTTGTTCATGTTTTGTCAGATGGAAAGATTGTAAAGTCTGGAAATAAAAACCTTGCTATTGAACTTGAGGCAAAGGGGTATGACTGGGTTAAATAATTTTCAGTATGGATTTTAAAGAAAAACTAATTTCATCTTTTATGGTTTTTGAGCAGGATATAGATTTATCAAATCCAGTTCATGAAATAAGATCTAGAAGTCTTAAAAAATTTGAAGAAAAAGGATTTCCAAACAAAAAACAAGAAGCTTGGAAATATACTTCTTTAGCAAAAATTTTAAAAAGTGACTATGGAATTTTCCAAAAAAAAGAGGTCACAATTGAATTAAAAGATGTTCAAAAATATTTTCTGTATGAAATCGACACGTACAAAATCGTCTTTATAGATGGTATTTACAGTCCTTTTCTTTCCGATACGACCCACGACGGTTTAGATGTTTGTCTTTTATCAGCAGCACTTACAAATCCAAAATATAAAAGTCTTATAAATAAATACTTTAATAAAATATCAGATAAAACGGACTCTCTAACCTTGCTGAACACATCCTTTTCAATGGAGGGGGCGTATATTTATCTCCCAAAATCAGTTACAGCGGAAAAGCCTATAGAGATTATGCATTTTTCAACTGGTAAGCAAGGTGATTTTTTTCTCCAACCTAGAAATTTAATTATTGTTGAAGAAAATGCAGAGGTTCAAATTTTAGAGAGACACCAAAGTTTAAGTAATCATAGACCCTTCACTAATTCAGTTACTGAAATTTATGCTAAAGATTCATCAAGAATAGATTATTATAAAATACAAAATGATAGGGAGGAAGCATATCTTATTGATAATACTTACATATCACAAAACACAAAATCAAATGTACACGTGCATACATTTTCATTTGGTGGAGAAATAACCAGAAATAATCTTAATTTTTACCAAAATGGAGAAAATTGTAACTCAACATTAAATGGTTTAACAATAATAAACGCTACCCAACATGTAGATCATTACACTCTAGTCAGTCACGCACAACCGAATTGCGAAAGTCATCAAGAATACAAGGGTATATTTTCTGGCAAATCAGTTGGGGTTTTCAATGGTAAAATCCTTGTAGACAAAATAGCCCAAAAGACCAATGCTTTTCAACAAAACAATAATATTGTTATAGATGATAGGGCTACAATAAATACAAAGCCTCAGCTAGAAATTTTTGCTGATGATGTGAAATGTTCACACGGATGTACGATAGGTCAATTAGACGAAGAAGCACTCTTTTACTTAAGAACAAGAGGGATTCCTATAAATGAAGCTAGAGGATTATTAACATACGCTTTTGCAAATAATGTGTTAGATTCTGTAAAAATCCCAAAGCTTAAATCAAGAATAAACCAAATTATATCTTCCAAATTGGAAATTAAAATAAGACATGAGCTCTAAAATGTTTGATGTTGATAATGTAAGATCTGATTTTCCAATCCTTGATAAAAAAGTGAATGGGAAAAAGCTGGTATATTTTGACAATGCAGCCACTTCCCAAACACCCAAACAAGTTATTGATGTTATTAGTGATTATTATTTGAATTACAATTCAAACATTCATAGAGGAGTTCACTTTTTGAGCCAACAAGCAACTGAACTATACGAGGGTGCTAGAGGCAAGTTAAAAAATCATTTTAACGCCAAATTAAATTCTGAAATAATTTTTACATCTGGAACAACACATGGTATAAATATTGTTTCATCCGGATACAGTGAAATTCTCTCTGAAAAAGATGAGCTTATAGTTTCTGAACTTGAACATCATTCAAACATTGTTCCTTGGCAAATTTTGTGTGAAAAAACTGGATCAAAACTTAAGGTGCTCCCTATGAATGATATCGGTGAATTAGAATTAGATAAATTTGATGAATTGTTAAACGAAAACACCAAACTGGTATTCGTTAATCACGTTTCAAATGCACTTGGCACTATTAATCCAATTTCTGAAATAATATCAAAAGCACATAAATATGGTGCAAAGGTGTTGGTCGATGGTGCTCAAGCATCAGCTCACTTTAAAATTGATTTACAAATTTTAGATGTAGATTATTATGTGACCTCTGCACACAAATTATGTGGACCCACTGGGGTAGGAATGTTATACGGAAAAAAAGAGTTGTTAGAAATGCTTCCACCCTATCAAGGCGGAGGTGAAATGATTGATCAAGTAACCTTTGAAAAAACCACTTATGCAGGGTTGCCTCATAAATTTGAAGCCGGCACCCCCAACATTGCTGGATGCATAGCCTTCGGTGCTGCTATTGACTATATTAATTCTATTGGACTAGATAAAATCAATAGTTATGAAAATCATTTACTACAATATGCAACTGAAAAATTAAATAGTATTGAAAATATAAAGATCTATGGTGAATCTGATAATAAAACATCGGTTATTTCTTTTAATGTAAAGGGCATTCATCCATATGATATAGGAAGTATCTTGGATAAAATGGGAATTGCTGTAAGAACAGGTCAGCACTGCGCTCAACCTATCATGGATTTTTTTAAAATTACGGGGACTTTGAGAATTTCTTTTGCATTCTATAATACAGAAAAAGAGATTGATTTTCTAATAGATACTCTAAAAAAAGCTATTAAAATTTTGTCATAAATTTACAATTATGAAAATAATTGATATCCAAAATCAGATAATTGACGAATTTGAAACCATGGACGACTGGATGGAAAGATATGAATATATGATTAGTCTTGGAAAATCCCTCCCTACACTGGATCAAGATTTAAAAAACGATTCTAATCTAATTAAAGGTTGTCAAAGCAGAGTATGGTTACATGCTGAATTAAAAAATGATAACATATTCTTCCATGCAGATAGTGATGCAATTATAACTAAAGGAATAATATCAATTTTAATAAGAGTTTACTCAGGAAAGCCTCCGATGGAAATCTTAGATTCCAGCTTTGATTTTATTGATAAAATTGGTTTAAAAGAGCATTTATCTCAAACCAGAGCAAATGGATTGTCATCAATGATTAAGCAAATAAAGATGTATGCTCTTGCTTTTCAAACTAAACTGAATTAATATGGCTGAAAATAACTTTGATGCTCAATCGTTAGGAGAGAAAATTGTAAAAGTTTTAAAAACCATTTTTGATCCTGAGATTCCTGTCGATATATATGAATTAGGTCTTATTTATGACGTTTTTGTAAATGAAGATTTTGATGCTAAGGTTTTAATGACTCTTACTTCACCTAATTGTCCAGTAGCTGAATCTTTACCAGCTGAAGTTGAACAAAAAGTTAAATCTATAAAGGGTATTAATAACGTTGAGGTTGAGATGACTTTTGATCCTCCATGGACTAAAGATTTAATGAGCGAAGAGGCAAAACTAGAACTTGGTTTTTTATAATGGAAAAAGAAATTATAAATAAAGTTGCTAAAAGTCCGCTTGTAACCTTTGACCTTGAGGAATATTACCCTGAAGGAGAAAGACTAAAAATTGATATTTCTCAATGGCTTTATAAAGGAATAGTAGTAAAAGAAAAAGAATATAGATCATCATTAAAGTCATATGACTTTTCGAAATTCAAAGATACTTACATAGCAATTCATTGCTCAACAAATGCAATTCTTCCATCTTGGTCAATAATGTTATTATCAACATATTTAAACCAGTATGTTAAAAAATGTGTGTTTGGTTCGATACTAGAATTAGAGCAAAGCATATTTGCAGATATTTTACATAACTTAGACATAACACCATTTAAAAATAGGCCGTTAATCATTAAAGGATGCTCAAAAAAAAATATCCCTGAAACAGTTTTTTTATTAGCTATCGAAAAATTACAGCCACACGTAAAGAGTATTTTTTATGGTGAGGCATGCTCTTCTGTGCCTCTATTCAAGAAGAAAAATGGGTAAAAAATTTTTTAAAAAAGGTGGAGTTATAATATTAACATATTACTGGCCACCGTCTGGTGGGTCTGGGGTTCAAAGATGGATGTATTTTTCAAAATATTTAAAAGAAATGGGATGGGAACCATTTGTAATTACAGTTGACGAAAAAAAAGCATCTTATCCCGTCTTAGATACGAGTTTAGAGAAGATTGTAAAAAATATTAAAGTAATAAAAACTTCTACCAACGAACCATTAAAACTTTTTTCTTTTTTGACGACAGGGGGTTTTAGAAAGGGAATTCCTCAAGGAGAGTTTAAAGGTAGAGGGCTATTTAACAAACTATCTAACTATATACGTTCAAATTTTTTTATTCCAGATGCGAGAGTAGGTTGGGTAAATTACGCATATAGAGAATGCGAAAAAATAATCATTAAAAATAATATTAGACATGTAATTACTACTGGCCCCCCTCATTCATCGCATCTAATTGGATTAAAAATTAAAAAAGATTTTAAAATTAATTGGACAGTAGATTTTAGAGATCCATGGGTTAATATTTTTTACAATAAACAGTTTCTTTTCACTGAAAAATCAATAAACAAGCAAAAACGCTTAGAAAAAGAAGTTTTAAATAATGCAGATTTAGTTTTGACTACCATCGGTGGAGATTTAAAGAAACAACTTCAGTTGAAAGCACCAAATCAAAATTTTGCTGTAATCCCTAATGGATACGATAGTGATCTAATCAATAAAGTAAAAGGAAAAAAATCTAAAAAGTATTTCCACATTGTTTATACGGGGCTTTTAACGAGAAATCACCCTTATGTTTCTTTACTTAAAAATTTAAAACAAAATTTTAGTACTATGAACTTGAAGTTGTCTTTAGCTGGGAATATATCCCAAGAAATAATAAATGAAATAAAAAACTTCCTCCCCAGCTTTAAAGTGAAGGACTGCGGATATTTAAACCATGAAGACACGGTTAGATTAATTAAAAGCGCAGATCTACTTGTTAACTTTTTCTTTATAGGTGGTGAAAAAGAAATGATTTCTGGAAAAATAATGGAGTATTTAGCAACAGAAATCCCTATTCTTAGTATAGGTGATCCCAAAAGTGAAGCGGGAAAGATTCTGTCAAAAGCAAGTGAGACAAAAATGTTACTATGGAGCTCTGATAAAGAAATACGGCTTTTTTTAGATAAAGTAATTGAGAATAAAGGTAAACTTACAAATAGATTTCCAAATCTAGATAAATTGTCAAGGAAGAAAATTACAGAAAAATTAAGTAATCTTTTGGCTAAATTATAACCCAGTAAAAAATTTTTTTTTAATTATATATTTGAAACTTTTTGGGGTTAAATATTTTTTGACATTAATTCCCTTAGATAAATTATCTCTAATTTCTGTAGACGAAATGTCAATCTTTGGCGCTGTACTTAACATTTTTAAATTATCATGAATGATGATATCGCTACTATTTATTTTTTCCTTCCTAGGATAAATATAAATTGTGAAGTTATCAAGTATTTGTGTATTGTTTTTCCATTTTTTTAAAAAGTGAAGGTTGTCTTCACCCAATATTATTTTGAATTTATTTTTAGAATATGTTTTTTTTAAAAAATGTAAAGTCGAGATAGTGTAGTTAGGTTTAGCTAGCTTTAACTCATCAGTACATATTTTTATCTTTTTCTTATTCGAAATTGACTTATCAATAATTTTAATTCTTTCATAAATATCCAATATTTCAAGATCCTTTTTTAAAGGATTTTGAGGAGATACAACGATCCAAACCTCATCTAAATCACATTCATTTAGACAATAATTTGCCATGAATAAATGGCCCTTATGAAAAGGGTTGAATGTTCCAAAAAATAAGCCTACTTGATTCATTTACCCATGACAAATTCACTAACAATTCGAAAAGCCTTACTTTTAGTTTTATCTAGGTCTTTGTTCTCTAGAATGATATCAAACTTTTCTGCAAAACCGAATTCAAATTCTGACTTTTCAAGTCTCTCCTTAATACTTTTTTTGGAGTCAAGCCCTCTTTTTGCAAGTCGCCTGTCTAGTGATTCTATAGAGGGAGGTTTAACAAATATTGATAGAGCTTTTTCCTTAAAAATAGACTTAATTTTAAGCCCACCTTTTACATCCATATCCAATATAACGGTTTTATTTTTTTTCAATATTCTGTTTACCTCAGAATTTAATGTTCCATAAAATACATTAGCATAAACTTCTTCAAATTCAATAAAATCATTGTTTCTAATTTTTTTTTTAAATGAATCAACTGACATAAAATAGTAATCTACACCATTTTTTTCGTTCTCTCTTGGTTTTCTTGAAGTTGCTGATATTGAAAACTCAGTAGATAAAATTTTATCCAACAAATATTTAATTATTGAAGTTTTTCCAGCTCCAGATGGTGCAGAAAAAATAACGAGTTTCCCTTCCATTTTTTAAAGTACATTTAAAAGTTGTTCTTTTATCTTTTCCAACTCATCTTTCATTTCCACAACTATTTTTTGAAGTTTTTCGTCATTGGCTTTTGAGCCCAGAGTATTAATTTCTCTTCCAATTTCCTGCGAAATAAAAGTTAGTTTTTTCCCGTTTGGACTCTTTTTATTCATTATTTTCTCAAAATATTTCAAGTTGCTTTTTAGTCGAACTATTTCCTCGTTTATGTCGAGTTTTTCAATGAAGTAAAAAATTTCCTGTTCCATTCTTTTATTGTCGATTTCTTTCAAATTTTGTTTAGATAGATCTTCAATCTTCTTTCTAATTTTTTGTTTTCTTTTTGGTGCCAACTTATCCACACTCTTGATCAAGTTATTAATAATACTAATCCTACTTTTGAAATCTTTCTCCATTGACTTTCCTTCAGAAATTCTGTACTGATTTAATTTTATAATCGCATTATCAATAATTTTAAATAGTACTTTTTTTTCTTCTTTTGATATATTCTCTTTTTCAATTTTGATAGAATCAGGTAGTCTAATTGCCATTTTAAGAAGATCCGATTCAGAGGTATCGGATATTTTTTTTAATTCATTAATGTACTTTTTTATAACAGTGAAATTAAGAGATGATATTTTGTCTTCATCTTGGAGGTCAATGCTTATTAGTAAATCAATTTTCCCTCTTGATAATTCTCCATTAATTTTTGTTCTAATTTTAGATTCAACTTCTCTGTACCTGTTTGGTATGCGTAAATTAAGATCAATATTTTTACTATTTAACGATCTTATTTCTCCAATTATTTTTTTTCTCTGGAATTTGGTCTCTGATTTGCCAAATCCCGTCATAGAGACAATCATATCTTTATTCTAAAGTCTTTTTATTTTAATATTTCTAAATGAAACTCTATCACTGTGATCCTGTAGTCCAATTTTTCCGGTTTTAAACTTTCCAAATTCAGGAGCCTCTGTATAATTGTATGTACTTTTATCTCTAAATTTGCATGTGGAAATAAGTTGTTCCCATTCTGGTCCATTTATTGGAAATGAAATAATCTCAGTTCCATTCAGCTTAACATTAGCATTATTGATTTCGTGATTAACAGTGAGAAGAAAGTGATTCCATTCGCCAGCTGGGTTACATACATCCTTTGAGGGCTGAACTATGTCATATAATGCTCCTGCCTGATGATATTTTGGTTTCATGAAGGCATCGGAATGCCTCTCATTATCAAGAATTTGTATTTCTGGACCAGTGAGGTATGGAGAACTAAATTTCTTATCTTCTTGAACACCCCAAAAAAGACCACTATTTCCACATTCTGCAATTTTCCACTCAATAGATAAAATGAAATTAGTAAAACTTTCGTCTGTAACTATATCTGAATACTGACCTTCTTTTTTATTCCTTGGGTCAAAAGTCATTGTACCGTCTTTAACCTGCCATTCGTCTCCTATTTTACCTCCATTATAGTAGTGCCATCCATTCGTTGTTTTTCCATCAAAGAGTGAAATCCATTCATCTTTTTGAGAATCTACTGATTTTTTTTCTTCTTTTTTAGTTTGTCCCGAGCATGAGCATATTACAAAGTTCAAGACTATTATATAAATTAATTTATTCATTTTAAATATTTAATATTTTATTAATTTGTTTTTTGTCTGTATGACCTCCTGCAAAATCATCAAATACTTTCTGGGTAGCGTCAATAATGTGGTTTTCTATAAATTTTACTCCTTCTCTCGCACCTTGTTCAGGGCTTTTAACGCAACATTCCCATTCCATCACAGCCCAAACATCACATCCGTATTCAGTAAGCTTGGTAAATATTGTTTTGAAATCAATTTGACCGTCACCAGGTGATCTGTATCTTCCAGCTCTATCTTTCCATGTTCCATAACCACCATATGCCCCTTTTTTTCCATTAGGTTTAAACTCAGAGTCTTTAACATGAAAAGCTTTAATAAATTCATGATAATGATCAATATAGGTGATGTAATCAAGTTGTTGTAAAACAAAATGGCTTGGGTCATAAAGGATGTTAGCTCTTTTGTGGTTATTTGAAGCTTTTAAAAACATTTCAAATGTTTCTCCATCGTGAATGTCTTCACCAGGATGAACTTCAAAGCAAGCATTCACACCATTATCTTCAAATACGTCTAATATTGGAACCCATCTTTTTGCTAATTCTTCAAATCCAGCTTTAATAAGTCCTTTAGGTTGTTGAGGCCATGGATGCCAATAAGGCCACAGAAGCGCACCACTAAAGGTTGCATGAGATTTGATTCCAAGATTTGAACTAGCTATTGCGGCTTTTTTGACTTGTTCAATTGCCCATTTAGTTCTTTCTTTAGGCTTATTTCTCAACTCTTTGGGTGCAAAATTATCAAACATTAAATCATAAGCTGGATGTACTGCTACAAGTTGCCCTTGTAGATGTGTTGATAGTTCAGTAATCTCAAGGCCAAAGGAATTTATCCTTGCTTTATACTCATCACAATAGGTTTTACTAGAAGAAGCTTTATCTAAATCGAAGAGCCATTTATCTAAAGTTGGAATTTGTATCCCTTTGTAACCTAGACTGGATGCCCACTCACATAATCCGTCAAGAGAATTGAATGGTGGTTTGTTATCTATAAATTGGGCTAAAAAAATAGCTGGACCTTTAATTGTTTTCATAAATTTTGATCTAGTTTAATCCACTTATTTCCATTCTTATTTGACTCCAAAACTTTTTCAATAAACATCATCCCTCTCACTCCTTCATTAATTGATGGATACGATCCATCACTTATTTCACCCTCGTTTAAAGCTTTTGCCACTCCGTTGTATATGTTCCCCATAGCATCGAAAAACCCCTCTGGATGTCCGGGTGGTAATTTCGAAGATTTTAATGAGAACGTAGATAAATATGGATTCCCAGGTTTTAAAATTTGTATTGGTTTCCCCTCCATAAGGTGGTAAAGATAATTAGGGTTTTCTTGGTTCCATTTAAAACAACCATTTTCTCCATAAATTTGAACTGTAAAACTATTTTCCTCTGCAGTAGCAATTTGGGATGCTCTTATTACTCCTTTGCAATATTCTGAAAAACGGACAAGTATCGTACCGTCAACATCCATTTCATTATCGGGGTAAAGATAATTCAAGTCAGCAAGAATTTTATCAATTCTCATACCTGTTAGAAACTCCGCCATATTAAAGGCGTGAGTTCCAATGTCACCGATGCAGCAACTTAGCCCTCCTTTGTTGGGATCTAGTCTCCAAACTGTTTTTCTAAGTTCAGGATCTTTAATTATTGGATTAATCCACCCTTGATAATATTGCAAATCAATTTTTTGGATTTTTCCAATCGCTCCATCTTTGATCATTTGCTTCATTTCTCTAACAATTGGATATCCCGTATAGGTGTAGGTTACTGCAAAAACAAGGTCTTTCTTTTTCACCTCTAATTCTAATTCCTGGGCTTCAGAATAAGTAGTTGTTAATGGTTTTTCACATATTACGTTGAAGTTATTTTGAATCAGTTTTTTAGCCATAGGATAATGTAGAAAGTTCGGTGTTAACACAGAAACAACTTGAATTCTCTCGCTTTTTGATAGAGAAAGTTCAGTCTCTATCAAAGATTCAAGATTTTCGTAGACTCTTTTCTCCTTGATTCCTATTTTTTTACCAAAAGCCTTGTTTTCAATTGGGTCTGGATTAAAACAACCACCTACTAATTCAAATTCATCGAACATTCCAGATGCAATTCTATGAACAATCCCGATAAGTGAATCCCCGCCACCTCCAAGTATACCTAGACGCATTTTACTCATTTTCTAATTTTATTTTTTCGTCTTTAAAAGTTAGAATAAAAAAAATCAACACAATAAATGCAAATCCAGAGGGAATTAACCAAATTTGAGTCCAATCATGAGATGAACCTATTGAGTAAAGATCGGTAATTTTTCCAGCTATTCTGAAACCAACAAGCATACCAAGACCATACGTGGCAAGAGTTATAAGTCCTTGTGCCGAGCTTTTAAATTGACTTCCAGCCTTAAAATCGGTATAAATCTGACCGGAAACAAAAAAGAAATCATAACATATCCCGTGTAAAATCACACCTAAAATCAACATCCAAATTCCCCCTCCAACATCTCCGTAAGCAAAAAGGATATACCTTGAAACCCAAGCAATCATTCCGACAACAAGGGTAGTTTTGATTCCATATCTTTTTAAAAAAACTGGTAATAATAGAATAAATAAGGCTTCTGAAATTTGACCTAGGCTCATAACTGCTGCAGCTTTTGACATACCAATTTCATTTAAAAACTGATTGGCGTGTTGATAATAAAAAGCTAGCGGTATGCATATTAGTATTGACGATACAAAAAAGATCAAATACTTTTTATTTTTCAAAAGTGAAAGAGCATCTAATCCTAATATTTTACTTATACTTAGATTCTCTTTATCAGCTGTTGGTGGAGTGTGGGGCAAAGTAAAACTGAAAATTCCTAAAATGAGCGAAGCGGCCGCTGTTAGAAAAAAAGTGTTTTCTAAAATTCTTTGTGATTCCCACCCTAGAAATCCAATTGTAAGACCCGCGATAATCCATCCGACAGTCCCAAAAACTCTTATAGGTGGAAATTCTTTTGAAGGATCTTTCATTTGCCTAAATGCTACTGAGTTAACCAAAGCTAATGTGGGCATATACAATACCATATAAAGAAAAATAAAGGGATAAAAGGATAAAAAATCATTTTGAATCCCTGCCTGGAATAATAGAAATGCTCCAATTATATGTAGAAATCCAAGAATTTTTTGTGCGGAAAAGTAACGATCGGCCACTAGCCCAATAATAAAAGGTGCAATTATGGCCCCAATGGATTGCGTTTCATAGGCTTGAGCAAGTTGCGATCCACTAGCACTAAAATTTTGAGACAAAAATGTTCCCATAGTCACAAACCATCCCCCCCAAATAAAAAATTCAAGGAACATCATAAAAGAGAGTTGTATTTTAATTTTGGAATTCATATGTTTTATGTAACCAATTTACCTTTATTTATGAGCAAGTTCTTTGTAGCCAGTATACCTTCAATTTCTGATAATCCAGTTCCCTCGTATTCTACTCCTATATAACCATCATATCCAGATTCTTTTACAATTTTAAGCATTTTTAAATAATCTGTATATACCTCATCCCCCTTATTATTAAAACTATTTGATTTTGCACTAACAGCAAAAGCTTTTGGCATCATTTCCTTAATTCCCCTATACCTGTCATATTCTTTAACGCATTCAGATTCATAAAGGTCACCTTCAACTCTTTTGATACAAAAGTTTCCAAAGTCCGGTAATGTCCCACAATTTTTGAGATTGACATTATTAATTACTTGCATCAAAAGTTCAGCATTTGAGGACAAGCTTCCATGATTTTCGACAATCACATTTATATTAAAATCTTTTGAAAATTCAGAAAGCCTTAAAAGGCTGTAAGAGGAATATTCCATCCACTTGCTTTTTTGTTCTACACCATATAAATTAACCCTCACAGAATGGCATCCCATTTGAGATGCAGCATCAATCCATTTTTTATGATTTTCTATAGCGGTATTTCTTTTTCTAACACTGGCTGCAGCGAGATCACCCTCACTATCTATCATAATCAATAAGTTTTGAATATTGTTACGTTTAGCTGCATCATTGCTTTTTTTAATAAATTTTTTAATTGCTAGCTGTTTATTTCTAGAATCCATCACATCACTGTAAAGGGCATTGACGTATTCTAAACCACTAAAGCCAAGTTCTTTAGCAGTTTTAGCAAAATCGTAAGGATCAAATTCACCGGAATGAATGCCCTTATTGAGTGACCACTGGGCAAGTGAAAGTTTGAAAAATAACTTACGGTTAATTTCATTATTTACATCAAAACCAAACCCTTTCCTGGATATTGACAATAGTGCAAAGCCTACACCCAATTTGAGTTGTCTATTGATAAATTCTCTTCTTCTTATCATAATTAAAAATGATTAAAACTTACAAACCTTTTAAAAAATATTGTATTATATTGTTAAAATTAAAATATATACTATTTAAAAATACACATTATATAATTAATATTTAATTTTAAACGACAAAGCGTTAGAATTTTAAAGGTTTATGGAGAATATTGAAAGTAAATACGACGCAATAGTTGTTGGAACCGGCATAAGTGGTGGTTGGGCTGCTAAAGAGCTTACTGAAAAAGGACTTAAAACTTTAGTATTAGAAAGAGGGAGGATGATATCTCACCCTAAAGATTATAAAACTGCTAATATGGACCCCTGGGACTTTCCAGCAAAAAACACAATTACTCGAAAAGTAAGGGAAAATCAAAATAAACAGAGCAGAACAAATTATACTACAACAGAAGCTTCCTCACACTTATTTGTTGATGATAAAAAACATCCTTACAATGAGGATAAACCATTTGACTGGATAAGAAGTTATCATGTTGGGGGTCGATCAATTACATGGGGTAGACAGGTATACAGGTGGAGTGATATAGATTTTGAGGCCAATGCAAAGGAAGGAGTTGCTGTTGATTGGCCAATAAGGTACAATGATTTAGCTAGATGGTATTCATATGTTGAAAAACACATAGGTGTTTCTGGAGAAAAGTTGGGACTTATTCAGTTACCAGATAGTGAGTTTTTAAAACCAATGGAGTTGTATTGCGTAGAAGAGTACTTAAAAAAGTCGATTGCTAAAAACTATAACGATAGATTGTTAACTATTGGGAGGGTAGCTCATATTACTGAAGGTACTAAGCCTGGACTTGGAAGAGTAAACTGTCAGTTTAGAAACAGATGTAGAAGAGGGTGCCCATATGGTGCATATTTCAGTAGTAACTCATCAACACTTCCAATGGCTGAAGCTACAGGTAATATGACATTAAGACCCAATTCCATTGTCCATAAGATTACATATGATGCAAATACTAAAAAAGCCACTGGAGTTAGTGTTATTGATTCTGTTTCAAAAAAAACTTATGAATTCAAAAGCAAAATAATTTTTTTATGTGCGTCTACTGTTCCATCCACATCTATTTTATTACAATCTAAGTCTAGATATTTTCCAGAAGGAATGGGAAATTCTTCTGGAGAATTAGGACACAACATAATGGACCATCATTTTAAGGTTGGAGCTAACGCGGAGTTTGAAGGGTTTGAAGATAAATATTTTACAGGTAGAAGGCCAAATGGAATTTATATTCCAAGATTTAGAAATATAGGAGGTGATACAAACCAAAAAAACTTTTTGAGAGGTTACGGTTATCAAGGAGGAGGTTCAAGAGGGAATCATTCTTGGAAAAAAAATGTGAAAGAAATGGCATTTGGAGCGGAGTTTAAACAAGAAATTTTAAGACCAGGTATGTGGACAATGGGATTAACTGGATTTGGTGAAATTCTGCCCTATCATGATAATAAAATGCTTTTAGATTATCAAAATACTGATCAATGGGGTTTACCTACTGTAACTTTCAGTGCTGAGCTTAGGGAAAATGAGCACGAAATGAGAAAAGATATGATTGCTCAAGCATACGAAATGCTGGACAATGCTGGGTTTAAAAACATCAAACAAATGAACGATTTATATACTATTGGCAATGGAATTCATGAGATGGGAACTGCAAGAATGGGTAAAGATCCTAAAACATCCGTCCTAAATAAATTTAACCAACTTCATGATGTCAAAAACGTTTTTGTAACAGATGGATCTTGCATGACTTCAGCAGGTAATCAAAACCCCTCGCTTACTTACATGGCAATTACAGCAAGAGCTGTAGATTATGCAGTTCAAGAACTGAAAAAAATGAATATATAAGGGTATGAAAAGAAGAAGCGCACTTATAAATATCACAAAGGGTTTTGGGATAGTAACACTATCACCGTCCATTACCGGTGTTTTGCAATCATGTTCAAATGAAACAAATGAATACATCCCAAATTTTTTTGATAAAAATGATTTTACTCTCATTTCCAAAATTTTGGAAATATACTTACCCGAGACAAATGATTCTCCTGGGGCTTCAACATTAAACCTAAGTAGTTTTGTAGATATTTTTTTTGACAAAATTGCTACTGACGAAGACCGTTCTTTTTTTCTTAAATCAATTGGAATATTTAAAAATAAATTATTAGCTCAAAAAAAAGGCTTCGAATTAATTAAATTAATTGAAAATTCATTACGAGTTCCTGTAAAACAGCAGGAAGCTCAAGACGAAGAAATTGATATGTATATTGATTCAATTTCAACCAAAGGTGAGAACTATTTTATCAGATCTGATGAAGTTATGATTTATGGGTTTTTGTCAAAATTAAAAGATATTGCACTTTTTGGATTTTTTAGAAATGAAGTAGTAGCCAAAAAACACATGTCTTACAGTCCAGTTCCAGGACAACAAAAAGGATGTTTAGATTTAAATGAAGCTACAAAAGGCAAAATATGGGCAATTAATCGGTAATTTTAAAAAAAGTTAATTAAATAACTATAAATTTCCCCCGCATCAAGCCATAATGTCCTGGGAATGTGCATATGTAGACGTATGAGCCTCTTTCAGGAGCAGTAAAAGTAATGGTGTCACTTTCACCACCACCAATAAGTTTAGTATAAACAATTGTTTCGTCTCCATCAGGGATATATTCATTTTCTCTAGCAAGCATAGCTCTTTGAGCAAAATCATTCAGATTAGTTTCTTTTTTTAAAAGAACAAAATTGTGTCCCATGATTTCCTTGCTCATTTTACCAGTATGGTTAAGAGTTAAAGTAATTTTCTGTCCTTCTAAAACTCTCAATTCATTTTTATCAAATTTCATTAGATCATTTGAATTTAATATGATGACGGCTTCTTCAGATTTTTTATCTAAAAAATCATCCTTTTTTTCTATTTTTTTGTATTCAAATTTGTTTTTGTTATTGTCTGGGTTCCCACCGCATGAGATGACAATAGTTAGTAGTAATATGAGAATATTTATTTTTTTCATAAAAATCATAATCTGCAATTTATGAATTATTAGTTGTAAATTTTTTCTTTTTTTTTCTTTTTGTTACTAAATAGACACCACAAAAAACCATCAAACATGACAAAAATTTTATCCAGTCTAGTTCATCATTACCAGTAATGGAAGCATAGGTAACAGCAATGATTGGCTGAAAGTAAGTAAACGAACTGATGGTAGTTGGTTTAAGGTATTGAAGGGCAAACATGTTAAAGAGATAGGCTAGAAAAGTAGTACAAATTACAACAAAACCCATTCTCCAAATTGCGTGAAAAGGCAGATTGAACCAATCAACCAAAATAAATTCATTTAAAGTAAAGGGGAGATTATATAAAACACCTAGAGGAAACATCCACTTCATTAAAGTAATAGTAGAATATTTTTTAACAAGAGGTTTAGATATAACCAAATAAGTTCCAAAACTCAATGCGTTACAAACCATCAATGTATTTCCCAAGGGAATATTTGGAGCATTTAATGTGAAAGAGTTTCCATATGCAATTAGAGTTACAGCTCCAGAAAATCCTAATATAATTCCTCCAAATTTTGTAAATGTTATTTTCTCTTTAATTAAGATTGTAGAAATAATTAATACAAAAAGAGGGGTTAAAGTAACTATAACAGCCCCGTTAATAGGTGTGGATAAACTAAGCCCTTTAATAAACGCTAGCATATTAACACACATCCCGAAGATAGAAGCTATTAAAAGTCTAGGGTAATCGCTAAATTCTATTTTTTCACTTTTTATAAATAAACTTGCAATCCAAAATAGAATGGTAGCTCCAATTACGCGAAGCAAAACCAGTCCAAAAGCTCCAATGTAATATGGCATGATAACTTTTGCAATAGTGTGGTTTAGCGCGTAAATCGTAGTTGCTCCAAGTGCAGCTAAAAAAGCAACCCCCCTCATATCCATTAAAAAATATTTTTAATTTCCTCTATATTTTTTTTACTATTACCAATAAAAAGTTGACCATTGAAATAAAGAATAGGTCTTTTTAAATAAGTGTAATGTTCATTTAATAATAAAAAAATTTTTTCTTCACTTAAAATTGATTTATCAATATTTTTAAGTTTTTGTGCTCGATTATTTAAAAGTGAACGAAAAGTTCCAGTAATGTTCTTAAATGATTTTAACTCATTTGGATTAAGAGGGGTTTTCTTTATATCTCTAAGTATTATATCATTTGGAAGATTAACTTCTTTTAAAATACGCTTGCAAGTGTCACAACTACTTAGATATATGAATTGATTCATTCTTTTTTTTGAATCAGCAAATTAAATCAATTTTATTTAAATCAAACAATAATTAAGGGATTGTATTAACTTTGTATATTAATATAATTGTGAAAAAAAAACTAAAGTTTAATTCAAAAACGATTCACGGAGGGCAGATATTTGAAAAAGGATATGGAGCTGTTATGCCACCAATTTATCAAACCTCAACATATAAACAAGAATCTCCTGGGGTTCATATGGGGTTTGAGTATAGTAGAACTCACAATCCAACTAGAGAAGCATTACAAAACTCATTAGCATCAATTGAAAACGGCAAGTATGGACTTGCGTTTTCTTCAGGGTTGGCTGCAATTGATGCAATAATGAAGCTTCTTAAACCTGGTGATGAAATTATATCTACATACGATTTATATGGTGGTTCATACAGGCTGTTTCAAAAAATATTTTCCAGATTTGGATTAAAATTTCATTTCGAGGATTTAAGTAGAGTAGAAAATTTAAAAAATAAAATCAATTCTAAGACCAAGTTAATTTGGATTGAAACCCCAACAAATCCAATGATGAATATAATTGATATTCAAACAGTTTGTAAACTAGCCAAAAGTAAAAATATTTTAACAGCCGTTGATAATACTTTTGCCTCACCATATATTCAACAGCCTCTTGATTTAGGTGCTGATGTAGTAATGCATTCAGCCACTAAATATCTTGCAGGACACAGTGATCTAATTTTGGGATCAATCGTTACAAACAATGATGAAATAGCAGAAAAGCTTTCATTTATTCAAAATGCCTCAGGTGCTGTTCCTGGACCTATGGATTGTTTTTTGACTCTAAGAGGAATAAAAACTCTCCATATTAGGATGCAAAGGCATTGCGAAAATTGTAGAGAAATTGCAGAATTTTTACAGAAACACAAAAAAATTGATAAGGTTTATTGGCCAGGGTTTAAAAACAGCAGGTTCTTTAATGTTGCGAAAAAGCAAATGAAAGATTTTGGAGGAATGCTTTCATTTATTCCTAAAGGAGCAAATTATCAAACGGCTGAAAAAATCATAAAGAAAATGAATGTTTTCACCTTAGCAGAGTCTTTAGGAGGTGTTGAAAGTTTAGTTGGTCATCCTGCAAGCATGACTCATGCTTCTATTCCAAAAAAAGAGAGAGAAAGAAGTGGATTATTAGATTCTCTAATAAGGCTCAGTGTTGGAATTGAAGACATTGATGATCTTATTGATGATCTAGATGGTGCACTAAATTAATTTTCTAGAAAAACAATGGAAAGTAAAATTGCAATACCAAAAGGAAAGAAAGTTTTTTTCGCCTCTGATAACCACTTGGGCGCTCCAAATATGAATGAAAGTAAAATTAGGGAATCACATTTTTTAAAATGGTTAAATTATGTTGACAAAGAAGTTGGGGCTCTTTTTTTACTTGGTGACTTATTTGACTTTTGGTATGAATACAAGACAGTTGTTCCAAAAGGTTTTGTAAGAGTACTTGGTAAAATTGCTGAGATTTCTGATAGAGGAATCCCTGTATATTTTTTTGTTGGGAATCATGATCAATGGATGATCAATTATTTTGAAGAAGAATTAGGAATCAAAGTATATTATCAAACCAGAGAATTTCAAATTGAAGGAAAGACTTTTTTCATTGGTCATGGAGATGGGTTAGGTCCTAACGATATTGGTTACAAAATCATGAAAAAAATTTTTAGGAATTCGTTTTTTCAAACAATGTTTAGATGGGTACATCCAGATATAGGCATGAAATTAGGACATTATTTTTCGGTTAAAAATAAAATCATATCGGGGAAGAGAAATGAAAAACTTCAAAAAGAAGAGAACAACTGGTTAATTGATTATGCAAAAATGAAAAATAAAGTAAAAAAAAGAGATTTTTTTCTTTTTGGACATCAGCACTATCCATGTGATATAAAAATTGATAAAGAGTCTAGGTACATTAATTTAGGAGATTGGATTGATCACTATTCTTATGCTGAATTTGATGGTGATGAATTAAAATTAAAATACTGGGATATCTAAGATGCTTGACATCAATAAAAAATCACTAGAAAAGGTAATTATAGTAGGATTAATTAAAAAAGCAGATAACTTTAATCAATCAATCGAATACCTTGATGAACTTGAATTTTTAGTTAGGACAGCTGGAGGAATAGTTGTAAAAAGAATAATACAAAAAATGAGAGTTCCTAATCCAAGAACATTTATTGGAAGTGGTAAATTGCATCACATCAAAAGTTTAGTTAAACTAAATGAGGTTTCAAGTGTTGTTTTTGATGACGAGCTTTCAGCCACTCAACAATTTAATTTGGAAAAATTATTAAAATCTAAAATTATGGATAGAACTGCTTTAATTTTAGATATTTTTGCACAAAGAGCAAAAACAAGTTATGCAAGAACTCAGGTAGAGCTTGCACAATACGAATATTTTTTACCCAGATTAAAAGGGCTTTGGACTCACCTTGAAAGACAAAGAGGAGGAATTGGTATGCGAGGCCCTGGAGAAACTGAAATAGAGACTGATAGAAGAATAGTTAGAGATAAAATCTCTTTACTTAAAAAAAAACTAATCAGTATTGACAAGCAAATGAAGACTCAGAGGAATAATCGAGGAAGTATAGTTAGGGTTGCATTGGTTGGCTATACGAATGTTGGAAAATCAACTTTAATGAACATATTATCAAAAAGTAATGTATTTGCTGAAAATAAATTGTTTGCCACTCTTGACACCACGGTTAGAAAAGTTGTTATAGAAGATATACCTTTTTTATTAAGTGATACCGTCGGATTTATCCGTAAACTACCGACTCAACTAATCGAGTCTTTTAAAAGTACTTTAGACGAAATACATGAAGCGGATTTGTTATTACACATTGTGGATATTTCTCATGATTGTTTTGAAAATCATATAAACTCGGTTAATTTAATTCTTAAAGAAATTGGATGTGGTGATAAAAAAATTGTTTTAGTTTTTAATAAAATTGATGCATATGTGCCAGAAATAATTGAAAAAGACGATTTAGTCACAAATAAGACCTCAAAGCATTATACAATTAAAGAATGGGAAAAAACATGGATGTCTAGGATAAATGGTAAAGCCTATTTTATATCTGCATTAAAAAAGGAAAAAATTGATGATTTGAAAAAAAACATTTTCAAAGAGATTAAAAAAATTCATGTCACAAGATATCCATTCAATAATCGTTTTTTAAATTAAAAAAGTGAATAAAATATATAAATTCTTGATATCCATAATGAATCCACAATATCTCTTGGTTTTTATAATAATAAGCAATATAAGCTGTACAAATGAGGAAAATAATTATGATTTAAAAGATTTAGAGTTGAATTTTGGTGTAAAGGCTTCGGTTTCGAGAATTGACGATAATTCTATCTTTTTTGAAAATGTTATATATGGTGAAAAAGCTAGGAATAAATTAGATATTCACATACCAGATTTAGTAAGCCCCAAAGGTCTTATAATTTTCTTCCATGGAGGTGCATTTGTTGGAGGAGACAAATCAGATATTTTTGAAGAATATTTATCAAGCATTTTTTTAAAAATTATAAAAAAAGGAATAATTATAGTAAGTGCTAATTATTCTTTTCTGGACTCTGAGGGTTCAAAGGGGGTGCTAACCTCGCTAGAAGACGGTGAGAAAGTAATTTCATTTTTAGAACAAAAAAGAAAATTATTGAACTTAAAAGACGAAGATGTAGTTCTCTCCGGTGTTTCAGCAGGGGCTGGAATTTCCCTTTGGAACGGACTCAAAGATAACAAATTTGAAAGAATCTCGGGTATTCTAGCTATAGAAGCTCAGTCCTCCTATAATGTTTACAAATGGGAAAAAGTTTTTAAGGGATTCAATATTGATGAAATGAGAAAATTATATTCAGAACTAGATGAAATTTATTTAAATTTTTATAAAGGCGAGCCAGATGGAAAGTTATTAGAAAAACTTGATTATTCATCGATGATGGACAAAATGGACCCACCTTTTTACATTTCAAATAGGGCAGGAAAAGATCTCATAAATATGAATAATGAGATAGATTTTGATATACTTTATCATAGTTTTTTACATGCGGACTACCTTAGAAAAAACGCAATTGATGCAAATTTAAATTTCTCGGGAATTTATCAAGAAAGCCCGGAGAGCTTTGCTTTAAGAATGCTTGGTGCTGAGTAAAAGTTATTTTCTGTTAATTATTGTTGCATTTGCTTGATCTGTAGCTAAAATTGTAAGATCAGAAATGGTAACTCTTAAAGGAACATTTATCATATATTTGATAGCATTTGCTACATCAAATGGATTTAATGGGTTAATGTCTTTGTAAACTTTTTTCGATTTTTGCAAATCCCCTTTGAATCTTACCATTGAAAATTCTGTTTCTACTAGTCCAGGGTGTATTGCACAAACTCGAATATTAAATTTATTCAAATCAATTCTCAAACCTTTTGTGAATGCATCAACTGCAAATTTACTCGCACAATAGACATTACCCATTGGATAGACCTCAAATCCCGCAATTGAACCCATATTTATTATTTGCCCTTGATTTCTTTTTGTCATTATAGGGAGTATTGCTTTGGTAACATAAATGAGACCCTTTACATTTGAATCAATCATAGCATCCCAATCGTCAAGATTTGCTTCATGTGATAAATCCATACCATGTGCATTACCAGCATTGTTTATCAATACATCAATATTTTTTAATTTGTTGGGAATTGAAGATATAGAGTCAAATACTGATTTTTTATCTCTCACGTCAAAAGTTAAAATGTGGACTTCACCATTAATTTGAGATCTTAATTTTTCAAGACGATCTTTTCTTCTTCCACAAATTATAAGCTTGTTTTTATCATCCCCAAGGACTTCTGCTGTGGCTTTACCAATTCCGCTACTTGCGCCTGTAATTAAAATAATTTTTCCTTCCATTTCTTCTAGGGTACTCTTTCTCCTTTTTGAGCTTCAAAAATACTAAACCAGTCTTCAATATCTAAATTAATCTTCAATGAATCACATGCATTTTCAATCCTCTCATTGATTGTAGTTCCAATTATTGGATGAATTTTTGATGGATGTTTTAAAATCCATGCCAGAAGAAGATTTTCAGAATTTGTATTATATTTTTTATTTAATGTTTTGAATATTTTTTTTAATCTTTGATTTTTTGGACTATCTATTTTAAAAAAATTACCAAGTGGGCTCCATGCCATAGTACCTATATCATTGACTTGGTGAAAGTCAATTGTACCGTCAAGCATTGGAGATGAATTTGAAATTGAAAATTCAATTTGATTCCAAGAAATTTTAACATTTTTTGAAAGTAATTCAATATGTGATGGTTTGAAATTAGAAACTCCAAAATCCTTTATTTTCCCTTTTTTGATTAATTCATCAACGGCGTCTGAAATCACATCCGTATTCATCAACGGACTAGGACGATGTAGTAATAATAAGTCTAAATAATCGGTTTTTAAATTAGATAATGAATTGTTCACAGAATTAATTATGTGCTGCTTTGAGTAATTATAATGTTTAATAACATAATTCTTTGAATCACAGGGGTATTGTATACCACATTTACTTATAAAAAAAAGATCTTTTCTGTTGATACCTGATAATTTGAAAGATCTGCCAAACTCACTTTCTGTCGTGTAGCCACCATATATATCTGCATGATCAAATGTGTTTAGCGTGTGATCAAAACAAAATTTAATTTTATCTGACATTTCTTTTATTGAAAAATTTTTCCCCCACTTCCCCCAATTCATAGTTCCAATAATAATTCTATTCATGATATTTAATACTGTTTTAGTTATTGATTTTTATCAAAATAAACATTTTTAATTTTTATGTGATTACAACTTTTAACCAATTATTAACAAGATATACTTAAAAAAAACAAGAATTTTGTTCCGCTAAAAATAAATTATGGTTTCAAAGAAAGATATCGATATTAAAAAAATAAATGAAAAAATAGAAAAGGATAGTGCTTTTATCGACTTGTTAGTTCTAGAAATTAATAAATCAATTGTTGGTCAAAATAATATGATAGAGAGATTATTAATTGGTCTGCTGGGGCAGGGTCATATTTTACTTGAAGGGGTTCCGGGTCTTGCAAAAACATTGGCTATTAATACACTAAGCAAAGCTGTTAAAGCCGATTTTAGTAGAATTCAATTTACTCCTGATCTGTTACCTGCTGATGTTGTAGGCACAATGATTTACAATATTAAAGAAAATGATTTTACAATAAAGAAAGGACCAATTTTTGCCAATTTTGTTCTAGCAGATGAAATTAACCGTGCTCCAGCAAAAGTTCAATCTGCTCTCTTAGAGGCAATGCAAGAAAAGCAGGTTACCATTGGTGACACCACGTTCAAGCTGCAGCAACCTTTTTTAGTTATGGCGACTCAAAACCCCGTGGAGCAAGAGGGAACGTATCCGCTACCAGAAGCACAAGTAGACAGGTTTATGTTAAAAACTGTAATAGATTATCCGGATATTAAAGACGAACAAGATATAGTAAAACAAAATTTGGATTTAAAACCAATTTCTATCAAGCCTGTAGCTACAACAAAGCAAATAATTACTGCTCAACAAACCGTTAGAGAAGTTTATATGGATGAAAAAATAGAGCGTTATATTTTAGACCTAGTTTTTGCTACCAGGTTTCCTGAAAAGTACAATCTAGAAAAATTAAAACCATTAATTAACTTTGGAGCATCTCCTAGAGGAAGTATTAACTTAGCTGTTGCATCAAAATGTTATGCTTTTTTAAAGCACAGAGGATATGTAATCCCTGAAGATGTAAGATCAGTTGTTTACGATATATTTCGACATAGAATAGGACTTACTTATGAGGCTGAGGCTGAAAATATTTCTTCCGAGGACATAATTTCAGATATAATTAATGAAGTTGAAGTTCCTTAGTAAATATTTTTTTAAAATTTATGGATACCAAAGAACTACTTAAAAAAGTTAGAAAAATTGAAATTAAAACTAGACGTTTAAGTGACAATGTCTTTGGTGGAGAATACCATAGTACTTTCAAAGGGAGAGGTATGACTTTTAGTGAAGTTCGCCAATATCAATACGGCGATGATGTTCGCTCAATAGATTGGAATGTTACGGCTAGATATAATGAACCCTACGTAAAGATTTTCGAAGAAGAACGTGAGTTAACTCTCATGCTTTTAGTTGATGTAAGTGGTTCTGAATTTTTTGGAACAAACATTCAATTTAAAAGAGATTTTATCACAGAAATTGCAGCTACTTTATCGTTTTCAGCTCTTCAAAATAATGATAAAGTAGGTCTAATTCTCTTTTCTAATCAAATAGAATTATTTATTCCACCCAAAAAAGGCAGATCCCATATATTGAGAATAATTCGAGAACTGCTTGAGTTTAAGCCTTTAAATAAATCTACAAATATTTCTGTTCCTTTAGAGTTTATATCCAGTATACTTAAAAAAAAGGCGATAGTATTTTTGTTATCTGATTTTTTGGATGATAAGTATGAAAAAAATTTGAGGATCGCATCAAATAAGCATGATTTAACTGGTATTAGAGTTTTTGACAAATCTGAAGAAAGTATTATAAACTTGGGATTTGTTTCTTTTTTTGATATAGAGTCAGGCAAAAATAGATTTATTAATACCAGTTCTAAAAAAGTACGTGGTGCTTTTTCGAGCTATTTCTATGAAAAGCAGTCTGAATTTCTAAATATTTTTAAAATGAATGGAGCCGGTACAATTAATTGCTGTGTTGATGAAAGCTATGTAAAAAAACTTTTAGCATACTTTAAAGCTAGAGCATAAAATGAAAATTAAAATCGTTTTACTTTTAATATCAAATATTCTATTTGCTCAGCAGAGAAAAGAAATTTTAACAACTATTGATTCCACAAAGGTTAAAATTGGAGAAGAAATTAAATATGGTATAAAAATAAAATCTGATTCACTATTCTTTGTTGAATTTCCTGCTAAACCTTTTTTCACCCCTTTTGAAATTATTGAAGAAAAGCCAATTGATACCTTAAAGCTCAAAAATAAATTTATTTTAACTAAGGAATATTCACTTATAAACTTTGATTCCGGAAGATATTGGATTCCTCCTCAAAAAGTTTTTGTTGATGGTAAGTCTTTTTTTTCAGATTCTCTTCAGGTACAAATAGCCAATGTCAAAGTAGATACACTCAAGCAGCCATTATTTGATATTAAGCCAATTGTAGAAGTGAAAAAATCTTATAAAGGTTTAATTGAAAATATATTTTTAATCATGTGTCTTATTGCGTTAATTCTTGTACTCTATTTGTTATATATAAAATTCCAGAAAAAAATGGAAGAAATTATTGATGAACAGCCTCCTTTTGAAAAAGCAATTAATGCATTAAAAGATATTGAAAAAGAAGACCTTGTAAAGCAAAAAGAATTTAAGATTTATTATTCCAAAATAACAGAAGTACTAAGGAAATATTTAGAGGAAGATGCAAAAGTATCTGCTTTGGAAAGTACAACGGGTGAACTAATAAATAGTTTGAGACAGCAAAAAAAAGAAGGAAAATTAGAATTGAAACCTGAGACACTTGAGACCTTAAAACATGTTCTTGAAAATGCTGATTTAGCAAAATTCGCTTTATCTCAACCCAAAAGTGAAATTGCAATTAACGATAGGAAATTAATAGAAAAAGTTGTTTACGACACCAAAGAAGCTATCCCTGAACCAACTCAAGAAGAAATAGAAGCAACCGCTGCATTTAAAAGAGAGCAACTAAAAAAAAGAAGAAAAAAAAGATTTCAATTAGTAGGTCTGGGATCTTTGATTGTGTTGGTGTCAATTTCAATTGGCAGTATTTTATACTTTGGATATACTCCAATTAAAGATACTATACTTAGAAAACCAACTAAATTATTATTGGATGGCAACTGGATAAAAAGCCAATATGGCACACCGCCAATTTCTATAGAAACTCCGAATGTTCTTCTAAGGGACAAATCTACAAATAAAGAATCCATTGTCTATTTTTATGGTAAAAACTATGATGATTTCAGAATAAATCTAACTTTTTTAGAAGTTGAGAAACAAACTGATGAAAAAAAATCAAAAGAAGAGCAAGAGGCCTTACTAAGAAAGATAATGGATTTTGAAGTAAAATCACTCGAAGAAAAAGGAGCTAAAAATTTACTAGTGCAAAATGATACATTTAAAACCTTAGATGGAACCGAAACCCTTCGATTGTTCGGTTCTATGGACTTGAAAAATGGAAACTCTTTTGACAGATATCGTTTTGTTTCGGTTTTATTTCCTTTAGACGAAGTAAAAATATCACTGCAAATCATTTTTTTACAAAACGATATTTATGGTGAAAAGATTGAAAAGAGAATTTTTGATTCTCTGGAAATAATTAGAAAGATTTAAAATGGAAGATATATATTTTGCTAATCCCGAATTTTTGTGGCTTTTAATACTTATTCCTCTATTATCTTTGTGGCATTATTACAACAAAGGAAAAGTAAAAGCTAAACTTAGTATTCCTACACTTAAAGCTTTCGAAAGTGTACCTTCACTTATAGAAAAGCTACACCCCATTTTATTTATTTTTAGATTAATTTCATTATCGCTACTAATTCTAGCAATATCAAGACCGCAAACTGTCGATGTTTCTTCTAAAACTAAAACAAATCGAGGAATTGATATTGTTATGGCCATTGATGTATCGTCAAGTATGTTGGCTCAAGATCTAAAACCAAATAGATTAACCGCCTTAAAAAATGTTGCAAGTGACTTTATTAATCAACGCACGAATGATAGAATAGGACTGATTGTTTATGCTGGCGAGAGCTACACTAAGACTCCAATAACGAGCGATAAACAAATGGTAAAAAACACTATGAACAAAATTAATTTTGATGGCGTTATTGATGATGGTACTGCAATTGGTATGGGTCTTGCTACTGCGGTTAACAGATTAAAGGACAGCAGGGCAAAAAGCAAAGTAATTATATTATTGACAGATGGTGTAAACAACTCTGGTTTTATTGATCCAAAAATTGCTGCTGAATTGGCATCGGAATTTAATATTAAAACCTATACCATTGGAATTGGTAGTAATGGAAACGCTAGAGCTCCAGTTGGAATTTTGGCAAACGGAAAATTTCAATACGGAATTACCAAAGTTGAAATAGATGAAAAATTGCTGAAGGCGATTGCCGACAAAACAGGAGGTCTTTATTTTAGAGCAACCGATAATTCAAGTTTGGAATCGATATACAATGAGATTAATAAACTTGAGAAAACTGAAATAAATGAATTTAAATATTACAATTATAATGAAAAGTATAGGATTTTTGTTTTGATAGCTTTAATTATAATATTTACTGAATGGTTATTGAAAAACTCATTATATAAAAGCTTTATTTAAAATGTATCAATTAGACGAGCCAATTTATTTTTATATACTCTTCTCAATCCCCTTTATTTGGACGATTTTCTTCTTTTTGTCTTTATGGAAAAAGAAAACACAAAAACAATTTATTTCAAGCATAATGTTAGAAAAACTTAGTCCTGAAAAGTCCAATTTTAAAGGTTTTTTAAAATTAATTATAATGTCATTGGGAATTATTTCAATTTCATTTGGACTTGTCAACCCTAAAATAGGAACTAAATTAGAGACGGTAAAAAGAGAAGGGGTCGACATAGTGTTCGCAATAGATGTTTCAAAAAGTATGCTTACTGAAGATATAGCTCCAAACAGAATTGAAAAGGCAAAAAGATTGGTTTCCGCTTTATTAAACCAATTGGTTAGTGACAGGGTTGGAATTATAGTATATGCGGCTAGTGCAGTTCCGCAACTTCCCATAACCACTGATTATGGTGCAACAAAAATGTTTTTACAATCAATAAACACAGACATGTTATCATCTCAAGGCACAGCAATAGATGACGCAATAAAGTTAGGTATTAATTTTTTTGATGATGAAATGCAAACAAATAGGATACTTTTTATCCTATCTGACGGGGAGGACCATGCCGGTGAAAACACCATCAATGTGGCACAACTGGCAAATGCAAAGGGGATTAAAATTTTTTCAATTGGAGTAGGTACAGAAAAAGGTGGACCTATACCTATTAGATCTAATGGTGTTGTAGAAAGTTACAAAAAAGATGAAAACGGAGAAGTTGTTATTTCAAAAAGAAGCGATATAATTTTGACTTCAATTTCGGAATCAACAGATGGTGTGTATATAGACGGTAATGACACAAATTACGTTATTGATAAAGTAAAGGATGAGCTTCAAAAAATTGAAAAAAAGGAATTTGAGGCGAAAAAATTTGTTAGTTATAAGGATAGATTTCAAATTTTTCTCATACTTGGATTTATTTTAATATTTATTGATCAAATCATTCTAGAAACCAAAACCAAATGGGTTGCAAGGTTAAACCTTTTTAACGAAAATTAACATATGAATTGGAAATACATTTTTATTATTATTAGTTTCTCCTTAAAGGCCCAGGCAGAGAAAGAAAATAATTATATATCAAAGGGAAATGGACTACATGAAAATAAATCATATGTAGATGCGGAAGCCGAGTTTAGAAAAGCACTTTCTATAAATCAAGATAATCCAATAGCAAATCAAAATCTTGGGAACACTCTTTATAGGTCTGAAGATTATGATCAGGCAAACCAAAGATTTTTTAGGTCTCAAAAGGATAATCTAGATAAAAGCCAAAAACATTTAGCCTTTCATAATATGGGCAATGTATTCATGAAAAAGAAGGATTATCCAAAGGCGGTTGAAGCTTATAAAAATGCTTTAAGGAATAATCCTAAGGATGATGAAACCAGGTATAACTATGCACTTGCTAAAGAAATGTTAGAGAAAGAAAAAAAAGAGGATAAGAACGATAAAGATCAAAATAAAGATCAAAATAAAGATCAAAATAAAGATCAAAATAAAGATCAAAATAAAAATAATGAAAATAAACCTAATGAGAATGAGGAAAAGAATAACTCAAAAGGTGATAAAGAAAACAAAGGAGATAATAAAAAAAATAAATCTGACAAAGAAAACGAAAAAGAGGATAGCAGGGATAATACAAAGAAATCACAACCCAAAAGAAATCCTGGACAACTTTCCAAAGAACAAATTAAGAGCTTATTAGAGGCAATGAATCAACAGGAAAAAAATGTACAGGATAAGGTAAATGCAAAAAAACAAAAAGGTATACCGATAAAAAAGAAAAAGGATTGGTAGAGATTTGACATGAAAAATTTATTCTACATATTGATTTTATTTTTTACCACCCAATCTACATTTATTTTTGGGCAAGTTCAGTTTGAGGCAGAGTTAAGTAAAAATAGACTTGGATTAAACGAGAGATTGCGTGTTTCTTTTATAATGAATAAAAATGGAGATAATTTTCAGCCCCCTTCTTTCTCTGGATTTACTTTGGTAGGAGGTCCCAATCAGTCGGTTAGTAACAGTTACGTAAATGGAGTTAGAAGTTTTTCAAAGTCCTATACTTATTTTTTAACTCCTAACAGGAAAGGGAGTATTGAAATAGGTCAAGCAACTATTGAGATTGATGGAGAAGTCTTCAAAACATCTCCAAAAAGGGTGGAAGTGACGGAGGCCGTTAGTAAACCAAATAGTCCTGAATCGAAGGCAAATGCCATTGCTGACCAAAATTTACACTTAGTAGCCGAGATTTCTAACCAAAGGCCTTATCTAAACCAATCTGTAAATATTATTTATAAACTTTATTTTTCTTCTGAAATTAGTATTTCAAATGTAAATGAGGTTGAAATGCCAAAGTACTCTGATTTTTGGAGTACTCTACTTCCAATTCCTAAATTAGAAATCAAAAGAGGAGAATACAAAGGGCAACCATATAATTATGTTGTGTGGCGCAAGGCTGTGTTATACCCACAAAAAACAGGTAAACTTTTAATAGAGCCCCTTACTTTAAATGTGTCTGTAGATGTTCCTACAAATAGAAGAGATTTCTTTGGCAATAGAGTATATCAAAAAACTCCAAAAGTAGTTACTGCTGGTAAAAGAATATTAAATGTCAAACAACTTCCAATTGCTAATAAGCCAAAAAACTTTACAGGTGCAGTTGGGCAATTCGATTTCTCTGTTGATTTTAATAAAAATAAATTAAAATCCTCTGAATCTTTTCAAGCAACCTTAAAAGTGAGTGGTAATGGCAATCTTAAATTATTCTCTTTACCTAAATTGACAGCTCCTAGTTCCTTGGAAATTTATGATCCGGAGCATAAGGAAAATATTAAAACAAACCTTTCGGGGATGAGAGGTAGCATTGAGGACATATATACGGTAGTTCCTCAATTAAAAGGAAACTATCCAATTCCATCAATAGACTTTTCTTTTTTTGATCCTATTAAAGAAAGATATGTCACTTTAAAGTCGGATGAGACACTTATAAATGTAAACGAGGGGCCAACAAACTTAATATCTGAAAACCAGACATCTAACTCAAGAAATAATATCTTAAAAAATAGTGAATCTTATTTTAATTTTATTAAGACTAAAACAGATTTAAAGAAGATAAATTCAAAATTATTTTTTAATTCAAATCTTTACTGGATTTTACTAATTCTACCAATTTTGATCCTTATAACTCTAATTTTAATAAAGAAAAAAATTGAAAGCAAAGTAACTAATCCTATTGATGAGAGGAAAAAGAAAGCTAATTTTTTAGCAAAAAAATATTTCTCCGAAGCAAAAAAACTGATTGGTCAAAAAGAAGAGTTTTACAGTTCACTAGAAAAGGCTCTTCACAACTATATGAAATCCAAACTTAATGTTGAAACTACAGATTTGTCAAAGGATGTAATTTCTAAATTATTGAATGAAAAAAAATGTGAAACTTCTAGTGTAGAGAGTTTTATATCTATGTTAAAAAAATGCGAAGAAGCTAGGTATTCACCTATTTCACAAGAAAACATGGGTCAGCATTATGAAAAGGCAATCGAAACTATAACCATTATTGATAAGCAAATATGAAAAATAAAATTATAATACTACTGTTTTTTTCTCATACAAGTTTATTTGCTTTTGATAAACCTCCTAATTCACTTTTTGAAAAAGGTAATACTTTTTACAACAAAGGAGATTATCAAAATGCAATCGAAAGTTATTTGGGAATAATTGAAAACGGCTATCACAGCTCAGAGGTCTATTACAACCTAGGTAATGCAAATTATAAAATTGGGAATGTAGCTGAGGCAAATTTTTATTTTGAAAAAGCAAACATGCTATCTCCAAATGATAAAATGATAATGAACAATTTGGGGTTTGCAAAAAACATGACAATGGATTCAATTGAAACCCTTCCTCAAACTCAAATAAATTTATTTTTTAACGACCTACTAGCATTTATGACTACTGATAGTTGGAGTATTTTTTCTATTCTAATAATTTGGGTGGGTTGCATTCTTTTTTTAATCTACAGTTTTAGTAAATCCATTGTCATAAAAAGGATATTTTTTTCTTCAGGGGTTCTATCATTTTTGATTTTTGTATTATTTATCTTTATAACTTTTTCAAAACAAGAACAAGAAAATACTAAGAAAGGAATTATTTTCAGTAAAGAAATTGGTGTTTGGACTGAACCCAACCAAAGAACTGAAGTTTTATTTTTTCTTCATGAGGGGACAAAATTCCAAATTATAGATGAGCTAGAAGGATGGTCAAAAATTTTAATTTCAAATGGATCTGAGGGATGGATAGAAAGCAATTCAATTAGATTACTAAACTAATTTTTCCGGAATGTTTACATCATTACTTTCTAACAAATGTATAATATAATACCCTATCTTTTTTAAAGATTCGAACATTACAGATTCATCTAGAAAGTTTGATTCAAAAAACTCAAACATAAATGAAAATTGATCCACAAAAACGAACAAAATACTAATCGAAAGAATATACTTTGAAACTCCAAAAATTCCTCCCAAAACCTTATTGATTCCTCCAAGAGAAACCAATTTTATGAATTTCGTTAAATTTCTTGCAAAAATTTTAACACTAAGGACTATTAAGATTAATGAGGCTGTGAATATTATTATTGATGAAGGTAATTTTTCATCTGAAAGAAAATACGATAATAAACTTTCTATGACAGGTGTAAAAGTAAGTGCACCTAAAATTCCTATAATTATAGATAGTAAAGATGCTGCCTCGATAATTAAACCTCTGGTGAAACCATTAAATAAACCATAAAAAAAAATTAAACTTATGATTATATCAAGATAATTCATGGATTAAAGATAAATAATTTCATTTCACTAAAATGAAATTTTTGTTTTCAAAAAATCTATATTTAATAACAATAGTTTCTACCAAATTAAATGTTGGGAAATCATTTAAATATATTTACTAATTTTAAAAATTATGATTGAAATTATAAAAGAACACATTAAAGAAGTAGAAAATTTTACCTCAGAAAGTAAAGAAAATTCTGAGTCTTTTAGAATAAAATATCTTGGTAAGAAAGGAATACTTAATCAGCTTTTTAAAAAATTTAAAGATATTGACGCCAATGAAAGGAAAATAATAGGGAAGGAGATAAATATTCTTAAAACAAAAGTAAAGAAAAAAGTACTTGAATTTCAATCAGAAAAAAAGGAGGAAGAGAATAAAGCAAATGAAGACTTATACAAACCAGGTTTTCCTATAGAGTTTGGTTCCGAGCACCCTTTAAATATTGTAAGAAAAAACATTATTGGAATTTTTGAGAAAATCGGGTACTGTATTTCAGAAGGACCTGAAATAGAGGATGATTGGCATAATTTTACTGCATTAAATTTACCTAAACATCATCCCGCGAGGGATATGCAGGATACTTTTTTCATTAAACGGGATCCTGATATTTTATTACGTACTCACACATCATCTGTTCAGATTAGGTACATGGAAAAACACTCCCCACCTATAAAAACCATATCTCCTGGCAGGGTTTACAGAAACGAGGACATATCTGCACGTTCGCATTGTCTTTTTCACCAAGTTGAAGGTTTATATATTGATAAGGATGTATCCTTTGCGAATTTAAAGCATACCATAGAATATTTTTGCAAATCCATGTTTGGAAAATCTCAAATCAGATTAAGACCTTCTTATTTCCCTTTCACTGAACCGAGTGCTGAAGTAGATATTTACTGGGGTCTAAAATCTGAGACTGATTATAGAATAACTAAGGGCACGGGGTGGTTAGAAATCATGGGTTGTGGGATGGTTGATCCAAACGTTCTTAATAACTGTAATATTGATTCAGAAAAATACTCTGGTTTTGCCTTTGGAATGGGAATTGAGCGAATTGCGATGTTGATGTATCAAATTAGCGACATTAGACATTTTTTCCATAATGATCTAAGATTCTTAAAGCAATTCTCAAAAATAAATTAATCCAATATTAATTTTAAAATAACAACTTATGAAAAAAAATAACGTTCTAATTATAGTATTATGTTTTCTGATTTCATGTTCTGAAAATAAAAAACAAAGTCCTGATTTCTCAATCCTAATTCATGGAGGTGCCGGAACTATGGAAAGAGAAAAAATGTCAATGGAGAAAGAGCTAGAGTACAAAAAAAAGTTGGAAGAAGCACTAAACAAGGGATATGAAATTTTAGAAAACAACGGCAGCAGTGAATTAGCGGTAATAGAGGCAATAAAAGTAATGGAGGATTCACCATTATTTAATGCAGGAAAAGGAGCAGTTCTTGATGAGAAGGGTGAGGCTTCTCTAGATGCCTCTTTCATGAGCGGTAAGAATTTAAACGCTGGAGCTGTTGCAGGGGTTAAAAAAATTAAAAATCCAATAACTGCTGCATATTCTGTCATGAAAAACACTCCACAGGTGTTTCTTATATCAGAAGGTGCAGACCAATTTGCAAAAGAACAAGGGCTTAATTTGGTAGATAATTCTTATTTCATTACTGAAAGAAGAAAGGCTCAATTACTCAAAAATAAAAAATCTGTTCAACTAAAAGATAAAAAAGATTCATCATCACCAATTTCTAAGTTTGGTACTGTTGGTTGTGTGGCTTTAGATAAAAACGGGAATTTGTCTGCAGGTACCTCAACTGGAGGTAGGTCTAATAAAAAGTGGGGTAGAGTTGGTGATGTTCCAATTATTGGGGCAGGTAATTATGCTAACAATAAAACTTGTGCAATTTCGGCAACCGGTTGGGGTGAGTTTTTTATTAGAAATGTTGTCGCCCATGATATTTCCTCTCTATTAGAATATAAAAAGTTGGATATTAGTCAGGCAGCAAAAGTAAGCTTAGAAAAAGTGAAAAAATTAGGAGGCCGTGGAGGTGTAATTGCTCTTGACAAATTTGGAAACTATGCGATGGAATTTAACACAAAGGGAATGTATAGAGGCATAAGAGACAGTAAAGGTAATTTTCAGGTTTCGATTTTCAAAAACGATTAATATACACTAATCAAATCATATGCTTCACTGTCAGTTAATTTTGAAAGTTGAGAGTTATAAAAACTTTTAACTCCAGTTACTTCCTCGCCCACCCATTCTGGTAAATAAACTTTTTGAGATTCTGAATTTAATTCAATTTCAGCTAGTACTAGACCTTTTAAAAATCCCTCGAAAACATCAACTTCAAAAAGTTGTTTTTTATATTCTGTTAAATATCTTTTTTTGAAAATGATTCTCGGTAAACATAATTTTAAAAGCTTACTTCCTTCAATTAAACTTATTTTTTTCTCAAATTCAAATCTACTAATTCCGTTTTTAGAAGTAGGGCCCTTTATGCATAAATAAGCGTTTTTGTCAGAAATTCTGATTCTAACTGATTTATTATTATCCCTAGTAATATAACCTTGCTTTATATTAATTACTTTGTGAGACAAAGGAATAAATTTTTTAGATTTTACCTTAAATTTTCTTTCTTTTTCAATCATATATTAATTTTAAGTTTTTCATATATGTAAATTTATAAAATGGCTATAACTAGAAAAATCATTCATATTGATATGGATGCTTTTTACGCATCGGTTGAACAACTTGACAACCCTTCAATTAGAAATAAGCCTGTTGCAGTAGGAAGCTCCGACTTACGTGGAGTTGTTGCTGCTGCTAGTTATGAAGCAAGGGGTTTTGGAGTAAGAAGTGCTATGAGCAGTAAGTTTGCTAAAGAGCTATGTCCAGAATTAATATTTGCTAAACCAAGATTTGGGAGATATAAAGAGCTTTCAAAAATAATATCAGAAATTTTTTTCTCGTACACTGATTTAGTAGAAACTTTATCACTTGACGAAGCATATCTAGATGTTACGAATAATAAAAGAGGAATTATTTCGGCTTCAAAAATAGCAAGATTAATTAGAGAAGATATTTATGCAAAAACTGGCCTAACTTCATCAGCAGGTATTTCTGTAAACAAATTGATAGCCAAAATTGCTAGTGATTACAATAAGCCAAATGGTCAAAAAACTGTTCCTCCTGAGGAGATTACTAAATTTATGGAGAATTTAGATATTAGAAAATACCATGGCATCGGAAAGGCAACCGCTCAAAAAATGTATCAAATAGGAATCTTTAAGGGTATAGATTTAAAAAAAAAGGGAGAAGATTTCCTAATTAGAAGATTTGGTAAATCTGGGAGTTATTATTTTAACTCAGCTAAAGGAATAAATTTGAGTCCTGTTTCTCCAAACAGAATAGCAAAGTCAGTAGGTAGCGAACAAACATTTTCAAAAAATATATCTAGTGAATTTTTTTTGTTAGAAAAAATTAATATTATCTCAGATAAATTGTCAAGCAGATTAAAAAAACTTGGTATTTCAGGTAAAACAATTACATTAAAAATAAAATATAGTGATTTTGTAACTCAGACCAGGTCAGTTACGAAGAAAATCTATGTTTGTGATAAAAGTTTAATTAGTAAATATTGTGAAAAACTTTTGTACAAAGAAAAACTTAGAGATTCAGTAAGATTAATTGGAATAACAGTATCGAACTTTAAACAAGCAAAAAACAAAAAAAATAATAATAACTCAATAAATGTACAACTCAAAATTGATTTTTAAATCATTGAGATTCTTAATGTATTTACCATCCCTTTTTTCTTTACAGGCATAGCTGCAAGATTTACCAACATATCCCCTTCCTTAACAAAATTATTTTTAAGAGCCATGTTGTTTACTTGTTCAACTGTCTTATCTGTGCTTTCAAATTTGTCATAGTAAAAGGCCTTGACTCCCCATAGAAGATTTAATTGAGTTAATATTAATTTATTAGATGTAAAAACTAAAATATTTGCATTTGGTCTCCAAGCTGATATTTGGAATGCCGTATATCCGCTGTTTGTGAGTGTACATATAGCTGTGGCATCTATCTCATTTGCCATGTTTGCTGCATGATAACAAATTGACTTTGTAATATACCTCTTGCTTCTCACAGATGGGGGCGAATGCGGAACTTTTATTAGAGGGGAATTTTCAACTGTTTTTAATATTGAAGACATTTTGTCTACTACCTTTACAGGATACTCGCCAACGGAGGTTTCCCCAGACAACATAACAGCATCGGTTCCATCCATAACTGAATTTGCAACATCGTTAACTTCAGCTCTCGTTGGAGTTAGACTATTAATCATACTTTCCATCATTTGTGTGGCAATAATAACTGGAATTCTAGCTTTTTTTGCCTTATTAACCAACTGCTTTTGAATTAATGGGACTTTTGCAGCCGATACTTCGACCCCTAGGTCTCCTCTTGCAACCATAATTCCATCTGAATTTGAAATAATTTTGTCGATATTACCAAGGGCTTCAGGTTTTTCTATTTTTGAAATAATCGGAATCTTATGACTAGACCTTTCACTAATTATTTTTTTTAATTCATCAAGGTCATTCTCATTTCTAACAAAAGAAAGCGCAATCCAGTCAACTTTCTGGTTTATTGAAAAAATAGCGTCTTCAAAATCTTTTTCAGTTAGCGCAGGTAATGAAATTTTCGTTTTAGGCAAGTTAATTCCTTTTTTCGAGAGTAAAGGGCCTCCCTGAATAACCATTGCTTTAACATTAAATTTATTATCAGTTTCTAATATTTCTAAAATGAGTTTTCCGTCGTCAATTAAAAGCTTTTCTCCAATTTTTACATCTTGTGCGAATCTTTTATATTTGACAAATACCCTTTTATTGTTTCCAATAAATTTTTTTTCAGAGCAAAATTCTATAATATCACCATCATTAATCCTAGTGTTTTCAATCATGTTACCAATTCTCAGTTTGGGGCCTTGTAAATCAGCTAAAATAGAAGTATAACAATTATTCTTTTTGTTTAGAGATCTAATTATTGAAATTATTTTTTCAATTTCTGAATGATTAGCGTGAGAAAAATTTATTCTAAACACATCAACCCCACTAATCATCATTTGTTCAATGGTCCTAGAGGAAGAACAAGATGGCCCTACAGTAGCTATAATTTTTGTTTTTCTTATAATTTTCATCAATCAAAAATTAAATTTTGAAGGTTGCTTAGTGATTTTTTATCAATTTCGTAAGCCAGCTGGATTCCTTCTATTTTTCTAATTTTATATACTAATTCAGCAATAACTTTAGATTTTGGAATTTTGAAAAAAAAATCAACTGGTTGTAAGTTAGGAATTAAACTTTTCTTATTTGTTTTTTCTATATTAAAAAGCAAATTTCTTTTTTGAAGACTTTCGTCGTTCTCATAATGATTTGAAATTAACTCCCAAGTATCATTAGAAATTTTTGAAACGTATTTAAATCTAGTGTAAAAATCATTGATGGATTTTTTTTTCGAGTTATAGAGTAGGCAATCAAGATTTTGGTTTAATCTATAAGCTAACAAATATGGTTCTAAATTCGCGTGAATAGCTACTACAGAAAAATCGTCTATATCTCCTGGCTCGATACTTAAAAAAACTTTTTTAACTTTCATTTACATCAATATTTTCAATCAAATTTTTTAAAAACTAGACATGCATTGTGACCACCAAAACCAAAAGTATTTGAAAGAGCAACTCTAACATTTCGTTCTTGAAATTTATTGAATGTAAAATTTAATTTGGAATCTATTTTTTCATCTTTACAAGAGTGATTAATTGTGGGAGGTATTTTGTTATTTTTTACTGATAAAACACATGAAATCGCTTCAACTGCTCCAGCAGCACCTAAAAGGTGCCCAGTCATTGATTTTGTAGAATTAATATTTATAGAATAAGCATGACTTTTAAAAACATCCAGAACAGCCCTTGTTTCTGCAATATCTCCAAGTGGAGTTGAAGTTCCATGCATATTTATATGATCAACTTCATCGATCCTTAATTTAGCGTCTTGAAGACAATTCTCCATTACTTTTTTAGCCCCACTACCATCGGGATGCGGTGCTGTCATATGATAAGCATCTGCTGATAGTCCACCTCCAGCCAGCTCACAATAAATTTTCGCATTTCTTTTTATTGCATGATTTAAATCTTCTAAAATCAAGCATCCTCCTCCCTCACCTAAAACAAAACCATCTCTTTCACCATCGAACGGTCTTGATGCTTTTTCAGGCTCGTGATTTCTCGTAGACAAAGCGTGCATTGCATTAAACCCTCCAATTCCTGCACACGTAACTGCCGCTTCAGAACCTCCAGTAATTACAACATCTGCGTAACCTAACCGAATATAATTTAGTCCATCTATGATTGCATTTGAAGATGAAGCACATGCAGAGACAGTTGTGAAATTAGGTCCCTTAAATCCATGTTTGATTGATATAAGACCAGGTGCAATGTCAGCAATTAGTTTTGGAATAAAAAATGGATTAAATCTTGGTTTTTTATTTGAAAAAAAATACTCCAACTCGTTTTGAAATGTTTCAATACCTCCAATTCCTGCTCCCCAAATTACCCCTACTCTATCAAAATCTATTTTTGAATTTAAAAGATTTGAGTCATTAATTGCCTCATCAGAACATATAGTTGCATATTGTGAAAATCTGTCCTGTCTTCGTATTTCTTTTTTATCAATATAATCGAGTGGATCAAAACTCTTTAGCTCACAAGCAAATTTGGTTTTAAAATCTGAGGTGTCAAAGTAAGTAATTGGAGCAGATCCACTTTTACCACCCATAAGTCCCTGCCAATAATTTTCGACAGAGTTACCAATTGGTGTTAATGCTCCCAATCCGGTAACAACTACTCGTCTTGGATTCATTTAAAAATTAACTAGCTTGTTCTATGTATTGGATTGCTTGGCCTACAGTTGAAATATTTTCAGCTTGGTCATCTGGAATTTGAATGTCGAATTCTTTTTCAAACTCCATTATAAGTTCAACAGTGTCAAGTGAATCGGCACCAAGGTCATTAGTAAAGCTAGCATCAGCAACAACTTCACCTTCGTCAACACCTAATTTATCTACAATAATTGCTTTTACTCTTGAATTTATGTCAGACATATTATTTTGGTTTTAAATTTTTGTTTGTCAAAAATAACAAATCTTTGGACGATTTCTAATGATAAAATGATTAAAATGTAATTTTAATTTCAAAAATCTGCACCAAAAACTTACTAAACCATTTATATTAGTGTGATTTTATTTAAAATTTGATATCTAATATATAATGAAAAAGGTATTGATATTAGCATCAGGCAATGGTTCAAATGCTGAAAATATATGTAAATTTCTAAAACAAACTGATTTAAAAAATGAGATAAAAGTTTTATGTAACACAGAAAAAGCTGGCGTTTTTGAAAAAATGAAAAAAATAAAAATTCCTTGTATTCTGATTCAAATCAGTAATAATTTGTCTTTGCTTAACGAATGTATTAATTACCAACCTGACTTAATAATATTGGCAGGGTATTTAAAAAAAATCCCTAAGGAGCTAATTGATCTTTTTAAAAAAAGAATTATAAATATTCATCCTTCGCTTTTGCCTAAGTACGGGGGTAAAGGAATGTATGGTGATAATATTCACAATCAAGTTTTAATTAATAATGAAACAGAAACAGGAATAACCATTCATTATGTTAATGAAAAGTATGACAAAGGAGAAATTATTTTTCAAAAAAAAGTTTTTTTAAATAAAGATGAAACTTTAAGTACAATCAAAACAAAAATCAAAAGTTTGGAAATGAAATACTTTCCAATAATAATATATCAGCTACTGTATGGAAGAAATCATTAATATTTATACAGATGGTTCTTCACTTGGGAACCCTGGTCCTGGAGGATACGGGATAATTTTAGAGTGGAAAAAGAAAAATTACATCAAAGAATACTCAAAAGGATATAAATATACTACTAACAATAGAATGGAACTACTGGCGGTAGTTGTAGCCCTTGAAAAGTTAAAGATAGAAAGAGGGAATGTTAAGATTTTTACTGATTCAAAATATATTGTTGATTCGGTTGAACTTAAAAGAATATTTAAATGGAAAAATAATAATTTTAAAAAAATCAAAAATCCGGATTTGTGGATTCGTTTTTTAAAAATGAATGAAAAGCATAATATTACATTTTATTGGATTAAAGGACATAATAATCATCCACAAAATGAAAGGTGTGACGAGCTTGCGGTAAAAGCAGCAAAAAACAACTCTACTGAGAACGACTTTTATTATGAAAAACTCAATAAAAATGTAAATTAAAATGAAAAGTATTTAAAAAAAATGATTCCAATCATGAACAAAAATATTTTAGTAATTGGCACTTTAGCTTTAGATTCAATCCAAACTCCTTCTCTTGATTCTGGGTTAATTTTGGGCGGAGCTGCCACATATATTTCTTTCGCAATTTCTAAAATTTCAAATAAATTTGGAATTGTCTCTGTCGTTGGAGGTGATTTCCCTTTAGAGTATTTGAATAGAATAAAATCAACGGGTGCTGACATTTCAGGAGTTGAGATTATTAAAAATAAACAAAGTTTTTTTTGGAGTGGAAGATATCATGTGGACATAAATAAAAGGACAACAATAGACACTAAACTTGGAGTTTTGGAAAACTTTAATCCTATTATTCCGAAAAAATTTACAGACAGCAATATTGTTGTTTTAGGAAATTTGCACCCTTCTGTCCAAAATAAAAGTATCAACCAATTATTGGGTAAAAATCAATTTTTGATATTGGATACTATGAATTTTTGGATGGACAACAATTTAGAAGATCTAAATAAAGTTATTTCAAAGGTAAATTTAATATCTATAAATGATGAAGAGGCTTGTTTATTGACAAAAGAAAAATCTTTAGAAAATTGTGCCTCCAAAATCATTAAGAAAGGTCCTCAATATGTGATTATTAAAAAAGGAGAGTTGGGTGCAGAATTATATAGTAAAGACGAAAAATTTTCTTTACCCTCATTCAGAGTTAAAGCAATTGATCCAACCGGTGCTGGTGATACTTTTGCGGGAGGGTTGGCTGCTTACTTGTCAAAAAATAAGAAAATAGATTTCAACAGTCTGAAAAAAGGACTTATTTTGGGAACAATTTTAGCTTCTTTCACGGTAGAGGGTTTGGGTATTAGTTGCATAGAAAGAGTTGTCAAAAAAAATATTTTAGAGAGATTGGAAATATTTATAAATAAAAATAAAATTGACCTAAATTTGTCGATATGAGTGATTTTATTAAGCACGAGTGTGGAATAGCTCTTTTGAAACTTAAAAAACCTCTTGAATATTATCAAAAAAAATATGGTTCTGCACTTTTCGGGATAAATAAAATGTATCTGATGATGGAAAAACAGCACAATCGTGGACAAGATGGTGCGGGTTTTGCCAGCATAAAGTTTGATATGGACCCCGGAGAAAGATTTATGAGTAGAATTAGATCAAGTGAGCAACAACCTATTTATGACATTTTTAAAAAAATCAATACCACCATATCAAATGAAACAAATAAAAATCCAAGACTATCTAAAAATCTAAAATTATTAAAAAAAAGTGTTCCCTTTCTAGGAGAGTTAATGTTGGGACATGTAAGATATGGTACGTTTGGGAAAAACAGTATTGAGAGTGTGCATCCGTTTCTTCGACAAAACAACTGGATGCACAGAAATTTAATCTTAGCCGGTAATTTTAATATGACCAATGTAGGAAAACTGTTTTCAAATTTAGTTCAACTTGGGCAGCACCCTAAGGAAAATTCTGACACAATAACTGTGATGGAAAACATTGGTCACTTTTTGGATGATGCGGTTGCCAAAATTTATAAAAATTTAAAAAAAGAAGGATTTAGTAAATTGGATTCATCACCTCTAATTGCAGAAAGATTGGATATTTCTAAAATTTTAAAAAAAGCCTCTAAAGACTGGGACGGTGGATTTACTATCGCTGGTATGATTGGTCATGGCGATGCTTTTGTTCTTCGCGATCCTTGTGGGATTAGACCAGCTTTTTATTTTGACAACGATGAATTTACTGTTGTTGCCTCCGAAAGACCAGTAATTCAAACAGTTTTTGATGTCAAATTAAACTCAATAAAAGAAATACCTCCAGGGAATGCAATGATTTTAAAAAAATCTGGTAAGATATCCATAGCTCAAATATTTAGTGAAACTGAAAAAAAACAATGCTCTTTTGAAAGAATCTATTTTTCTAGAGGTAGTGATGCTGACATTTATAAAGAGAGAAAAAAATTAGGATATCTTCTTTTTGGTCAGATTATGAAATCTATAAAAGATGATTTGAAAAACACTGTGTTTTCATATATTCCTAACACTGCTGAAACCTCCTTTTATGGCCTTATAAGTTCGGTTCAAGATTATGTAAGAAGTAAGGTAAGTGATAAGTTAAAGGAATTAAATTTGGATTTAGTTGAGGTTAAAAAGATTTTAGAATTGAGGCCTAGAATTGAAAAAATTGCAATAAAAGATGTAAAATTAAGGACTTTCATAACCGAAGATAACTCTAGAAATGAGTTGGTAAATCATGTTTATGATGTTACTTATGGTATAGTAAAGCCTTCTGATAATTTAGTGATTTTGGATGATAGTATCGTAAGGGGTACAACTCTTAGAGAAAGTATTTTGACAATGTTAAATAGATTAAATCCTAAAAAGATTATAATTGTTTCTAGTGCACCCCAGATTAGATACCCCGACTGTTACGGCATAGATATGGCTAAACTTGAAGATTTCATTGCCTTCCAAGCAGCTATTAAACTTCACGAGGAAAATGGCACATCTGGTATAGTCAAGAATGTTTACGATTTGTGTGTCAATTCTTTTAAAAACAAAGAAGCAGAAGCTAAAAATCACGTAAAAGATATATACAAAAATTTTACAGATGATGAAATATCAAATAAGATGTCCGATATTTTAACTACCAAATTAAATAATATTCCTTTAAAAATAATTTTTCAGAAAATCGAGGGACTGCATGAGGCATGTCCCAATCACAAAGGCGATTGGTATTTTACAGGTAATTACCCTACTCCTGGAGGGAACAGAGTTGTTAACAAGTCCTTCATAAACTTTTTTGAAGGAAAATCTTCGAGAGCATACTAGTTTAAATTAATTTTTAAATAAACTTAAAATAATTTCTAATTATCAATATTTAAAAAGGATAATTTTCTGCTCCTTTATTCTCTATAAGTTAATTAGAAGCTTCATTATAGATTTTGTTAACTGATTCCCAATCTATAATGTTAAAAAATGCTGATATGTATTCTGGCCTTCTATTCTGATAATTTAAATAGTAGGCATGTTCCCAAACATCAATGCCTAAAATTGGAGTCCCTCCACAACCTATATTTGGCATGAGCGGGTTGTCTTGATTTGCAGATGAACAAACCTCCAAAACTCCATCATTTTTAACACATAGCCATGCCCAACCAGAACCAAATCTTGATGCAGCAGCTTTAGAAAATATTTCTTTAAAAGAATCAAAAGAACCGAAATATTTAATGATTTCATCTGAAAGTTTTCCTACAGGTGTACCTCCCTTATTAGGTCCAATTACAGACCAAAAAAGTGAATGGTTGTAAAATCCACCTCCGTTGTTCCTAAGAGCAGCATTATTCATATCCATTGATTTTAGTAAATCAATTATGTCCATATTTTCAAAATCTGTCCCTTGAATTGCGTTATTTAAATTATTTGTGTAACCCGCATGATGTTTTGAATGATGAATTTCCATTGTTTTAGCATCAATAAAGGGTTCAAGTTCATTATATCCATAATTTAAGTCTGGTAATTTAAAAGCCATTTTTTTTTATTTATAATTTATAATGTAAAGCTAAAGATTAATTACATTTATTTAGTAATGTCAACTGTAAATAATTTAAATTCATTTCTAATATTCAACGCTTCGGCTGGTTCAGGAAAAACTTTTTCACTAGTTCAGCACTACCTGCTTCATCTTTTTAAGGATAAAAGTGTTGAAGCTTTCGCAAAAATGTTAGGAATAACTTTTACAAATGCTGCTGTTTTGGAGATGAAATCAAGAATTTTAGAACAGCTTTACAAATTTTCTAATCATAAGTTTGATAATATGGCCCAAAATATAATCAAACAACTTGATTTTGATAAAGATGAATTGGCCAAAAAATCAGAAATCATTTTGGACAAAATTTTAAATAATTATGGAACATTTGATATAATAACCATAGATAGTTTATTTCACAGAATAATTAGAAGTTTTTCAAAAGAACTGGAGTTGAGTTACAACTTTGATGTTGAAATTGAACCTGAAATTATTTTAAATGAGTCAGCAGATTACTTCATTAATCAGGTAGGAAAAGACAAAAAGATTTCTAATCTATTGGAAAGATTTACCTATCAAAAGATAAGTGATGAAGAAAATAACTGGAGATTGAAAGAAGACCTAATAGACACAGGTAAATTAATATTAAATGAAAACGATCAATTTTATGCTAGTCAACTAAGAAAAATTGATCTTAAAAAAAGAGATTTACATGAAAAGTATTTAAATAATGAATTAGATCTTTTAAAGAAAAAAAATGAGGAAATTTCGATAGAGCTTTTAAAAAAACTTAAATCAGAAGGGTTTGACGCCGATTTATTTAGCTACAAATATGTGTTTAAGGAAATAAACAGTCTTTTAAATAATGAAAAACATTTATTTGAAAAGTTTTCAAAATTAAATGATAAACTTAATGAAAAGAAACCTTTGCTAAAAGCCAGCGTAACAGATGATTTAGTTGAGAAATATAATCAAATTCTATCATACCTTAAATCAGAAGTTACCAATACTACAAATAATCTAATTCTGATAGACATAATTCAAAATATGCTTCGAAACTGGGTTCCTATTAGTCTTTTGTCAAATGTATCTTTAGTAATTGATAAAATTCAGTCTGAAAAAAATAAATTACTTATATCAACCTTTAGCAATAGGATACTAAAACAACTTTCAATTAACCCGAATCACAATATTATTTTTGAAAAATTAGGAAATAAATATCATAATTTTTTTATTGATGAATTTCAGGATACATCGGAGTCTCAGTGGTCAATTTTAAAATCTTTAATACAAGACTGTGTACAAAACATCGGTGAAAAAAAAAGTTATGGTACTTTAACTTTAGTTGGAGATTACAAACAATCCATTTATAGATGGAGAGGAGCTAAACCTGAACAATTTGTTGAGATAGAGAAATCTAGAGATTTACTTTTTTTAAAACCTAAGATTGAAAACTTAAAAACTAATTACCGAAGTCAGAAGGAAATCGTTGAGTTTAATAATTTTTTCTATGCAAATTTGATGAATCACTTAGAACATGAGCAATCAAAAAAAGTTTACAACAAAAGCTTGATTCAAGATCCAAAAAATAAAGAAGGGGGTTATGTACAAATAGAATTCTTAAATGAAAATGAAGATTTAGTTTTACTTTATCTAAACAAAATAATTGAAAAAATTAAAATTAGTTTGAAATCAGGATTTGATTATAATGATATAGCTATTTTGGTAAGAAAAAATGATGAGGCTAGAGAAATCAGTGTTAAATTCCAAGAGGAACATATTCCACATTTTGTTTCGGATGCTCTATTATTAAAGGACTCTACCCAAGTTAAATTCCTAATAAACCTGATAGAGTTATTTTTAAATCCGGATGTTTTATCTATTAAAATCCAACATTTAAAATTTTTGTATCATTTTCTAAATAAAGTTGAAGAAATTCATTGCTTTTTCACAAGCAATTTGAATAAACCTTTAGATCAAATTTTCAATGAAAATAATCTAAAATTTAACTTATCCGATTTCAATAAATATTCATTATTTACTTGTATTGAAAAGGCTTGTTTTGACTTTCCGTGGATAAATTTAAAAAACACCTTTGTAAATAGTCTTTTGGATAAAATTCTAGAATTAGAAAACTCGCAACAAATTTCAAATCCCCTTGATTTTTTAAAAGTTTGGCAAGCAAATTTTTCAAAATGGTCTGTCCCTTTGAATGATGAAGTAAATGGAGTTAAAATCACCACCGTCCACAAAGCAAAAGGGTTAGAATTTCCTGTAGTTATTGTCCCTTTCGCAGATAAAAAAATATATACTCATCCATCGAAAAAAGTTTGGTTTAATACCTCAGAATTTTTGGGAACCGATGTCGGGTATGCGAGGATAAACTTTACCAAAAAAATATCTGAATTTGGAAATTATTGGAAGTCTATCCATGAAAAAACAAATGCTGATCAGGAAACTGATTCTTGGAATGTTTTTTATGTAGCAACAACCAGAGCTGTTAGTCAACTGTTTATAATTTCGAGTAATAAAAATAAAAATGCATACTCTTATTCCAAGGTATTGGAAAACATATTACTGTCAAAAAAATCTATTGATGAGGGAATATTTGAATGGGGTAAATTAGAGAATAAAAAAAAATTAAAAAGGGATGAAATTAAAATTGCAACTGAGGAATTAAAATATGATATAGGGAGGAGTAGTTTTGAAGAAAAACTTTTTTATTCTAGCAGCTCTAACAAAAATAGTAAAAATGAGCCCAGAAAAAGAGGAGATTTGATTCATGAATTGTTGTCTGATATTTACTACAAGGAAGACATTCAAAGGGTTGTGGAAAGGTATTTTTTAGAAGAGAAAATTGAAAAAAAAGAAAAAGAATATTTTATAAAAATTTTCAAAAAAATTCATCTCCATCCTATGATAAAAAAATATTTTTCAAAAAGTTATATATCGATTAACGAGAAAAATATACTTCTGCCAGGTAAAAATATTATGAGGCCAGATCGTATTTCTTATAATGATAAAACATGCGTTGTAATAGATTATAAAACAGGTTTAAAAAACGAAAAAGATAATTTTCAATTGGTTAACTATATGAAAATTGTGAAAAAAATTTTAAGAAAACAAACTCTAGGTTTTATTGTTTACATACAACAGAATAAGTTGACAGTTGAGCAAATTGAATTTTCAAACTAATTTAAATTAAAATATTTTGAAAACATTTTTAAGTGAATCAATTACAAGAATCTTAAAGGAGAAGAAAGACTTAAGTAAAATTACAGTTATACTTCCTACTCAAAGATTATGTTCTATTTTTATTAGCTTATTAATTAAAGAAATAAATTCCCCACAATTTTCTCCAAATGTATACTCTATAAAGGACTTTATAGCTAAGTTGTCTAACTTAAGTAAGGCTTCTAAAACCGAAGAGTACTTATACCTATACAAAATCTACTTGGAGGTTTTTAAAAATGATTTACAGCAAGATTTTGAAAATTTCATAAAATGGGCACCTACATTAATTTCCGATTTTAATAAAATTGACAATAACATCATTGACTCTAAATTGATTTTTAAAGATCTCTATGAGTATCAAAAGATGGAGAATCTGTTTGAAAATAATTCAAATGGAAATGATTTAAGTTTTTGGAATTTAATTCACAAGCTTCATCAAGAGTTTTCAAAAATTTTGCTAGCTAAAAGAAAAGGCACTACTGGAATTTTGCATCGTGAAGCTGTAAAAAATTTTAAAAAACATATAAAAAGTGAAAATCATTTTTATTATATGATTGGTTTTAATGCTCTCAATAATTCAGAAAAACTGATTTTTCAAACATTTTTAAATACTAAAAAAGGAACTGTTTTATGGGATCTTGACAAATACTTTTTTGATAAAGATTCACATTCAACTGCCAAGTTTATAAAAGAATATCAAAGAGAATGGAATTATTACAAAAAAAAACCTTTCTTTTTTCATTCTAACAATTACATTCAGAATAAGAGAATTAAAGTTATATCTACTAGTACAGACTACGAACAAGCTTTAAAAGTTTCTGAAATAACGAGGAATCTATCTGATAATACTTTAATAGTTTTAGGTAATGAAGGAATTTTATCTCCACTTTTATCCAATTTAAACATTAAGGATAAAAAGTGGAATGTTACTATGGGGTACAAATTAACCCAGCTTCCAATCACAAGGTTTTTTATGACATATTTTAATTTGCATTCTAGCTTGCAAAACAATAATTTTAAAACCACTTATTTGTCTCAAATAATTAATAATACATTTTCAAAAAGTTTTATTTTTAATAATGAAATCGACAAAATAGAAGGCTTAAATAGGCTCACATTTTCCAAGCCCGAGGAAATTAGTTATAAAAAAATTGAGAGTTTTTTTAGCACAGAAATATTACTTAAAGTTTTTTGTCCTAAAGAAGATATGCATTTATGTCTTCAAGACTCAATTTCAATTTTAAAATATATTACAAAAAATAAAAATTTAGATAAATTCAATATTTCAGTATCAGAGATATTGTTAGACACATTTGAAGAAATGATGATTGACTCTAACGTCAATCATTTCAAAATTCCAAAAGATGCATGGTATTATATAATTAATGAGTTGCTTAAAACCAAAAAACTTGACTTCAAAGGAGATAAAATGAATGGTATTCAAATTATGGGAATTTTACAAACTAGAGGACTTGACTTTGAAAATGTAATAATCACTCATGTCAATGAGGGGACTTTTCCTCAAAGCAAACGTGATGACAGTTTTTTGCCTTTTAGTATAAGAAAAGCATATGGAATTCCAACTTTTCTAGAGAAAGATGCAATAAATTCCTATCATTTTTTTAGAATTCTTCAAAGGGCTAAAAATATTTTTCTTCTAAATAATGGATCTACTGGAGTTGGACTTTTAACTGGTGAAAAAAGTAGATACATAAGACAAATTTCATTTTCAAAAATACCATCTCATAATTTTCAGGAAGTAATCTTAAATCAAAATATTAAAAATACAGTTATCAAAGACCCAAGTATTGATAAATCGACTGAAATAATTAAAAAATTAAAATATATTTCAAAAAATGGTTTTTCAGCCACTTCACTTTCAACATATTTAAATAATCCAATTGACTTCTATTACAAGTATATATTAGAAATTCTTGATGATACTCCTGAAACTAACACTCTGAATAATTTGGAAAGAGGAATTCTTGTTCATAAAGCTTTGGAAGAACTCTACACTCCATATTTAAAAAAGGAAATGAAAATTTCATATTATGATGAGATTCTAAAAAAAATTAAATCCACGCTATTACATTATTTCAAAAAATACTACGGAGATAAGTATGAATTAGCTGGTGAGAACTTTTTAATTATTTCAGCATATGCGAGAGCGATTGCAGTTTTTGTGAATAAAGAAAAAAAGCTAGTAAATGATAATAATCGAATTGTCATTTTAGATATTGAAAAGGAGTTTAAAGTAAATTTAGAAAATGAGGTGTTTTTAAAGGGGAAAATTGATAGAATAGATAAATTTAATGATAGAGTCAGAATCTTGGACTATAAAACAGGATATATTGACCCTAAATATTTAATATTTAAACCCAATTTTGAACATTTTAAAGGAGATTATAAACTAAATAACCAATTTCAACTCTTGCTATATCTGTTGGCTTTAAAAATTGAAGGACAAAAAGCTGAACACTTTCAAGCAGGGGTCATTTCATTGAAATCTCCTTTTAAAAATATTATACCATTAAAGAATAAATCATCTTCAAAAAGTAAAAGTGACAGTTTATTAGATCCTTATTCATTTGACAAATTTCATGAATTTTTAAAGTCAGTTATTGAGGAAATATTTGACAAAAAAAAGTCTTTTGTATCTTTATAGAACATATTAATTCAATATTGTAAATAAATGTCGGACAAAGAAAAAGGAGTAAAGAAAGAAAAAGTAAGTTGGTTTCTGCAATTAATTACTTTAGGAGACAGGTTTTCTTGGCGTGATTTCTATGATAGGCTAAAAAAAGGTATTGTTGACTTTTCCATCGTATTTTTTGGAGTATTACTTTCATTTGGGGTTGAGCAAAAAGGTATGAGAGATGACGAGAGAGACGATGGAATCGAAAATCTATATAAGTTGAGAGATGAAATAGAAGAAATGATTGAATATACTGAAGTATATGCAGAAGAACTTGATTGGGTAACAGCTATGTTTACTAAACAATTTAAAAAATGGGAGAAAGATAATGATTCGGTATTTATAGATTGGTGGGATGATCCGGAAGATGAAGAATACGGTGGGTTTTATTTTGCGCCTATGGCACAATATGTGCAGAGAAATCCCTTTAGTCCTCCTCGAACTACTTTTGAGGCAATAAAACTTGATGGAACATTTAGACTTTTACCAGACATAGTTGGAAGAAGAATGACCGATGCATATGATGGACAAGATATAAATTATCTTATTGAAAATACTGGGAAAAACGGAATCGAACATAGATATGTAAATCAATTTATTGACAGAGTTGCATCAAAATGGGTTTATGATCTTCCTCCTTTTGATCTTAATGATAATCGATTTTGGATTAAAAACAGAAAATATATTCAATCAGATAAATTTATAAGATACAATCTGTTCAAGAGAGTTGAAATGTGGGAACTCGAGGTAAAAGTTCAAGTTGACTTGTATAAAGAGTTTCTTGATGGAAGTTATAGAATGCTAGATTCAGTTATTGCAGCTAGAGAAAGAGAATACAAAATTATTTATTGGGTTCTTAATCCTCAGACATAAGGTTCAAACTAAATTTGAAACAATTTTACCAGATATTATCGATGGAGGTACACCCGGTCCAGGTACTGTAAGCTGACCAGTGAAATAAAGATTTTTAACCTTTTTACTTATCATTTTTGGTCGTAGAAAAGCGGTTTGTTTTAACGTATTTGCAAGACCATAAGCATTCCCTTTGTACGAGTTGTATTCTTTTTCGAAGTCATTTACACAAAAAGATTCTTTGAAAAGAATTTGATCTCTTAAAGATTGATTTGTAAGTTTTTCTAATCTGTCAATTATAATATTAAAATATTTTTCTCTCGTTTTTTCAGAGTCACTAATTCCAGGAGCTATTGGTATTAGAAAAAAACATGCCTCTTTACCATTTGGTGCCATTGAGTGGTCAGTAATGGACGGAAAATTTCCATAAAAAAGTGGTTTTGAGGGCCACTTTGGATTATCGTATATTTCACTAGCATGAAGATCAAAGTCAACATCAAAGAAAAGTGTATGGTGTGATACGTTCTTTATTTTCTTGTCAAGCCCAACAAAAAATAGCAAACTAGATGGAGCAAATGTTTTTCTTTCCCAATAATTCTGGTCATAAGATCTAAACTTTGCTTCTAAAAGGCTTTCGGTATGATGATAATCAGCACCGCTGATTAAGACCTCGCAGTACTTTTCTTCTCCGTTAACAACTATCCCAGAAACAGAATTTCCTTTTACGATAATTTTTTCTACTTTTTGATTTGTTTTAAAGGTTACGCCAGTCTCTTCTGCTAACCTTTGCATTCCTTTAATCACGCTATACATTCCTTTTTTGGGGTGCCAGGTTCCAAGACCAAAATCTGCTTGATTCATAAAATTATAAAAGGCTGGGGTATTGGAGGGTTTCGCACCTAAAAAAAGAACAGGAAATTGCAAAATTTGAGATAGTTTTTCGTTCTTAAAATACCTCTCTACTTCCTTTTTCACACTAGTCAAAAAATACTTTAATCTTACTACGGTTTTTGAATTAACTAACTCGAGGGGCGAAATCCCGGGTTTGTAAACCATATCTTTAACGGCAATTTCATAGTGCTTCTCGGCTTTTTTCATATAATTTTTCAAAATATCGCCACTACCCGGTTCGATGCTTTCAAATTCTTCACATATTTTTTCTAGTGAATCACCAATTTTCACTGAATCAAGCGTACTGAAATAAACCTCATAAGCAGGATTTAATTTTTCTAACTTATAATAATCTTTTACTTTTTTACCAAAGTCATTAAAATATCTTTCAAAAACATCTGGCATCCAATACCAAGATGGGCCGATATCAAAAGTAAAACCATTCTTTTTAAATTGTCTAGCTCTACCTCCAATAGTTGAGTTTTTTTCAAAAACTGTAACATTATAACCCTTTTTGGCAAGGTAGGTTGATGCAGAAATAGACGAAAATCCAGATCCAATTATAAAAATACTTTTCATAAAAAAAATCTAATTATTGATCATCTTTTCTTTTAAGTCTTTCTTTATAAATTTCTTCAACGAAAGATGCACTTATAACTCCAGTTGGGATCGCGACCACCCCAATCCCTACAAGTGATATTATGGTAGCAAAAATTTTACCTCCCACAGTTATAGGATACACATCTCCATAACCAACAGTTGCTAGTGATATTGTCGCCCACCAAACAGACTCAGTAATACTTGAAAATTTGTCTGGTTGAGCTTCATTTTCCAAGTAGTATATTGCAGAGGCTGAAAAAAGAATTGTAAGAGCAGACAAAAAAAGAGTGAATAAAAGTTGCTCTTTTACAGAAATTAGAGCTTTTGTAAAAAGTTTTAAGGAGTTGCTGTCCCTTCCAAACTTAAATATTCTTGTTAACCTAAAAAGTCTTAAAATTCTTAAAAATCTTCCATCTAAACTTACAAATTGGTTTAAATAAAAAGGTATAATTGAAATTAAATCAATTAAACCAAAGAAGCTAAAAATATAATTTATTGCACCTTTTGATCCAGAATTAGCAAATGAGTAGGAAATTCTATAAAGGTATTCCAAAGAAAAAATGCCAATTGATAAAAGTTCAAAAAAATGAAAAAAATCTCCATATGATTCTCTTATACTTTCATGAGATTCAAAAATCATGGCAGTTACATTTAAGAAAATCAAAATGTAAATGAGTCTATCAATAAATAGATGGGTTTTTTTCATGTTTTATTTTTTAATCATATCTCTAATGATGAAAAAACAAACTACAATGGTAGTGAATAAAACAAAATATGCTACAAATCCTGGTGACATAGGGAAATTTTTAGCAAAAATAATCAAATCTATTTAATAAGTATAAAATTAGGCAATTGAGTATACTCAATTAGTGAATAGATTTTTTGAAACAATCATATTGGAAAAACCATTTTGTTTAATTTTTTTTTGATATATTTAAACAGTTTAATTCAATTTGATTTCAAACGCCTTTGTTTTCAATTAAAGTCAAGAACTTAAAATTGTAAATTGAAGGCGTTTTACTCTATAGTTTTTTTTCTCACAATTATAATTTAAACTTATTATTAACAGCAATGAAGCTTGCCTTTTTAAATTATGTTTGATTATTGTGAGCTGCGTAGTTGAATTTTTTGTTTTTAATTTTAAAAAAAACAAATTTTGGGCTTTCTCTCAGATGGGTATTTATAAAAAACAACTAAGAGATGTAAAAGGGCTTAAATTCTTTAGATTACTCGGTACTGGTGGGAAAACTGGATTCGGCCTGTATCCTGACTTTAATACATATTGTTTTTTATCAGTTTGGGAAAACAGAACTGCTGCTGACCATTTCGTTAATAAAAACAATTTTTTCTCAAAATATTTAGAAAAAGCAAAAACAATACGTGTGCTATCTTTAACCCCTTTCCAGACCATTGGTAGATGGTCTGGTACAAATCCATTCCATGTTGATAATAATATTTCAAAAAACAAAGATAAAAAGGTTGCCATTTTAACTAGGGCAAGGATATCTTCAACTAAATTATTTAGATTCTGGATGAGTATTCCAAAAGCAAGTTTTGAAATTTCAAAAGCAAAGGGTGTTTATTTTTTTAAGGGAATTGGAGAAATCCCATTTCTAGAGCAAGCTACAATTAGCTTATGGAATAATATCGAAGATGTAAAGGAATTCGCATATAATAGTAGTGTTCATAAAAGTATTATAAGAAAAACAAAAAATGAAAAATGGTATTTGGAAGAATTATTTTGTCGTTTTTATATAAATAAAGATTTTTATTTGAAGGTATGAAAAAAACAATTGGTATTATAGGTTCAGGAATTTCTGGTTTGTCGGCATCGATAAGATTGTCATGTATGGGTCACAAGGTACATGTTTTTGAAGCAAATAGTTATCCTGGCGGGAAATTAACATCTTTTAAATTAGGAAATTATAGATTTGATGCTGGCCCACCTCTTTTTACAATGCCTCATTATGTTGACGAATTATTTCATTTAGCTAATGAAAATCCACGACATTTCTTTAATTACTACAAGAAAGAAATTATTTGTAAATATTTTTGGCAAGACGGAAAAAAACTTACTGCTTATGCAGATAAAGAAAAATTCTTTGATGAAGTATACTCACAATTAGGTGTTGACAGAAAGGTACTTGAAAATTATTTAAAAAAAGCAAAAGAGAAATATGATCTAACTTCTGACTTATTTTTAAATAAGTCGCTTCATAAATTAGGAACATTTTTGTCAGTTAAAACTATAAAGGCTTTGTCAAAATTGTCAATTTTTGAAATTGGAAAAACTTTATCTGAAGTAAACGAAACGAATCTCAAAGAACCACATCTAGTTCAATTTTATAACAGATATGCTACTTATAACGGTTCTTCTCCGTATTCCACTCCTGGTATTATGACTGTAATTCAGCACTTGGAGTCTCATTACGGAACATACATACCCGAGAATGGTATGCATAGTATAACAAAAAGTTTGTATGAATTAGCCAAGAGGAAGGGCGTTATTTTTAACTTTAGTAATCTTGTAACTGAAATAATTTTAAAAGAAGGTAGTGCTGTAGGATTGATTGTAGACGGTAAAAAATTATTTTTCGATTCTGTAATATCTAATATGGATATCTATCCAACATACAAAAAATTACTCTCTAAAAGGAAACTTCCGAGAAATATAAAATATCAACAAAGATCAAGTTCAGCTATCATATTTTATTGGGGTGTATCTAAAGTTTTTGATAATTTAGATCTACACAATGTTTTTTTCTCAAAAGACTATCGCAAAGAGTTTGATTCAATTTTTAATAAAAAAGACATATATAATGACCCTACTATATATGTAAATGTAACATCGAAAGAAATCCCAACTGACTCTCCTGTAAATTGTGAAAATTGGTTTGTTATGATTAATACTTGTGGGGATAGTGGGCAAAATTGGGATTTAGAAGTAAAAAAATTAAGAAAAATTGTGATTAAAAGATTAGAAGCTATATTAGGCGAGCCGATATCTCCTTTTATCGAGGAGGAAAAAATCTTTACACCAAAAACAATAGAGCAGAGGACCAACTCTTATAAGGGTTCTTTGTATGGATCTTCCAGTAATGGGCTTTTTTCTGCTTTTTTAAGACATCCAAATTTCTCAAGAAAAATTAAAAATCTATATTTTTGTGGAGGAAGTGTGCACCCGGGTGGAGGTATTCCGCTTTGTCTCCTATCCGCTAAGATTACGACTGAATTAATAAATAAAAATTGAACTTAACAAAATACGGTATAGCCAGTAATTTAATCTGTATAATCATTATTTGGATTTTTCATCTTTCTGGTATTTTAGGAATTTTATATGGAAATTCTGAGTGGTTTATTAATTTAACTCCTTTGAATATCTATGTCTCTTTTTTCCTTTTATTATACGTTAATAAAAAATATTTTAAAACAATTATTTTTGTTTGTTGTTGTTTTTTAATAGGCATGGTTTCTGAAATTTTAGGTGTAAACTTTGGAGTGATTTTTGGGGATTATAAATATGGCAATGCTTTGGGTTACAAGATTTTTGGTGTCCCTGTATTGATTGGGATAAATTGGGCAATATTGACTGTTTCTTGCTGTGCTTTGTCTGCAACTTTATTTGACTCAGTATTTACTAAAATAATTATGGGAGTTTTTTTTATGGTTATGCTTGATGCTGTAATTGAACCCATTGCTCCAGTATTAGACTTTTGGGAATTTAGTGGTGGTAAAGCGCCATTAAAAAACTATTTGGGGTGGGTTATTGTAGCTTTTCCATTGAATTGTTTTTACCAAATTTTTAAAATAAAAGTAAATGGAAATTTTACTCACCATTTATATTTTCTTATTATCTTATTTTTTTTAATACTTTTACTCCAACTAAACACACTAAAAAATTTAATTTAATCAAATTGAGGTTTATATATTTTTTTTTTATATCGATAATATTTTTAAGTTGCTATAAATCGGGTTCTAAAAAAAAGGAAAAAAGCATTATAATTGTTGAAAAAAAGTTATTGGATAATAATTTTCAAGTATATATTCCGGAAAAAAACTCTTCTGGGGATTCAATAGTCAACTCAATTTCTGAATGGAAAGATTTAAAAATAGCAATCGAAGATCTAACAAAAGTCAATCCAAATGAAATTGAAACATTTTTAGATGAATCCTTAATTAAGTGCAATAAATTACTTAATAATAAAAAAAGTAATCTTATTTCTAGGCCTGAAGTCAGGGGAAGATTAAAAGTTTTGAAAACAAATATTTTGAAATGTAAATTTGATAATCACAGAGACGATCTAAAAAATCTAAATAAAAATCTTAAAAAGTTATTTTTAAGCTATGAAATTTTATTCGAAACTTTGGAGGGGTTTTAGAAAGTGAATGTTCTATTCAGCTATTAAAATATATTTTTTCTTTTATCTCAAGTCTGTAAGATTTATTTTCATTTATACTTTGAGATAATTTTTTCAAGTGATTTTTGTATACCGATATTCTGTTTTCTTTATCATCAGTCCTGCAAAGCTTCAACAAAATGTCTTTTAATTCAATATCTTTTTTTAAGTTTTTGCTAAATAAATCTTCATTTCCTCTTTCAATTTTTGTTGACATAAGATTGTTTATATCAGGTCTTTGAAGAATTACATCTTCAACTTGAATTCCAATTTCAGATAAAATGTTGGAAATATTAAAAAACATATTATTACGAATAATAGCCTGATGATTAAAAAATCTATTAAAAGAGGGGTGATAATGGCTATCTGCTGAATTTAAATATAATATTTTACTCTCTCTGTAACTATTAAGAAGCTTTTCCAATAAAAAGCGTGCATTTTTATTAATGTACATATCCCTAATTTACGTTATCTTAAAAAGATTTTTTGGTGATTGTAAAAATTTATATAAACAAGTTTTCAACTTTTTTAGTAGTTAAAAATTTTAGATGCAATTCTAAAGGTGTTTGAGTGAGCATTTAAAATAATTTTTAAGTCTGCAGAATATCCGCCACCCATACTGCATTGAACAGGTATCTGATTTTCAAAACATTTTTTAAAGACAATTTCATCTCTCATTTTACATCCTTCTATTGTAATATTTAGTCTTCCAAGTTTGTCTGTTTTTAAAATGTCAACTCCCGACAAATAAAAAACAAAATCAGGTTTAATTCTAGCAAAAATCGTATCCAATTCTGTATTTAGAATATCAAGATATTGTTTATCCTCAGTTCCATCTGAAAGTTCAATATCTAAATCACTCTTTGCTTTTATAAATGGGTAATTTTTTTTCCCATGCATGGAGAAAGTGAATACTTTTTTATTTTTTTTAAATATTTCTGCTGTGCCATTACCTTGATGGACATCTAAATCAATTATTAAAATTTTCTTTATCTTAAATTTATTTATAAGATATTGAGCTGCAATAGCCTGATCATTCAGTAAACAAAATGCCTCTGCCCTATTGCTAAATGCATGATGAGTTCCTCCAGCTATATTTAAAGATACACCGTTAGAAAGCGCTTTAACAGCGCACTCAACAGTACCTCCAGCTATTGTAATTTCTCTTTTGATTAATTCATTGTTGAAAGGAAAACCAATTTTTCTAATCTCACTCTTGCTTAAAGAAAGATTTAATAATTTTTGAATATAATTTTTGTCGTGAACCTTTTGTATAATTTTTAAATCTAATTTATTTGGTGAAAAAAAATTTTCATTCGAAAAAATTCCTTCATAAGTAAGTTGCTTCCTAATTAATGGATATTTATCCATTGGGAAACGGTGGCCTTTCGGGAGTTTTAATTCATAACATGGATGATATGCAATGAAAATCATATTTATTGATTAAAGATCACTGTAAATAATGAAAATTTTATTTTTTATTCCTTTCTAATTTTTGATATTGGTTAGAAATTGCTTTGTCTTCAACCTTTTCAAAAAGGAAAGATTCTTTGCTTATTTTCTGTCCTGGTTTTATTATATTAAAATTTAATATATCGTTCCATATAATTTGTTTTTTAATTTTAAGAATTTCTTTAAGCTTCGATGAAGTAAAAGGAAGGAAAGGTTCACTTAAAAAAGCAAGAGCCGATACTATTTGAATTGATATGAAAAGTATTGTTTTCGTTCTACCTGGGTCAATATTAATTAGTTTCCAAGGTTCATTGTCGGCAAGATATTTGTTGCCAATTCTTGCGATATTTATCATCTCCGAATTGGACTCTCTAAACCTAAATTTTTCAATAGCAAAGCCAATTTTATCTCTTAAAAGCTTAACAGAATTTATTATTTCTTTATCCTTATTTGTATAAAATTTTGGCGCTGGTACCTTACCCTCATAATATTTATTTATAAGTACAACTACCCTGTTTACATAATTACCGTAAATAGCCACAAGTTCATTATTATTTTTAGCCTGAAAATCTTTCCAACTAAAGTCACTGTCTTTAGTTTCAGGCATATTAGCGGTTAATACATACCTCATTACATCTTGTTTGTCAGGAAAATCTTTCAAATATTCATGAATCCAGACTGCCCAATTTTTAGACGTAGAGATCTTATCACCCTCAAGATTCAGAAATTCGTTAGCAGGAACATTTTTTGGTAGGATATATTCTCCGTGAGCTTTAAGCATTGATGGAAAAATAATGCAGTGAAAAACAATATTATCTTTTCCGATAAAGTGTACTAGTTCAGTTTCATCATTTTTCCAATAATCTTCCCATTTTTTTTTATTTTGTAGTGCCCACTCTTTTGTAGACGAAATATAGCCAATTGGAGCATCAAACCATACATATAAAACTTTCCCCTCTGCTTCTTTAGTTGGAACTGGGATGCCCCAATCCAAATCTCTAGTCACAGCTCTTGGCTTAAGACCCTGCTCAATCCATGATTTCACCTGTCCGTAAACATTTATTTTCCAATCATCTTTGTGTTTGACCAATATCCAGTCTTTTATAAAATTTTCATACTTATTGAGAGGTAAATACCAATGTTTAGTTTTTTTTAAAATTGGTTTATCACCAGATAAGGTTGATTTAGGATTAACTAAATCGGTGGCGTTTAGCGAACTTCCACATTTCTCACATTGGTCACCGTAGGCCTCTTTGTTAGAGCATAATGGACAAGTTCCTGAAACAAATCTGTCCGCAAGAAATTTTTTAGAGGAATTATCATAGAGTTGATCGGAGGTCATTTCAATAAATTTCTTACTTGAATTTAATTTTTGGAAAAATTCTGAAGCGGTGTCATAGTGGATTTGTCTTGATGTTCTAGAGTAATTATCAAAGGAAATTCCAAAAGTTTCGAACGATTTTCTGATAACTTTATCATATTTATCTATAATAGATTTCGGTGTTGTTTTTTCCTTGGATGCTTTAATCGAAATAGCAACGCCATGTTCGTCACTTCCACAAATAAAAACTACTTCTCTACCACACAGCCTTAAGTATCTTGAGTATATATCGGCAGGAATATAAACTCCTGACAGATGACCAATGTGAATAGGCCCATTAGTGTAAGGTAAAGCTGCCGTTATTAAGTAGCGCTTCATTTAAGATTTGATTTACACAAAAATAGGATTTAAATACCCAATTTTCTTCAAATTTGAAGTATTAATTATTTTTAGAAAATGTTATTTTTGTAACATATTGTGAAAAAAAATGAAAACTATTTCTTCCGTGGTAGAAAACTACGTTAAAAATAAACCATTTCTTTCAACTGCTTTATCTGAAGGAATTATAAATCTTACCTCTTTATCAAGAAGGATAAAACCTGAAATTGAGTTAGTACTTAAAAAGCAAATAAGAAGTGGGGCAATAGTAATGGCTTTAAAGAGAATTTCATATAGTCTAGAATTTGTTTCAACTTATAAAATTTTAAAAGTATTAAAAAATATAGGAGATATTACCGTAAGGTCCAATTTGATAGATTATAGTTTTAAAGTTTCAGATTCTCTGTTGTCTTGCCAAGCAAAATTTTTGTCTAAAATTGAAAACCCTCAATTATTTTTTTACACTTCCTCTAGAGGAGTTACTGAGTCAAATATCATTATTAGTAATGAAATGAAAGAAAAGATGGAGGTTTATTTTGAAAAAGAAACTTTAATTGAAAAAACAGACAACTTGTCCTCAATTTCAATTAAGTTACCAGTTGAGAATATTTCGATACCAGGAATATATTATTATATATTTCAAAAAATGTCATGGGAGGGTATAAATATAATTGAAGTGATATCAACATCTAACGAATTTACAATTGTACTAGATGACCAAAATGTAAATGACGCATTCAAAATAATTAAGAATTTGAAAAATTTATAAGTTTTAAAGTATCTAGAGCTTTCGATATTGAAGATATATTTTTGAAAATAATATGAAGTTTTAAACCAGCATGATTTTTTTTCTCTTTAATATTTACCTTTTCTGGATTAGAAAGCGCCCAATTTAAAATTGAAGTAAAAATATTTTTTTTGAAAAAAGAGTTTGATTTATCATCAATAAAAACCCCTATCATAACTCCCTTTTTGATAATCAACTTTTCAATACAAAATTTTTTGGCTATCCATTTGATTTGTATAAGTTCAAAAAGATTTTTTACCTCTTCAGGAATTTTACCAAATCTATCTCTGATTTCTCCTTTAAATTCATTTAATTCTAATTCATTTTTTAAAAGACTAATCCTTTTATAAAGATTCATTCTTTCAGAAATGGCATTTACATAATCGTCTGGAATCATAGCTGAGAAGTCAGTTTCAATGTTTGTATCATTTAAATTATCAAGCAATGAATTAGACTCAATATTTAAATTTTTAAATTCTTTATTTGATAATTCACTTATAGCTTCTTTTAGAATTTTCTGATATGTTTCAAATCCAATATTATTTATAAACCCACTTTGTTCAGCTCCGAGTAAATTACCTGCACCTCTAATTTCCAAATCTTTCATAGCTATTTTAATACCTGAGCCTAACTCAGAATATTCTTCTATAGCTTTTATCCTTTTTCTCGAATCATCAGATATTGAAGTTAAAGGTGGAGTAATAAAGTAACAAAATGCCTTTTTATTACTTCTACCAACTCTACCTCTCATTTGGTGCAGGTCACTAAGGCCAAAATTTTGAGCATTATAAATAAAAATTGTATTTGCATTTGGTATGTCAAGTCCATTTTCTACAATTGTGGTTGCTAACAGAAGATCATATTTTACTTCCATAAAATCAAGGAGGTTTTTTTCGAATTTTTTTCCGTCCATTCTTCCGTGTCCGACTCTAATTTTGATATTTGGTAATAACCGTTGTAATTTATTTTCAAACTCATGAATATTATCTATTCGATTATGTATAAAATAAATTTGTCCTCCTCTTTGAACTTCAAATTCAATGGCTTCCCTTATATAGTTTTCGTCAAATCTAATAACCTCCGTTTGAATTGGAAATCTATTTGGAGGAGGGGTAGATATGATTGACATATCCCTAGCAGACATTAAACTAAATTGTAATGTTCTTGGAATTGGCGTTGCGGTAAGAGCAAGAACATCAACATTGGGTTTAAATGCTCTAAGCTTTTCTTTGATAGAAACTCCAAATTTTTGTTCTTCGTCAACTATTAAAAGACCTAAATTTTTAAAATTTATTTTTCTATTAACAACTTGGTGAGTCCCAATCAAAATATCAATTTCACCTTCTTCAGTTTGTTTAAAAATTTTGGTTCTATCTTTTTGAGATCTAAACCTATTGATATATTCAATTTTTAATGGGAAATCCTTTAGTCTTTTTTCTAAGTTTTTAAAATGTTGAAAAGCTAAAATTGTTGTTGGCACAAGAAATACAACTTGAAGGCCGTTGTCAACTGCTTTAAAGGCTGCTCTGATTGCTATTTCAGTTTTTCCAAACCCAACATCCCCACATATAAGTCTATCCATGGGAATATCACTTTCCATGTCTTTTTTAACAGCTTGAGTAGCTTCAACTTGATCTTTTGTGTCTTCAAAAAAGAAAGACGCTTCCAACTCACTTTGTAAACTACTATCTTGATTACAAGAAAAACCAATTTTTTTTCTTCTTTTTGCGTATAAAGAAATAAGATCAAAAGCTATTTCTTTTAATCTTTTTTTTGTTTTATCCTTCAATATTTTCCAGCTTCTCGACCCTAATTTGTTAAGTTTAGGATTTAAATCATCTTTTGATTTAAATTTTGAAATTTTGTGAAGAGAATGGATACTAACGTATAAAATATCTTTATCTGCATATGTTAATTTAATTACTTCTTGAATTATTCCATCATTATTAATTTTTTGCAAACCAGAAAAAATTCCAATGCCATGGTCAATGTGAGTTATAAAGTCACCTTTTTTTAAATCAGAAATTTCCCTTAATGTGAGGGCTTCATTTTTATTAAATTTTGATCTACTTCTGTACTTGAAGTATCTGTCAAAAATCTGATGATCGGTTAAAATGGAGATTTTAAGTTTTTGGTCTTCAAACCCTTGATAAATTGGATAATAAATAATATTATAATTTAGTTTTTCTTTGTATTGGTCAAAGACATTTTCTATGCGTTTACCTTGTTCCTCCGTTGATGCACATATTATATTTTTAATATTATTTTTAGAATTTATCTTTAGATAATTGATAATTAAATCAAATTTTTTATTAAACGACGGTTGGGGACTTTGTTGAATTTTTAGACTTAAGCTGGTTTTTAGTAAATCGTTGTTTGATAAACTAATAAAAGAATTTGTATTTATATCTTCTATTATTTCATCTTTGGAAACAAAAACATTGTTTGTTTTAAAATTAAGTTCTTTGGTTTTAAAATTAGTATGATTTTTATCTATGAGATAGATTAAATTGTCAAGGTTTTCAACTACACAAATATTATCATTTGGAAGTGATTTAATTAAACTATTTGAATGATAATTATTGAAAAATAATTTACTAATATTTGGGGAAATAGAAATTGTTTCATAGTTCTTAATCGACAATTGATTTTCAACATTAAATGTTCTCAAACTCTCAATAATGTCATCATAAAATTCTATTCTGTAGGGATATTGATTTGAAAATGAGAAAACATCAATTATCCCTCCTCTAACTGAAAATTCTCCAGGCTTTGCTACGTAATCAACTCTTTCAAACTCATATTCGAACAAAACCTCATTAATAAATTCAATAGACAATTTTTCTCCGATGCTAATTTTTTGAGTTTTATTTACAATAACTTTTTTCGAAATCACCTTTTCTGAAACTGCCTCAGGATATGTTATTATTATTCTTTTTTTATCTTTTTTTTCTGAAAGGACTTCATTTCTAATTAGTAAGTTGTCATTATTAATATCTTCAACATTTTTAATTGAATTGAAACTGGACGGAAAAAAATTAATATTATTTTCAGGGATAAAGTTTACAAGGTCGTTTAAATAAAATTGAGCTAATTCTATACTTTCAGCGATAAATAGAATGTTTCTAGGATTTAACCTATATGACCATGCTAATCTAAACGTTAAACCAGAACCGACGAGTCCTTTAATATTAATAGTACTTTTTACTTCATTAAAAAAATTGTTAATAATTTTTTGTGATTTATCAATCTTAAGACTTTTGAAAATATCTTTCAACTTATTCCTGTAGTAGTTTATTTTTAAGAAATACTAAAAAATTAATTCAAGTTAATAACTTGGAACAAAAATAGTATATATCAAATTAAGCATTTATTTATTTTTGATAATATGTACCTAATTTTTGATACAGAAACTACAGGATTACCAAAAAAATGGAATGCTCCTTTAACAGACAGTGATAATTGGCCAAGATGCGTGCAAATTTCTTGGCAAATTCATGACAAAGGAGGAGGATTGATGTCGAATAGGGACTATCTAATAAAACCAGATGGGTACAATATTCCGTATGAATCTGAAAAGATACATGGTATTTCTACTGAACTTGCGGTTCAAGACGGGGAAGATATAAATAATGTTTTGAATTTTTTTCAAGAAGATTTAGAAAAAGTTCAGTTTATAATAGGGCACAATGTTAAATTTGATAGAAATATTCTAGGAGCTGAATTTTTAAGAAAAGCCCTAGACGACCCGTTCCAGTCTCAGAAAATTATTGACACATGTACAGAGGAGACAGCAAATATATGCCAAATAAAAGGAGGTCCAAGAGGAAGATATAAACTTCCTACTCTTACTGAATTGTACTTTTTTCTTTTTAATGACAAATTCCAAGAGGCTCACAATGCAACTGCTGATGTTGAAGCTACGGCAAGAGTATTTTTTGAATTGATAAGGAGAAAATTGATTAACCCAGCTGCTTTTGAAGATCAAAATTCCCAAACTGATAAAATAACGGAAATCCAAAATAAGATTTCACTTTATGGAATTAAGCATAAAAACTTAAGATTAGAATCTCAAAAATTAAAAAGTCCGTCTACAGATAAAAAACAACCAATTTCAAAGCGACTAAATTCACTTAAAGATCATTCGTATGTTCACCTGCATAATCATACTCAATTTTCTGTTTTACAATCTACCACAAGAATTAGTCAATTGGTTGATGCTACTATTAGACACAATATGACTGCAGTTGCTATAACTGATCATGCAAACCTAATGGGAGCGTTTCATTTTATAAACTATACTGAAAGAAGAAATAAAGATTTAGATGAGGATCAAAAAATAAAACCAATAATTGGATGTGAGTTTTTTGTATGTGAAGACCACAAAGATAAAAGTCATAGAGACGATGGATATCAAATTGTTTTCCTTGCTAAGAACAAAAAGGGCTATCACAATTTGGCAAAAATGAGTTCAATAGCACACACAGATGGGTTTTATTATGTTCCTAGAATTGATAAAGAAATTATAGAAAATCATAAAGATAATTTAATTGTACTATCGGGAAACACTTATGGTGAAATACCATCAAAAATTTTAAGGATTGGAGAAGATCAAGCTGAAACGGCGCTAAAATGGTGGGTAAATACTTTTAATAATGACTTTTATATTGAACTCATGAGACATGGCGAGGAAAGAGAAAATATAGTTAATGAAGTATTGATAAATTTTTCAAAAAAACACCAAATAAAAACGGTCGCTACAAATAATACTTATTACGTAAATCAAGAAGAGGCTAACGCGCATGATATACTTTTATGTTTAAAAGACGGAGAAAAACAAAGTACTCCGATAGGAAAGGGAAGGGGATTTAGATATGGACTCAATAACAAGGATTATTATTTTAAGTCAAGCGATGAGATGAAGGTACTGTTTAACGATTTCCCTGAGGCAATAACAAATATTAAACAGTTGGTCGATAAAATTGAATGCTATACTTTGTCTAATGACATTCAATTACCAAGATTTGAAATTCCAAAAGAGTTTATGGTTTTGAATTCAGAAGATCCGAAAATAGGAGAAAATAAATACCTAAGATATTTAACATTAGAAGGAGCTAAAAAAAGATATGAGAAATTAAATCCAGAGACCAAAGAGAGAATTGATTTCGAACTAAAAGTCATTGCAAACACAGGTTATCCAGGATACTTTTTAATTGTGCAAGACTTAATAAGTAGTGCAAAAAAAATGGGAGTTTCGGTAGGGCCAGGGAGAGGCTCTGCAGCAGGTTCAGTTGTTGCCTATTGTTTAGGAATCACAAATATAGATCCAATCAAATATGATCTTCTATTTGAGCGTTTTCTAAATCCCGAAAGAATATCTATGCCAGACATAGACATAGATTTTGACGATGAAGGTAGATCTAAAGTAATTGATTATGTGATTCAAAAATATGGTGATAAGCAAGTTGCTCAAATAATAACTTATGGAACAATGGCGGCTAAATCATCCATTAGAGATACCGCTCGTGTTTTGGATTTACCCCTTGCCGATGCTGATAGAATTGCTAAACTAGTACCTAACATAAAATTAAATCAAATTTTTTCATTAACTGATAAAGAGCTTAATGACAATTTTAGGGGTGATGAAATAGTCAAGATTAATGAAATTAAAAAACTATCAAAGGAAAATTCACTAACAGGACAGACTATTAATCAAGCGAAAGTTTTGGAAGGTTCTCTAAGAAATGTTGGGACCCATGCATGTGGAGTAATTATTACTCCCGATGATATAACTCAATTTGTTCCTATTTCTACAGCTAAAGACAGTGATTTATATGTGACTCAATTTGATAATTCAGTAGTTGAAAGTGCAGGATTGTTAAAAATGGATTTTCTTGGCTTAAAAACTTTGTCATTAATAAGAGACACAGTCAATCTTGTAAAAAAAAGATATAACAAATATTTAAATCCTGATAACTTTCCACTCGATGATATAAAAACATATGAATTATTTCAAAGAGGTGAAACTGTTGGTATTTTTCAATATGAGTCTTTAGGAATGCAAAAATATCTTAAGGATCTTAAGCCTACTGTTTTTGCAGACTTAATTGCAATGAATGCTCTTTACAGACCAGGTCCATTAGAATACATACCAAGCTTTGTGAAACGTAAAAATGGTCAGGAGTCTATATCCTATGATCTTCCAGAAATGAAATTATATTTAGAAGAAACATATGGAATCACAGTTTATCAAGAGCAAGTAATGCAGCTTTCGCAGGTGCTTTCAAATTTTAGCAAAGGTGAAGCTGATATTTTAAGAAAAGCAATGGGGAAGAAAGATTTTTCATTGCTCCAAAAATTGAAACCTCAATTTATTAATGGTGGTAAGTCAAATGGACATGATCAAGAAATTTTAGAAAAAATTTGGAAAGATTGGGAGGCTTTTGCTGCTTACGCTTTTAATAAATCACACTCAACTTGTTATGCATTAATTGGATTTCAAACTGCGTATTTAAAAACACATTATCCGGAAGAATATATGGCTGCGGTTCTTTCAAATAATATGAACGATATAAAACAGGTGAGTTTTTTCATGGAAGAGTGTAGAAGGATGGGTTTGACGGTTTTAGGACCCTGTGTGAATGAATCAGATTTTAAATTTACGGTCAACGAAAAGAAACAAATTCGTTTTGGGATGGGGGCTATAAAGGGTGTCGGACAGGGTGCTGTAGAGACCATTATTGAAAATAGAAAAGGATCTAACTATTTCTCAATTTTTGATTTAACTCAGAAAATTGATTTAAGACTTGCAAATAAAAAGGCGCTTGAAAATCTTGCCTTGGCTGGGGGATTAGATTCGTTAGGGGAATCTCATAGAGCACAATTTTTTAATCCGGACGGAGATGGAATTATTTTTTTAGAAAAAGCAATACGCCGAGGCGGAAAATATCAAGACTCTTTAAATTCATCTCAAATTAATCTTTTTGAAGATGACAAAGATGTTTTGTCAGACGAAATTAAAATTCCTGAGTGTGAAGAATGGAGAAATCTTGAAAGGTTAAAAAAAGAAAAAGAAGTTGTAGGTATATATCTTTCGGGCCACCCACTAGATGATTTTACAAGAGAAATGAAATTATTTTCCCCAAATTCATTAAAACTGTTATCAGATTTGGATAAGATTGTGAATAAAGAATTAAGCTTTTGCGGAATAGTAAGTACTGTAGAACATAAAGTGTCTAGGACAGGTAAAGGCTGGGCAGTATTTCAACTAGAGGATTTCAGGGATGTATTTGAATTTAAAATATTTGGAGAAGAATATTTAAGATTTAGACACTTTATTTTAACAGATCAATTTATTAGAATTAAAATTAAAATTCAACAAGGATGGGTTAACAGGGAGTCAGGAAGAATAACAGAACCAAGAATAAAATTCAACAACTTTGAAAGTCTTCAAGATGTAATAAAAAATAACTCTAAAAAGTTACAAATTCAGTTAGACTTGACCACTTTAGATGAAAATAGAGTTTTAGAGATATCTGAAATTATTAATAAATTCAAAGGGGAAAAATCTCTTATTATTCAAGTTTATCATGAAAAGGAAAAAGTGAATTTGCCTTTAGTAAGTAGAAAATATAAAATTGATGTTTCAAAAGAGTTATTAAATAAGTTAGATTCCGTAGATTTGCCATATTTAATAAACTAAATCTAATATGTTTATTTTCCGTGTTAACGATATTAATTTTTTTAACTTAATTTAAATTTTATAAAATGGCTTTAGAAATAACAGATGAAAGTTTTGAGGATGTTGTTTTAAAATCAGATAAACCCGTTGTGGTTGACTTTTGGGCTGCTTGGTGTGGACCATGCAGGATGGTAGGTCCAATTATAGAGGAACTCAGTGCTGATTTTGAAGGGCGAGCAGTCGTTGGAAAATTAGATGTTGACGCGAATCAAGAGTTTGCTGCTAAATATGGTGTTAGAAATATACCTACAGTTCTTTTTTTCAAAAACGGCGAAGTTGTTGGTAAGCAAGTTGGAGTAGCTCCAAAATCAACATATGCCCAAGCTCTTGAACAACACGTTTAGATTAGAAATTTAAAATGCTAAAATGTAATTTTTTACATATTTAGTCATTATTGGTCTGGTAGTTCAGTTGGTTAGAATACATGCCTGTCACGCATGGGGTCGCGGGTTCGAGTCCCGTCCAGACCGCTAAAATAAAGATTAAACCCCTATGGTTCAACGCTTTAGGGGTTTTGTTTTTCCTATTGAAAAAATAATTATGAAAACAACAAATGCTTTTGCATTAGTTACAGGAGCATCCTCAGGGATAGGTTTAGAAATTGCAAGATCTTTAGCAAGACGAGGATATAATATAATTCTTACAGCCAGATCCAAGGATAAATTAAAAGCTTTAGCTAAAGAAATATCTGACAATTTTAAAGTCAAAACCTCTGTATACCCATGTGACCTTAGTGATAAAAAGGCTCCGGATAAAATATTTAAATTTTGTGAGTTAAATAAGTATAATGTTTCTGTCTTGGTTAACAATGCTGGATTTGCTAATCCAGACAAATTTCATAGAACCTCAATGGAGGATGAAGAGAGATTTATAAGAGTTTTGGGAACTTCAGTAATTGCACTAACAAAATTGTTTTTAAATGAGATGTTAGATAAAAGATATGGAAGAATCATGATAGTTTCATCGGTTGCTGCTTTTGCTCCAACTTCTGTAATTCAATCTCTTTATGGACCAATTAAAACATTTATGAATAGGTTTAGTGAATCTTTAAATAGATCTTATAATTATAAAGGAATTACTTCAACTGCTGTTTGTCCCGGTTATACAGTGACAAATTTTCACACTGCAAGTGGTGTTCAAGATGAAATGGATAGAGTACCTAAATTTTTAAAAAAAGATGCAAAAACTATTGCAGAACAGGCAGTAGATGCAACACTAAAAGGAAAGAAAGTTTGTGTACCAACCATTACCTGGAAAATAGTTGTCTTTTTAATAAAAATATTGCCAAATTCCATTTTCTCTATTGCTAGTAAAGCAATGGCGCCAGGTAGGTATGACAAATAATTAATTTTATACCCCAAGCAAAACATATATTCCTTTTAGAATACCTTGAATTTCAAATCATCTGACTCTAGAACAGGCAAAATGAAGAAAATGTCATTAGCTCCTTTCAATTACAAAATAATAGAAACCAAATATTGATTTTTAAAATTAACCTCCACCATCACCTCCACCTGCATCTCCACCTCCCGCATCTCCGCTTCCCGCGTCACCTGCAATAAAAGCTGAATCTCCTGAAGAACTTGACGAAAAAGTATTAATATTTATTTGAAATTCATCTACCATAGCAGATATGGATTTATTATCTAGACCTTTGGGTAGTTGTGTTTCACTTTGTAGTCCATTACTCATACTAATTTTAAAAGCTTTTCTTTTAGAAAAAGCATAAATGTTTTTATCAATCAAAGC
>CACHSA010000003.1 GCA_902582405.1 uncultured Bacteroidota bacterium | reverse complement strand
CTTCCATCTGGTCAATAATACGCCCAGCCCTATTGTAGCCGAGTTTTAGTTTTCTTTGAATTAGAGAAGCTGATCCTTGTTGTGCTAAAACAACAACTCTCGCTGCATCTTCAAATAATTGGTCCCTATCTTCAATGTTAATTTCACCTATCTCGTTTTCTTCTCCAGAAAACTCGGGAAGTAAATGCGCATCAGGGTAACCTTTTTGAGATCCGATAAATTCGGAAATCTTTTCAACCTCAGGGGTATCAACAAAAGCGCATTGTATTCTAACAAGTTCGTTACCTTGTGTATAAAGCATATCCCCTCTTCCAATTAATTGGTCAGCTCCACTAACATCTAAAATAGTTCTTGAATCAATTTTTGATGTAACCCGAAATGCAATTCTGGCCGGGAAATTTGCCTTTATTATACCGGTTATTACATTTACAGATGGCCTTTGTGTTGCGATAATTAAGTGGATACCAATTGCTCTTGCAAGTTGAGCTAATCTCGCAATCGGTGTTTCAACTTCTTTTCCAGCACTCATAATCAAGTCTGCGAATTCATCAACAACCAATACAATGTAAGGTAGAAATCTGTGTCCATTATCAGGATTTAATTTTCTCGATTTATATTTTTGATTGTACTCTCTGATATTTCTACACATTGCAATTTTTAATAACTCATATCTGTTATCCATTTCTATGCAAAGTGAGTTCAGGGTATAGATTACTTTTTTATTATCAGTGATTATTGATTCTTCTGAGTTAGGCAACTTTGCTAGATAGTGTCTTTCAATTTTATTGTAAATATTTAATTCTACCTTTTTAGGATCCACGAGGATGAATTTAACTTCTGATGGATGTTTTTTATAAAGAAGTGAAGTTAAGATAACATTTAATCCTACAGATTTTCCCTGACCAGTTGCTCCTGCCATAAGTAGGTGTGGCATTTTAACCAAATCTACAGTAAATGTTTCGTTACTTATAGTTTTACCAAAAGCTATTGGCAATTCCATTTCTGCATTTTGAAACTTTTGTGATGAGATTACTGATTTCATTGATACAATTGTGGGATTGTTATTTGGAACTTCAATACCTACGGTTCCTTTTCCTGGAATAGGTGCTATAATCCTTATGCCAAGCGCTGAAAGTGATAAAGCAATGTCGTCTTCTAAGTTTTTGATTTTAGAAATCCTTATTCCTGCTGCAGGAACAATTTCGTAAAGAGTTACGGTTGGCCCAATATTTGCTTTAATTTTTGCAATTTCAATCTTATAATTTCTGAGTGTTTCTATTATTGTATTCTTATTCGATTCAAGCTCTTTTTCATCAATTTTAATTGATCCACTTCCGTAATCTTTTAATTGTTCTAAGCTAGGAGATCTAAAACCACTAAGTTCTAAGGTAGGATCGAACTCTCCGTATTTTTCGACAAGATTTCCAGAAATATCTTCTACGGTTTCTTCCTCTTTATTTTTTGAAATTTCCATTACAACATTATCAACTTTCTCTTTTATCTGACTGTAATTACTTGAATCGACCTCAGTTTTTATATAATTTTCTTCTTGATTGTCTAAATTTTCTATATCGGAAATAGTTGGTTCAGTTACTTTATTATAATTTCCGGATTGATCTGACTCGTCATCTTTTTTTTCCTGATTCCAAAAACTTGTCTTAATTTTTTTTGGTAAAATTTTAAAATGAATAACAATTGAAATTAAAGTAAGAAATAAAATAATCGACCAAAACCCAATTGTGCCTGTATAATCGATTATAAAATCACTTATCTCATATCCCACGGTTCCGCCTAGAAATGGAAAAATCGTTTTACTTTGACTCAATATAAGTGACAATAGAAGAGTGTAGAATAACCCCCAATTCCATGTGTTCAGTAAGCTAAATTTCTTGAATTCAAAAAAAAGGGAGAGACCAGTAATACATAGTAGTAATGAAAAAATCAATGATGATGCACCAAACCCTTCATATATAAGAAGATGACTAATTTCAGCTCCAATTTTTTTCAATATATTTTTAGAAACAATGTCTCTGTTTAAAATATTATTAATACTACTTTGATCGAATTCCCAAGTAAAGAAATAAGATATTAATGAAACAAAAAGAAGAAAAGATGTGATTATCAGAAAAGAACCAAAAAGGATTTCTCTAGAACGTTTTTTTTTGTAATTAGATTCGTTTGTTTTTTTTAACACCTAAATAAAAGTATTGATTCAAGGAATTTTTATTATTTACAAATTTACAAAATATTGATTTCAAAATTAATGAATGTTAATCCTAATAATTATGAATTAGATTCATTATTGACTAATTAGTTTTTTAATTTTAATTCCAAAATATGCATAAGCGAGAGTCATAAATGGTGATATCCAATTAAAAACAGCATATGCAAAATAATCAACAACTGAAACACCTAGAACACTAGACTGATAAGCTCCACAAGTATTCCAGGGAATTAGAACAGATGTTACAGTACCAGAATCTTCAAGTGTCCTACTAAGATTTTCAGATGCTAAATTTCTTTTTTGATATGCTTTTTGAAACATTTTACCAGGTACAACTATAGATAAATATTGATCAGAAGCAGTTAAATTAACTGTGAGACACGACACTGATGTACTAAAAATTAATTGAAAAGTATTTTCTGCTTTTTCAAGAAGTTTTTCGCTGATCTTCTTAAGTGCTCCAATAGCATCCATTACACCACCAAACACCATGGCACAAATAATTAGCCATATTGTGCCAAGCATCCCTTTCATTCCGCCAGATTTGAATAATTCTGATAGAATTTCATTTGTAGATTTTATAGATGTTTCAATTGTGATTGCATCAACTATTCCCCTGTAAGCTGAATTTAATGTAAGTTTATTAGAGTCTGTTAATTCAAGAATTATATTTTGTTGAAAAATCAGAGCGAATAGTGCGGCTAAAATCGTTCCTACCATTAGTGCTATTAAAGGAGGAGTTTTTTTTAAAATCATGACTATTACTATTATAGGGACAAAAAACAAAATAGGACTTATAAAAAACTTTTCTTCAATTGAATTGACTAAAAATTTATTATCAATTTCCTCTGTATTTACTTGAAAAAAACCAATGAACATGAAAAATAAAAGACCAATGGTTATGCTTGGCACAGTTGTAAGTGACATGTATCTAATGTGATTGAATAGATTAGAGTTTGCCATTGCCGCGGCTAAATTTGTAGTATCACTCAACGGGGATAATTTATCTCCAAAATATGCTCCAGAAATTATCGCTCCCGCAACAATTCCTGTGTTAATTTCCATTGCCTTTCCTATTCCAATCATTGCAATCCCTATTGTTGCTGATGTAGTCCAGCTACTACCAGTTGAAATCGATATAATTGCACAAATAATTACACACGCTGGAAGAAAAAACAAAGGATTAAAAATTTGAAGGCCATAGTAAATCATAGCAGGAATAATTCCACTTATCAGCCAAGTTCCGGCAATTGCACCAACAAAAAGTAAAATTAATATTGGAGATGTTGTTGTTTTCACGCTTTTACTAATAGAATTAATAATTATTTTGTAGTTCACCTTGTGAAAGTATCCAATTATGGATGCTATAAAAGCCCCAACAAGTAAAATAAATTGATTAGAACCATTAAGGGAATCATCCCCGTAAACCCCAACATTTATTGCAAGCAAAATGATTAGGGTTATTATTGGTAAAACTGATGCTACAATACCAATTTCTGTTTTTTCATCTTTCATTTACATTTAAACTTAATCTATTTAAATTATTTAAAAAATAAATATCAATAATAAGATTCAAAAATAATTAGAATCATTTAATTTTATATATAAATAAATTCTATGGATAAGTTTGACGTTGTTGTAATAGGGTCTGGCCCTGGAGGTTACGTAGCCGCAATTAGATGTGCTCAACTGGGTATGAAAATAGCTTTGGTTGAAAAATACAAATCCCTTGGAGGTACGTGTTTAAATGTTGGATGTATTCCATCAAAATCATTGCTAGATTCATCTCATCATTATGAGGAGCTCATTAATAATTTTGATGCTCACGGGATCGAGGTGCCAAAAGGAATAAAGATCAATTTTGAAAAAATGATTTCTAGAAAATCTAAGGTAGTTGAAGACACAACTAAGGGAATAAATTACCTAATGGATAAGAATAAGATAAAAGTTTTTTATGGACATGCTTCATTCAGCGACAAAGAAAGTATTCTTTTGAGTGGCAGCAAGGAGAAAATTTATTCAAAAAATTTTATAATAGCTACTGGTTCTAAACCTTCCAGTTTACCATTTATTGATATTGACAAGGAAAGAATAATAACTTCAACTGAGGCATTAAAACTTAAGGAAATACCAAAAAAACTTATAATAATTGGTGGTGGGGTTATAGGTTTGGAACTTGGTCAAGTATATAATAGACTTGGTTCTGAAATTTCAGTAATTGAATATACCGATCGAATTACTCCACTCATGGATAGTTCAATATCACGTGAACTGACAAAGGTATTTAAGAAACATGGTTTCAAATTTTATCTAAATCATAAGGTTAATAAAGTTGAAAGGGTAGGAAAAAACGTTCGCGTTAGAGCATTAGATGGTAAAGGTCAGGAGATATTATTAACAGCGGATTATTGTTTAGTATCTGTTGGAAGAAAGCCATATACAGAAAATTTAGGACTTGGAAATTTAAATATTACTTTAAACCAAAATGGACAAATTGAAGTTAATAGTCATTTGCAAACTTCAGAACCAAATATTTATGCCATAGGAGATGTTGTCCGTGGAACTATGTTGGCTCACAAAGCTGAAGAGGAAGGTGTAATGGTTGCAGAAATTTTAGCTGGCCAAAAACCCCACATTGATTATAATCTCATTCCAAACGTTATCTATACATGGCCAGAAGCTGCATCTGTGGGAAAAACAGAGGAAGAGCTAAAAAGTTTGGGAGTTGATTATAAAACAGGTCAATTTCCCATGCGTGCACTTGGCAGAGCAAGAGCCAGTATGCATACGGATGGTTTTGTAAAAATACTTGCTGATAAGTCCACTGATGAAGTTCTTGGCGTCCATATGGTTGGACCTAGGGTAGCTGACTTAATATCTGAGGCTGTTACAGCAATGGAATTTAGAGCCTCTGCTGAGGACATTGCAAGAATGAGTCACTCCCACCCAACATATGCTGAAGCAGTTAAGGAAGCAGCTTTAGCAGCTAGTGAAAACAGACCTTTACATATTTGATTAAAATCAATATAATTTGAAATAAACAAGAATTAAAGCCAATTTGATTTAATCAATTAAGCTTTTCATTTTTTCTTTTATTTTGTCAATAGATAAGTTTCCTATGCTCCCTATATGAGAATATTCTGCATTTTTAAGAGGTTTGAAATTTCCTTCATTGATCTCTTTCTTTAAATTTATGTATGCATCTCTAAATGAATTACCATCTTGTACCTTTTCGTTTAAATTGTTTACACTGAATGTATATTTATACTTATCATTTAGTTCCAAATTTTTGGTGATTTTAATTTCAGGAATTACTCTACAAATAACTTCTAAAATCTCTTTTGTTTCCTCTATACTATCAATTATGGTTTTTTTAATTATTTGAAAATCCCTGTGATATCCACTTGGAAGACTTGAACTTATTAAAGAAATCTCAGTATTTACATTCTGTAATTTCATTCCTTTTGCCCTAATTATTTCAAACAAATCAGGATTCTTTTTATGTGGCATTATACTTGAACCAGTAGTTAGGTCGTCTGGAAAGCTGATAAAAGAGAAGTCTTGACCCATATATAGACAGATATCCATGCAAAATTTGGAAATAGTTGAGCCGAAACCGCTAAGAAAAAACGAAATTGATTTTTCAATTTTACCCCTCGAAATTTGAGAAGCTAGCGAGTTCACTTTTAAGTGTTTAAAATTCAACTCATCTTTTGTAAAATTTCTATCAATAGGAAACGAGGTTCCAAATCCAGCGGCACTGCCTAATGGGCTTTGATCAGCAGTTTTGTAGGCGGTATCTAGTAAAAGTAAGTCATCTATAAGTGTTTCTGCATATGCGGAAAACCAAAGTCCAAATGAAGACGGCATGGCAGCTTGAAGATGAGTATAACCTGGCATGAAATCACTTTGATATTTTTCTGCCAAAACTAAAAGTTTGTCAAAGAATTGAATCATTAATTTTTTGATTGATTTTATCTCACTCTTAAAATATAAATTTAGACATGTAAGAATTTGGTCGTTTCTGGATCTGGCAGTATGTATTTTCTTTCCTGTTTCTCCAAGTTTTTCAATTAATATAGATTCAATCTTTGAATGTATGTCTTCAAAATCATTTTCAATTGTAAAATTCCCTGCTTTTGCATCTTTTTTGATCTCTTGAAGAACTTCTATAATTTTTTTCTCTTCCTCAGTAGATAAAAACCCAGTTTTTGATAGCATTTTTGCATGAGCTATAGAACCTTCGCAGTCGAATTCAGCCAAATAAAGATCGTAATGTCTATCTTCACCAACAGTAAAATTCTTAATTTTATTGTCTTCTTTTTTATTTTTTCCCCACATATTCATAGCAGTAGTTTTTCAATTAGTTTTTTCATTATTTCGCAACCTTTCTCAATTTCATCGGTGTAAATGAATTCATTAGCTGTGTGTGATCTAGATGAGTCACCTGGCCCAATTTTTATGGATGGACATGATAATTTTGTCTGATCTGAAAGAGTAGGGGAGCCATAGACAGGAATACCAATTTCATTTACCGCTTTGACAATTGGATGGCTATTTGAAATTGAAGATGAATTTAAATCCACTGATCTTGGATGAATTTGGGCATTTACATTTTCTTTAATTAGCTCTACTACTTCTTCATTGGTGTATAGTTCGTTTACTCTTACATCTAAGACCATTTCAACGGATGAAGGAACGACATTGTGTTGATTTCCCGCATTTATCTGAGTAATGGTCAATTTTACAGGCCCGAGAAGTTTAGATAACTTTTTGAATTTAACTTTTTCAATAGATTTTATAAAATCTGGTATTTTTAAAATTGGGTTTTCGGGATTGGGATGAGCTGCATGAGAAGCTTTTCCTCTGATAACACAGTCAATAACAACCAATCCTTTTTCTGCAACAGCAGCTTTCATTAAAGTTGGCTCTCCCACAATAGCAAAATCAATTGGGGGTATTTGTCTAATTAGGCTTTTGAGTCCATTAGGCCCAGAATTCTCTTCTTCACCAGTGGCAGCAATTATTAAGTTCACTTTTAGGTATTTATTATCATAAAAATCCTTAAATGTATTAAGTAAAGTTACTAGAGCTCCCCCAGCATCATTACTTCCTAGGCCATATATTTTACCATTAGATATCTCAGGATTGAAGGGATCTTTAGTGTAACCTTCATTGGGTTTTACCGTGTCATGATGAGAATTTAAAAGAAGTGTTTTTTTCTCTTTATCATAATATTTGTTAAATGCATAGATATTGTTTTTGTATCTGCTACATTTTATTCCGTTTTCTTTAAACCAATTCTCAATTCTGTCTGCACTTTTATTCTCTTTTCCTGAAAATGACGGAATAGAAATTAAATCTTTAAGAAGTTCTATATGATTTTGATTTTTATTGTTCATCACGGAATAATTTCAGTATATGTTTCGTTTTCTATCATGGCATCTAAAGAACCAATAAGTACTTTTGAAACTCCATTTTTAAGCCCATTAAAGCTATTACTCACTTTTGGTATCATTCCTTTAGAAATAATCCCTTTTGACTTTAAACTTTTAAAAGTAGCCATATCCAATTTGTTAATTATTTTTTTCTTATTATCATCTTGGTAAACACCTTTTTCTTCAAAGCAATACCATAACTCAGTTTTATACATTCTTGACATATTACGAGAAATTTCGGAGGCAATCGTGTCCGCGTTTGTATTTAATAGCAAGCCGTCTTTGTCATAAGTTATGGAGCTACAAACAGGTATGATATTATTCTCTAAAATTAATTTAAAAAAAACCGTGTTTATGCTAACTATATCTCCAACGTACCCATAATCTAATTCATTTTTAGTTCTTAATTTACATAGGACAGAGTTTGCATCTGCTCCACAAAGACCTAAGGAGTTTATTTTTAAAGATTGTAGTTTGGCTACAATTTCTTTATTTATTTTACCAGCATAAATCATTAATGCATAATCCAGGGTTTTTTTATCCGTAATCCTTCTACCGTTAAGCATTTTTATTGGATGATTGTTCTTGTTTAAAAAAAGATCAAGCTCTCTACCCCCTCCATGAACCAAAATTTTTTTACCCTTGATTTTTCTTAAATTATTTAAAAATTTATCAAGTAGTAATTTATTTTGCGTAATTGCACCACCAACCTTTAAAACTATTAACTTATCCATTTTCAACAATTGTTTTTAAAATGGATTGGGCAGAATATATTCTATTTTCAACTTGACTTAGGATCAAGGAGTTATTGCTATCAATCACCTCGTCTGACGCAACTACATTTCTTCTGATTGGTAAACAGTGCATGAACTTAGCATTGTTTGTTAGATTCATCTTTGATTTTGTAATCATCCAGTCAAGGTCTTTTTTAAGCACTTTACCGTAATTATTAAATGATGACCAATTTTTTGCATAAATAAAATCAGCATTTTTAAAAGCTTCATTTTGGTCATTGGTAACGTAAGCTCCATTTGTAATATCTGAGTTAAGCTCGTAACCTTCCGGGTGAGTAATTGTAAGTTTCGCATCCATCCTTTTGGTTATGTTAACAAATGAGTTTGCTACGGCATGAGGTAAAGCTTTTGGGTGAGGCGCCCACGAGAGAACAATTTTGGGAGTTTTATTTTTTTTATTCTCCTCTATTGTGATTGCATCAGCTAAAGCTTGCAAAGGGTGTGCTATTGAACTTTCCATGTTTATTACCGGGACACTAGCATATCTTTTAAATCCCTTTATAATTTTATCTTCTAAGTCTTCTTTTTTGCTCTTTAAAGATGGGAAAGCCCTAACAGCGATTAAATCACAATAGATTGACATAACCCTTGCAGCCTCTTTAATGTGCTCTGACTTGTTTTGATCCATGACCACTTTATCTTCTAATTCAATTGGCCATCCTTCACCATTAAAGTTCATTATAATGGTTTTTATACCTAGATTTTGAGCAGCTTTTTGAGTACTGAGCCTAGTCCTTAAGCTAGGATTAAAAAAAATCATTCCCAAAGTTTTATTATTTCCCATAATAGAATACTTATTGGGTAATTGCTTCAACTTTATCGATTTGTCTATAAAGTTATTTAAGTCAACTATATCAGATGTGTAAATAAAATTTTTCATAAAATATCTTTTAATGCATCAAAAAAGATAGTTAGATGCTTTTTGCTAATTGTCAATGGTGGCAATATTCTTATAAGATTTTTATTGCTACTGCTACCGGTGAAAATTCTTTTTTCATAAACAAGTTTTTTTCTGAGCTCAGATACTTCAAAATCGAATTCTAGACCAAGCATAAGTCCTTTCCCTTTTACCTTACAAATATTCATTGAATTAATTGAATTTTTAAAATAAGATTCTAATGAGCTGGCGTTTTCCTGTAAGTTTTGATTTTTTAAAATATCCAAAACTGAAATTGAAGCAATGCAGGCAAGATGGTTTCCCCCATATGTTGTTCCTAAAAGACCAACACTGGGTTTAATTTTTGAATTTATTAAAATCCCGCCTACAGGAAACCCATTTCCCATTCCTTTAGCCATGGTGATAATATCTGGCTCTATATTATTAAACTGATAAGCAAAAAATTTGCCTGATCTAGAAAAACCAGATTGGACCTCGTCCGCAATAAGACATGTCCCATACTGCTTACATAATCTATCCATATAACAAATAAAATCCCCTTTTGGCATGTCCAGCCCACCGACTCCTTGAATTGTTTCAAAAATAACAGCACATACATCCCCCTTTTTTAGTTCTATTTCAAGATTTTCATAATCATCTAATTTTAAAAAAGTGACATTTTGTTGTTTGTTTAAAGGTGAACTTATTTTATGGTTGTCAGTTACTGCAACCGCCGCAGAAGTTCTCCCATGAAAACTGTTTTTAAATGCTATTACTCTTTTTTTGTTTGTATGAAAAGAAGCAAGTTTTAGTGCATTTTCTATTGATTCTGCCCCACTACTACAAAGAAAAAGCTGATAATCTTCGAGATCGGCATGCTCATTGATTTTTTCAGCAAGAATGGATTGTAAGGGGTTTTTTACTGAATTTGAATAAAATGATATTTTATCAAGTTGTGATTTGATGTTTTCTACGTAATGTGGATGAGAATGGCCAACAGAAATTACTGCATGCCCACCATACAAATCTAAATATTCATTTCCAGCATCGTCATATACATATACATCTTTAGCCTTTATTGGTGTAACATCAAAAAGAGAATAAACATCAAATAATTTCATTTTAAAATATATTTGCTTTGAATTCTAAACCTAACTTTTCACTCCAACCCATTATAATATTCAAATTTTGAATTGCTTGCCCCGATGCTCCTTTTAGTAAATTGTCAAGAGCACCAGTAATGAGTAATTTTTCTTTATACTTATGGAGGTGCAAAACACAATTATTTGTATTTATAACTTGTTTTAATGTGATTTCATTTTCACTTATAATTGTGAAGGGCTCGCCTTTGTAATAATCTTTAAATATTTTTTTTGAATAGTTCAAATCATATTCGAATTTAGTGTAGCATGTTAGAAAAATACCTCTGGTAAAATTTCCTCTCTGGGGGATTAAATTGATTTTACTAAATTTTATATTTTCAATTATTTCATCTAAATGTTGATGATTAAATGCTTTATACCATGAAAGGTTATTGTTTCTCCAGCTAAAGTGAGAAGTTTCAGACATCCCAACTCCGGCACCAGTACTACCAGTTGTTGCATTTGCATGAATTTCCTCTTCTAGTAAACCATTTTCAGCTAATGGCAATAAAGCTAATTGCAATAAAGAGGCAAAACACCCAGGATTTGCAATAGCCTTTGCTTTTTTAATATTCTCTCTTTTTAATTCGGGAAGTCCATAAATGAAATTCAAATCCTTAAACGAATTATTACTTTTTAATCTGAATTCATTACTTAAGTCAATAATTACTGTTTTTTTTAAAAAAGAATTTTCTTTCAAAAACTTTGAACTGTTTCCGTGTCCTAAACAAAGGAAAACAACATCAATATTTTTATTTACTTTTTTACTAAAAAGGGGAAGGTCTTTTCCAATCAAGTCTGAGTGAATATCATGGATTTTTTTCCCGTCGTTAGTTCTACTGTAAACAAAATCAATTTCAACATTCGGATGATTGATTAGTATGCGAATTAATTCACCCCCTGTGTAACCCGAACCTCCTACAATGCCAATTTTTTTAATCATTTTTATTTATTTTTTGATAAATCTTATTTTGATTAGAAAGTATTTTAATGAATCCTTTTACATCATCCGCTGACCATTTTTTATTCATTTCGCCATAATTTCCAAATTTTGAATCCATTAGATCAAATTTTGATTTAATTCCAATAAGTTCATACCTGTATGGATTGAGTTTTATAAAGACTTCACCAGAAACATTTTTTTGGCTACTAATTAGAAATTCTTCAATATCTCTCATAACGGGGTCAAGGTACTGTCCTTCATGAAGCAATAAACCGTAATTTATACACAATTGCTCCTTGTATATCAACTGCCACTTAGTAAGCGTATGTTTTTCTAAAAGATGATGGGCTTTTATTATTAAAATTGGAGCAGCTGCTTCAAAACCAACTCTTCCCTTAATTCCAATTATTGTATCTCCAACATGAGTATCCCTACCAATTCCAAATTTACTTGCTATTTTTTCAATTTTTTTAATGTTTTCAATTGGAGAGGCTTTTATATTGTTGACAGCTACAATCTCACCTTTTTTAAATGTTAAGGTAATGTTCTCTTCCTTTTTTTTATTGGCTTTTGAAGGATAGGCATTTTCAGGAATATTGTGCCTTGATCCTAGTGTTTCTTTTCCACCAATACTTGTTCCCCATAGACCTTTATTAATAGAATATTTTTTTTCATCCCAGTTTAATTCAATACCATTTTTTTTTAAAAAACTTATTTCTTCTTCCCTGGAAATTTTATTGTCTCTAATTGGGGTAATAATATTTATATCGCTTGATAAAATTTGAAAAATTAAATCGAATCTAACTTGATCATTACCCGCACCAGTGCTTCCATGGGCAATTGATGAAGCTTTAATTTTTTTTGCGTATTTAATAATTTCAATTGCTTGAATAATTCTTTCTGAGCTCACCGATAATGGATAGGTTGAGTTTTTTAAAATATTTCCGTAAACTAAAAATCGAATAATTTTTTGATAAAAATCTTTTTTAGCATCAATACATTGAAAATTATTAGATCCTATAACCTTTGAATTATACTTAATCAATTTAAGATCACTTTTTGTAAAACCACCTGTGTTAATTAGAATTGGGTGAACATCAAACCCTTCGTCAATGAGTTTTTTAAGACAAAAGCTTGTGTCAAGTCCACCGCTGTATGCAAGAACAACTTTATTGTTTTTCATATTATTTCTTTTTTTCATCATTGAGCATGCCTGTACATAAGCACATTTTTTTATCGGTTCTGGTTAATATATCATAATTGACACAAGTTCTACAGCCCTTCCAAAATTCTGGATCGTCGGTCAACTCTGAAAAAGGAACAGGCCTATATCCTAATTCAAAGTTAATACGCATTACAGTTTTAGAGGTGGTTATTCCAAAAACTTTTGAATTTGGATACTTTTTCTTAGAAAGATTAAAAATTTCAGTTTTGATTTTCTTTGCTAAACCTTTTCCTCTAAATTTTGGCGCAACTATCAATCCTGAATGAGCAACATATTTTCCGTGTCCCCATTTCTCTATATAACAAAAACCAGCAAACTCTTCTTTGTCAAGAGCAATAACTGCATTGCCAGCTTCTATTTTTTTTATAATGTATTCAGGTGTTCTTCTGGCTATACCAGTACCCCTCATCTTAGCTGATTCATCAATGCATTTGCTTATTTGCTCTGCAAATTTTTTATGTTTGATATTTGATATATATATTTTCACTGAATAGTTTTAAACTTTTCGTTTTTTTGAAGTAATAAATTTAATTTGTAAATACTCTATATGAGCCAAAAATGAATTTATCCCCTTAAGATAGAGGACGAAAATAACGGATGTTACGCGCTTTTATATTAAAAAAATATCTTTTCATTTGGATGCAAATTTATATCTTTTATTATTAAAAAAAAATTAAAATTTGATTTTAAACCTTTAGACAGTAAAATTTGGTTATTAAATAATGCTTAACAAAATAAAAGAATACATAAAAAAATACGAATTAAAGGAAGGGGGTTCTGTTCTTTTAGCTTGTAGTGGTGGTATAGATAGCATGGTTTTGTTTGATATTTTAAAAAAGTTGAACATTGATTTTTCTGTTGCTCATTGTAATTTTATGCTTAGAGGTGATGAAAGCATCAGAGATGAAATATTTGTTAAAGAAAAGTGTGAAGAAAATTCAATTACATTTTTTTCTAAGTCATTTGACACAAAAAATATGGCTTTACGAGCTGGAAAATCAGTTCAAATGATTGCCAGAGAATTAAGATATTCTTGGATGAAAAAGCTATTGAAAGACCATCGTATAAATTATATTGTTACGGCTCATAATTTGAATGATCAGTTTGAGACATTTCTTATTAATTTATCAAGAGGTTCTGGTTTAAAGGGTCTTACAGGTATACCTGACTTTCCTATTTTAAGACCTCTAAGATCTTTTTCAAGGGAGGATATAGAGTTCTATGCACACGAAAATAAAATTATCTGGAGAGAAGATTCATCCAATTCAAAAAATCACTACACAAGAAACAAAATACGAAATAAAATCACTCCTGAACTATTGAAAATATTCCCTGATTGGATAAATAATTATAAAAAAAGTTTGACTTATTTGAATGATTCTAAGGATGCTCTTTACAACTTAATAAAAGTTTGGAAAAAAGAGAACTTTATAGAAAAAGAGGATTATTTTATAATTTATAAAGGAGACTTAAAAAAACTAAAACCAAACAAATTTTTTATTTATGAAATATTCTGTGAGTTTGGTTTTTTAAATGAGGAAGATCTTTTTTCGATAGTTAATTCCGAGACGGGAAAGTTTTTAGCTTCAAAAAAATACAGATTGATTTCTAATAGAGATCATTTAATTTTGAAAAAAATAAACAAAAAACGATATAATGAACCTTATAAATGGGATAAAAAAAGATCATTTGATAGGGATATAAAAATTGAAATCGTTGAACAATCCAGAAATACAGATGAGTATGCTATTCTTGACAGATCTAAACTAGACCGCGAATTGGTAATTAGAAAACCAATTTTGGGTGATTTTTTCTATCCATTCGGAATGAAAGGAAAGAAAAAATTAAGTAAGTATTTTAAGGATGAAAAGTATTCTCTTGTAGATAAAGAAAAACAATGGTTGCTTTGTTCTGGTGAAAAAATTGTCTGGGTGATTGGAAAAAGAGTTGATCGAAGATTTGCAGCAAGTGAAAAAAAAGAAAATCCCTTAATTTTGAAATTAAGTTGAAAAAAATACAAACATTCCTTTTTTGTTTAATTGCTTTCTCTTGTTATTCACAAGAGCCTGTCAAATGGGATTTTGCGGTTTCTGATGTTAAAAATGGAGAATTAAAGCTTACAATTAGTGCTGAGATAGACAAAAATTGGCGTCTTTATTCTCCGAAAGTTTATGATGATGGACCGTTGGCTACCGAAGTTAATTTTTTTTCGGATTCATTAAGTGTTAGAAAAAAAGGTTCCCTTTTGTCATCAAAGCCCTTGGATGAATTTGACCCATATTTTTTTAAAAACATTTCTTTTTTTAAAAATGAGGCAGAATTTTACCAAACACTATATTATAAAAAGAGCTCAGATGAACCGATAAAAGGAGAAATTTCTTATCAAGTTTGTGATGATAGGTTATGTATTTTTCGTACCAAGTCATTTAGCCTATCCATTGATGGAAAATTGTTAGAATCAAGTCCTAATGAACTCAAAAAGTACGATCTTTTAAAAATCGATGAATTGAGCTTGAATCTAAGTAATGAAGATCTGCTAATATCACCAACTAGTATTGAATCAAACGATCAATCTTTTTTTTCTATTTTTTTGTTAGGAATTTTAAGCGGAATCCTGGCTCTGCTTACTCCTTGCATTTTTCCAATGGTTCCACTAACAGTCTCATTTTTTATTAAACAAAATCAATCAAATCGAAAAGGAATTTTTGATGCTCTCTTGTATGGTTTTTTTATAATATTAATATATGTTTCTCTAAGTTTGCCTTTTCATCTAGTTGATTCTTTAAATCCACAAATTTTAAATGATTTGTCAACAAGTGTATTTTTGAATATAATATTTTTTATTGTATTTGTATTTTTTGCGTTTTCTTTTTTTGGCTATTATGAGTTAACCCTACCAGTATTTTTCTTAAATAAAACTGAATCTAAATCTTCAATATCGAGTATAATAGGCATTTTTTTCATGTCTTTGACCTTGGCACTGGTTTCCTTCTCATGTACTGGACCAATACTTGGCTCTTTATTGGTAGGGTCATTATCTATTAATGGAGGAGCATACCAATTAACAGCAGGAATGCTAGGTTTTGGCATTTCATTAGCACTACCTTTTGCGATGTTGGCTCTTTTTCCAAATTTGATTAAAAACCTTCCAAAGTCCGGTACTTGGATGAAAAAGTTCAAAATAACGTTAGGTTTTATCGAACTTGCTCTAGCATTGAAATTTTTATCAAATGCTGATCTTGTTTCAGGGTGGGGTTTTTTAAAAAGAGAAGTTTTTATTTTAATATGGTTGATTTTGTCTCTTCTTTTATCTATATACCTTCTTGGCCTTGTAAAAAACACAGGTGAAAAAAAATCTAATATTGAAAAGATATTTGGTCTAATTAGCTTAATCTTTTCAATATATCTCTTAAATGGTCTTGTAAGCAAAGAAAATAAACTGAAATTTGTTAGTGGATTTACACCTCCCGTTTTCTACAGCCTTTTTTCTAACACCAATGATTGCCCATTAAATCTGGATTGTTATAAGAATTTTAAAGCTGCTCGTGAAAAAGCGAAGTCTCAAAACAAACCAATTTTAATTGATTTTACGGGATGGGCTTGTGTAAATTGCAGGAGAGTAGAGGAAAATATTTGGTCTAACCCAGAGGTTTACGATATTTTAAAAAATAAGTTTATAATTAGTTCGCTTTATGTGGATGATAGAAAAAAACTTAATCCTGATGAGTCTTTTAATTTTAAATTTCCAGATGGTAGGATAAAAAAAATTAGAACTATTGGTGAAAAGTGGTCAACTTTCCAACTTCAAAATTTCAATTCCGCATCACAACCCTATTACATTATGATTCATCCCAATGGAAGGATTCTTAATTACCCTCTACAATATACCTCTAGTGTAAATAAATACAGAAATTGGCTAAGTAAAGGACTAGACAGCTACGATTTATGATTGGAAAATCTTTTTTTAATCCAGCTTTCGTTGTAACAGCAGCTTTTATAGGTCCTGGCACAATAACGATGTGTATACTTACCGGTACAAATTATGGTTTTGATTTACTATGGGCCGTTTTATGTTCAACACTGATAACAATATTCATTCAAAATATTGCTGCTAGAATATCCTTTTATTCAAAAAAAGGTTTAGCTACTACTATTCTTGGTAATGAAAAAAATAAGATTTTAAAAATTTTGTTGATATGCTTAATTTTTTCCTCAATTTTCATAGGTAATTCTGCCTATGAGGCGGGTAATTTATCGGGTACTCTTATAGGCACCAATGGTATTCTCAATTTGTTATCGATTAAACTTTCCAATTTTATTCAGCTAACCATACTTTGTCTTACAATAGTCATTATAATTTTCATAAACAATTACAAAATATTATCAAATATTTTGATGCTCATCGTTGCATTTATGAGTTTGTCTTTTTTGATATCTTCTTTTGTAACGAAGCCAGATTTTATAGAAATTTTAAAAGGTTTATTTATCCCTAGCTTCAATTCAAAAAATATTTTAAATGTTGTCGGTATCATGGGCACTACTGTCGTTCCTTACAATTTATTTTTACATGCAGCGCTTGTAAATAAAAAGTATAAAGACATTAATAGCATTAAGCTTGACACTATTATTGCTGTATCGATAGGAGGTGTAATATCTATTTGTATAATTGTCACTTCAGCTTCATTACAGGGGGCAAATATTACAAATCCGTCTGAAATTCGTGGTTTGTTAGAACCATTCTACGGGAATATTTCTAATTGGATTATTAATTTAGGGTTTTTTTGTGCTGGATTAACTTCTTCAATAACGGCTCCAATTGCAGCTGCAATTATTTTTTGTGAATGTTTTAATTTAAAATTAAATGGATTTTATTACAAGTTAGTTTCCATTACAGTCGTTTTGATTGGATTTATTTTTTCTTCAATATATACATTACCAATTCAGATCATCTTATTTGCTCAAGTTGCCAACGGAATCCTCCTCCCGGTGCTTGGGGTATTACTTTTTGTTTTACTTCATAAAAAAACAAATGAGCCTCCTAAAAAAAATGATTATGATAAAATTATTCTTTTATTGATCGAGTTATTTTTTATCTTCTTGTGTGTTTCCAGTATTTTAAAAATATTTAATGTATAGTATAGATTTAAATTGTGATTTAGGGGAAGGCACGGGTAATGACCCTTTTGTAATGCCCTTTATATCGTCATGTTCAATTGCATGTGGCGGCCACTTTGGTAACAAAAGAACTATAAAAGAGGCCATTGAACTAGCTGAAAAATATAATGTTAAAACAGGTGCACATCCATCTTATTTAGATACAAAATTTTTTGGCAGGAAATCACTTGACATACCATTAAAAAAGTTACAAGATTCTATTAGATTTCAATTAGATTTATTCTTCAATATTTCAGCCAACTCTACCCATATTAAACCACATGGAGCGCTTTATAACGACTTGTTTCATGATTTAGAAAAAGCAGAGGCTGTAGTTGAAGTTTTTAAGGAATATGGTAATTTATATGTTTTTTGTCAGCCATTCAGTAAATTATCAACTGTTTTAAGTTCAAAAAAAATTAAACAAATCCATGAAGGTTTTGGTGACAGGGTTTATAACTCAGATTTTACTTTGTCGTCTAGACAAAATCCATCTTCAGTTTATGAGAGCAAAAACAAGATACTGGATCAGGTTGCTTATCTAGTAAAGGAAAGTTCAGTTATAACGAAAGATAACAAAAGTATTGAGTTAAAAGTTCAGACTATTTGTCTTCACGGAGACAACAAAAATATAATTAATATTATTTCATATCTAATTAAAGAATTAAAACAATTATCCATAAATGTTAAATCTTACTGAATTTTATTATTTAAACTCAACAACAATTACATTTAATTTTAGTGACTATAAAAGAGACAACATCATAGGTTTTTTTCAAACCATAAAAAAGAACAGTAAAATAATCGAGGTAGTAGCTACTAAAAATAGTATGACTTTGTTTTTAAAAGAAGCTATAGAACACGGTGAAATTTTAGATATTATTAATGAAAGTATAAATTCAAACAAAAAGAATGATAATAAATCAAAAACTATTCATCTTCCAATTTGTTTTGATGATTCGTTTCAAGATGATATTTTAACACTTTATGATGGTGATTTAAAACTTACGCGAAAATTTAAAGAGACATTTTTAAAAAACAAATTTACTCTCGAGTATTATGGCTTTTTACCGGGGTTTGGATATTTCTCTGGTTTAGAATCAAAATTACATCTACCAAGGAAGAAAATACCCAGTAGTAAAATAGGTAAAGGGACTGTCGCAATTGGCGGAGAATATGTTGGTATTTATCCACAAGATAGTCCTGGAGGGTGGAATTGTATTGGCAATTGCCCAATTCCGTTAGTTGATTTTGATTCTAATCTAAAAATCAATATTAATGTATTTGATCAAGTAATTTTTGAAGAAATTGAATTTGAAAATTATAAAAAAATTAAGCTGGATTATGAGCTCGATGTTTATGATTTTAAAATTCTTTAAATGATAGAAGTTATTTCATCAGGATATTTTACTACAATTCAAGATTCTGGAAGAAAAACCCACAGACACCTAGGTGTTCCTATATCAGGTCCTATGGACTTGAATTCATTTTATTTAGCAAATTTGTTGTTACCGGGGCTAGATAGTGATTTGGTATTTGAGTGTACATTAATAGGTCCAAAATTGAAACTTAATTGTAATTCTAGATTCGTTATCACGGGAGCTAAGTTTGACTCATATTTGGATAACGAGCCAGTTGAAAATAACAAAGTTTATTCATTTCGAGCTGGACAAATTCTAAAGGTTGGTCGAGTAAAGACTGGTTTAAGATGTTACTTAAAATTTGAAGGAACTTTTAAGATTCCAAAAATTTTAAACAGCAAATCTTTTTTTTACCCTATTACAAAATCAATATCCATTAATGATGGCGAAAAGTATGAGTTTATATCTAAGACTCAAGATATTAACTCTAAAATAATAAACTTAAAAATTTCTGAAAATGCATTTTCCAAAAAAACTTTATTTGCTAGGCCTGGCCCAGATTGGGGGTTAGTAACTGGTGAAACAAAAAAACAAATATTAAGTGAGATATTTTTTATAAAAAGTCAAAATAGAATGGGGTATAGGTTGTCATCAGAACTTAAAAATGATTTTTTTAATTTAAATAGTAAAGTCGTTATTCCTGGTATAGTTCAATTTACACCGGGAGGCGAGATAATTATTGCAACTGCTGATTGTCAAGTTACTGGAGGGTATTTGCAAATTTTAATATTGACTGATGATTCTCTCTCTGAGCTTGTGCAAAAATCCGAGGGTTCTGAAGTAAAATTTAGGCTACTAGAAAATTGATATTGATAATCTAGGTGAAATAATTTAAAACTTTTTTTAGCCATTTAAAAGATTTTGGATACGGCGCATATCTTAAGGGGATATCTATCCATGTACCTCTTTCAATAAATGGTTTGTAATGAGTAAAAGCATCAAAAGAATATTTACCATGATATTTTCCCATTCCACTGTGACCAATTCCTCCAAAAGGTAAATTATTATTAACAAATTGAATTATACAGTCATTTGAAACACCACCACCAAATGAAAAATATCTAGTCATTTTTCTTATAAAATCCCTTTTTTCAGAGAAAATGTAAAATCCTAAAGGTTTCTCATTCTCTAAAATAATTTCACGAAGCTCTTCTTCATTACTAAATGTAATTATTGGTAGGATGGGCCCAAAAATTTCAGATTTCATTAATTTACTTTTGGAATTTTGAATTTCGATGATTGTTGGTCCAAAATATAATAATTCTCTATCATGATCTCCTCCAAATAAAATTTTTTCACCAGAAATAAATTCAATCATTCTTTCAAAATGCTTAATATGGGCAATTTTCCCGTAACTCTTGGAGTCAATCGCTTTGTTTCCGAAAAAATTTCTTATTTCAGAAGACAATCCTTCTATTAATTTTTCCTTTATTTCATTATGAACCAAAATATAGTCGGGCGCGATACAAGTTTGACCACAATTGATAAATTTTGCCCAAGCAATTCTTTTTGACGAGACCTTGATTTTTGCAGTTTGATCTACTATGCATGGACTTTTTCCACCTAACTCTAAAATTGTTGGTGTAAGATGTTTTGCAGCCGCAGCAGCTATTATCTTGCCAATTTTAGTACTACCAGTAAAAATTATATGGTCCCATCGAAGTTTAAGTAGTTCGGTCGCTACTTTAGGCCCTCCTGTTATTGCTTTAACATGACCTTCTTCAAAAACACTAGATATAATCTCAGAGATTATTTCTGATGTCTTAGGAGCATATTCCGATGGCTTTAAGACAATCGTATTTCCTGCAGCAATTGAACCTATTAACGTAGCCATAGATAGTTGAAAAGGGTAGTTCCAAGGACTTATTTGTAAGGTGCATCCATATGGATCAGATAATAGATAATCTCTCGACGGAAAGTTTAAAATGGAGGATTTAACTCTTTGTGGTCTAGTCCAAAAATTAATATTTTTTATTGTTTTCTTAATTTCAGATATTATCATGAAATATTCTGTCAGATATGATTCATAGAAATGTTTGCCAAGATCTTTATTAATCGCACTTAAAATGTCCGTTTCTCTATTAACTAAAGTATTTTTCAGTTTAATTAATTTTCTTTTCCTAAATCCAACACTTTTGGTTTTATTAGAATTGAAAAATAATCTTTGTTTTTCATAAATATTTGCAACTGATGACATTTTTAAAATTTTACCAAATTTATGATTTTAGTTTCAATTCATATTTTTGAGCAAAATATCATGACATTTATTTTTTTATGTTGTAAAAATCACAAAAAATTTATGTTTGAAAATCTATAATATATCTATATAATAATTTGATTTACAATAATATAAGTATCATTATTAGAATTTGAACATAATAACAAATTTTAATTTGTAAAAGCATATGGATTTATTCGAAACTAATTTTGTTTAGCTTCTATTAATTATGTTAAATAAATACAGTAAAACAGTTACTCAAGACTCAAGCCAACCTGCTGCCCAAGCTATGCTGCATGCTATTGGTTTAGATGAAGATGATTTAAAAAAGCCATTCGTGGGAATCGCGAGCACAGGTTACGAGGGAAACCCTTGTAACATGCATCTTAATGATTTATCAAAATCAATAAAAAATTCTATTATATCTAGTAATTTGATTGGTTTAATTTTTAATTCTATCGGAGTTAGTGATGGAATCTCAATGGGAACTCCTGGGATGAGATTCTCATTACCTTCAAGAGATATAATTGCCGATTCTATTGAGACTGTTGTGCAGGCAATGTCTTATGATGCTCTGGTAACGGTTGTAGGATGTGATAAAAACATGCCTGGTGCTTTAATGGGAATGTTAAGATTAAATAGACCCAGTATTCTTGTCTATGGAGGAACGATTGCTCCTGGTTTTCACGGAGGAAGTAAACTCGACGTTGTGTCTGCCTTTGAAGCCTGGGGAGAGAAGGTTTCTGGAAAAATATCTGAAAATGAGTTTAAATGTGTAATTAAAAACGCATGCCCTGGAGCAGGTGCTTGTGGAGGAATGTATACTGCGAACACAATGGCCTCAGCTATAGAAGCATTAGGTATGTCTCTCCCTTACAATTCATCAAATCCAGCTATAAGCGAAAACAAAAAAAATGAATGTGATCATATTGGAAATGCAATCAAAAATATTTTAGAATTAGATTTAAAACCTAGGGATATTGTAACAAGAAGTTCAATTGAAAATGCAATAAGATTGATCGCTGTTTTGGGTGGTTCTACCAATTCAGTATTACACTTTTTGGCTATCGCAAAAGCTGCAAAAGTTGACTTTAGTATAGATGATTTCCAAAAAATAATGGAATCAACTCCATATCTAGCTGATTTAAAACCTAGTGGAAGGTTTTTAATGGAAGATTTACATAAAGTTGGAGGAATACCTTCTGTATTAAAATTAATGCTGAAAAACAACTTATTGGACGGTAATTGTATTACAGTAACGGGTAAAAGTCTCTCTTCTAACTTGGAAGATTTGCCTGACTTAAAAGAAAATCAAAACATAATCCATACCATCAAAAATCCTATTAAGAAAACAGGCCATATTCAAATTCTAAAAGGTAACATTGCAAATGAAGGAGCTGTTGCAAAAATTACAGGAAAAGAAGGGTTAGTTTTTAAAGGTCCTGCAAAAGTTTTTGACAGCGAACAAGCAGCAAATAACGGAATTAAGGATGGTCTAGTAAAAAAAGGGCAGGTGGTTGTAATACGTTACGTTGGCCCCAAGGGAGGGCCTGGTATGCCTGAAATGTTAAAGCCAACTGCCGCTATTATGGGAGCCGGATTGGGAAAAGACGTAGCACTAATTACTGATGGTCGCTTTTCTGGAGGTACCCACGGTTTTGTTGTAGGTCACATTGTACCTGAAGCACAGGAAGGAGGGAATATCGCACTTATAGAAGATAATGATATTATAGAAATAAACGCTAAAAAAAATACAATCGATCTTCTTGTAGATAAAAAAGAATTAATTGAACGAAAAAAAACATGGACCCAACCGGAATATAAATTTAAAAGTGGAACTTTACTTAAGTATATAAAAAATGTTTCAAGCGCTTCTAATGGATGCATAACAGATGAATATGAAGGACAATAAACTAAAAATATCGGGTGCTGAGTCACTAATCAGAGCCTTATTAGAGGAGGGTGTCGATTTGCTTTTTGGATATCCTGGAGGTGCTATTATGCCAGTTTACGATGAGCTTTATAAATTCAGTGACAAAATCGATCACATTCTTACACGTCACGAGCAAGGTGCTACTCATGCAGCTCAAGGTTATGCTCGTTCTTCAGGAAAAGTGGGAGTAGCTATTGCTACATCCGGCCCTGGTGCTACAAATTTAGTTACAGGAATCGCCGATGCTCAAATTGATTCTACGCCAATCGTATGTATAACAGGTCAAGTAGCGTCTCATTTATTAGGTTCAGATGCTTTTCAAGAAACTGACATAATTGGTATTTCAACTCCTGTTACAAAATGGAACTATCAAATTACAAAAGCAAGCGAAATCCCAGATATAATTTCTAAAGCCTTTTATATTGCCTCATCTGGACGCCCAGGTCCCGTATTAATTGACATTACCAAAGATGCTCAATTTGAATTTTGTGAGTATAATTATAAAAAATGTAATGGTATAAGAAGTTATTTACCTGTTCCTAAACTTCAGAATGAACAAATTACTGAAGCAGCTAAAGTGATAAATTCCTCAGAGAAACCACTAATCGTTTGGGGTCAAGGAGTAATCTTAGCTGAAGCTGAAAATGAATTTAAAGAATTTGTAGAAAATTCAGGAATACCTGCTGTTTGGACAATCTTGGGCCTATCGGCTCTACCGACCGAACACCCTTTAAACATGGGAATGGTTGGAATGCACGGTAATTATGGCCCAAATGTATTAACTAATGAATGTGATGTTTTAATAGCTGTAGGGATGAGGTTTGATGATAGAGTTACAGGAGATCTAAAAACTTATGCAAAGCAAGCTAAAATAGTCCATTTGGAAATTGATCCTGCTGAAATATCTAAAAATGTTTATGCTCATTATCCGATCTTAGGTGATTGCAAAGAAAGTTTAAAAAAGCTTACTAACCTAGTCAAAAAAAAGTCACTTAATAATTGGATTGGTCTTTTTGATAACCATATGAAAATTGAGTATAAATCTGTAATTGAAAAGGATTTGTTTCCCAGCAAAGATGGTCTAACAATGGGAGAAGTAATTAATTCAATAAATAAACACTCCAAGGGTGATGCGATCATAGTTACAGATGTTGGTCAACATCAAATGGTCGCCTGTAGATATGCCAAATTTAATTCCTCAAAAAGCAATATAACCTCTGGAGGTTTAGGGACAATGGGGTTTGCCTTACCTGCGGCTATAGGGGCTAAAATTGGAGCTAGTCACCGAGAAGTTGTTGCCGTAATTGGTGATGGTGGATATCAAATGACTATTCAAGAATTGGGAACAATTTTTCAAACTAAAACTGCTGTAAAAATAGTTGTATTAAACAATGATTATCTTGGAATGGTAAGACAATGGCAACAACTATTTTTTGATAAAAGATATGCTTCAACTGAAATGGTAAATCCAGACTTCGTGAAAATTGCTGAAGGATACAGCATTCAGGCTTCAAGAGTGTCTGATAGAAAAAATTTAGACAACGCTGTCAAATTATTGATTGAATCCAAAGATGCATTTTTTTTAGAAGTATGTGTTGAAAAAGAGGATAATGTTTTTCCAATGATTCCATCTGGTGCATCTGTCTCTGATATAAGATTAAAATAATGGAAGAGGAAAAAATTCAATACACAATTTCCATCTATTCAGAGAACAACGTGGGGCTTCTAAATAGAGTATCTGCTATATTTTTGAAAAGGCATGTCAATATTATGAGTTTTTCTACTTCCCAATCTGAAATAAAAGACGTTTTTCGCTTCGTTATTGTAGTTTCTGTAAGTGAGATACAAATTAAAAAATTGGTTCAACAAATTGAAAAGCAAGTTGATGTAATTAAAGCATTTTATCATACAGATAAAGAAACTATCTTTCTTGAGTCAGCACTATACAAGGTTAAGTCAAGTTCACTTTTTGAAGAGAGGCAAATTCAAAATATAATTAAAGATAGTCATGCAAATATCGTAACCGTATCGCCAGAGTTTTTTGTAATTGAAAAAACTGGATTTAGAAAGGATACTGAAAAGTTAAGGGAAGATCTATCTAAGTATGGACTTTTACAATTTGTAAGGTCCGGAAGAATTTCGGTAACAAAAGCACCAATGGGAATATCACAAATATTGAATAACTTTAAAAATCAAAACAAAAAAAATGAGTAATTATTTTAATAAACTATCTCTAAGTGAAAAAATAAATCAGCTTGGTAAATGTAGGTTTATGTCACAGTCAGAATTTGGAAATGGGGTAGAAGTTTTAAAAAGTAAAAAAATCGTTATAGTTGGTTGTGGAGCACAAGGTTTAAACCAGGGACTAAATATGAGAGACTCAGGTCTAGATATTTCTTTTGCCTTAAGACAAGAATCTATTGACCAAAAAAGAAATTCATTTTTAAGCGCTACAAAGAACAATTTTAAAACTGGTAATTTTAAGGAGCTTATACCAACTGCTGACTTGGTTCTAAATTTAACCCCAGATAAAAATCATACCTCAGTTGTGAATACCATTATGCCATTAATGAAAAAAGGATCTATACTTTCTTATTCACATGGGTTCAATATTGTAGAGGAAGGAATAGAGATTCGAGATGATATAACCGTAATCATGGTAGCCCCAAAATGCCCTGGAACAGAAGTGAGAGAAGAATACAAAAGGGGTTTTGGTGTTCCAACTTTGATCGCAGTTCATCCTGAGAATGATCCTGACAATAAAGGTTTAGAAGTTGCTAAAGCATATGCTGTAGCTACTGGGGGGCACAGAGCAGGTGTTTTGGAATCCTCTTTCGTTGCTGAGGTTAAATCAGATTTAATGGGAGAGCAAACCATTTTGTGTGGTATACTCCAAACAGGCTCTATTTTATGTTTCGATAAAATGATTGAAAATGGAATAGAAGCTGGATACGCAGCGAAGTTTGTTCAGTTTGGTTGGGAGACAATTACAGAAGCTTTGAAGCACGGTGGAATTACTAATATGATGGATCGTCTCTCTAATCCAGCTAAAATTAAAGCTTTTGAATTATCTGAAAAATTAAAATCAATCATGACTCCTTTGTTCAAAAAGCATATGGATGATATAATGTCTGGAGAGTTTTCCAAAATCATGATGGAGGATTGGTTAAATAACGATAAAGACCTTTTGAAATGGAGGTCAAAAACTGCAGATACTTCATTTGAAAAAACGAAAATCACTGATAAAAAGATATCTGAGCAAGAGTTTTTTGACAATGGTGTCTTGATGGTTGCATTTGTTAGGGCAGGAGTAGAACTCGCATTTGAAACAATGGTTGAATCTGGCATAAAAGAGGAATCGGCATATTACGAATCCCTTCACGAAACTCCACTTATAGCAAATACAATAGCTAGAAAAAAGCTTTACGAAATGAATAGAATTATTTCTGATACAGCAGAATATGGTTGTTATCTATTTGATCATGCCTGCAAACCACTTTTGAAAAAATTTATGAGCGAAATTGATGTTGATGTTATTGGCAAGTCATATAATCAAGGTAAAGATAATTATGTTGATAATAAAAAATTAATTGATATTAACGAAATTATTAGATATCATCCAGTTGAAAATATAGGATTCGAATTAAGAGAATCAATGACTGGAATGAAAAAAATTATATAATGAATTTTCCAACAATTGAGGGTTGTTACGATGCCAAAGAAAGACTTAACAATGTTTCAATAACTACTCCTTTTCAATTTCTTGACAGAATATCTAAAAATTTTGATTCTGAGATATACACAAAAAGAGAAGACTTACAGTTAGTCCGGTCATTTAAAATTAGGGGAGCTTTTAATAAGATAGTTGCACTTTCAAAGAGTGAGCTTAAAAGGGGTATAGTTTGTGCTAGTGGAGGAAATCATGCTCAAGGATTTGCATTTGCTTGTAATTATTTAAAAATTAAAGGGACAGTATTTATGCCTTTGCCAACTCCAAAGCAAAAAATAGATAGAGTGAAAATGTTTGGAGCTGATTACATTAAAATTATTCTTAAAGGCGATACTTATGATGATTCCCAAAGAGAAGCCGAAAAATTTCAAGTAAAATCAAATTCTGTTTTCATTCATCCTTTTGATGATTTAGAAGTAATTCATGGACAAGCGACAATCGCACTTGAAATTTTAGACCAAATTGACTTTGATCTTGATTACATGTTTATTCCTGTTGGTGGTGGAGGTCTTGTTTCTGGTTTTTTGACCGTTTTTAAAAAGCTGTCTCCAAAAACTAAAATAGTAGGTGTCGAACCCTCGGGTGCAACCTCATTTATAACATCTCTACAAAATAATAGAAATACTCAGTTAAAGCAGATTGATAAATTTGCTGAAGGTGTTGCTATCCAAAAAATGGGAGATATTTGCTTTAATTATTGTAAAGATTTAATTGATTTAACTATTTCGGTTGATGAGGGAAGAATTTGTAAAGAAATTTTAGATTTATATAACAAGGAAGGCATCGTAGTGGAGCCTGCTGGGGCAATTTCACTTGCCTGCCTTGATCAATTCTCAGATGAAATTAAAGGGAAAAAAATTGGCACCATTATTTGTGGAGGAAACAATGATATTACGAGAACTCCAGAAATTAAAGAAAGAGCACTTCTTTACAGTAATTTAAAACATTATTTTATTGTAAGATTTCCACAAAGAGCGGGTTCTTTGAAACAGTTTGCGTCAGAAATATTAGGTCCTACGGATGATATAACTTTTTTTGAGTATTCAAAGAAAAGTAATAGAGTAGTTGCTCCTGCCGTTGTTGGCATTGAACTGAAATCCAAAAACGATTTAATTCCTCTTGTTAAAAGAATGAAAGAGAGTGGTTTCTATGGAGAGTATTTAAATGAGAAGCCAGATTTATTTCAATATTTAATTTAGTTAAATATCAAGGGGATAAAAAACTTATACATTATAATTAGTAGTAGTATAGACAAAATATTTATAAGAATTCCAGCCCTAACCATTTCAGAAACTTTAACATAACCACTTGCAAAAACAATAGCATTTGGTGGAGTTGCCATTGGTAACATAAAAGCACAACTGCTTGCCATAGTTATTGGAATTAACAGGTGCAAAATAGGAATTTCCAAGCCAATTGCGATTCCTGCCATAACTGGTGCAAGTACTGCTACCAAAGCTACATTACTCATCAACTCTGTCATGAATAACATCATAGTTATTAAAAGAGATACGGTTAATAAGATATTTAAATTAGCACCAGCAATAGCATCTGTAACTAGTGAAACAATCCCGGTTTCTGACATTCCTTTTGCTAATGCAAGTCCGCCTCCGAAAAGAATAAGGATTCCCCAAGCCAAGTTTTTTGTATCGTTCCAATTTAAGATAAATTCAGGTTTTGAGAATTTGGAAGGGATTGAAAAAAGAGAAATTGCACAACCAACGCTGATAATTGTATCTGATAATTTAAATCCAGGAATTAATTTATTTATAAGTGTTCTAAAAATCCATAAAAAAACAGTTATACCAAAAATTATCAAAACATGCTTTTCTTTTTTATTCAACTTACCAAGTTCATTTAGTTTATTATTTATTAGTTCTGATGAGGATTTAAATTTTACACTTTCATTTCTAAAAAGTACTCTGGTTAAGAGAAAATAAATTATAGCCAGCAATGTTATTGAAAATGGGAGGCCAATAACCATCCAATTTAGAAATGAAATTTCAACGTTGTATTCGTTTTCCAATAGACCAATGAGAACAGAATTTGGGGGTGTTCCTATAACAGTTGCAATACCACCAGAATTCGCTGAAAAAGCAATTCCGAGCATTACAGAAAGAGAAAAGTTTTTCTCACTTTTTGAAAATCTCTTTTTATTATCAATTAAAAGATTTATGACTGAAAGGGCAATAGGGAGCATCACAACTGTACTTGCAGTGTTGGATATCCACATACTCATGAAGGCAGTAGCAATCATAAAACCCAAAATTATTCTGTTGGGAGAAGTTCCAGTTTTTTTTATTATTGTTAGGGCGATTCTTTTGTGTAGATTAACTTTTTCAAGTGCAAGAGCCAAGACAAATCCCCCAAAAAAGAGAAAGACTATTGAGCTTCCATAATTTGCACCAACTTGATTTATTTCCATTACCTGGAACAAGGGAAATATTACCAGAGGCAAGAGGGAAGTTACAGAAATTGAAACCGCTTCCGAAATCCACCAAATTATCATCCATGCAGCGAGAGCAACAACAATAGAGGCTTTATCGTTTATATTATCAAATCTAAAAAAATTCAAAATTATAAAAGATAAAGGACCTATTATTAAACCTATTTTTTTGATCATAATTATTTTGAAAAGATATTAAATTAAAATCAACAACTAAAACTTTTAAAATTCATTTGTAAAGCTTTTTTTTTACTTACAATTTTATTTTTTATTTTCGAAAAAAAAATTAAATGATTAAAAACCCTTCATTACCCGATTCTAACGAACCATACGAATATTTTGTTGATTGTAAAACCTATTTGGTCGATGGAAAATTAAAAAAGTGGTCTGGTAAATCAAGTGAAGTTTTTTCTAACATTTATACAAGAAACAAAGATGGTGAAATAAAACCTACCCTTTTGGGATCAATCCCTGACATGGAAACAGAGCCAGCAATCGAAGCTCTGGACTCCGCTGTCGATGCATTTAATAGAGGCAAAGGGAAGTGGCCTACAATGAGGGTAGGGGAAAGAATTAAGTGTTTAGAAAAGTTTGCTGGCAAGATGAAAAATCATCGAGAGGAAGTAGTTAACTTGTTAATGTGGGAAATATCTAAAAATAAGGCTGATTCATACAAAGAATTTGATAGAACGGTTGACTATATATATGATACCATTGAAGCCTACAAGGAGATAGATAGAAAAAGCGCAAAATTTGAAAAACAATCTGGTATTTATGCTCATATAAGAAGAGGACCATTAGGAGTAATTTTATGTTTGGGCCCTTATAATTACCCTTTGAATGAAACCTTCTGTTTACTAATTCCTGCCATCATTATGGGAAATACAGCAGTTTTTAAACCTGCTAAACATGGAGTTCTATTGATTACTCCACTTTTAAATGCCTTTAAAGAAAGCTTCCCTCCCGGAGTTGTGAATATTTTATTTGGTAGAGGTAGAAAAATCGCTTCACCCATAATGAAAACTGGTAAAATAGACGTTTTAGCTTTGATTGGACATTCTTCTTCAGCAGTAGCTCTCCAAGATTTACATCCAAATAAGAATAGGTTAAGGTTAGTTTTAGGTTTAGAAGCAAAAAATCCAGGAATTGTCCTCCCAGATGCAGATCTTGACTTAACAATCAAAGAATGTATTTCAGGAACTTTATCATACAATGGTCAGAGATGTACTGCTCTAAAAATTTTATTTGTTCATGAATCTATAGTTGACGAATTCAACAAAAAATTTGCAAAAGAGGTTGATGATTTAGTGTATGGTCTTCCTTGGGAAGAAAAATCTTTTTTGACTCCTTTGCCAGAGCCAAATAAAGCCAGTTACTTAAAAGATTTGATTGATGATGCTGAAAAAAAAGGGGCTAAGGTAATAAATAAAAAGGGTGGTGTCTTATCTCATAATTATTTATATCCCGCTATTTTATATCCTGTATCTACAGATATGAAAATATATCATGAGGAACAGTTTGGTCCTGTGATCCCAGTTATGTCTTACAAAGATATAGATGAACCTTTGAATGTTATGGCTGCATCAGAATACGGACAGCAGGTCAGTTTATTCGGAAATGATATATCTAAAATTGGTCCATTAGTAGATATTCTAGCAAACTTGGTTTGCAGGGTAAATTTAAATAGTGCTTGTCAAAGAGGTCCAGATGTCTACCCTTTTACAGGCAGAAAAAATTCTGCCGTTAGCACTTTAAGCGTTCACGACGCTTTAAGGTCCTTTTCGATCCGAACTTTTGTTGCAGCAAAAGATAATCCAAGGAACAATGAAATAATTGGATCCTTATTAAACTCTAAAGACTCAAATTTTATAAATACAGAATATCTGTTATAACTCAGCTTGACTTAATGTAATCACAAATTTTGTCTCCAACTTCAGATGTTGAGTAATAACGATTACCATTAGACAGATCTTGAGTTACAAACCCTTCTTGAATAGATTTTTCAACTGAGTCTTTAATTAAATCTGATTCTAACTTAAGATTGAATGACATTTCAAGCATCATGGCCGCAGAAAGTATTGTTGCTAAAGGATTCGCAATATTTTTTCCTGCAGCTTCGGGGAATGAACCATGTATTGGTTCGTACAAGGAATTGTGCTCACCAATTGATGCGGATGGCATCAAACCCATAGATCCTGAAATAACTGAAGCTTCATCTGTCAAAATATCACCAAACAAGTTTTCTGTTATAAGTACATCATAATTTTTTGGTGATTGGATCAAACGCATTGCTACAGCGTCCACTAGTTCATATGAAACTTCTATACCAGGATAATCTTTTTCCATTGATTGAATAGTTTCTCTCCAGAGTCTTGAAGTCTCCAAGACATTTGCCTTGTCAACACAACAAAGCTTCTTCTTTCTTTTACCTGCAATCTCAAACCCCTTTTTTGCTAATCTAATTATTTCATTTCTATCATATTCACAAGTATCAAAGGCTGAGTCACCCTTATTTTTTCTGCCTCTTTTTCCAAAATAAATTCCACCTGTGAGTTCTCTAACAAAAATTAAATCTGTACCATCGATTTTATTTTTTTTTAAAGGTGAATTATCAATTAAGCTTTCAAACGTAAATGTTGGTCTTATATTAGCAAATAGACCTAATTTTTTTCTCATTTTTAAAAGTCCTTGCTCAGGCCTTACTTTTGCTGATGGATCATTGTCAAATTCAGGTAAACCAATTGCCCCAAAAAGTACAGAATCAGAATTTAAACAAAGATTATGAGTTTCGTCAGGATATGGATCTCCATTTTTATAAATAGATGCAGCACCTACAATTCCTTCTTTAAAAAAAAATTCATGCCCAAATTTGCTAGCAATTTCTTCACAAACTTTTATAGCTTCTTTGATTACTTCTGGACCGATTCCATCTCCTGGTAGAACTGCTATCTTTTTTTTCATTTAGTTATATCAATTGAGTTTAGCATTTTTTCAGTTGCTTTTATGGCAGAAACAGTTTGGTCAGAATCAAATCCTCTAGTTGTAAATTCAAAAGAGGTGTTCTTCCATGTTATAATTGTCTCGCAAAAAGCATCTGAACTACTTCCTGGAGGTATATGAACAAAATAATCAACCAATTTAGGAAGACACATTTTTTTTGTTTTGAAAATTTTTTTTATTGCATTAAAAAACGCATCAAATTGACCATCTCCACTTGCATTTTCTTCAATTATTTCTCCATAAAAATCAATTGAAATCGTTGTAGAGGGCTTTAATCCTTTTGAATGAGTTAAAACGTAAGAATGGATTTTAATGTCATTTTTTTTATCCTCACTATCCAATACATCTGATATAATATATGGCAGATCAGACTTTGTAATTTTTTGCTTCTTGTCTCCAAGTTGGATAACTCTTTTAGTAACCTTCTTTAAATCTACATCATTTAAAGTAACCCCCAGTTCTTCAAGGTTTTTTTGCACATTTGCTTTACCAGACATCTTACCAAGTGCATAACTTCTTTTTCGTCCAAACCTTTCCGGAAGTAAGTCATTATAATATAAATTTTTTTTACTATCTCCATCTGCATGAATACCTGCTGTCTGTGTAAACACATTAGATCCAACAATTGGCTTATTTGGAGGAATCCTGTAGCCCGTAAATGTTGAAACTAGTTGACTGACTTTATAGAGTGAATTTTCCTTAATATTTAATTTAATATTTGGAATAAAATCATTTATAGCAGCAACTGTACTTTCTAAAGTTACATTACCTGCTCTTTCACCAATTCCGTTCACAGTAAGATGTATCCCTTTGATTCCGTTTTTAACTGCTTCTAGAGTATTTGAAACTCCTAAATCATAATCGTTATGACCATGAAAATCAAAATGAATTTTTGAATATTTTGAAGTAACTTCATTGATAAAATCAGCAGTTTTTTTTGGTGTTAGAATCCCTAATGTATCTGGTAACATAACTCTTTTTACAGAAGTTTGAGATAGAAAATCGAGTAATGAAAACACGTATTCTTTTGATTTTTTCATACCATTGCTCCAATCTTCTAAATATACATTTGTTAATATTTTTCTCTTTTCTGCTTTATCCAATACTTTTTGAATTTTTTCAAAGTGTTGGTTTGGTTTTTGACCTAGTTGATTTTTTAAATGATTTAACGACCCTTTAGTAAGCAAATTTTGGACTTTACATCCAGCTTTATTTATCCAATCTAATGACAATCCGTCATCTAAAAATGTCAGTACTTCAACCTTCCCCAAATGATTCTCTTCTTTTGCCCAATCACATATTTTTTTAACTGAATCAAATTCTCCGATAGATACTCTAGCAGAGGCTATTTCAATTCTATCTATAGATAATTCGCTAATTAATAATTTTGAAATAGTTAGTTTTTCAGACGTGGAAAAGGTGACTCCTGACGTTTGCTCTCCGTCTCTAAGGGTCGTGTCCATAATTTCAATGTAAGTTTTTGCCAAAGAATTCATTCTAGAAAGGTCTTTTGTTGGCAAAGTTTTTAATTTCAGATTTCATACTTAATAAGTAGTCAATATCGTCATAACCATTTATCATATTTCCCTTTTTATATGGATTGATTTCAAATTTTTCCTTTTGAGGAATGCCAAAAATTGAAACTTCTTGTTCAACTAAATTTACTTTTAATTTAATTTTTGGTTTATTTTTAATTGAATCAAAAATTAATTGGAGAAACTGAGCGGATATTTGTACCGGTAAAACCCCAATATTCAAACAATTATTTTTAAAAATATCAGCAAAAAAACTTGAGATAACACAACGAAATCCATAGTCATAAATTGCCCAAACAGCGTGTTCTCTAGAAGATCCCGAACCAAAGTTTTTTCCTGCAACTAATATTTTTCCAGAATATTTTCTATCATTTAGAACAAAATCCTTCACGAGTTTATTTTGTTGATTGTATCTCCAATCTCTAAAAAGATTTTTGTCAAAATCTTTTCTTTCAGTTGCTTTTAAAAATCTAGCTGGGATTATTTGATCCGTATCAACATTTTCAATTTCCAATGGAACACCTGAGCTTTCTAAAATTGTAAATTTTTCGTAAGGCATGGCTATAGATTTCTGGGATCAGTTATTTCACCAGTTATGGCAGCAGCAGCAGCAACAGCAGGGCTTGCAAGAATTGTCCTTGCGCCAGGTCCTTGTCTTCCTTCAAAGTTTCTGTTTGAAGTGCTAACTACATATTTACCAGCTGGAATTTTGTCTTCGTTCATAGCTAGACAAGCCGAGCAGCCTGGTTCCCTAACTTTAAATCCGGAAGCTTCTAAGTCCTCTAAAATACCTTCACTCCGAATTTTATTTAATACACGGTGTGATCCAGGCACAAGCCATGCTGTAACATTATCAGCTTTTTTGAATCCTTTTGTAATTTTTGAAAATGTTCTAAAGTCTTCAATTCTTCCATTTGTACAACTTCCTAGAAAGACATAATCTACTTTCTTTCCAATCATTTTATCACCAATTTTGTAACCCATATACCTTAGAGATTTTAAGTAGGATGAAGAACTGTCTTTTTTAAAATCAATTTCAGGTATCTTTCCAGATATTCTAATTCCCATTCCTGGATTAGTTCCAAAAGTAACCATCGGCTCTATCTCAGAAGAATTAAAATTATATTCTTTATCAAAAACTGCACCTTCGTCGGTGTAAAGTTTTGACCAGTATTCAATCGCCTTTGATAAATTTTCTCCCTTAGGAGTATATTCTCGATTTTTAACATATTCAATCGTTTTATTGTCGGGCGAAATTAATCCTCCTCTAGCACCCATTTCAATTGAAAGATTACAAACAGTCATTCTCCCTTCCATACTCATTTCTGAAAAAATGTTTCCGCTATACTCAACGAAATAACCAGTTGCACCAGAAGTGGAAAGTTTAGAAATTATAAAAAGGGCAACATCTTTTGGGGTCACTGAATCTCGCAATTTACCATTTATATTAATCCTCATCGATTTAGGTTTTGGCTGCATAATACATTGGGTAGAAAGTACCATTTCAACTTCGGAAGTACCAATTCCAAAAGCAACAGCTCCAAACGCGCCATGAGTTGAAGTATGGGAATCTCCACATACAATAGTTGTTCCAGGAAGTGTGATTCCTGACTCTGGTCCGATAACGTGGACAATTCCGTTATTTTTGTGACCTAAGCCCCAAAAGACAATGTCGTGTTTATTTGTATTGTATTTAAGAGTTCGAAGTTGTTTAGCGGAAAGAGGATCTTTGATGGGTAAATGTTGATTGATAGTTGGGGTATTGTGGTCTGCAGTCGCAAATGTTAGATTGGGGTACATCACATTAAGTCTTCTATTTTTTAAACCTAAAAATGCTACTGGACTAGTAACTTCGTGAATTAAATGCCTATCTATAAATAAAACATCTGGACCATTTTCAATTTTTTTTACTACGTGGGAATCCCATATTTTGTCAAAAAGAGTTTTTTTAATCATTACTTATTTAATATTAGCTGCTTTAACAATTTTTTGTATGTCATCATCGTAAATTTCTTTTTTTGCGTCGGCTAATTTTAAAAACTCATTATAAACTTTATCAAGTTGAATTTTATCTAATTCAAAACCAATATTTTTAGCTCTGTATGCTAGAGCTGCTCGCCCACTTCTGGCAGTTAAAATAATTGAAGACTTATCTACACCAACGTCTTTTGGATCAATAATTTCATAGGTTTCTCGATTTTTAATTACTCCATCTTGATGAATACCAGAACTATGAGCAAAAGCATTTGATCCAATTACTGCTTTGTTTGGTTGAACAATTATTCCCATTAATTCTGATACCATCAAACTTGTACTATATAAGTATTTGGACTTAATGGATGTTTGAAGTTTTAGTGAAGGGTGTTGTCTTAAAATCATTACAACTTCCTCTAAAGAAGTGTTTCCAGCCCTTTCACCTATTCCGTTGATCGTACATTCAATTTGTCTAGCCCCGCTACTAACCCCTGAAATTGAGTTTGCTGTAGCCAAACCTAAGTCGTTGTGACAGTGACAGGAAATAATAGCTTTATTTATACCCTTAACATTTTCCTTTAAATATTTTATTTTTTCTCCATACTCATCTGGCAAACAATATCCAGTTGTATCAGGAATATTTAAAACTGTTGCACCAACTTTTATTACTTCTTCACAAATTTTAGCTAAAAAATCATTTCCAGTTCTTCCAGCATCTTCAGCATAAAACTCAATATCATTAACTTTAGTTTTAGCATATTTTACAGCAGATGTTGCTCTTTCTAAAATCTTCTCTTCTGTGGAATTAAATTTATGCTTGATATGGTATTCGGATGTACCTATTCCAGTATGAATTCTAGGATATTTTGCATTTTTTAGAGAATCAGCAGCTATATCAATATCTTTTTTAACTGCTCTTGTCAATCCACATACTTGAGCATTTTTAACAAGTTTTGATATTTCAACGACAGATTTAAAATCTCCAGGGCTAGACACTGGAAAACCGGCTTCAATAATATCAACGCCCATCTCGTCCAACCTTTCAGCTATTGATAGCTTGCTTTTAGTATCGAGTTTACATCCAGGGACCTGTTCGCCGTCCCTAAGGGTAGTATCAAAAATATATACCTTTTCTTTAGCCATTTAATTATTAACTAAATTAATATTAATTACACAATAAAAATGTTATTTCATCTTTTTATATTATTATTTTCAAGCTAATTAAATTTCTTTTAAACGCACATATTTGTTAACTTCAAATAAATAATTATTCCAATGTCCAAACAAAATAAAGAAAATCTCTATCAATTGATCAAGTCATTGTCTAAATCTGAAAAAAGACAGTTTAAATTATTCGTAGGTAGGGTAAAATCTAATAAGGATGCTAAATTTATTAAATTATTTAATTTCATTGATAAATCTACAAAATATGATGAGGTAGAAATACTCAAAAGAAATTTTGTTACTAAGCAACAGCTATCTAATCTCAAGGCTCATCTGTATAATCAAATACTTCAATGTTTAAGAATGAATCCTATGTTACAAGACAACAGGATGATTATAAGAGAACAAATTGATTTTGCTACAGTTTTATATCAAAAGGGTTTGTATAAACAAAGTCTAAAAATATTAGACAGGGCCAAAAGTACATCTATAGACTTAGACGAAAAGTACTCCGCTTTTGAAATAGTAGAAATTGAAAAATTAATTGAGTCTCAATACATAACTAGAAGCATGAGCAATAGGGCAGACAAACTTATTAAGCATTCTAAAGCTTTATCCGCTGAAAACAAATTATGTAGTAGTTTGTCAAATCTTTCATTGCAATTATATGAAAGGTTAATAAAAGCAGGTTATGCTAAAAGTGATGAAGAATTTCGAGAGATAACAAAGTTTTTTTTTGAAAGAATGCCAAAGGTTAATTATAGTAAATTAGGTTTTAGAGAAAAACTATGGTTTTGTAAAGTAAACGTATGGTATAGTTTACTAATCCAAGATTTTTTAGCTAGTTACAAGTTTTCGAGAAGATGGGTTGATTTATTTGATTTTAAAAAATCTATGATTCTATCTCACCCTGTTTTCTATCTAAAAGCTAATAATTTTTTGATGGAAGCTTTGGTTTTAATCAAGTATCCAAAGAAATTTAAAGAGGTTTTATTAAAATTTGAAGAAACTGTTAGTTCTGACTTATTTCCAAAAAATAATAACATTTCGACTTTAACTTTCCTCTATTTGACAAATAATCGTTTTAATCTCTTGTTTATGGAAGGTAAATTTGAAAATGGATTGAAAATGATACCCAAAATATTATTCAAAATAAATGACTTAAAAAATCAAATTGACCCTCACCATGTAATGTTAGTTTACTATAAGATTGCTTGTCTTTATTTTGGTTGTAATAGATACGTTGACTCCATTAAATATTTAAATTTTATTGTCCAAAATAAGGAGTTAAAAATGCGTGAGGACTTATTGTGCTTCACGAGAGTTTTAAACTTGGTAGCTCATTACGAAGCAGGTTTTGATTATGATATTGATAAGCATATTAGAGATACCTACAAATTTTTACTTAAAATGAACGATTTACACGAAGTTCAAAAGTTAATGATAAAATTTGTTAGAAATTTGGGTAATATATATCCACATGAATTGAGAGAAAATTTTAAAAGTTTGCATGAAGAATTAAAACCATATGAAAATGACCCCTATGAAAGAAGAGCATTTCTTTATTTGGATATTTTGTCATGGTTAGAGAGTAAAATTTATAATATTCCAATATCAAAAATCATACAAGAAAAAGCATCTAAGAACTCACCCCTTCGCAAGATTTCCAAAGAGAGTCTTTTGGACACTTAGCGACAAATTTTAGCTTTTCATTTGTGACGGGATGAACAAGCGTAAGTTGTCTAGAATGTAAATAAATAAACGAATTTTTATTTGATCTTTTTGAACCATACTTTACATCTCCTTTAATTGGAAAACCTCGGTAGGCTATCTGAGATCTAATTTGATGATGTCTACCTGTTTCAAGCTCAACTTCAATAAAAGAATAATTTTTTAATTTTTTTATTAATTTATATTTCAAAATTGCCCTTTTACTTCCTTTCAATTCTTTATCTATAACGAAGGATTTGTTTTTTTTTTGGTTTTTTTTTAACCAGTTTATCAATTTTTCTTCTTTAGGTATATTTTCACCTTCAACTATAGCCCAATATTTTTTTGAAACTTCTCTGTTTTTAAATTGTTTATTAAGTCTCGACAGTGCCTTTGATGTTTTGGCAAAAACAATAACACCACTTGACATTCTATCGAGTCTGTGTACAAGTCCCAAATAAACATTTCCTGCTTTTTTTTTAGATATTTTTAAATATTTCTTGAGTATTTCTAACAATGAAATGTCACCAGTAATGTCTCCTTGAACCAATATTCCTTGCTGTTTATTAAAAACTAATAAATGATTGTCTTCGTAAATTAAATTATTTCTAACTAAGCTAGTACTGTTCATTATTGTTTGGAAAATCTCCTTTTTTTACGTCAAGTGAGTAATTTTGAACAGCTTTATTGATTAATTTATTTAAATCTGCATAGCGTCTAAGGAAACGTGGACTAAATTCTTTGTTCATTCCAAGCATGTCATTTATAACCAGTACTTGTCCATCAACATCTTTACCTGCTCCAATACCAATAATTGGAATACTTAATTTTGAAGCTATTTTAGCAGCAAGTTTAGCTGGAATTTTTTCTAAAACAATACCAAAGCAGCCAAGTTTTTCCAAAAGTAATGAATCATTGATTAATTTTTCGGCCTCAATTTTCTCTTGAGCCCTGACTGAGTACGTTCCAAATTTGTATATTGACTGTGGGGTTAGACCAAGATGACCCATTACAGGAATTCCCGCTTGTAGTATTCTTTCAATTGACTGTTTTTGTGTTTCGCCACCCTCAAGCTTAACGGCGTGAGCTCCAGACTCTTTCATTATTCTAATAGCTGATTTTAATGCACCACTAGAATCTGATTGATAACTACCAAATGGTAAATCAACTACAATAAGAGCCCTATTAGCTGCCTTAACAACAGATGATGCATGATAAATCATTTGATCAAGGGTTATTGGCAAGGTTGTTTCATGACCTGCAAAAACATTTGATGCGGAGTCCCCTACTAAAATTACATCTATACCAGCACTATCGATGATTTTAGCCATTGAGTAGTCATAGGCGGTCAGCATTGAAATTTTTTCATTATTTTGTTTCATTTCAAATAATGATTTTGTTGTGATAATTTTATATGTTATTTTATTTTTCAAAGTTCATTTTAGATTTATTTACAAATTTAAATTTTTAAATCAATTTTAAATAATAAAATTATGACAGCATGTCAGTTTTTATTAGCTGGCATAATGATTGTCAATATTTAAAAAAAAATATAATATGAGTAAAATTATTGGTATTGATTTAGGGACAACAAATTCTTGTGTTTCAGTTATGGAAGGAAAAGAACCTGTTGTTATTCCTAATGCCGAAGGTAAACGAACAACACCATCTGTTATTGCATTTGTAGAAGGTGGTGAGATCAAAGTTGGTGATCCTGCTAAAAGGCAAGCTGTCACAAATCCAACTAAGACTGTAGCTTCTGTAAAGCGTTTTATGGGTAATAAATATTCTGAATCAACTAAAGAGGCTTCTACTGTAGCTTACAAAGTAACAAAAGGTGATAATGACACACCAAGAGTGGATATAGATGGTAGATTGTATACTCCGCAAGAATTGTCTGCTATGATACTTCAGAAAATGAAAAAAACAGCTGAGGACTATCTTGGCCAGTCAATTTCTGAAGCAGTAATTACTGTTCCAGCATATTTTAATGATTCCCAAAGACAAGCAACTAAAGAAGCAGGTGAAATTTCTGGTCTTAAAGTTAAAAGGATTATAAATGAGCCTACTGCTGCTGCCTTAGCCTATGGTCTTGATAAGGGGGGGTCCGATAAGAAAATTGCAGTTTACGATTTAGGAGGAGGAACTTTCGACATATCGATCCTTGAATTAGGCGATGGTGTTTTTGAAGTTTTGTCAACCAACGGTGACACCCATTTGGGCGGAGACGATTTTGATCAAGTTTTGATTGACTGGCTCGCCGAGCAGTTTTTAAAAGATGAAGATATAGATTTGAGGAAAGATCCAATGGCACTTCAGAGACTGAAAGAGGCTGCTGAAAAGGCTAAAATAGAATTATCATCTTCAACTCAAACCGAAATCAATCTACCGTATGTAACTGCATCTCCTTCTGGGCCAAAGCATTTAGTTACATCTTTAACTCGTTCAAAGTTTGAGCAATTATCTGATGATTTAGTTAAAAGATCGATAACCCCTGTAAAAAAAGCCTTAAAAGATGCTGGTTTAAATACCTCTGATATCGATGAAGTTATTTTGGTTGGGGGATCAACAAGAATTCCAGTAATCCAAAGTGAAGTTGAAAAGTTTTTCGGTAAAAAACCATCTAAGGGAGTGAATCCAGACGAAGTTGTTGCTGTAGGAGCAGGAATTCAAGGAGGTGTATTGACAGGAGATGTTAAAGATGTATTACTTTTAGATGTAACACCACTTTCACTTGGAATTGAGACTATGGGAGGAGTTCTAACAAAGCTTATTGAGGCTAATACAACAATCCCAACTAAAAAATCTCAAGTTTTTTCTACTGCTGCCGACAACCAACCGTCTGTTGAAATTCATGTATTACAAGGAGAAAGGTCAATGGCTGCAGATAATAAAACAATTGGTAGATTTCATCTTGACGGTATACCCCCAGCTCCGAGAGGTACTCCACAAATAGAGGTAACCTTTGACATTGATGCGAATGGTATAATTAAAGTCACTGCGGCTGACAAAGCAACAGGAAAATCACAAGATATAAGAATAGAAGCTTCTTCCGGACTTACTGAAGAGGAAATTGAAAAGATGAAAAAAGAAGCTGAAGCCAATGCTGAGGCAGATAAAAAAGCTAAAGATGAAGTTGATAAATTAAATAGTGCTGATCAAATGATTTTTCAAACTGAAAGTCAACTCAAAGAGTTTGGAGATAAACTCTCAACAGATAAAAAGAAGCCCATTGAGGACGCCTTAAAAGATTTAAAGTCTGCGCATCAGAGCAAAGATCCTAAGTTGATTGACTCTTCTTTAGAGAAAATCAATAATGCTTGGAAAGCTGCTTCAGAAGAGATGTACAAAGCTCAAGCTGAAAGTCAAAATCAGCCACAAAATGGAAGTAAAGAATCAGATAAGAAGACTGATAAGGGCAACTCTGGAAAAGATGATGTCCAGGACGTAGATTTTGAAGAGGTTAAATAAAAAACAAACGCCACTTTAAGTGGCGTTTTTATTTTTAATTCTACCAGAAATCGAGACTTTGAAGTTATAATGATCTATATTTATGCCTAAATTTTGTTTATGAAAAGTGTAATAATTTGTGATATGGAGGGTGTTATTCAAGAAATGAATAAAGGAGCCCTAAACATGTTTGGATATTCAAAAGAAGAGCTAGTTGGAATAAAAAGGGTTTCTATTTTTTCTGAAGCCGACATAGTTATTCAAAATGTTTTGGGTTGGTTAGATGAGGCTAATAAAAAAGGTAAGTCAATTGTTAAAACTAGGTTTAAAAGAAAGGATGGTTCTTTATTTAATGCTGAAATTCTAATAACTCCTAATTATGCAAATGGAAAAGATAAGGCTCAAACCGGCTACTGTGGTATTACGAAAGAAATAAATGAAAAAGTAGAAATACCAATTAAATTTTCAACAAAATTGATTAGGGGTATTGCTATAACCAGAGGCGGTTTTACTTTGGCTTCAATTTTACCTATGGTTGTTGTTTCTTATTTTTTGTCGTCTACTGGAAATTTGAGTTTTCTAAATTCAATATTGTCAATTAGTGGGGTCTTTTTTCTACACTTATTTTCAAATTTGTATAACGATTATTTTGACGTTAAACATGGCACAGATGATGCAAATAGTGAATATTTCAATGTTGGTGACAAATCTCTAGTTTTAAGAGGTGCTCAGATATCTGGAGGTAGTAGAGCTATAGAATTAGGTCTAATAACACTTAAAAAAACTAAAAAGCTCGCGAATATTATGCTGAGTATTTCTATGATTTTTTTAATAATCGTTTGTCATAACAGTTATTTGATTACAAATTCACTCTCAAATGTAAAGGCAATAAGCTTTATTGCTTTTATAGCTATTGTCCTAGGATATTTTTACACAGCAAAACCTGTTAGACTTTCAGGCAGAAGTGGGTTAGGAGAATTGACAATATTTTTATGTTTCGGACCTCTTTTGACTGTTGGGAGTGCTATTGCAATGTCTACAAATACTATTTTTATAGATTTTCAAAATCTCAGAGATTTTATCATGATAGGATTACCATTAGGGTTATTAACAACAAACATCTTATTTATAAACCAATTTCCCGACCACAATTCAGATAAAATTACTGGAAAAATTAATCTGGTTGTCTTATTAGGTAAAAAATTATCAAGGTGGATATTTTTGCTAAATTTTGTAATTACTATCATTCTTTCTTATTCGCTTAAGGACTTATTTTCATCAAAAGTTTTAAATTTTAATGAAACTGCGTTCTCTGTAATTATTTCAATGTTAGCGATATATGGAATCTTTATTTGTTATGGTTTGTTTAAAAATTACAATAAAAGATCACTTGTTTACTATAATATTCAAACAATTTACTACCAAATCTTTTTTTGTTTTGGGATAATAATTAGTTTTTATTTTTAGTAAAATATCTATCGAAAATATGGAGGCTAAAATAAACAGGTTTCTCGAAGACTTCTGTAAAGTTAAAAAGCCTCTAGGATTTTATCTACTAGGGTTAATGATTGTTTTGATTTTTTCATTTATTGGTCAAATCCCATTATTTTTTTTTCTACCCAATGAAATAAATACTTCTTCAGAAGGGTTAAATATTTTTTCTTCTCTAGATAAAAATTTACTATTGTTTCTACTGCTATTACCCTCTGTTTGTTCTTTTTTGGGATTGTGGTTTGTTGTGAACAAAATTCACTCTAGATTGTTAATTTCAATAATAACTTCAAGAAAAAAAATTGATCTCGAAAGATTTAAATTCGCATTTATTCTCTGGTCTTTAATAAGTATATCGGTTTTTTCTCTTGATATTCTGATTAGTCCCACTAATTACGAGTGGAACTTTAACTTATCCAAATTTCTTATACTTTTTTTAATATCAATATTAATGATACCAGTACAGTCAATTTTAGAAGAACTAATTTTTAGGGGATATTTAATGCAGGGGCTTACCGTTTTTTTTAAAAATAGGCTATTACCCCTTTTAAGCACTTCAATAATTTTTGGATTACTCCACATACTTAATCCAGAAATTCAAAAAATTGGATATGGATTATTGATCTATTATATTGGAACTGGATTATTTTTTGGGATTGTAACTTTAATGGATGAGGGTGTCGAACTATCTTCTGGTTTTCACGTGTCAAATAACCTAGTCGCTTCCCTTTTGGTTACTGCTGATTGGACTGCATTTGAGACATATTCATTTTTTAAGTTTATTGGAGAACCACACTTCAGCAAAGAGGTTTTACTATATGTATTTATAATTTATCCTTTAGTATTTCTTTTACTTTCTAAAAAATATAAATGGGTCACCTGGAAAACAAAACTTCTTAAGTAATTATTATTTTATTTATTTTTTTCTGAATTATTATTTAATTTATATAAAAAATCGATATTTGTAAAAGATTTCTATATGAGCTTAAATAAAAATAAAATATTTAGGATATCCTCCTTATGTATGGGAATACTTGGCACAGCTTTAATACTTCTCGGTTTGTTTAAATACAGGGAATATGCAATAGGCTTTTCTGTTGCAGGGGTTGGATTTTATGCAGTTTCCTGGGCTTTTAATGCACTTAAGGGTCGCGTTTAATATACCAATTAATGTGATTAAATTAAGACAAATATTAAAAGTCATTATATTTTTTGGTTTTTCTCTCCTTTTTTTATTTTTTTTAAATATCACCAACCATATACCTCTAGATGATTTAAAAGCAGAATTTGAAAATAAGAATTCAAAGTTTGTTGAAGTTGATGGAACACTCCTTCATTATGTGGACGAAGGTGAGGGAATACCTATAATTCTTCTTCACGGAACAGGGGCTTCACTTCACACTTGGGATTCCTGGGCACAAAGATTAAAGGATAAATATAGAGTTTTAAGAATTACACTCCCTGGTTTTGGTATGTCAGGTCCTCGCTCAGACAAAAAATATAAAATTAAAGACTATGTTGACCTGCTTGAAAGTTTTATTGAAAAAATTGGAGTTCAAAAGTTTCATCTTGCAGGAAATTCCTTAGGTGGTTCAATTGCCTGGCTTTATACGTCATTTTACAATAATAAAGTAAAAAAATTAATATTGATTAATTCTTCTGGATATGAATTAGATAAGGTTCCTTTTGCTATTAGAATAGCAAGAAATAAATATCTAAACTTTTTAATAAAAAAAATATCACCTAAATTTTTAATAAAAAAGTCTTTAAACGAGGTTTATTACGACGATAAACTTATATCAAAATCAATTATCAACAGATATTATAAATTAAATTTAAGAGAGGGTAATAGGCAAGCTTTTATTGACCGAGCCTTAACCGGTTTTATTGACCATACTTCAAGATTAAAAAAAATTACATCTCCAACGCTTATACTTTGGGGTAAAAATGATGAGTGGATAAATGTAAAGTTTGCTCAAAAATTTAAATCAATGATTAAAACGTCTAGGGTTTCCATTATGAATGACACTGGGCATATTCCGATGGAAGAAAAGCCTTTTGAGAGTCTAAAAATTGTTGAGGCTTTTTTATCAAATTAATTTTAATTCCATTTTAATATTACCCCTTGAATATACAAGATTTTTTTCCAACGGTATTTCTTTAAATCCATATTTTCTGTACAAATGGATTGAATTTTGGAGTTTTGTATTTGAATACAGAATCAGCTTTGACCAGTTTTTATTTTTTGCAAATTGAATTAAAAACTTCATGGTTTGGTTTCCATATCCATTTCCTCTTTGTTCGGGTATTATTGCCATTTTGCTGAATTCATAAATCTTTTCACTTTTTTTTATAAATGCGAAAGTCCCAATGGTTTTAGAATTTTTTTGAATCATAAAAATGAAACCACCTTTGTCGATAATTTCTTTTTGGGGATTATTTAGTAATAGTTGGTCAATGGTTTCAACTTCAAAATAGCTATTTAACCATTCCAGATTTAAAGACTTGAATTTTTCAGAATCAATTTTTGTAAACTTTTTGAAGCTAATTTTTATCATTACCCGTCATATCTTCGGGCTTGACCCACTTATCAAAATCTTTTTCTGATACATAGTTTAATTTTTTTGCTGCTTCTTTAAGAGATATATTTTCCTTAAATGCGAAATTGGCTATTTCAGCTGATTTGTAATATCCTATTTTAGTATTTAAAGCAGTAATTAACATTAAGGAATTGTTTAATAATTCATTAATTTTTTTCAAATTAGGTTTTATTCCAGAAATACAATTTTCACTAAAGCTTTTACAAGCATCACCTAGTATTTGAGAAGACTCCAAAACATTTTTTGCAATTAGGGGTCTAAAAACATTTAACTCAAAATGACCTTGTGTGCTACCAACTCCTACAGAAACATCATTTCCCATAACTTGAGCACAAACCATTGTTAGTGCTTCGCATTGAGTTGGATTTACTTTTCCTGGCATTATTGAACTTCCAGGTTCATTTGCAGGTAAGTATATTTCACCAATACCTGACCTAGGTCCTGAACCCATTAGTCTGATGTCATTAGCAATTTTATTAAGTGATATTGCTAGTTGTTTTAATGAGTTGTGAACACGAACGATAGCATCATTTGAGGAAATTGCTTCAAATTTATTTTTCGCAGTTACGAATTCTATACCTGTTGACTTAGATATAAAATTAGCAACACATTCATTGTATCCATTTGGAGTATTAATTCCTGTCCCAACTGCTGTCCCACCTAAAGCGATTTCGGATAAATGGTTTAGAGAAAATTTTAGTGATTCTAAACCGTTTTCGATTAGAGAAGAATATCCAGAAAACTCTTGACCTAAAGTAACAGGAGTCGCATCCATTAGGTGTGTTCGCCCAATTTTAACAATTTTTTCAAATTGCTTAGATTTTGTTTTTAATGAATTCAATAGATTTTCAATTCCAGGGATTGTAACTTCCTTGAGTTTAAGATATGTTGCAATATGAATAGATGTAGGGAATGTGTCATTTGAGGATTGTGACATATTAACATCATCATTTGGAGATAATTCTTTTTTTCCGGTGCCCAATCTATTTCCTAGAATTACATGTGCTCTATTACTAATTACCTCATTAATATTCATATTAGTTTGGGTGCCAGAACCAGTTTGCCAAATAACAAGTGGAAAATGGTCGTCGAGTTTTCCCATGATAATTTCATTACAGACTTCCACTATTAAATCCTTTTTATTTTTTTCTAAAACACCAAGATCGTGATTTGCCATTGCAGCTGATTTTTTAAGGTGAGCATAACCATAAATAATTTCAATTGGCATTGGAGTTGTTGTTCCAATTTTAAAATTTTGTCTAGATCTCTCGGTTTGTGGCCCCCAGTAGACATTTTTAGGAACTTTTACTTCACCAAGTGTATCTTTTTCTATTCTGTATTTCATGAGAGATTATTTATAAAATTACAACAAATTTTTCTCAGCTTAAGTTTTTAACTTTAGCAAATTATTTTTAAAAAACAGAAAATTTATTTAGAAAAATAAATTAAATTTGAATTATTTATAAGAAGCATGTTTGAATTTGATCAGTATTTAGGTTTTTTATCATTTCTGGGTATACTAACAATAGGGTTCTGGCTAATGTTTTTCTTGCTATTATTTATTATACCTTATTGGTTAACTGGGACTTTTTTGGAGTGGATTAAAGGGAAGACTTCTTCAAAAAAACCGTAGTTTTAACTTTTAATCTCCAAATTCAAATTCTTGTTGACCGGAATTATACTGCCGAGAATTCCTCCTTCTATTAGATTTATTTTCGTTGACCCTGTAAGTAAGTGTAAATATGTATGTTGGTGCTCTCCACTGAAATTCTGTGTAATTTTCAAAGCTATCGGTTAAAGTTGTACTTCTTGAAATCTGTGAATTGAATATATCTGAGGCTCTAAATGAAATTGTCCCTTTCTTTTTAAAAATTTGCTTATTTATTGCTCCTGAAAAACCAACTAGACCTTTAGTTTTTCTTTGAGCATTTTCCCTTGGTCCTCTGTAATAACCATTTATTTGGGCATTTGTTCCAAGTGGGAGTGGAAAACTAGAATTAATTCTTGCAAACCAAGTTAAAATTCTGGCATCAAACGAATCCCCTTTATAGCTACCAACGGTCTCAGAATTAAAAAGGTTGAAATTACCACTTAATCTGACAGTCCTTTTGGGAGTATAGGTAAGAGTAAACTCGGTCCCTGTTCTTATATTTTCCGATAAATTAATGGAGGTAAATCTTAATGCTGGCACGTCGACTATTGGGTTTTCACTAACTCTTACAATCTCTCCCGTTTCTTCTGTGATTCTTTGAATAACATTAGTCTCTTTTTGAAAATATACTGACCCACTGAAGGTAAATTTTTTCATCCTTTTTAAATAACCTATATCATATGAATTAGAATAGGAGGGATCTAAATCTGGATTGCCTTGTCTAAAAAAAGTAAGGCTTGTTATTGATTGGAAGGGATTTAATGACCAAGAACGTGGCCTTCGAATTCTTCTACTATAACCTAATGTTATATTTTCAGAATTGCTAAACTCATATGATAAATTTACAGTTGGAAATAAGTCTGTGTATTTTTTTTGATTTGACTGTTGAGACGTTTTCTGATTGAATTTAAGATTAGTTGTTTCTGCTCTTAGGCCTAATAGGTATGAAAATTTACTTATTTTCTTTCCAAATTGAGTATAATAAGCATTAACATCTTGATTAAAAACGAATATATTGGATAAATTTAAATTTCTAATTGTCTCATTATTCCGAATATCTAAAACGTTATAATCTGTATTTAAATCACTAAAGTTACCACGGTATCCAAGTTCGAATTGGGTGTTTTGATCAATGGGATAAACGTAGTCTAATTGAAGTAAATTTCTCTGTTGAGTCTCGTCCGTAATTGACGATTGGTCAAAAGTATTTGTATTTGATGCATAATCACTTTCATCCTCAGTACTTTTTTCAGTCTGAAATTCAATTACAAGTTCGTGGCCCTTTTTATTAAATTTTTTTGTGAAATTAAGAGTCAATTGGCGTGATATATCGTCTTCCTCTTCATCTTGAAATCTTCCAAATTCATTTAATATTATCTTGTTTTGGTCGAGATCCTGTATGATGGTAGAATTATTACTTAAATTATCAGAATTTCTTGTGAAACCACTTATCGTAAAAGAGGTTTCATCGTTAAAATAGTATTCCATACCAATATTTAAGAAAACTCTCTTTCTTAATCTATCGTAATCTCTGTCCTCGTATGTAAATGTGCTAGGGTTGACATCATTGAAATATTCACTGTCAAATACACCACCTCCCAAGGATTTTGCATCATTTACACTTATGGTTGAAAAAAAATTTAATTTATTTTTCCTAAAATTCATATTCAAATTACTTCCTAAAGCCCTTGGAAAACCTGAGTTTAAAGCTAAGGATCCGTTAAAGCCTTCTAAATTTTGTTTTTTGAGTATGATATTTAGAATTCCTGCTGTTCCAGAAGCTTCATATCTAGCTGAAGGCGAGGTTATTACTTCTACTTTTTCAATTGATTCAGCAGGAAGTTGTCGCAGTCCCTGAGGTCCGGAAAGTCCAATTAAGCCGGATGGCTTACCATTTATTAAAATTCTTACATTACCATTTCCTCGTAATGAAATGTTTCCTTCAGGATCAACTGATACAGAAGGAATATTATTCATAACATCAGACACGCTACCCCCTCTAACAGTAATATCTTTTCCTACATTGTAAACTCTTTTGTCCAATTTTATTTCTACTTCAGTCTGTTCCCCTATTAATTCAACTTCATCTAAGTTTGAAACAGAAATTTTTAATTTAATTTCACCAATATTTTGAGAATTATTTAAAACAATCCCTTTTTTAATATTTCTTTCAAATGAAATATATTCTGTTATGATATCGTATTTACCTGGAATTATCTCGACTTTAAAAACGCCATTTTGATTGGTAATACCTCCTTGATTTAATTTAGGTGCGTTTGGATTTTTAAATGCAACAGTGGCGTATTCCAAGGGTTGTCCAGTATCAATATCAATTACATTGCCTGTAATAAATATTTTTTTTACACTAGATGCAATATTCCTCTGAGCATTAGCATTTAAAGCCAAGAAGAAAAATATTAAGTAGGGTAACTTTTTCAGATAAATTTTTTAGCAAAAATGAACATTTTTTCTGAGTATATTTTTTTTTTAAAGAAAGTTTAACAGTTTGTCAACTGGTCGAGCAATTATAGAATTTTTGTCTTTTGTAACTATGGGCCTTTCAATTAATTTTGGATATTTTGAAAGAGCACTTATAATTTGACTATCATTTAAATCTTTGTTTTTAAAATTTTCTTTCCAAATCTCTTCGTTTTTTCTTACCAATTCAATAGGTTTAATTTTTAAAGACTCTATTAATTCCTCTATTTCTCCAACTGATAGAAGGTTTTTAATGTAATCTCTAACCTCAAAATCGTATTCTTTATCTTGGAGGTATTTTAGAGCTTCTCTTGATTTTCTACACCTAGGGTTGTGGTAAATTAAGTACTTCATAATATTTTAAGTTTTTTTAAATCTGCCTCTAAATTTTCTGGATTTTTGAAAAGTATACTTTTTTTTATTCCAAAATTAATGGCAGCATTGATATTTCTTAGATTGTCGTCAATAAATACAGTTTCGTCACAATTCAAATTGTATCTGTCAATTGTCAATTGATATATCTTATCGAAAGGTTTTCTTGTTTTTTCTTCCCCTGAAACTACAATTCCTGAAAATAATCTTAAAAATTTAAATTTTTTTAGAGCTACTGGAAAAGTTTCTGAGCTCCAATTAGTTAGCCCAAAGAGTTTGAATTCCTCTTTCTCAAAAATGGTTTTTAGTATTTTGACGGTTCCTGATATTTCTCCACCAAGCATTTCTTCCCATCTTCCATAATATGCGAGAATTAATTTTTCATATTCAGGGAATAATTTTATTCTTTCTTTTGTTGCTTTTTTTAAAGGGTACCCCATATCCTGGTTTTCATTCCACTCAAATGTGCAAATATTATTGTAGAAAAAATCACGATCAGTTTTGTTTTTAATTAGTTTTTTAAAAACATAATCTGGATTCCAATCAATTAATACACCCCCAAAATCAAAAATTATATTTTTAATTACTTTTTTTCTCATCTTTTTGTCCTGATTGCATTAAAAATTCTTTAAGAAATATGTCAAGATTGCCATTCATGACAGACTCTACATCTGATACCTCACAATTACTTCTCAAATCTTTTACCAATTTATATGGGTGGAAGACATAGTTTCTAATTTGAGAACCCCATTCGATTTTCATTTTTGAAGCTTCAATTTTGTCTCTTTCTGAAGTTCTTTTTTTTAGCTCAATCTGGTACAGCTGAGATTTTAGAAGATGTAATGCTTTATTTTTATTATCAAGTTGAGAGCGACTCTCCGAGTTCTCAACGATTATTCCGGTTGGTAAATGTTTTAATCTTACTGCCGTTTCAATTTTATTGACACTTTGACCACCAGCTCCACTTGATCTCATAGTTTCCCATTTAAGATCGGATGGATTGATTTCAATTTCGATTTCTTCATCTACTAGCGGATAAACGTAAACTGATGCAAAGGAAGTATGACGTTTTGCATTACTATCAAAAGGAGATATTCTAACTAGCCTGTGTACTCCATTTTCTCCTTTGAGCCAACCAAAAGCATAGTCTCCCTCTATTTGAATTGTAACGGTTTTAATCCCTGCAACATCCCCAGATTGATTATTTAGTTCTTTTAATTTGAATGAATTCTTTTCTCCCCACATTAAATACATCCTCATAAGCATTTCAGCCCAGTCACAACTCTCTGTTCCCCCAGCTCCAGCGTTAATTTGAACAATCGCACTCAAATTATCCCCTTCATTAGACAGCATATTTTTAAACTCTATATCTTCGAGAAGCTTTATGCATTTAGAATAGGATCTTTCAATTTCTTCAAAGGTATTTTCCCCTTGTTCGTGATATTCACAAAGAATTTCAATATCATCAAAAATGGTTTGAATTTCATTAAAATCAGTGATCCACTTTTTAATAGTTTTCATTTTTTTCATTACTCTTTCAGCTTCTTTTGAGTCATTCCAAAAGTCTGATTTTGAAGTAATAATTTCTATTTCTTTTAACGTTTCGAGTTTTCCATCTATGTCAAAGATACCCCCTTAACGCAACCAGTCGCTTTTTAAGATTTGCTTTTTGATCATTTGTAATCATATGCATTTAAATTTAAAAAATAAATATACTGTTCTTTTTTTCTTTAATTTTAGTAGACTCAAAATATAAATATAATGCGCCTTAAAATCATATTTTTTTTACTGTTTTTTTTAAATTCTAACCTCTATTCCTTTAAAAGTTCCGATGAATTAATAATTGATAATTCTAATTCTTTTGAGCCAAAGGAAAAAATGCTACATGGCTTTTTTGAATTTTCATACAACTCAGAAGATGGTCGTATAATTTTAAAATTAAATAAAGCGAAGGATTTACAGAAAGAATTTTTATATGTAAGTAGTCTGAGTCAAGGAATAGGGAGTAATGATATTGGTCTTGACAGGGGTCAACTTGGGGAAGAAAGATTAGTTTATTTTAAAAAGATGGGGGATAAAATAATGCTAGTTCAACCAAATCTAATTTTTAGAAGTAGTTCTAGCAACAAGCTTGAAAAAAAATCTATTGAGGAAGCATTTGCAAAGTCTGTCATTTTTGGTTTTAAAATTTATAAATCTACAAAAGAAGATATTTTTATTGACCTTACTCCTTTTTTAATGCAAGATATGCACGGTGTTTCAGACAGATTAGAAAAAAGGGGAGAGGGTAAATATATTATTGATGAGAACAGATCTGCTATTTTTTTAGAAAGAACTAAAAATTTCCCTAAAAATAGTGAGTTCGATATAATGCTCACATTTTCTGGAATTCCAACGGGAAAACTACTGCAAACAGTCACCCCTTCGCCGAAAAGTGTCACAGTTCATCAGCACCACTCTTTCGTTGAGCTGCCAGATAACAATTACACTCCTCGAGAATTTGACCCAAGATCCGGAGCCAATGGCTTACACTTTTTTGATTATTCTACACCAGTAAATGAATCAACTAAGAAAACTTATGTATTAAGACATCGATTGAAGAAGAAAAACCCATCTGAGACGGAAAGCGAAGCTATTGAACCGATAATTTACTATTTAGATAATGGGACACCCGAACCTGTACGCTCTGCCCTTATAGAAGGGGGAATGTGGTGGAACGAGGCTTTTGAAAATGCCGGTTATAAAAATGCTTTCAGGATAGAAATTTTACCTGAGAATGCTGACCCGTTAGATATTAGATATAATGTGATTCAATGGATTCATAGATCAACTAGAGGATGGAGTTATGGATCAAGTGTTGTAGACCCAAGGACCGGAGAAATTATAAAAGGACATGTTAGTTTAGGAAGTTTAAGAATACGTCAAGATTTTATGATTGCACAATCTTTGTCAAAAGATCCATATAAATATAGTGATGAAAATGACGTTGAAATGCTCAACATGTCAATTAATCGAATTAAGCAATTATCCGCTCACGAAATCGGTCACACACTTGGCTTTGCTCACAACTTTGCGTCGAGTGTAAACAATAGGGAGTCAGTTATGGATTATCCCCACCCATTAATTGAACTTATAAATGGTGAAATTAAACTTGATAATGCTTATGATGAAGGAATTGGTGAATGGGATAAAACGTCAGTACTTTACTCATATCAAGATTTTCCAGCCGAACAAAATCAAGAAGATCAACTGAATAAAATTTTATATGATAGCTATAAAAAAGGTCAGAGGTTTATAACGGACAAAGATGCCAGACCCGTTGGTGGAGCCCATCCAAATGCTCATCTTTGGGACAATGGAGCAAACCCTATAAAAGAGTTCAATCACTTGCTAAAAGTTAGAAAAGTCGCAATGGATAACTTTTCAATGAACCAACTTAAAAAAGGTGATCCAATTTCAATACTTAGAGACAGACTTGTTCCAATATACTTTCTTCACAGATATCAAATTGAAGCCGTTTCAAAACTAATTGGTGGACAAAACTTTAATTATTTAGTTAAAGGTAATTCGAATGAAAAAGTTTCACCTGTAAATGAAGTCATTCAAAGAGAAGCTCTTAATGCATTATGTGAATCACTAAATCAAAATCATTTAATAATTCCAAAAAAAATAATGGAAGTTTTACCGCCCTTTGCATTTGGATCTAGTCAATCTCGTGAAAGTTTTTCAGGATTTACAGGACCAACTTTTGATTTATTAAGCCCTGTAAACTCCTTAAGTGACATAATTTTCTCCTTTATTCTAAATCCACAAAGGGCCAGCAGACTTGCACAGCAAAAAGTTTATCATAAAAACCAGCTTGGATTAAATGAGAGTTTAAATTTTATGATTAATAAGTTTTTTAAAACCAAAACTCAAGATAATGTCAAGCAAGTTGACTTAATTATCCGCAACAATTTAATTTTTAAAATGATTGATTTATTTGAGGATAAAAATTCTCCAGTTGAGGTCAAATCTGTTGTGTTGAGTAACCTTCATGAATTAAATAGCTTTTTTGAAAATGATAAGAACAAACAAAATTATTATTTTAAGTTTATTTTAAAACAATTTTTCAAAGGTGAATTGAAGTTTGAATCGAAAATGAAGTTAAAAATTCCAGATGGATCTCCAATTGGTCAAACACTTAGTTGTGAATAGATGAAAACTTTTGTTAATTTAATAAGTGATACAGTCACAAAACCAGACAGCGAAATGATCGACTACATGTTAAATGCAGATGTAGGAGATGACGTTTTTAAGGAAGATCCAACCGTAAACAAACTAGAGTTAATGATGTGTAAATTATTTGGTAAAGAATCTGCACTTTATTTTCCTTCTGGAACTATGGCAAATCAAACTGCTATCAAAATTCATACGCAGCCAGGGGATCAATTAATATGTGATCATTTTTCTCATATTTTTAATTATGAAGGTGGTGGTGTAAGTTTTAATAGTGGGGTTTCCTGTTCTTTAATTGAAGGAGATAGAGGTAGAATTAAAGCTGAACAAGTTGAGGAAAAAATAAATCCAAGTGATTTTTATCACTCACCAAGAACATCACTCGTCTCAATTGAAAATACCACAAATAAGGGTGGGGGGGCATGTTACGATATAAGTGAATTAAAAAAAATAAGCAAAGTTTGTAATCAACACGGCTTTCCAATTCATTTAGATGGAGCAAGATTGTGGAATGCTATGATTGCAACAGACTCAAAGCCCTCCGACTATGGTGAACTATTCGATACAATTTCAGTTTGTTTCAGCAAGGGTTTGGGAGCACCTGTTGGGTCTGCACTTATTTGTTCGAAAAAAAATTATGAAAAAGCACTTAGAATCAGAAAAATTTTAGGTGGTGGGATGAGGCAATCAGGTTATCTTGCAGCTGCAGCAATTTATGGTATTGAAAATAACTGGGAAAAATTAAAAGAAGATCACAGAAAAGCAAAAGAATTGTCCAAAATACTAATAAAAGTAAGGGGAATAAAAAAAATTTATCCAGTTGAAACTAATATTATAATTTTTGAATTTGAAAACAAAAATTTAAAAAATAATTTCATTAAAAATATGAACAATTCGAAAATAAAAATTATAAGCATGGATAATAAAAAGCTAAGAATGGTAACTCATAGGGATTATAATCTAAAACAACACGAGTATGTTTTGGAATCACTTAAAAAGTTATGGTAATCTGAATTGCTAATGGATAATAGAATTTATAATATTGCAGCCTTTATATTTTTAATTTTATTATTCAGTTGTGCTGAAAAAAAAATAATGAATCATAAAAATCAATTTGAAACTCCAAAACCCAAAATAAAGCTGCATAAGCATAAAATCCATAATGATATCAGGATTGATGAATTTTATTGGCTAAATAACCCAGATGATCCAGAAGTTAGAGATTATCTCGAAAGGGAAAATGACTATTATAAAAAATCAACAAGACATTTAAAAAGTTTAGAAGATCAATTATTCTCTGAAATGAGAAGTAGAATAAAAGAAGATGATTCTTCTGCTCCATATTTCTACAATGGATATTGGTATATTACCCGCTATGAAAAAGACAAACAATACCCTATTTACACTAGAAAAAAAGAAAACTTATCTGCAACAGAAGAAATTCTATTTGATTGCAATGAACTTGCAAATGGCCATGACTATTTTAAGCTAGTTGGAATCAATATAAGCCCTGACAATAAAAAAGCTGTATTTGGTGTTGATACTTTATCAAGGCGAAAATATACTCTTATGGTAAAAGATCTTAGATCTGGAGAGTTATTAAGCACACATATAGAAAATACTACCGGGTATGGTATATGGGCTAATGACAATGAACACGTTTTTTATACTAAAAAGAATCCAAAAACATTAAGATCAGAGAGTGTTTTTAGACAATCAATTATTCAAGGAAAAGATTCGGACACACTGATTTACTTTGAAAAAGATTCTACGTATAGTACTTTTGTGAGTAAATCAAAATCGGATTCTTATATTTTGATAGGTTCATTTAGTACTCTAACTTCTGAATATCGGTTTTTAGATGCTCGTAAACCTCTCGGTGACTTTAAACTGGTTCAAAAAAGAACAGAGGGGTTAGAATATAGTGTTTCACATTTTAAAGACAATTTCTTCATATACTCCAATGCAGATAATGCCAAAAACTTTAAAATCGATGTTGTTCCAATATCAAATCCTTCAAAGGAGAATTGGAAAACTTTTTTACCTCATAGGGAGGAGGTTCTTTTAGAAGATATTGATTTATTCAAAAATTTTTGGGTAACTACAGAAAGAGTAAATGGACTTACCAAAATATTTATTAGAAACTGGAAAGATTCAAATAAAATAGAAATAGATATGGATAGCGAAACTTATACAAGTTATACCTCAACCAACCTAGAGTTTGATACAAATTATTTGCGATATGTTTTTTCTTCTATGACTCAGCCAAGTCAGGTTATTCAAATTGATATGAATACTCTAAAAAAGGAGGTACTCAAAGAGCAAATAATTCAAGGTAATTTTGATGTAAATAATTATACTTCAAAAAGAATTTGGGTCGATTCTAGAGACGGTAAAAAAATACCTGTTTCAATCTTACATAAAAAAAATATTGAAATTAATTCCAAAACCCCAATATTACAATACGGTTATGGATCATACGGATCTACAATAGATCCATCTTTTTCTTCTAATATCTTAAGTTTGGTTGATAGGGGTTTTATTTACGCTATTGCCCATATTAGAGGAAGCGAGTATTTAGGAAGAAGCTGGTATGATGATGGTAAAATGCTTAATAAAAAAAATACGTTTTTTGATTTTATTGATGTTTCAAATTATTTAATTAATCAAAAATATACATCTTCTAAGCATTTATATGCTTATGGGGGCTCTGCTGGTGGTTTGCTTATGGGTTTTATTGCTAATGAAGCTCCACATTTGTACAATGGAATTATTGCTGCAGTCCCATTTGTTGATGTTGTTACAACAATGCTAGATGAAAGTATTCCTTTAACAACTGGAGAATTTGACGAATGGGGTAACCCAAAAAACAAAAAATATTACGACTACATAAAATCTTATTCTCCTTATGATAATATTAAAAAACAATCATATCCAAATTTGCTAATAACCTCAGGTTTACATGATTCTCAGGTTCAATATTGGGAACCTGCTAAATGGGTTGCAAGGCTAAGACTCAAATCAAATAATGACAACATAATTTACCTTGACACAAATATGGAAGCTGGGCATGGCGGTTCTTCAGGAAGATTTAATTCTCTCAAAGAAACCTCAAAGAAGTATGCATTTCTTTTAGGACTTGAGAACCAAAAATAAATTATTTAAATTTGCACCGGTTCAAAACCGTTTAAAATGAATTCAAATCTTGACATTTATCCTAATTTGCTCAAGCTTATAGGAAAAACACCTTTAATTAAATTAAACAAAATCACTTCAAATTATAAAGGAGATTATTATGCTAAATGGGAAGCGTTTAACCCAGGGCATTCAAATAAAGATAGAATTGCCTTGTATATTATTGAGGATTTGGAAAAACAAGGAAAGATTGATAAGGAGTCAACTATAATTGAAACCACTTCTGGTAATACTGGTTTTAGTTTAGCAATGGTAGCAATAATTAAAGGTTATAAATGTGTCTTAGCAGTCAACTCAAAATGCTCAAATGACAAAATTAACATGTTAAGAGCTTTGGGAGCTGAAGTATACGTATGTCCCGCTAATGTTAAAGCTGACGACCCAAGATCGTATCATCAAATTGCTAAAAAATTATTAATTGAAACTAAAAATTCCATTTATATAAATCAATATTTTAACGAATTAAATGTTCAAGCTCATTATCAAACTACTGGGCCTGAAATTTGGAAACAGACCGAGGGAAATATTACCCACTTGGTAGCTTGCAGCGGGACTGGTGGTACTATTTCAGGTTGTGCCAGATATTTAAAAAAAATGAATCCTTCAATAAAAATAATCGGTGTTGATGCATATGGTTCTGTTTTAAAAAAATATCACGAAACCAATGAATTAGATCCTAATGAGATATATCCTTATAGAATAGAAGGTTTAGGAAAAAACCATATACCTAGTACAACAAATTTTGAGTTGATTGATGAATTTGTAAAAGTAACAGATGAAAAAAGTGCTTATATGGCTCGAAGCATCACCAAAGAAGAGGGTATATTTGTTGGTTACACATCAGGTGCAGCCTTTGAAGCAGTAAGGTTACTTAATAAGAAAAATAAGTTTTCCTCTAAAGACAAGGTAGTTGTTATTTTTCCGGATCATGGCTCGAGATATCTTAGTAAAATTTACAATGAAAAGTGGATGTTAGAGCAGGGTTTTAGTCATTTCAATCTTTTTGAAAAACAGTCCAAGGTTGAATATATATAATAATTAAGATAAATTAGTAAAATATATTTAGATGAAAGATTTATTTCAAAGAATTACAGAAAATAAAGGGCCCTTGGGAAAATGGGCTTCAATTGCAGAAGGATACTTTGTTTTTCCAAAATTGGAAGGACCTATTTCAAATAGAATGGTATTTAATGGCAAGGAAGTCATTACATGGAGTGTTAATGATTATTTAGGTCTTGCAAATAACCCTGAGGTAAGAGATATAGACTCTAAAGCAGCTATCAAATTTGGTTCTGCGCATCCAATGGGTGCAAGAATGATGTCTGGCCATACTGATTTACACGAAAAGTTGGAAAAAATAGTTGCCGATTTAGTAAATAAAGAATCTGCGTACGCATTAAATTTTGGTTACCAGGGTATATTATCTACTATTGATACATTGGTTTCTAAAAATGATGTAATAGTTTATGATACTGATTCACATGCATGCATCATTGACGGAGTAAGGCTACATTTAGGAAAGCGTTTTACTTATAAGCATAATGATATTGAAAGTTTAGAAAAAAACCTTATTAGAGCATCTAAGGTTGCAAAAAATACTGATGGTGGTATATTGGTGATATCTGAAGGTGTATTTGGAATGAGAGGTGAACAGGGTAAACTTAAAGAAATAGTAAAATTAAAAGAAAAATATAAATTTAGATTTTTGGTTGATGATGCACATGGTTTTGGGACACTTGGAAAAAATGGTTCTGGAACAGGAGATGAGCAAGGAATTCAAAATGAAATTGATATATATTTCGCAACCTTTGCTAAGTCAATCGCTTCAACAGGAGCTTTTATTGCTGGTTCCAAAGAAGTTATTGATTTTCTAAAATATAACATGCGCTCTCAAATGTTTGCAAAGTCCTTACAAAGCGTTTTGGTTTATGGAATCATCAAAAGGATAGAAATGATGAAGTCAAAACCAGAGTTTAGAGAAAAATTGTGGAAAAATGTTTCTTCTCTGCAGGAAGGTTTAAAAAACCGCGGTTTTGATATAGGTAACACCCAAAGCTGTGTTACACCTGTTTATTTAAAAGGAAGTATTCCTGAAGCAATGGTATTGGTTAAAGATTTAAGAGAAAAATATGGAATATTTTGCTCGATAGTTGTTTATCCAGTTATTCCAAAGGGGTTAATATTGTTAAGACTAATTCCAACTGCCTCTCACACTATTAAAGATATTGAAGTTACTCTTGAGGCATTTTCTTCAATTAGAGAAAAACTAAATAACGGTAAATATAAATTAATGTCAGAAGCTATTCCGACACTTTAATCAGTATTTAGCATTACAGGCATAATTAACATTGTAATATCTTCTTTGTTTTTTTGTTTATCATATGGTGTAATGATTCCAGCCTTATTTGGCAGAGACATGGATAAACAAATTTCTTTGCAATCCAAATTATTTAGCATATCAACTATAAATCTTGAATTAAAACCAATTTCAATATCATCACCATTATAATTACAGTTAATTCTTTCTTCCGCTTTATTATTAAAATCATAATCTTCTGCAGAAATGTTTAGTTCAGATCCAGCAATTTTAAATTTAATTTGATTAGTGCTTTTATTTGAAAAAATACCCACTCTCTTCACAGAATTTAGAAGTAAAACTCTGTCAATTATTAGTTTATTTGGATTTTCTTTTGGAATAACGGCCTCATAATTTGGATATTTCCCCTCTATCAATTTACAGCTAAGACTGTAGTTTTCAAATGTAAACTTTGCATTTGTTTCATTAAATTCAATGGAAATGTCCTTTTCAAAGTCGATCAATACTGATTTTAAAACTTGTAGTGCCTTCTTTGGCATAATAAATTCAGAGGTCCCAGTTGAGACGACGTCCTCCCTAACATATCTTACCAATTTGTGGGCATCAGTACCTACAAAAATAATTTTTTCACTACTAAATTGAAAAAAAACTCCACTCATCACAGGCCTAAAGTCATCATTACCAGTAGCAAAAATAGTTGAATTTATAGCTTTAGAAATGATCTCACCTTTCAACGTTGTTAGTTTAGAGTCTTTTATTTCTATTGGTTTAGGAAATTCTTCTGCAGGTAAATATGAAATACTATATTTACCGTCATTAGCGTTGATTTCTATAATATTTTCAGTTTGGATTGTAAATGTTAAGGGTTGATCTGGAAAATTTTTAAGAGCATCAACAATTAATTTTGCTGGTACAGCTATTTCTCCAGAACTCTCTGTTTCAATTTCAATAGTTGTCGACATGGTTGTTTCTAAATCAGAAGAAGTTATCTTTAAAGAATTTTTATTTATTTGAAATAAAAAATTATCCAAAATAGGCAATGAATTTGAAGAATTTACTACACCAAGAAGTATCTGTAGTTTTTTTAGTAGAACTTGACTAGAAACAATAAACTTCATTGAATTAAATTATAATCAAATATAAGTCTAAATCAAAAATAAAATGAAGTATATTTATCAAAAATTATCTACTGATTTTTTTGATATCAAAAAAATAGCTGTTTATATTAAAAAGAGTAAATTAATAATTTGGAATTTAAAAAAACTCAACTCTTATTTGGGCTCTAAATTCCAGACCAAACAAACTATGTGCACTTCCTACTTTAGTAGGATTGCTCTTGTAAATTGCTAATTCTAGATATCCTGCAGAATTCCAAATTGCGATTTTTTTCCCCTCTTCTTCTCTTTTGTTTTTGGGAGAATTAAAATCAATTGCCTCAGAATAAGAATTAAATATTTTATAAAATTTAATGCTGTTAGCATAGATCACAAAATCTCTGGATTTTTGAACTTCTGTAAAATATTTTTTTTTGATATTGATAACTACATTTCCAAAGTTATCAATATAAATTACACTCCCAAGCAATTGATTTTTTGACTGATTAAGTACTGGATTGACATTGGTTATTTCTTTCAGTTTATTTGTTTTAACTCCAACAACTTGCATATTTCCTTTCCTGCTGAGATGCCCAGCGACTTTAACAAATATATCGAATACTGGAAATGAACTTATAGAAACATCGTGAATGTTAATTTCTACTAGTTTATCATAATTTCTCCCTTCTAGTAGAAGTGAAAAGATTCCATTATCAGCACCAATAAAATAATGTCCATCAAAGCTCATTAACAAATGTTTATTTTCAGGAGAATATTCTGAATCAACTCCAACAATATGAATAGAGTTTTTTGGAAAAACATAATATGCATTTTTCAATACATAAGCAGCTTCAGAGTGGTTAAAGGGACTTACTGAATTTGATATATCTATAATCTTAGCATTAGGAATTTCTCTGTAAATCGAAGCTTTAATTATAGAAACAAAATAGTCTCTAAGACCAAAATCAGTTGTTAACGTTATAACAGGCATAAAGAATTTATTTTAAAATTCATTTTTGTTATTAAAAATGTTAATTTGCTTACAAACTTACAAATACTAAAAAAATATTTATTTTAATTGAACGAGATAAAAATTGAATTAAAGGAAATTAACCCACAGAATTTTTTTGATAATGATCAAACATTAAATAAAATTAAAGAAACATTTCCTAAGTTAAAATTAGTTTTTAGGGGTTCTTTTGTTAAAGCTTATGGAAATAAATCAGAGTTAACAAACTTTAAAGTTAAATTTAACGCCCTAATTAACTATTTTCTAAAATATAATAATTTAAACCAAAATGTGTTAGATGAATTACTTAATTCAGATTCTAGAAGTATTGAATTTATCTCTAAAGCAAACGATATCATTACATATGGGGTGAAAGGAAAAATAATAAGAGCTAAAACCAAAAATCAACTAAAAATTGTGGAATTATCTACCAAATATGATATGTTATTTGTAGTAGGTCCTGCCGGTACGGGTAAAACGTACACTAGCGTTGCTTTAGCAGTAAAAGCTTTAAAAGAAAAAAAAATTAAAAGAATCATATTAACTAGACCTGCGGTAGAGGCAGGTGAAAATCTGGGCTTCTTACCTGGTGATATAAAAAATAAGTTAGACCCATATATTCAGCCTCTATATGATGCTCTTTATGATATGATTCCAACTGAAAAACTTCATTCTTATCTTGATAGAGGAATAATTCAAATTTCTCCTCTAGCATTTATGAGGGGAAGAACCTTAAATAATGCTTTTGTTATTTTAGACGAAGCACAAAACGCCACACATTCCCAGATGAAAATGTTTCTTACCAGAATGGGCCCCGAAGCAAAATTTATTATAACTGGTGACCCAGGCCAAGTAGACCTTCCTAAAAAAATTAAGTCTGGCTTAAATGAAGCACTTAATATTTTTAAAAAAACTAGTGGTATCAAAATTTTACATCTTGATGAGAAGGATGTAATTAGACATAAACTTGTCAAGAAAATTATAGCTGCATACAATTAAAATCGAATGAATACTTTAGAATCAACTAATTTCGAGTTACCAAATCAATTATCAAAATATACCGGAAAGGTGAGAGAGGTGATATCTCTGAGAGATAACCTTATAGTTGTAATAACTACAGACCGCCTATCTGCATTTGATACTGTTTTGCCAAATGGGATTCCCTATAAAGGTCAAATATTAAATCAAATTTCACTACATATGCTTAATTCAACAAAAGAACTTGTTCCGAATTGGCTGATATCTTCCCCTGATCCTATCGTTTCAATTGGGAAAAGGTGTGAGCCCTTCAAAGTTGAAATGATAATTAGAGGATATCTATCAGGACACGCAGCAAGAGAATATAAAAAAGGGAAAAGATGTATTTCTGGAGTAAAAATGCCTAACAATATGAATGAAAATGATCCTTTTGAAATTCCAATAATTACTCCCTCAACAAAATCTGATAATGGTCATGATGAGGATATTTCAAAAGAAGAAATATTAGATAAAGGTCTTGTTTCTGAATGTGATTATGAGAAAATTGAAAGTTATACTAATATACTTTTTGAAAAAGGCTCAAAAATAGCTAGTCAAAGAGGCCTAATTTTGGTTGATACAAAATATGAATTTGGTAAATCTAAAGATGGTGAGATTTTACTTATAGATGAAATTCATACACCCGATTCTTCAAGATATTTTTATCTTGATGGTTACGAAGAGAGACAAAAAAAGGGGCTTATTCAAAAGCAGTTATCAAAAGAGTTTGCCAGACAATGGTTGATTTCCCGTGGTTTCCAGGGTCTGAAAGGGCAGCAATTACCTGAAATAGATTCTAATTTTACTAATATGATTTCAGAGAGGTATATTGAATTATATGAAATTATTACTGGAAAAAAATTTATACCTGCTAAAATTAAAAATATTGAAAACAGAGTAAAAGATAATATTTTAAGTTTTCTTGAGAATTATTAAAAGCAAATATTAAAAATCAGATAGTTTTCAACCCCAATGTGTTAATTACTTTTATTATATACACATACATATCTAGTGAATCAACTATTATATTTACCTAACTATGTCAGAACAGATTAAGTATACTGAGGAAAATATAAAATCTTTAGATTGGAAGGATCATATTCGAACTAGGCCAGGTATGTATATTGGAAAGTTAGGAGATGGTTCTTATTCTGACGATGGAATTTATATTCTCTTAAAAGAAATTATAGACAACTCTATTGACGAGTTTGTTATGGGATCTGGAAAAAAAATTGAAATTGAAACAAATCAGATTGAAATTTGTGTCCGTGATTATGGAAGGGGTATTCCTCTAGGGAAGTTAGTTGAAGTTGTTTCTAAAATGAATACTGGGGGGAAATATGATTCTAGAGCATTCAAAAAGTCTGTGGGTTTAAATGGAGTTGGAACTAAAGCTGTAAACGCCCTATCTTCATCATTTACTGTTGAATCTATTAGAGATGGGAAGTCAAAATCAGCTAGTTTCCAATGTGGTGTTTTGGTTAAAGAGTTTGAGAATGAAAAGTCAGTTAAAAAAAATGGTACAGAGATTAGATTTACACCTGACAAATTAATTTTTAAATCGTATAAATTTAGAGATGAACATATTGAGAGAATGCTGAAACATTATGTTTTTTTAAATCCAGGTCTAAAAATTTATTATAATAATAAAACTTTTTATTCTCAAAATGGTCTACGTGACTTACTAGAAGATCAATCAAACATAAATGATTTTTTGTACCCAATAATTCATTTAAAAGGTAATGACATAGAGGTTGCTTTTACCCATAGCAGGACACAGTATAGTGAAGAATACCATTCATTTGTTAATGGACAAAATACAACTCAGGGAGGAACGCATTTGTTAGCTTTTAGAGAAGGATATGTCAAAACAATTAGAGAATTTTTTGGAAAAAATTATGATTCATCGGATATAAGAAAATCAATTATGTCATCAATTAGCATTAAGGTTATGGAACCCGTTTTTGAGTCACAAACTAAAACGAAACTTGGTTCAACTGAGATGGGAGACGGTTTACCCTCAGTACGTTCATATATAATTGATTTCCTTGGAACACAATTAGATAATTTTCTCCATAAAAATGCCGAGATTGCAGATTTAATTCAAAAAAAAATCCTTCAAGCGGAAAAAGAAAGAAAAGAACTATCGGGAATTAGAAAAATCGCAAGAGAAAGAGCTAAAAAGGCAAGTCTACACAATAAAAAACTAAGGGATTGTAGAATTCATCTTGGAGATATTGGCAAAGACAGAAGATTAGATTCAACAATTTTTATTACTGAAGGTGACTCAGCTAGTGGATCCATCACGAAGTCTCGTGACGTCAATACACAAGCAGTATTCAGTCTAAGAGGAAAACCATTGAATACTTTCGGTATGTCAAAAAAAATAGTTTATGAAAATGAAGAGTTTAATCTTTTGCAAGCTGCTTTAAATATTGAAAATAGTCTTGAAGGTCTTCGTTATAACAAAATAGTGATTGCAACTGATGCCGATGTAGATGGCATGCATATAAGACTTTTATTGATCACCTTTTTTTTACAATTTTTTCCAGAATTAGTTAAAGAAGGGCATTTATATATTTTACAAACTCCTTTATTTAGAGTAAGGAATAGTAAGAAAACTGAATATTGTTATTCAGAGTCTGAAAAAAATAAGGCAATTAATAATTTAGGTTTAAATTCAGAAATAACAAGGTTTAAAGGTTTAGGTGAAATATCTCCAGATGAATTTAAATATTTTATAGGTGAAAGTATTCGTTTAGACCCAATCAGAATGGATAAAGAGACAACCATTGAGGAACTATTAGGTTTTTATATGGGAAAAAACACCCCGGATAGACAAAACTTCATTATTGATAATTTAAAAATTGAAGCCGATTTAATTGACACTGTTTAATTGATATGGACGAAAATTTAGATTTTTACAGTAAAGAAAATTCATTAAATTCTGATGAGAAGCTCGTACCTGTAACTGGTATGTATAAAAACTGGTTTTTAGATTACGCTTCGTATGTAATTTTAGAAAGAGCAATACCTAACATTTTTGATGGTCTAAAACCTGTTCAAAGGAGAATTTTACATTCAATGAGAGAATTAGACGATGGTCGTTTTAACAAAGTAGCTAATATAGTTGGTCACACAATGCAGTTTCATCCTCACGGCGACGCAAGTATATCTGACGCAATTGTTCAAATCGGACAAAAAGATTTACTGATTGAAACCCAAGGAAACTGGGGCAACATTCTTACAGGAGACAGAGCTGCAGCATCTAGGTATATCGAGGCGAGATTATCAAAATTTGCTCTTGAGGTTGTGTTTAGTCCAAAAATTACAGAATGGCAATTATCTTATGATGGCAGGAAAAAAGAACCAGTTCATCTTCCGATAAAATTTCCTTTACTTTTAGAACAAGGTGCTGAGGGGATTGCCGTTGGTCTTTCAACAAAGATTCTACCTCATAATTTTAAAGAATTAATAAAAGCTAGTATTTCTTATTTAAAAGGTAGAAGCTTTAGAGTTTTTCCAGACTTTCAAACAGGAGGAATTATGGATGTACAAAATTACAATGATGGTGAGAGAGGTGGAAAGATAAAAGTTCGTGCAAGAGTTTTATTAAAAGACAAAAATACCTTAGTCATATCAGAAATACCTTTTGGTACCACAACTACCTCATTAATAGAGTCAATTCTAAAAGCTAACGATAAAGGTAAAATTAAGATTAAAAAAATTGAGGATAATACTTCCTCAGAAGTGGAAATTTTAATACATCTTCCATCTGGTATTTCTCCTGATAAGACAATAGATGCTCTTTATGCATTTACTTACTGTGAAACTTCTATTTCCCCTCAAGGATGTGTTATAATTAATAATAAACCTAGTTTTACAGGAATAACTGATATTTTAAAAGCATCTACTGATAATACGGTGGAATTATTAAAAAAAGAACTAAAGGTTAGGCTAGAAGATTTAGAAAATCAGTGGAGATTTTCAACTCTAGAAAGGATTTTTATTGAAAATAAAATATATAGAAATATTGAAAAAGAAAATACTTGGGAGGGAGTTATAGATTCAATTCGAAATGGTTTAATTCCATTTGAAAGTCAAATTAAATATGAAATTGATGATGACGATATACTTAGATTAACAGAAATAAAAATAAAAAAGATTTCTAGATTTGATTTAAATAAAGCTATAGAGAAAATCAATCAAATTGAAGAATCAATTTCTATAATTAAAAATAATCTTAAAAATCTAATTGACTATTCTATTAGTTATTTCGAGGGTTTGTTAAAACAATATGGGAAGGGTAAAGACAGAAGAACTGAAATTAGAGTTTTTGACAACGTTGATGCGACAAAGGTTGTTACTAGAAATTTGAAACTTTATGTTAATAGAGATGAAGGGTTTATTGGAACTTCGTTACGAAAAGATGAATATGTTTGTGATTGCTCAGATATTGATGATATAATTATATTTACAAAATCTGGGAAGATGAAAGTAGTGAGGGTGGAAAGCAAAATTTTCATAGAAAAGGGGATCAAATACGTTTCAGTTTTCAAGAAAAAAGATTCTAGAACAATTTACAATTTAATTTATAAAGACGGGAGATCTAGAATTTCTTATATCAAAAGATTTGCTGTTACTGGGGTTACCCGAGACAAGGTTTACGACATTACACAAGGTAACCCTGGTAGTACTGTTTTATACTTTACAGCTAATTCTAACGGAGAGGCAGAAAAAATTAGATATTATATAAAAAAATCAAAAAGCACTGAGAATTTAAGAAAAAGAGATTATGATGAAGACTTTTCACATTACCAAATAAAAAGCAGAAGTGCAAGAGGCAATATTTTATCAAAACATCCTCTTTTAAAGGTAGAATTTAAAGAAAAGGGTCTTTCTACCTTAAAACCAAGAAATGTGTGGTTTGACCCAATTGTCTTAAAATTAAATTTAGATTCTAGAGGAAATCCTCTTGGGGCCTTCAGACCCGAGGATTTACTTCTTGTTATTAGCGATGATGGTACCTTAAAAACAACAAGCCCAGAACTATCTACTCAATTTAAAGGGATTCCATTAGTAATTGAAAGATGGATTAAGGGAAAACCTGTCACTTTGGTTTACTTTGATGAAAGTAAAAAAGATTTTTATATTAAAAGATTTTTAATTGAGAATGAAAACAAGGAAATTCCTTATTTAAAAGATATGAGTAAATTAATTTTTATCACAACCGAGTGGAGACCAGTTATAAATATTCAATTTAAAAAGAACAGAGGGGAGGAGTTAAATCAAGAAAAAAAGATTAATGTAGAGGAATTTATAGATGTAAAAGGATTCAAGGCTAGTGGAAATCGTCTTATAACTGAAAAAAAATATTCCAATATGAAGATTAATAAGATTTATTTGTTTGAAAGCTTACCGTATGATCATGAAGAAGAAAATAGAGTTATAAGTCAATTAGATGTTAATGGTTCTAAATTAGTCCAAAGTCCTGATAAAACCCAAATAAAATTAAAATTCTGAGGGTAATTCTAGGTTATCACTAATTTTAATAATATTTCCTCTCTGTCTATTTTTCTTATCCCCAACTAAGGAAAACTCAAAATCATAGCTATCTTTATGAGTACTTATAATTTTTATAGATATTGGTTTTTTTTCAATGTTATTCATTGGATTTAATTTTTTTAAAATGAACTCACATTCATTTACCCAATTTATTTTAGAGGTGTCTATTCTGTTGTTATAATACTCAATTTCAATATCATTCTCTCTAATAAAATAGGAAGTAGATAATTTATCTCCAATTACCCTTTCATATTTAAAAGTACCATATCTAAAATTAGAGCAATTTCTTTCAATTTTATAGCATGAATAGTAAAATAATAGCAGGAAAAAGACTGCGTATTGCTTTATAAAATCAAGATTAATCAGAGTTTTTGAAAATCTTAAAAGTTCCATTTTCATAAAAGTGCACTATGGTTTTAATTTTATTTGAACTCGTTTCTCTCGCTTTTGAATCTAAATTAGAAGTTCCTTTGTATTTATCTAGGGAAGTCTCACCATTACCTATAAACCAATCTAATGAAATGTTATCGAAAGAATTTACAATTTTAATTAAAAAATTTAAACTAGGTTTGTTTCTTCCTGATAAGATGTGGGAGACATTTGCTCTTTTTGATTGAATTTTTTTAGAAAATGATGAAGGGGTTAAGTTATTTTTATTCATCAACTCCCTAATTCTTAAGACTATCAAATCGTAGTTTATCATTGTATACAATTTAATAATATTTTATTTATTTCGAAAATTAAAGAAAATATTCTCAAAGTTATTTATTAAATAATCTATTTAATTTAGTATACTTAAAATAATGATTATCAATATTTTATATATAATTTTTTATTTTTATTAAAAAACTGTTAATTTTTGTATACAATTGTATACAAATTAAGAAGATAAATTAGTTTTTCATTTTATAACTTTGCAATGTGTACACATTTAAAAATAAACGATACTTACCTCCCGCAAAACTCGATGATTTATTAACTAAAAATTATCTAGACGACTACACATCTATTTTGGGTTATTCTGTTGAAAATAGACCAATACTAATATCTTCATTTGGTTCCGGTAAAAGAAAAGTTTTGATTTGGTCACAAATGCACGGAAATGAGAGTACTACAACACGTTCTTTAATCCAACTTTTTTCTGATTTAACCATAAAAAAATCAAATATATTCTATGATTTAGAAATTAAGGTTATATATCAATTAAATCCTGACGGATCCAATACATATAATAGATTTAATGCCAATGGTGTAGACTTAAATAGAGATGCAGTAAAAATGACACAACCCGAATCAAAATTACTCGTTTCTTTTTTTAGCAATTTTAAACCCAATTTTTGTATTAATCTTCATGATCAACGCTCAGTTTATGCTTCAGGAGATTCAAACTTACCAGCACTGATTTCTTTTCTGGCTCCTTCTTACAATGAATCGAAATCTATCAATGAGGTCAGAAAAAAGGCAATGACAATGATTGGTAAAGTCTATGAAAACATAAAGCCAAGTTCTAATTGGTCTATTGGCCGCTACAGTGACGAATTTAATATCAATTGTTTCGGTGATTTTTTTATGTCACAAAATACACCCACCATTTTAATAGAAGCTGGTCACCATCCAGATGATTTTGGGAGAAATTTGGTAGTAAATGAAGTTCACAAGTGTATTTTAAATTTTTTGAATTTATTCGCTTATGAAAATCGAATTAAATCAAATACTGAAACTTATTTTTCTATTCCAGAAAATCATGATTGTCTAAGGGACCTTGAAATTAGAAATATTACGTCTTCATCGGGGTTATCAAATAAGCTTTTCATTCAATTTGATGAGTGTTTGCAAAACGACAAAGTTTATTTTTATCCAAAAGTTGAAAAAGAAACTACTAAAAAACTTTATGGAAATAGAATTATAGATTTTTCAAAATTTACCAATAAATCAATAGACTTGGAACAAAATAATCAAAAAATTATAGAAAAATTAAAATTATTCTTAGATTTTAGCTTATTTTTAAAATGAATAATTAAAATTATGAAAAAAATCAAACTAGATGAAATAGACCATCAAATACTCGATATTTTGATTGATAATGCTAGAATTCCTTTCACTGATATTTCTAAGAAATTGCTTGTTTCAGCTGGAACAGTTCACGTGAGGGTAAAAAAAATGGAAGATGCTGGAATTCTTAAGGGATCCTCCCTTAACTTGGACTATGAAAAATTAGGCTACTCTTTTATTGCTTACATTGGAATATATCTAGAAAGAAATGATATGACGTCCAAAGTTCTATCTGAGTTAGAAAAAATTCCTAATGTCACTGTTGCTCACATAACTACAGGAAAATTTAATATTTATTGTAAACTAAGGGCTAAAGACACTAAACATGCGAAAGATCTTATTTTTACGATAGACGATATTCCTGGAATATCTAGGTCAGAAACTATGATTTCACTTGAAGAAAGTATAAATGATAAGAAGAGATTAATGCACACCATATTTTCAGATCTATAAACTTTATATGGCTCGCAAGACTAAGCTTGAAAGATTTAATGAACATGTTCTATCAAAATTTGAAATTTATAATTCACTGTTTCTTACGCTTCCCTTTAAATCAATTCTAAAAACTTCATTACTACTTCCTCTTTTTTCTGAGCATTGTAAATCCCTTTACAATGAAAAAAAATCTCCTTTGTTTATCGTTGAATCTTTTTTTTATAAGTATTGTGCTGAATTTACTGATAATGAAAAGATAAATCTGATGTTTTCATTTATTCAATTCATTGAACGCCAAATAGTTTTGTTTGATGCAATAGAAGATTCTGCTTTCTCTATTGTAAATAATATGCATGGCAGAGGGACTTTGAGATATATCAAAGAGGAAACAACTGGTAAAGGTAAGATAAAAGAACTATGTGATTATCTTGAGTCATTTAAAATCAATCTTGTTTTAACGGCTCACCCAACACAATTTTATCCTGGTAGTGTTCTGGGTATTATTAATGATTTGTCGTTTTTTATTTCCAAAGGCAATATTGATGAAATTAAAAAATTGCTTTTACAACTTGGAAAAACTAGATTTTTTAAAAAAAAGAAGCCTACCCCATTTGATGAAGCAATGAGCTTGATATGGTACTTAGAAAATGTATTTTACACCTCATCTAGCAGAATATATAACTATATCGAGCAAAATATTTTGGATGGTAAAAAACTGAAGAATGAGCTTTTTAGTTTTGGATTTTGGCCTTGTGGAGATCGTGATGGTAACCCATATGTGACTCCAGATGTCTCTATTAAAACAGCCGAAAAACTGAAATATTCTATCCAAAGAAACTACTACAGGGACTTGCGAAAATTAAAAAGGAAAATAACTTTTGATGAAGTTGAAGAAATAATAGATGATACTGAAAACAGAATGTACAATTCTCTATTAAACAAAGCTAAACACATAACCCTTAAAGAATTTAAAGATAGATTAAATGAGATAGTAAATATTTTAAACGCTAAGCATAATGCTATATATGCAGAAGAAGTAAACGACCTTATCAATAAAGTAAAAATTTTTGGTTATCATTTTGCTAGTCTTGACATCCGTCAAGACTCACGTGTTTTGAGAAAAGTTTTCGTTGAAATTGTTGATTCAGTAGAATGCAGAAAGTTTTTAAATGTATGTTTAGATAGAAAATATAATTCACTTGACAAAGAAAAAAAGATAGACTATCTGTCAAAAGTTAATGGTAATATAGCTTCTTCTTTTTTTAAAGATTCAATAATTGTCGATACTTTAGGATCAATTGAATCCATGCGTGCTATTCAAAAGTTAAATGGTGAGAAAGGTTCAAACCGATATATTATCTCAAATTGTTCATCTTTAGAAGATATATTGATTCTATTTGCTTTAATCAGAATGACTGGATGGCATCAACCCTCTATTGATATAATTCCCTTATTCGAAACTATTACTGATTTGAAAAATTCAACACAAGTTTTAAAAAACCTGTATAAATTAAAATTATATCAAAACCATCTTAGAAATAGAAAAAACAGACAAATTGTAATGTTGGGATTTTCTGATGGAACTAAAGATGGTGGTTATATTATGGCCAATTGGAGTATATACAAGGCGAAGGAGTCACTTTCTAGACTATCTGAAGAATTCAATTTTGATATCTCCTTTTTTGACGGTAGGGGGGGTCCACCAGCTAGAGGAGGGGGAAATACACATCAGTTTTATGCCTCACTTGGTGAACAGATAGCTTCAAATGATATACAACTAACTGTTCAAGGTCAGACCATAAGTTCTAATTTTGGAACTCTTGACTCGAGTCAATTCAATTTAGAGCAATTATTGAGTTCAGGATTTCAAAATAATGTCCTAGAATCTAATAGAGCAAAATTTTCAACTGAAGACCGAAGAACATTTGATAAAATAGCTAATATTAGTTATGATAAATATTTAGAACTCAAAGAGCATCCAAAGTTTATTGGATATTTGGAGAATATGACTACACTAAAGTATTATTCTCAAACAAACATAGGAAGTAGACCTTCTTCAAGATCTAAGTCTAAAAACTTGAATTTTGAAGATTTAAGGGCAATTCCATTTGTTGGTTCTTGGAGTCAATCAAAACAGAATATTCCTGGCTTTTATGGAGTTGGAACTGCATTAAATTATTTTAAAAAAAACAATGAATTTCAACATGTAAAGTCGCTTTACGGTAATTCTTTATTTTTCAAAACTCTTGTTGCAAATAGTATGATGAGTCTTACAAAATCATTTTTTGGGTTAACAAATTATATAGCTGAAGATGAACAATACGGAGAGTTTTGGAAAATGCTGCACACAGAATTTCTGTTAACCAAAAAAGTACTTTTAGAACTAACTAATCAAAATGAACTAATGGAAGACCAACCAGCCGGTAAAAAGTCAATAGACATAAGAGAAGAGACTGTATTACCACTGTTAACAATTCAACAATTTGCTCTTATGAAAATTAGGAAAAACAAAATTGTAAGGGATAAAAAAGTTTACGAAAAGTTGGTTTTAAGATCTCTTTTTGGAAATATTAACGCTAGCAGAAATTCTGCATAGATCATGAGTTGTAAAAATCTATTGATTCAATAATTGTTTTTTTTGGAACTTCGATATCTGTTTCACATTTGCCAATTTCGTTAAGTAAAACAAAAAAAACTTTCCCCCCACTATTTTTCTTATCAAACTTTATAAGTTTAATAATTGATTTTGAATCTTCTCTATTAATTGTAATTTTTTTGAATTTATCGTTTATGGTTTTCTTAATATTCTGGCACTGCGCAAAAGGCATCTTTAAGATTTTGTGGGAAATATAGCTTTCTAATATCATTCCAATAGAAATCGCCTCACCATGCAAGAGCCTTTTTGATTTTTTCTTGCTTAGGAAGTGAGTTTCAATGGCATGCCCAAGAGTATGACCAAAATTTAATATTTTCCTAAGGTTAGTTTCTTTTGGATCTTTATTTACTATTTTGTTTTTAATTTTAATTGAACAATTAATATGCTCTATATTGAAATTTGAATCTATGTTTTTTAATTTTGAAAGTGTTTCAAAATATTTTGTGTCAAAAATTATTCCATGTTTTAACATTTCTGCATATCCACTTTTAATTTCCCTCTTTGGAAGCGTTTCTAAAAATGAAGTATCAATCAAAATAAATCTAGGATGGTTAAAAAGACCAACTTGATTTTTTAATTTTTGAATATTTATACCTACTTTGCCACCAATTGAGGCATCTACCATCGAAAGTAAAGTAGTAGGAATATTTATAAAATCGATTCCACGATTATAGGTAGATGCAACAAACCCTCCTAAATCTGAAACTAGTCCACCGCCAAGGTTAATTAAAAGACTCCTTCTATCCCCACCAAGTTTTGAGATTTTAATCCAAGCTAAGTATAAGTTTCTTGTATTTTTATTTTGTTCTCCGTGTTTAATTGTGACTAATTCAATTTTTATTCCATTTAAGTGCTTTTCTAAAAATAATCTAAGACAATATTTTTTTGTATTTGAATCTACTAGAATAAATACTTTGCTATATTTATTTTTAGATATGAATTTGTTAATCAATAATGAATTTTGATTCGTAAGAAAGATATCGTAATTTTTTGTTTTTATATTAAGCATATCGATATCCAAAAGTAAGTTATTTTGAGTGATTTAATATCTAATGATTTTATTAATTAATTTAAGTTTTTTGATAAAAAGTGTCTAAAAATTTATTTGACAATACAAAATTAGCTTTCGAGTTAAAAAGTAATAATTCTCTGAGGAAAAGTCTTTTTCTTTTCAATATCATAAAATACCCCTTGATTGTTAAGTTTGGTTCTTTTTTAATACAATTTTTTCTAAAATTAAAATTGCCTGTTACTGCAATTGTTAAGAATTTTCTTTTTGACCAATTTTGTGTTGGTTTGAATGAAAAAGAGTCGATGGTGACTGTCAAAAAGTTATCTAAATTTAATTTGAAATCAATTTTGCATTATCATGTGGAGGGTTATGAATCAGAAAAAAGTTTTGATGAATGTCTTTTAAATACTATCAAAACGATAAAGTCTGCTTCAAAAAATCATGATATACCTTTCACAGTATTCAAACCAACAGGTTTAGGTCCTATGAAATTGTTTCACAAGTTGGCTCTGTCATCTACTCTAAATGAAAAGGAAAAAAATAGCTTAAAAAGAGTTGAAAAAAGATTTGAATTATGTTTTCGGGCATGTAAAAAATATGGTGTAAAAATCCTTATTGATTCCGAAGAATCTTGGATTCAACCAGGAGTTGATTTACTAGTAGAAAAATATATGATTATTTACAATAAAAAAAATGCATTAATTTATAATACTGTTCAAATGTATTTAAAAAATAAAATTAAATATTTGCAACACTTGCTAAGTTACTCGAAAAAAAAGTCATTTATTCCAGGTGTAAAAATTGTTAGAGGCGCTTATATGGAAAAAGAAAGATCAAGATCAAAAAAACTTGGTTATGACGATCCTATATGTGATAATAAAATCGCAACAGATGAAAATTTTAACAATGCTTTAAAATTTCTTGTATCAAATATAAAATATTTCAATTTTATAGTAGGTAGCCACAATGAAGAAAGTTCATACCTACTTATGGACTTAATGAAAAGAAATAAAATAAAACGTAACAATAGTAACATATGGTTTGCACAATTATATGGTATGAGTGATCAAATAAGTTTTAATATTGCAAATTTAGGTTATAATGTATGTAAGCTACTTCCTTATGGGCCAGTTGAAGAAGTAATTCCGTATTTAATTAGAAGGGCAGAGGAAAATTCATCTGTGAAAGGCCAATCATCTAGAGAATTGGAATTAATAAAAAAAGAATTCAAAAGACGTAGAATTAATTCTTAAGTGTTATTATTTTGACACTTTTTATACAGTTTTCAGCGCTAATGATAATTTCTTCGTATTTCCTAATTCCTTTTAAAAAGTAAATTTTACAACTATCTTTACTTGTATCACTTTTATTAAAAACCACCTTGCAATTCTCTAAAAAATCAATATAGTTAAAGTTGTCTATAGCTAAATTTTTATTTTCAAAAATCCATTTTTTTTGTTTTAAATTGTTAATAACTCTGGCCTCTGGTCCGTAATTACAACTTAATTTTTTTCCATTTAAAAATGTAATCAAGAAAAATGTTCCTAAGATTAAGCCAAATGAGAAAAGTTTTATTTTTTTAGAAAAATTCATTATGATAGTATTAATTCTCTATGTTTGCTGTCTATGTAAGTTAGACTTATTTTGTGCCTTTTTTTAGGAATTAAATCTATGATTTTTGAACCCCATTCGATGAGACACAAATTAGATGAATAAAAATATTCTTCAACTCCTAGATCCATCGCCTCTTCCTTATTTTCAACTCGATAGAAATCAAAGTGGTAAATTAAATTTCCATGCGATGTTTTGTATTCATTGATGAGAGAAAAAGTTGGACTTGATACCTTATCTAAAGAATTTAAATTAGTGCAAATAGAATTTATTAAAGTTGTTTTCCCTGATCCCATACTACCTTCTAAGCATACAATATTACCCTCAATATTTGGAATTATTTTTTCCAATACAATTTTATCAAGTTCATCTATCGAATAAGTTAATTTCATTATTATTTAGGCGATAATCGAATTAGTGGTAAAAGCATTTCTTGTAATGAAATTCCTCCGTGCTGATATGAATTCATGAAATGTTTTGCATACTCATTAAATTTATTACGGTATATAAAAAACGCATTTTCAAGTGCGAAGACATATTTATCTTGATGACTTTTTTTGGGTAATTCATAATTTATTGGATCATTCATTTCAAAAACCTTTTTTTCGGGAAATTTTAACCCTTTTCCATATTTATATCTTAAATTAAAGCTAGTATCTTTGTTGCCTATAACCTCAACTGGGTTTGTTACGTTTATTGTACCATGATCAGAAGTAATTATTAATTCGAAACCAAACTGAGAAGCTTTTTGAACCAATTCATATAATGGAGAGTTTTTAAACCAACTAAATGTCAATGATAAATAACCTTTATCTTCAAAAGCTAATTCCTTAATTATATTCATTTCAGATTTTGCATGAGATAAAATATCAACAAAATTATAGACTATTGCGTTCAAGGCATTTTTCTTCAATTCTGTTAAGTTAGACACCATTCGCTTTGCGTCACTGAAATTGGTGATTTTAAAATATTCAAATTCGTATTTAAAATTTAAAGATTCTAGTTGCTTTGATAAAAGAAGCTTTTCATGTTTGTTTTTGTTTCCTCTTACTATGTCATCAATCCATAAATCCGGAAAATTATTTTTTATCTCATTGGGGGTAAGACCTGCAAAAAATGAATTTCTTGAATACTGTGTAGTTGTGGGTAAAATGCTGCAATATAAATCTTCTTCCTCTATATTGTAAAATTTATTTACTAAAGGCTCTATGATTTTCCATTGGTCTAATCTAAGGTTGTCTATTAATATTAATAATGTTGACTTGCTCTTTTTTAAGTTAGGAATAATTTTTTTTTTGAAAACATTATGAGAAAGATTAGGGCTTTTTTCTTTAGATTTTAACCAACTTAAATAATGATTTTTAATAAACTTGCCAAAAACCAAATTCGCCTCTTTTAGTTGATTTTCTAATATATTTAACATGGAATTGTTTTCTGATTCCATTAATTCTATTTTCCAGTAAATAAATTTTTTATATAAGTCAAACCAGTCTAAAAATGAATTAGCTGATAAAATATCAAGACTCATTATCCTAAAGTCTTTTTGGTATTGATTTGAAGCCTTTTCTGAAATCAGATTTTTTTGATTAAGTGTTTTTTTTAACGAATGAAGTATCTGATTTGGATTAACTGGCTTAATAAGGTAATCTGAAACTTTAGAACCTATAGCATCGTCCATAATTTTTTCTTCCTCATTTTTTGTAACCATAATCACTGGAAGGTTTGGATTCTTTTGTTTAATTATTGATAAAGTTTCAAAGCCATTTAAACCTGGCATATTTTCATCCAATAATACCAAATCAATTTTTTTACAATCTAGAGCGCTTATTCCCTCTCTACCATTTGAATAGGGATGAATTAAATATCCTCTAGATTCTAAAAAAATAAAATGAGATTTTAACAAATCTATTTCATCGTCAATCCAAAGGATTTCTATTTTGCTCTTAAACATCTATTATTCCAATATTCAAAAATAGGTCAATATTCAAAATATAACAAAGCATTCCACAAATATGAATTTAAATAAATCACATAAGTTATCAGTTAATAAAAATAGTTGATTTTATTTTATAATTTTGCATAATGAAGTTTACAGCAGCTGAAATTGCCGATTTATTAGAGGGTACAGTTGATGGAGATGATACCGTTGAAATATCAAGCTTGTCAAAAATTGATGATAGCATACACGGTTCTTTGACTTTCTTGTCTAACCCAAAGTACACTCAACATATATATACAACAAATGCATCACTAGTTATTGTAAATAATGACTTTAAACTTTTAGAAGAAATTAGTCCGACTTTAATTAGAGTTACAGACGCATATCAAGCCTTTTCTACCTTGTTAAAATTTTATAACAAAAATACCGAAATGAAAAAGGGTATTGAACCCACTACTGTTATAGACAAAAAATCAAACATTGATCCATCTTGCTATATTGGAAATTTTTCAATAATTGGAAAAAATGTTAGGCTTGGGAAAAATATCTTGATTAGCTCACATGTTGTAATTGAAGACAATGTTTCAATTGGAGACAATACTAAAATTGACAATTTTTGTTCAATAAAAATTGGTTCGAATATTGGTTCAAATTGCCATATTCATAGTGGTTGTGTAATTGGGTCTGATGGTTTTGGCTTTGCTCCCAAGGATGACGGAACATATAATAAAATCCCTCACACTGGAAATGTAGAGATTTCCGATTATGTAGAAATTGGAGCGAACTCAACGATTGACAGGGCAACACTAGGTTCGACGAAGATATTCAAGGGTGTCAAAATGGATAATCAAATACAGATTGCACATAATGTTGAAATTGGCTCAAATACAGTTATTGCTGCTCAAACTGGAATAGCTGGTTCAACTAAAATTGGATCAAATTGCATTATTGGAGGACAAGTTGGTATTATCGGGCATTTAAATATTGGTAATAATGTCAGCATTCAAGGACAGTCTGGTATAATTAGTAATATTAAAGATGGTGCTGTTATTCAGGGTTCCCCCGCAATTGGCTACAAGGATTACAATAAATCATATGTATATTTTAGGCGTTTCCCATCAATCATAAAACGACTAGAGAGTTTAGAAAAAAATAAAAATGAATAATTTTCAAACAACCATCAAAAGCCAAGTTGTATTAAATGGAGTTGGACTTCATACTGGTAAAAATGTAACTATAAAATTTATACCAGCTCCACATGACGTTGGATATTGTTTCGTCAGAGAAGATTTAGATGGGAATCCTTTAGTTGAAGCCGATATTCAATGGGTTTACGATACTCAAAGAGGCACTAACCTTAATAAGAATGGTGTTATAATAAATACAACTGAACATGTTTTGTCTGCGCTTGTTGGCCTTGATATAGATAATTGTTATATTCATTTGGATGCTCCTGAACCACCAATAATGGACGGATCTTCAATATTTTTTGTAAAAGCACTTAAGAGGGCAGGTATTAAGCAACTTGAAATTGAAAGAAATGATTATGTTGTTAAAGAGGTTATTAAATTCACTGATGATGAGACAGGTAGTGAAATTACAATGATACCATCTGATTCATATCAAATAACTACAATGGTTGATTTTGGAACTAAAATTTTAGGCACACAGAATGCAACATTAAATTCAATTAGTGATTATGAAGAAGAAATTGCCTCTTCAAGAACTTTCAGTTTTTTACATGAAATTGAAATGTTGTTGGAAAATGGTTTAATTCAAGGAGGAGATCTCAACAATGCTATTGTTTATGTTGACAAACCTCTATCTAAACAAACAATGGAAAGACTTAAAAAAGCTTTTAATAAAAAACAAATTTCAGTACAACCAAATGGCATTCTAGATAATCTCTCTTTACATTATCCAAATGAAGCTGCACGACACAAGTTGTTAGACATTATTGGTGATCTAGCACTTATTCGACACAGAATTAAAGGAAAGGTTATTGCTCACAAGCCCGGTCACAGAACCAATATTCAATTTGCTAAAAAACTTTCAAAAATTATAAAAGAAGAAAAAAGAAATAATTTTCCACAAATCGACCTAAATAAAGAACCATTAATGGATGTGAGTGAAATAATGAAAATGTTGCCCCACAGACCTCCATTTCTCCTAGTAGACAAAATTCATGAGATATCAAAAGAACATGTGATTGGATCTAAGGGAGTAACTATGAATGAATTTTTCTTTAAAGGTCATTTTCCAGGTGCACCCGTTATGCCGGGAGTCCTAATTATTGAAGCTATGGCTCAAACAGGTGGCGTGTTATTGCTTAATACTGTTTCTGATCCAGAAAATTATCTTACATTTTTTATGAAAATTGACAATGCCAAATTTAAACACCCTGTATATCCTGGCGATCAAATGGTCTTCAAACTTGAATTAATGACCCCAATAAGAAGAGGAATTTGTCATATGAAAGGATTCACCTTTTCTAACGAACGACTAGTAACCGAAGCTGAACTTATGGCTCAACTAATACTAAGAAACAAAAAATGAATCAACCCTTAGCATATGTCCACCCGGGAGCAAAAATTGCGAAAAACGTTGTTGTTGAGCCTTTTACAACCATTAGTAACGATGTAATTATTGGAGACGGGACCTGGATAGGATCAAATGTTACAATTATGGAGGGTGCACGGATAGGAAAAAATTGTACGATTTTCCCTGGTGCAGTGATTTCTGCAATTCCACAAGATTTAAAATACAATGGAGAAGAAACAACAGTTGAAATTGGAGATAATACAACAATCAGAGAATGCGTTACTATTAATCGAGGAACAAAAGATAGATCAAAAACCGTAATCGGTAAAAATTGTCTTATAATGGCTTATAGTCATATAGCACATGACTGTATTGTTGGCGATAGTTGTATTTTTTCAAATAGCTCAACACTTGCTGGGCATGTAAGTATTGGTAATTTTGTGATTCTGGCTGGTATGGTTGCTATACATCAATATTGCACTGTTGGCGATTATGCGTTTATTACAGGAGGATCTTTAGTTAGGAAAGATGTTCCTCCTTATGTAAAAGCTGCGAGAGAACCACTATCTTATGTTGGTGTTAATTCTGTTGGTTTAAGAAGGAGAGGGTTTAGCACAAAAAAAATTAGAGAAATTCAATCCATTTATCGCATTTTATATCAAAAAAATTATAATAACACCCAGGCTGCAGAAATTCTTGAGGCAGAAATGGAAGTGAGTCCAGAAAGAGATGAAATATTGGATTTTATTAAAAATTCTCATAGAGGAATAATGAAAGGTTATTTTAGAAAAAGTTAGTACTATGGCAAGCACATCAGACATAAGAAAAGGTTTATGTATAAAATATAATAATGATATTTACAAGATTGTAGAATTTCTTCATGTCAAGCCGGGTAAAGGTCCAGCTTTTGTTAGAACAAAACTCAAAAATGTAAGCACTGGAAGAGTCATTGATAACACATTTTCTGCTGGACACAAAATCGAAACTATACGTGTTGAAACCTCTAAATATCAATTTTTGTATAGCGATGCGGAAAATTTTCATTTTATGAATAATGATGACTTTAATCAAATTACAATTGATAAAAATTTGTTAGAAAATTCAAATTTTTTAAAGGAGGGCGAAATTGTTAATATTTCTATAAATTCAGAAAACCAAATTCCACTTTCAGTTGACATGCCATCCAATGTAACTTTGAAAGTTACCCACACAGAACCGGGGGTTAAAGGAAATACAGCAACAAATGCACTTAAAGCTGCTACAGTCGAAACAGGTGCTAAAGTTAACGTTCCGCTATTTATAAATGAAGGTGATAAAATTAAAATTGATTCCTCAAAAGGAACATATCTAGAAAGAATACAATAATAAAAACAAGATGAGTATACTGGTTAACAAAGATTCAAAAATTATAGTTCAAGGTTTCACTGGAAGTGAAGGGACATTTCATGCAAAACAAATGATCGAGTATGGGACTGACGTAGTTGGGGGGGTTACTCCTGGGAAAGGTGGCCAAACCCATCTTAATAAACCGGTTTTTAATTCAGTTTTAGATGCTGTAAAAAATGAAAATGTAAATACTAGTATAATTTTTGTTCCGCCTGCTTTTGCACCGGACGCGATAATTGAAGCTGCAGAGTCTGGAATAAGAGTTATTGTTACAATTACTGAGGGTATTCCAGTGCAAGATATGGTTTTAGTATATGAACATTTAAAACCCTTAGATTGTACAATGATTGGTCCTAATTGTCCTGGTGTTATTACCCCTGAGGAGGCTAAAGTAGGAATTATGCCGGGTTTTGTTTTCAAAAAAGGTAGGGTGGGAGTAATATCAAAATCCGGGACCTTAACTTATGAAGCTGCTGATCAAATTGTAAAAAATGGTCATGGAATTTCTACCGCAATTGGAATAGGTGGTGATCCAATTATTGGAACTACAACGAAAGACGCATTAAGTTTATTTTTGGATGATGATGAAACAGATTGCGTTGTCATGATTGGAGAAATTGGAGGGCAATTAGAGGTTGATGCCTCTAGATATGTTTTAGAAAATGGCAATAAAAAACCCGTTATTGGATTTATTGCTGGAGAAACTGCTCCCAGAGGAAGAACAATGGGCCATGCCGGTGCTATAGTTGGTGGCGAGGAAGATACTGCTTCGGCTAAGAAAAGGGCTATGCGGGATTGTGGTATTTTAGTTTGTGATTCTCCCGCTGAAATTGGATTGACTGTTAAGAAAGCCTTAAAAAATAATTAAATATGAAACTTTTAGAAAACAAAGTTGCACTCATAACTGGTGGCTCAAGAGGTATAGGAAAATCAATAGTTGAAAAATTTGTTTCGAATGGATGTAACGTAGCTTTTACTTACAATAAGTCTGAATCTGAGGCCAAACTGGTTGAGTCAATTTTATCTGAAAAAGAATTAAAAATTAAGGGATACAAAAGTAATGCTTCAAAATACAAGGAAGCTGAAATTCTTACCAATTCAGTTATAAATGATTTTGGGAAAATTGATATTTTGGTTAATAATGCAGGTATAACAAAAGATAATTTGTTAATGAGGATGACAGAAGACGATTTCAATCAAGTTTTAAGAGTAAACTTAAATTCGGTTTTTAATATGACCAAAGCTGTTCAAAGAGAATTTTTGAAAAACAGGAACGGTTCGATAATTAATATAAGTTCCATTGTAGGTATTAAAGGAAATGCAGGTCAATCAAACTATTCTGCTTCAAAAGCTGGTATTATTGGTTTTACAAAATCTATTGCACTTGAATTAGGTTCCAGAAATATAAGAAGCAATGTTGTAGCACCTGGTTTTATTGAAACAGAAATGACTAAAAATTTATCTGACGATACACTTAAGTCTTGGTATACCTCAATTCCGTTAAAACGAGGGGGTAAACCTAGCGATATAGGAAATGTTTGTGTATTTTTGGGGTCAGATATGTCATCATATATAACTGGACAGGTTCTAGTAGTGGATGGTGGAATGTTAACTTAAAAAAAAAAAATGATGCAAAAATTACCTAAAATTGGCTTACCGGCTTTACTGCTTGGTTTTATTTTAATCGTATTTATTTCTAAATCTTCTATTAATATTGGCTATGGCGAAGCTGGTGTTTTATTTAGAACTTTCGGAGGAGGAGTCGTAACAGATTCTCCACCTTTAGGTGAAGGTTTTCATATAATAGCTCCTTGGAATAAGGTATATGTATACAATGTTAAGCAACAAGAGTTTTTTGAAAGTGGTATGCAAGTTCTTTCATCTAATGGATTGGAAATTTCTTTAGACGTATCAGTTCTTTACCAACCGAAATACAATGAATTAGGCCTTCTTCACAAGACTAAGGGTGAAAATTACGTAAACATTGTTTTAATTCCTCAAATCCGAGCTGTTGCACGTTCCGTGGTTGGAAGATACACTCCTGAACAACTTTATTCAACAAAACGTGATGCAATTCAAATTGAAATTGCAGAGGAAACTATAAAAAATGTTGACGAACAACATATTCAAGTGAATGCAGTTTTAGTTCGTGATGTTACTCTTCCAGTCGCTATAAAGGAAGCAATTGAAAGAAAATTAAGACAAGAACAGGAAGCATTAGAGTATGAATTCAGACTAGAAAAAGCTAAACAGGAGGCTGAAAGACAAAGAATTGATGCTGAAGGTAAAGCTGCAGCAAATAGAATATTAAGCGCTTCGTTAACTGCAAAAATTTTACAAGAAAAAGGAATAGAGGCTACTACCAAGCTTTCAGAATCATCGAATGCTAAAGTTATTATTATTGGAAGTGGTAAAGATGGATTACCTATTATTTTAGGAAATCAATAATTTTAAAAAAAATATTATATTTGCCAAAGATGAAAAAAATACATCACATTCATGAATTTATAATTATTTCAAACGAAATGTAATTTATGTTTTGTGTAAATTATTTAACCCGTTTGATTTCCAAACGGGTTTTTTTATAAAATAAATTTGAAAATGATAAAAGTTGCGATTCAAAAAAGTGGGAGATTAAATGAAGAATCCCTCAAACTCATAAAGGATTGTGGTATAAATTTTGAAATATACAGAGACCAATTAAAAGTAATTTCGAAAAATTACCCAATAGAAATTTATTTTCTTAGAAATGGAGACATTCCTAAATATTTGTACGACGGAGTAATAGATATTGCGATTATAGGTGAAAATACACTTCATGAAAGGGGCTATCAATTTAAAATTCTAGAAAGACTAGGCTTTGCAAAATGCAGAGTGTCAATTGCTGTTCCAAATGACTTTAAATATAGAGATAAAAGTGATTTAAATAACATTAGAATTGCTACTTCATATCCAAATACTTTGAATAAATTTTTAGAAAAAGAAAATATTAATTCCGATTTGCATATTATAAATGGATCTGTTGAAATATCACCTAGTATGGGTCTTGCAGATGCAGTGTGTGACATCGTTTCTAGTGGAAGTACTTTGTTTGAAAATAAATTAGTTGAAGTTATAAAATTGCTCGATTCAGAGGCGGTTTTGGTTCAATCTGGAAAAGTTAAAAAAGAGATATGTGATGAAATTAAAAATTTGATTTTCAGGATTAGATCGGTTTTACTGGCAAGAAAATTTAAATATATTTTAATGAACGCCCCTAATAAGAGTATAAATAAAATATCTGAGATTCTTCCTGTTTTAAAGAGCCCAACAGTCCTTCCTCTAGCAAAAGACGGGTGGAGTTCTATTCACTCAGTTATCAACTATGAAGATTTTTGGAATATAATTGACAAACTTAAAAAAGAAGGTGCAGAAGACATTTTAGTTTGTCCAATAGAAAAAATGGTACTATAATGGAAATAGTTTATAACCCGAAAAAAGAAAAGTGGAATCAAATATGTTCTAGGTTAACATCATCCTATAACCAAAATGAGGAGATTGTCTCCGAAATTTTTAAAGATGTTGAAGCCATGGGTGACGATGCACTCACAAAATATACTTTAAAATATGATAATGTTTCAATTAAGGACTTTTTAGTATCTGAAACTGAAATCTCAAATTCTATAGATAAAGTTGATTTTGAATTAAAAAAGGCTATTACAGTGGCATATAATAATATTCACAAGTTTCATTCTGCTCAAAAAACAAATAAAGTTATAGTTGAAACTTCAAAAGGAGTTGAGTGTTGGCAAAAAAAGTATCCAATTGAAAAAGTTGGACTCTATATACCTGGTGGAACAGCTCCACTTTTTTCTACTCTATTAATGCTTGCTATTCCAGCAAAGATTGCAGGATGCGAAGAAATTATCGTTTGTACTCCTCCTGATATTAATGGAAGGGTCTCAAATGTTATTTTATATACTGCATTTTTATGTGGAATTAAAAAAATTTATAAAGTAGGTGGAATCCAGTCTATCGCTGCACTTTCGATTGGTACTGAGTCAATACCAAAAGTATATAAGATTTTTGGTCCAGGCAACCAATTTATTACCTCTGCAAAGCAACATGCCCAAAAGTATAATGTAGGTATTGATTTGCCAGCTGGACCCAGTGAAGTTCTAATAGTTGCAGATAAAACTTGTAATCCTTCCTTTGTGGCAATTGATTTATTGGCCCAATCTGAACATGGAAAAGATAGTCAATCAATTTTAGTGGCTAATGATAAAGAAGTTATAGACAGTGTGTTAAATGAGATAAGTAAAATAATTTCCAAGTTAAATAGAAAAAATATTTTAAATGATTCAATGAAAAATTCAAAGTTTATAATTTTTGAAAATGATATAGACGCGATTAACTTTATCAATTATTACGCACCAGAACATTATATGATATGCGTAGAAAAAAAACAATTTTATATTGACGGTTTAAAAAATGCAGGCTCAGTTTTTATAGGAAATTTTTCACCTGAGACCCTAGGTGATTACGCTTCAGGCACGAATCATACTCTTCCAACTAGTGGATTTGCTAGACAATATAGCGGAGTAAATTTAGACAGTTTTTTAAAATCAATTACATTTCAAAAAATTACTAAAAATGGAATTATAAATATAGGACCACATGTTGAGTTATTAGCTGCTGCTGAAGGCCTTGATGCCCACAAAATGTCAATTACATTAAGATTAAATGAGATACAAAATGAATAAAAAAGATATTTTCTCGCTAGCTCGACAAGAGATTTTAAAATTGATTCCATATAAATCTGCTAGGGACGATTTTTCAAGTGATCAAAAAAAAATGATCATGATGGATGCTAATGAAAATCCATTTGAAAATGAACTAAATAGGTATCCTGATCCAATGCAGCTTAAACTAAAAAAAAGAATTGCTGAATCAAAAAATGTTAATTTAGAGCAGATTTATCTTGGAAATGGAAGTGATGATATTATAAATCAACTTATTATCGCCTTTTGTAGACCAAAAGTTGATAATATTTTAATCTGCCCGCCCACTTTCGGAATGTATGAGGTTCACGCTAATTTAAATTTAATTAAAAGCTTGAAAGTTCCACTCAATATGCAATTTGAATTAGATGAGGATAGTATTTTTTCATCCATTCAAAAAAACACAAAGATTATATTTATTCCCAATCCAAATAATCCGACGGGAAATTCTTTTTCTGATCAAAAAATTCAAAAGCTTATCGATAATTTTGGTGGATTCGTTGTGGTAGACGAGGCTTATTCTGAATTTTATGAAGGAGATTCATTTGTACCCATGATTTCTAAGTATAAAAATCTAGTGGTTGTGCAAACATTTTCTAAAGGTCAGGGTCTAGCAGGAGCAAGGCTAGGTATGTGTTTTGCCAATAAATATATTATAGAAATTCTAAATAAAATTAAAGCCCCTTATAACATTAATTCATTAACTATAGATGCGGCTATTAAAAAACTTGATAAACAAGATGTTGTTTATCAACAGGTTAGTGAAATAATTCAAGAAAAAAATCGTTTATTGAATGAAATTAAAAATGTGAAATTCATAAAGAAAATCTATAAATCCGATGCCAATTTCTTTATGATACAGGTTGATAACGGGAACAAAAGATATAATCAATTATTAGAGTTAGGAATAGTTGTGAGAAACTCTTCAAAATATCACAATTGTGAAAATACTTTGCGAATAACTGTTGGAAAAAAAGATGAAAATAACGCTTTAATATCAGCACTCTCTAAAATGGATGCTAAATGAAAAAAATACTTTTTATCGATAGAGATGGGACACTAATTAATGAGCCAAAAGATTTTCAAGTCGATTCTTTTGAAAAACTTGAGTTTAAAAAAAGTGTTTTAAAATATTTGTCAAAAATTTCTGAAGAATTAGATTTTGACTTTGTCATGGTAACAAATCAAGACGGACTAGGAACAAAATCTTTTCCTGAGAAAGACTTTTGGCCAGTGCAGAATCTTATAATAAAGACACTTAAAAATGAAGGAATATATTTCAAGGAAATACTAATTGATAGGACCTTCCCTGATGAAAATGCTAATACAAGAAAGCCAAATACAGGTTTAATCGAGAAATATTTAGTAGACAAAAACATAAACATCAATGAATCATTTGTTATAGGTGACAGGGAAACAGATTTAAAATTTGCACAAAATATTGGATGTAAAGGAATATTAATTAATGATTTAAAAACTTCAGATTATTTCAAATCAGGTATCAACACAGATGAAAATTCAATGTTTTCTTTTCAAGATTGGAAAAGTATTTATAATTTTTTAAAATTAAAGTTCCGAACTATCAGTTTTACAAGAAAAACTAACGAAACAAATATTAAAATCTCTTTGAATCTTGATGGAACAGGGAATAGCTCAATTGATACTGGAATAAAGTTTTTTGATCATATGCTTGAACAATTGAGTAAACATTCTGGAATTGATATTAACTTATCTGTTAAAGGTGATTTAGATGTTGATGAGCACCACACAATTGAAGACACAGCAATAGCAATAGGCAAAGGGTTTAAGAAGGTTTTAAAAGATAAAATGGGTATTGAAAGATATGGTTTTTGTTTACCAATGGATGATTCTTTAGCTACTGTTAGCTTGGATTTTGGAGGAAGAAGTTGGTTAGTTTGGGATGTTTCTTTTAAGAGAGAGATGATAGGTAAAATGCCTACAGAAATGTTTATGCATTTTTTTAAATCTTTTTCGGATGAATCAAAATCAAATTTGAATATCAAGGCGGTCGGAGATAATGAGCATCACAAAATTGAGTCGATTTTTAAGGCTTTTGCAAAGGCTATTAAAATGGCTGTAAGACGGGATCCTGATAAAATGATTTTGCCAACTACAAAAGGTATATTGTAATGAAAGTGTCTATCGTTGATTATGGCGCAGGTAATGTTCAGAGTCTTGAGTTTGCTTTAAATAGACTTGGTGTAAATGGAATTTTGACTGCGGAAAAAGAAATAATTATGAATAGTGATAAAGTAATATTTCCAGGAGTAGGGGAGGCTTCAACAGCAATGAAAAAACTAAAATCAACTGGATTGGATAAAGTTATTCCAAATTTGAAACAACCTTTTTTAGGAATATGCTTAGGCATGCAACTTCTTTGTAATATTTCGGAAGAGGGAAATACTCAGGGTCTTAATATTTTTTCATGTGATGTAAGAAGGTTTACGAATAAACTTAAAGTACCGCAAGTGGGTTGGAATATCATAAAAAACTTAAAAGGCCCTTTGTATGAAAAAATTGAAAATTCATATGTCTATCTTGTACATAGTTATTATGTGCCTATTATCAAATCTACTATCTCAGTTACCGACTATGGTTTAGAATATAGTTCTGCAATACAAAAAGATAATTTCTTTGGAGTACAATTTCATCCTGAAAAAAGTAGTAAGGTGGGAAGTAGTATTTTAAAAAATTTTTTAAACCTATGAAAATTATCCCTGCTATTGATATTCTAGATGGTAAATGTGTTCGTCTAAGTAAAGGTAAATACGACACATCAAAAATTTACAATAAAAATCCTGTAGATGTTGCATTAGAATTTCAAGACAATGGAGTTGAACACCTTCATATTGTAGATTTAAACGGTGCTAGATCAAATAAAATTCAAAATTATAAAATCATTGAGAAAATTATTAGAAAAACAAATCTTGAAATTCAGTTTGGTGGTGGAATAAAGTCGGATTATCAGATAAAAATTGCTTTTGAATCGGGGATAAATAAAGTTATTGCAGGAAGTGTTGCAGTAAAAAAGCCCGAAAAGTTTATTAAATGGATTGACTACTTTGGATTTGAAAAAATAATATTGGGAGTTGATTATTTCAAAAATAAAGTGTTTACGAACGGATGGCTAAACGAAGAAAATATCTCACCTATCACTCTAATTAAATCTTTTCTTAAATACAATCTCAAATATGTTATTTGCACAGATATAGAAAAAGATGGCATGCTCTCTGGTCCCTCATTTTCTATGTATGAGAATATTTTGTCTAAAACGAAAATTAAATTGATATCTTCGGGAGGAATCAAAGGAATTGATGACCTTGAAAAATTGTTAAAAATTGGATGCGACGGAGCTATTGTAGGTAAAGCAATTTATGAAAACTTAATTTCAATGGATGATATTAAAAAATTTAATTTAAAATGGAATTGAATGAAAAGTTGATTATCGAAATTAAAAAAAATTCTATTTATCGTTTAGAAGAAAATTTAAGAATGGTTCTTATTTGTTTTGATAAGATAACTGAGAAAGATTTATGGAATAAACCATCAAAAAAAGGGGTTGCTCTTGGGAATCAAATTATTCATATTGTTGGAAATATGACACAATATTTAATATCGGCGCTGGGAGAAAAAAAAATTAATAGAGAAAGAGATAACGAATTTAAAATAGATAAAAAAATGACTAAATCATCTCTAATAAACATGTTATCAAACACAATTCAGGAATCAATAAAAATAATTACTAAGTTGTCAGTGGATAATTTATTAAAAACAAGGAAAGTACAAGTATATACTCTTTCTGGAATTGGTTGTTTAATACATGCTGTTGAGCATTTTTCCTATCATACTGGCCAAATTGCACTTTTGACTAAAAATATTACAAATAATGATTTGGGCTTCTATGATGGAATTGATTTAAATTAATTTATGTTAGCAAAAAGAATTATACCCTGTTTAGACATAAAAGACGGTAGGACTGTAAAAGGTGTTAACTTTTTCAATTTAAAAGATGCTGGTGACCCAATTGAACTAGCTGTAAACTATTCACAAAACAATGCTGATGAACTTGTTTTTTTAGATATTTCAGCAACTGAGCAAAAAAGAAAAACTCTGCATGAACTTGTCTTTGAGATTGCCAAATCGATTGATATTCCTTTTACAGTGGGAGGAGGAATTAAGTCTATAAAAGATGTGGAAAAATTATTAAAAAATGGAGCAGATAAAATATCATTAAATTCTTATGCAGTCAAAAATCCTAATGTTATTAATGAATTATCCAAACAGTTTGGAAATCAATGTATAGTAGTTGCAGTTGATGCAAAATTAGTTGATAATGAGTGGAAAATTCATTTGGTTGGTGGTAAGGTGGCTACCAAACTAAACCTTTTTGAATGGGTATCAGAAATTGAGGATAGAGGAGCGGGTGAAATTTTGTTTACCTCTATGGATCATGATGGTACAAAATCAGGTTTTGCAATTAATGCATTAAATAAAATTAGCTCATCAATTAATATACCTCTAATAGCCTCGGGTGGTGCTGGAGAAATTAAACATTTTGTCGATGTTTTTAAATACGCAAATGTAGATGCAGCACTGGCTGCAAGTGTTTTTCATTATGGACATATTTCAATTAATAAATTGAAAAAAAAATTAATTAAAAATGGAATTATTGTTAGATAAAATTTAAAAAATGATTGATATAGAATTTTTAAAGACTAGAAGTGAATTAATCCCAGCGATTATACAAGACAACCTTACAAAAAAGGTTCTTATGTTAGGATATATGAATCATGATTCATTAGACAGAACGATTAAAACAAAAAAAGTAACTTTTTTTTCAAGATCAAGAAATTCAATTTGGGTAAAAGGTGAAACAAGTGGAAATTTTCTGAATTTGGTAGATATTAGCCTTGACTGTGATAAAGATACTTTACTTATAAAAGTATTACCAGAGGGCCCAGTATGCCACGAAGGGTTTGATACATGTTGGTCTGAGGATAATAAATCCTCATATGGGTTTTTATCAATTTTAGAAAATATAATTGATGAAAAAAAATTATCAAAAAGTAATAAAAGTTATGTTTCAAAACTGTTTAGCGAAGGCCAAAACAGGATTATTCAAAAGGTTGGGGAGGAAGCAGTTGAGCTTCTTATTGAGTCTAAGGATAATAATAAAAAGAAATTTATAGAAGAATCTGCTGATTTATTATTCCATTTTTTGATCCTTTTAAATAAAAAAAATATAAAATTAGATGAAATTGTAAATGAATTGCGATTAAGGAGCAAATGAAATGATTGACAGTAAGGTATTTAAATTTTTAAATGATATAAAGTCTAATAATAATAGGGAATGGTTTAATACTAATAAACAAAGATATAAGAGGAGCTTGGAACAAATAAAAAATTCCATAGTTGAACTTGTCGAATTAATGAATTCACATGATAAGATTGAGAATTATAAAATTTTTAGGATTTACAGAGATGTTAGATTCTCTAAAAATAAAACTCCATATAAAAACAATTTTGGGATTAGTTTAGTAAGAGAGAAGCCTATGTCAAGAGGAGGTTATTACTTTCATATAGAACCCAGTAACTCATTTAGTGCAGTAGGCTTCTGGCAACCAGAAAAAGATGATTTATTCAGAATAAGAAAAGAGATAGATTTAGATGGAAAAGAATTTAGTGATGTCATTTCAAGCAAATTAATAACAAAAAAATGGGGAAATTTGATTGGAGATTCTTTAAAATCGTGTCCAAGAGGATTTTCCAAAGATCATGAGTATATATCGCTTCTTAGAAGAAAGTCCTTTTTATTTAAAAAAAACTATACTGATCAGGAAGTTGTATCAAAAGACTTTATTGATAAACTAAATCAAGATTTTCTTGTCACAAGAGTTTTTTTAGATTATATGTCAAATGTCTTAACAACTGATCTTAATGGTATTTCTTTAATAAAGTAATATAATTAATATTATGTCAAATAGGATTTGTGGTTATATATTCTATTAAGAAAAATATTAATTAGCACCTCTCCTATATTTATTTATATTTGAAAAAAAAGTAAATAAGAATGATTATAGTAAATACACCAGACATACCTAATAAAAAAGTAAAGGAAGTACACGGAATAGCACGCGGTAGTACTGTAAGGGCGAGAAATGTAGGTCGTGATATTTTTGCTAGCTTGAAAAATATTGTTGGCGGTGAAATATCTGAATATACTCGTTTACAGGCAGAATCAAGAGAACAAGCTTTACAGAGAATGGAAGAAGACGCAAAAAATATGGGCGCTAATGCTATAATTAATGTCAGATTAACAACCTCAATGGTCATGCAAGGTTGTTCTGAAATATTAGCATACGGAACCGCTGTAAGTGTAGATTAAGTTGCCCATACTTTTCCACTGTATTTATTTACAGGTATACACCCTTCATATTTCCCAGGAATTTTATCGTAGTTGGCTGCCATAGTAGCTCCCACTTCAGAATTAAAATAACCTAAAACTGTCATATTTTTCATTAAACTAAAAAAGGGATTCCATTGTTTATCTCTTCCCATTTTTGATACAAATTCTATTTTTTCCTTATTAATCCTTTTTAAAAAACTTTTAGATTTTAAATAATCAATTCCTGAGTCAATTATATCTATTTCATTTTTTGAGAGAAAAGATTCAATCATTTCATCTATAAACCTGTGAACCAATGCTTTACTTGCTGACGGTGTATCAGTTTCAGGTATTATTATGTCAATCCACTCAATTATATAATTGAGATTTGATTTAGGGATGTTTTTGGGGATCCATTTCCTTGTATTATCTATTTTGCAACCACTTAAAACACCACTTACTAAAGTTGGTGAAATTAGACTTAACCCAAAATAAGAAATTGTATTTTTTAAAGCTTTTCTCCTACCTACTAATTTCATAAGTTTCTCTTTTTAAGTTCTTTAACTGCGTAATCACAGGCCCTTGCTGTAAGCGCCATATAGGTCAGAGAAGGGTTTCCCCATCCATTAGAATTCATGCATGAGCCATCTGTCACAAAAACATTTGGTATATCATGCATTTGATTCCATTTATTTAATACTGATTCCTTTGGATTATTTCCCATTCTTGCTGTGCCCATCTCGTGTATGGATAATCCAGGCTCACTTGGACTGTCGTAAGTATTGATATCTTTAAAACCAGAAATATTAAGCATTTCAGCACTTGAAGAGGCCATTTCTTTTCTCATTTCCTTTTCATTTTCACCAAATTCCATGTCAACAACTAATTTTGGAATCCCCCATTTATCAACATTATCATAATCTAGATGTATTTTATTTTCAAATTTTGGTAAACATTCACCAAATGCTAAAAAAGTAAAGTACCAATCTCCTGGCTTTGTTATTGAATCCTTGTATGTTTTTCCAAATTCTAGACTGTTTATTCCTCTATCCCATCCATCTCTTCCTCCCCATCCATAGGTACTGAAACCTCTTAAATACTCTTTTCTTTCTGTTTTTTTATCTAAATTTTGAAATCTCGGTACCAAAACATCTACAGGCCTTCTTCCTCTGTAATATTTATTTTCATATCCTTCATACTTTCCGTAAGCTCCAACTTGAAAATGATTATCCATTAAATTGTGTCCAAGTTGACCACTTGTATTTCCTAGTCCATCAACAAAAGAGTTCTTTACCGAATTAAGAAGAATGCTTGTACTTCCAAGGGTTGACGCACATAGAAATATAATTTTTGATTTAAAATCTATAGTCTTTCTAGTTATTTCATCAACAATTCTAACTCCTGTTGCTTTTTTAGTGTTTTTGTCAAAAAGGATTGTGTGAACAATAGAATTTGGTCTCAAGGTCATATTGTTTGTTTTTTGAGCAGCGGGTAATGTTACTGAATTGCTGCTAAAATATGCACCATATGGACATCCTCTCACACATAAGTTTCTCGCCATGCATTTTCCCCTTCCACCATGGGGCTTAGTTAAATTAGTTGTTCTTCCAATTGTAAGTACTCTATCACTGTAGTGATTGGCTATTTTTGATTTTATGTGTTTCTCAATGCAGTTCATACTCCATGGAGGGAGAAAGTTACCATCGGGTATTTGAGGTAAATTATCTTTATTTCCGCTCACTCCTATAAAGTTCTCCACATGATCATACCATTTTTTTATATCCTTGTACCTAATGGGCCAATCAAGCCCTACTCCATCTTTTGCATTTGACTCAAATTCCACATCCCCTCTTCTATAAGCCCATCTTCCCCACATTAAAGATCTACCTCCAACTTGATAGCCTCTTGTCCATAGAAAAGGTTTTTTTTGGGTATACTCGTGAACATTATCTTTTACAAAAAAATGTTTTGTTGATTGTTTAACCGCATACGATGTTTTACTTTGAACGTAATAAACATCTTTTTTTTCTTTAGGTGTAAGCTCATCTGCGTATGGAAGTTCCCAGGGATTGAGATTCATTGTAGGATAATCCTTTAAATGTTCTACCATTCTCCCCCTCTCTAAAACAAGGGTTTTAAGGCCTTTTTCAGACAACTCCTTTGCTGCCCACCCACCACTAATACCTGTTCCTACAACTATGGCATCATATGATTGATCTGCTTTTTTTATATTAATACTCATATACTTTAAAGGACTTATAATTTAAAAGTAAATAATTCTGTAATAATTTTTTAGAGATATCTATAATTAAAATGTAAATTTCAATTATGAAAATTATTATCCTGCTTATTGGATTTATTGTCTTAATCTTTGTGGGTATTAGCCAATACGATAAAATCAAAAAAGAAAACTTTGAAAAACGAGACAACTAGTTTTTCTCGCAATAAACAATATAATATCTATTATAAAAGTATCTTAAAAGGGGTCTTATTCCAATTTTAAATGGATCAGGAGATGTCCAAAGTTGATAATCCATTATTTTCCATTTTGTTTGTCTTAGCAAATAGTTAAACTGTTTTATTTCAAATTCATGATAATGCTTATCAAAATCATCTTTTTCGTTCCAATATGCACTCGCAAACCACAACTTAAGTGGCACTGAGGCTATTAATTTGTCTGATTTTATGTTTTTTAAAATATTAAACGGAGAAAGCATATGTTCAAATATTTCAAAAGCTGTTATGCAATCATATTTTTTATTACAATATTTTAAATAATTATCATCTAAATTTTCACCCTTAGTATTTGTTATGTTATAACCAAGCGATGAAATTTTCTCAGAAAGTTCATTTTTAGATCCTAAATCAAGAATTAAGTCATTTTTATTAAGATGTTTCTTTAAAAAAGAAATTGTTTTTAAGTGTCTTTTTTTATGTGTAAATGAGGTGCTCATTTTTGTCTATAGGATCCCATAAAAACATTTACAGAAGAATCTATCGGGTTACCCGTGGTTCTTCTAAAACTAACTATTTGTCCTGTGTGATATATAGCGTCAGCTATGGGTCCATTTAAAAGATTCCATATTGGAAAACTTTTGATTGTTCCTCCCCTATTAAATTTAATTTTCATTTGATCTAATTCCTCACTATTTAAGTTTGAAAAATTTTTACTTGCTTTTTCAAGAAATTGCAATGTTCCATTTCTGATGCTTTCGTAATCACCTGGTATATCTTTATCTGGTCTTTCATTTATTTTGGATAAAGTCGTATTGTATACTGTTTTAGAAAGTGTGAAAATATGGACCATAGTTTCTTTTGTTGAATAGGCATCTTTTGATGGCCTATATATTAAATCATTTTTTTTTAATTTTTCTGTTGCCCAGTAATACCTATACCCTAGACCATTAATCATTCTAGAAATAATATTTCCATTATTTATTTCAGTTGGATACTCGGATATGTCTTTAAAATATTCGCTGGTTTGTGACATTATAGTTAAATGATATAATCCTAAAAATATAAAAAAAAGAGCTCTCATATAAGATTTAAAAATACTAATGAATATATTAAATTAGCTATTAAATGAAAAAGAAATTAAATAGTCTTACCGATTTGTCAACTATCAAATTTGATAATTTATCACCTGACAAAGGGGATATTATTGATCCAATTGAAGAGGAATTTGAAAAGCTACATTTTGAATTACATTTTAGCAAAAAAGGAAGATCTGGTAAAATAGTTACTATAGTTAAAGGTATAGATATAGATAAAGATACTTTGGGATATATTTCTAAAAAGCTAAAACGCAAACTGAGCGTTGGTGGAAGTATTAAAGATGGGGAAATAATTATTCAAGGAAATAATAGAGACAAAATAGAAGAGATTTTGTTGAAAATGGGTCACTCCGTGAAAAAAATTGGGGGATAACCTATATTTGCTTACTTCATGGTGGTATGGTTGGTACAATAACAGTTGTGAGCCCATAATGTATCCTTTAGCTCTTAAGAAATACCCTTCTTATAAAAATAAAAACTATTATTAAAACTGAGTATCCAATAAAAAATGGAATAATAAAAGCTTGTAGTTTTAAAACAAGCATAAGTGCCATAATAAATAATTGAAAACCAAGCCCATATACTGACACCAGTGTCATAAACCATTTCGGGAATGGTTTACTTTTTACAGCATTCTGATCCATATAATAGATCGTCTTATCAAAAGGAATATAAAGTAAGTAGTAAATATTATAAAAAAAATTAACTACTAATTGACTCTCTCCATTTAATGCCTTGGGTGTAATATTTTCGAAAATCCTACTAGTTGAATCACCTTTTACTGAATTTCTTAATATTACGTAGTAGTAATTGTAAAGTGTTCCTTGAAGTTGAATTGCTAAAAAAGAGATTATCATATAAATGAATGAAATATCAGTTATATACCAAAGGGTTAATAAAAAACAAAAATTAAGTATTAGATCTGATATTGAATCATAATAACGACCAACATAAGACGGTTTTTTTTTAAGACGTGCTAAATCACCATCTGCAGCATCTAAAATTGATTTTAATAGTAACAAAAAAGCTGACGTAATAAGATATCCGTTTAGCAATAGCCATATAGCTATAAACCCGGTAATTATAAACATGGTAGTTACATGAATAGGCGTTATAGAAGTATTTTGAAGCTTAGTGGCTATTAAGTGTCCAAGAGAACGACCGTAATCAGATAAATCTAAAAATTGATGCTTCTTAGGTAATTTTGACATCTTTGAAATATAGGAGAGAGATTATTTATGGAAAGTGATTGTTTTGGTTATTTAATTAAATGGTTATCACCTTTATAAAGATAATTAAAGATTTCAATTAAGAAAGTTTTTTTAATTGAACATAAAAAAACCCTCTAAAGAGAGGGCTTTATGAAGATTTTAATTAGTCAAATAGTACATATCCAGGAGGAGTTGCTCCTGCTAATCTTTGATTTGCAATAGCTTTTGATTTATGGTGTGCTTGATGTTCATATACTTTGAAAATAGCTCTTGCTCTGGTAAGTTTAAACTTTCCAAAATATTCAACCATTTCTGAATTTTTAGATGTGTCAAACTCACCTAAACTTTTAATAACCCAATCATAGCATTCAGTAACTGCCTGAGACATCTCTGCTTTTGTTTTTATTGATTCCGCATCAAATTTAGGTGCCTCAACACCCAAAGCATTGGACATCATACCATAGTTCCCACCTACCATATGCTTAATATCGAAAGCAAAACTTCTTACCTCGGGAGTAGCTTTAAAATCTAACTTGTCCTCAGGCATAGCCTCTATAACTGCTAAAGTGTGATTTTTTGATCTTTCCCAGTCAGTTATATGATACTCAATTTGAGCTGCTTCTTGGGATTTAACGTCTTGGTTTTTAGCTTTTGGTGCTTCACATGAATAAACTGCTAATGAAACAACAAATAGCAAAATTATTTTTTTCATTTTTATATGTTTTTAAATATTTTAAATTTTTTGAAATAATATCCAAATTTAGAAAATACAGTTCTATACAAGCTAAAGAATTATTTTTTTTTTATATTTAATTATAACCATAAACTAGAATAAATCATGAAATTAAAAATCACATTATTATTAACGATATTAATATCGAATTTCTCTATATCGCAAGTATTTTTCCTACACGGGGTGAAAATTTCCGATGAAAATAGAGAACTATTTGAAAAAATAGAAACAAAATATATGTCAAAAGTTGCTCAAGACGCTGTTGATAAGGATCTCATTAGAGGATGGGCTTTACTTAAACTTGAGGTTAATGAAGCAAGCCAACGCTACAACTATATATTTGTTAATGCATTTGAAAGTGTAGAACAAATGAATAAAAACTTTAATTGGTGGGCAAATACAGAACAAGTATTAGGAATCGAATCAGATGTTCTTTTTAGAGATTTTTTTGAAGACTCTGGTAGATATTACTATAAACAAGAGATGGAAATAGAAACTAAAAGTCCATCTAAATATGTAGCATTTTACTTTGGACATGCAAAAGATGTTAATGCTTATCTGAATATGGATAAGGCGTGGATGGGATGGCACAGAAAAAATGTGAATACAACTAAATTAAATGGATGGGGAGTAGGAACTAAAATTTATCCAACCAATAGAAATCAAACTACAAATGTAATGTCTTGGCATCTATTTAAAAACAGAGACGATGTAATGAATTATGTTACAGGGCAGGTCTTTATGAAAAGTGCTAAATCATTTACCCCATTTCCAAAAGTGAACGATACACAAACTTTATCCAATGGATGGGAAAACATTGTTGTAGGAGAAATATTAAGTGCAACCACACCTAATTAGTTTCTAAAATTATTCAATAGTCCCCCTTTTAAATGTAAGGGGATTATTGAATTAAAATCTACCAGACTATTTGTCTTATACCTTTCTTATTTAAGTATTTATTGCAGGTACTGAAGTTTTTATTACCAAACCACCCTCCCCTATTTGCACTAAGAGGAGACGGATGTCCAGATTTTAAAATCAAATGCTTTTTTTGATCAATTAATTTTATTTTTTCTTTGGCATAATTTCCCCAAAGAAGAAAAACAACATTGTTTTTTTCTCTAGATATAGTATTTATAACAATATCTGTAAATTTTTGCCAACCAATGTTTTTATGACTCCCAGCCGAGTTTGCTTTTACTGTTAACACAGAGTTTAGGAGAAAAACACCTTGTTTTGACCACCTTGTAAGGTCTCCACTAATAGGGTAAGGTATCTTAAGATCTGTTTGTATTTCCTTAAATATGTTTACAAGTGAAGGTGGATGCTGAATGTTGTCTTTTACCGAAAAACAAAGTCCATTTGCTTGTCCTATTCCATGATAAGGGTCTTGGCCAATTATGACCACTTTTATTTTATCGAATGGACAATCATCAAAAGCTTTAAAAATTAGTTTGCCCGGAGGATAGCAAATATTATTTGAATATTCACGCTTAACATTTTCAACAAGAATTTTAAAAAATGAATCTTCAAAAACTGACCTGAGCTCCTTTTCCCAACTCTTGTGTATGCTCACCTTCATATTTTAATTAATTTTGTCAACTAATTTATGAAATTTAAGCTTTGAATATTCCTAACAAAACATCTGTAGACTTAGAATTTCAAACTCTATTGGAACAAATTTCATCATTTGCAGTTACTTCAATCGGGAAAGAAGAAATACTTAGCTTATCACCAATTAATGAAAAAGATGAGATAGAGTACCAATTAGATCTTGTTTCGGAATACACCTCTTCATTTGACAATGAAAACAAGATTCCTAACCATTATTTTGATGAATTTTTAAAAGAAATTAAGCTGCTTAAAATTGAAAACAGCACAATAGAGATTGAAGGCTTTAGAAAAATATCTAATACAAATTATACGGTGAATAAACTAATCAAGTTTTTTAAAAAATTTAAACGCTATTATCCTGCTCTTCGTAGTATGTCTAGCCATATAGAATTTGATGAGAAGCCTAAAAAGAAAATTTCATCCATAATAGATAATTATGGGAATATACATAAGAATGCCTCCGATAAGTTATTTTCGGTGCGTAAAGAAATTGGTGTTGTAAAATCAAAGATTGGTAAGACATTTCAAGATGCACTTAAATATTATAACTCCACTGATTACCTTGATGATATTAAAGAAAGTTTTGTTGATAATCGCAGAGTTTTAGCGGTAAAGTCATCTCACAGACGAAAAGTGACTGGAACAATAATAGGAAGCTCAAAGACAGGAAGTATTGTATATGTTGCTCCAGAGGAAACTATGAAATATTCTTTTGAACTAAATAATTTAGAATTCGAAGAAAAAGAGGAAATTAAAAGAATTTTAAAGGAATTAACTGATTTTTTTAGACCCTATTACAAAGTTTTTCAAGATTATATAAAATATTTGACAACTTTGGATTCAGTTTATTCAAGAGCAAAACATGCTTTTTCAATTAATGCAGTAAAACCAAATATTTCAGATAACAGAGAAATTCAGCTATATGGTGCATGCCACCCGCTTCTTTTAAAACATAATCAAGATCAAAACTTAAGTACATTCCCACAAGATATTTTAATTAAGGATGAAATGAGAATTTTAGTAATATCTGGACCAAATGCTGGAGGAAAAAGTATTACTTTAAAAACTATGGGACTTCTACAATTGATGTTTCAAAGCGGAATTTTAATTCCAACACATCCTAAATCCAAAATTTTCATTTTTGATCAAATTTTAACTGATATCGGAGATAACCAATCCATAGAAAATCAGTTGAGTACATACTCGTACAGACTGAAAAACATGAAATATTTTTTAGAAAATTGTGATAAAAACACCCTTTTTCTAATTGATGAATTTGGAACTGGTTCAGACCCTGAACTTGGTGGTGCTTTAGCTGAAGTTTTTTTGAAAGAATTTTATGATTCTGGAGCTTTTGGAATCATTACAACTCATTACTCTAACTTGAAAGTGATGGCTAGCGAATTAGATTTTATGGATAATGCCAATATGCAATTCGATTCTGAGACCTTTGAACCTTTATTTAGACTTATAATCGGTGAAGCAGGAAGTTCTTATACTTTTGAAGTAGCGAGTAAAAATGGTATTGAAAATTTTTTAATTGATAAAGCAAAAGAAAAGGTTGATTTAGATAAGGTTCGTTTTGAGGGAGTAATTTCCAAATTGCAAAAAGAAAGAATAAAAAAAAGTGAAGAATTAAATGAACTTAAAAGACTACAAACTGGTGCTAGAATAAAGAAGGATGAGAATGAAGTCCTAAATGAAAAACTCACAAATAAGCTTTCAAAATATAATCTTCTTTATGAACATGAAAAAAAAACAATAAATATTGGAAATAAATTTAATGGTATTTTAGAAAATTATAATAAACACGGGAAAAAAAGAAGACTGATATCTGAGATTTTTAACATAATTGAGATTGAAAATAAGAAAAAGGAGAAGAAAAAATCTACTAACAAAAAGCTAACTTCAAAAGAAATTTCGAAGATTAAAGACGAATCCCAAAGGGATATTTTAAAGATCAAAAGAAAGAAAAAGTTAAACAAAAAAATTCAAATCAAATTTTCGGTTGGTGATACTGTAAAAATACCAACAGGAAAATCTCATGGTATAATTGATTCAATTAAAAAGGATAAAGCAATCGTAAATTATGGTAATTTTAAAACACAAATTAGTCTAAGCGAAATTGAATTAGTAAAATCTAAATGAAGCCAATTATAATTTTTTATGACGGACCGTGTGTGTTTTGTAACTTTTGGATACGAACTCTTTGCAATTGGGATAAAAATGATAGATTAAGATTTTCATCTTTAGATAGCGATTATGCCATAAAATTTGCATCACAAAGAGAAATAAACATTTCAAATAAAGATACTGTCATTGTATGGGATCAAGAAAATAAAATCTATACTGAGTCTAGGGCATTTTTTAAAATTATGAGAACACTTGGTGGATTTTTTAACCTAATCTTAGTTTTTTCAATAATTCCTAAGTTTTTAACAGACGGAATATATAGGTTAATAGCTAGGAATCGATATAAATGGTTTGGAAGTTATGAAACCTGCCCTACTCCGAGTCCGTCTTTTAAGCACAAATATATAGATTGATTAAAACTACTTTTTGCTCAATGATTTATTAACTATGGAGGAAACTGCTGCATCCCCTGTTACATTAACTATAGTTCTGCACATGTCAAGTGGTCGATCTACCGCAAATATTAAAGCAAGTCCTGCTTCAGGAATACCTGCTTGAGCAAGTACAATCACCAGCATTACAATCCCTGCACTTGGTACTGCCGCCGTTCCAATTGAAGCCAAAGTTGCCGTTAAAATTATACCTAGCTGTGATGACAAATCTAAATTTAATCCAAAAGCCTGGGCTATAAATACTGCAGCCACTCCTTGGTAAAGACTTGTTCCATCCATATTTATAGTCGCTCCGATGGGAAGAACAAAACTACTGACCTCCTTATTAATACCGAGATTTTTTTCAACACATTCCATTGTTACAGGAAGAGTTGCCGCACTTGAACTTGTAGAAAATGCAAGAAGTTGGGCTGGTGCAATGCCTCTAAAAAATTCACCTGGAGTTTTGCCTGTTACGAACTTTACAATTATAGCATAAGCTAAAATCATTAAAACTAAACCAAATAAAAGAGTAATCGAATAAAGACCAAGAGCCGCAAATAATTCTAAACTCGGAGCCTCAACAACAAGCGTAGCGAGCAATGCAAAAACACCATAAGGTGCAGATAGCATAATAAGGTCAATTAATTTTAAAATTATGGTGTTCAAAGAATCAATAAATTCTTTTACTGGTGAAACCTTTTTTTCAGGTAGCAGAATCATCCCAATTCCAAAAAAAAGCGCAAAAAAGATTACCTGAAGCATATTTTTATTACTTGTAAAAGACTTAAAAACATTATCGGGTACAATATCCTCTAGGGCTTGAAGTGGACCAGCAGTTTTTTGTTTGTTTGCAGCTTCTCTTTTTTCTTCGGTATTGCTAGAATACGCTTCAATTAATTCTTGTCTGGTTTCATTAGAAATTGAATTACCGGGTTTAATTAGATTTACTAATAAGAGCCCTATAATTACGGCCAAAACCGTTGTAAACATATATGTAATAATTGTTCTACCTCCCATTTTTGATAGCTTGGATATGTCTTTCAAATCTGAAACTCCTTTAATAAGTGAAGCAAGAATTAGTGGTATAGCAATTAATTTTAAGAGATTAATGAAGATGGTTCCAAAAGGTTTTATAAAATTGCTGATAAAAATTTTACCAGTAGGAAAAAAGCTAAACACAAGACCAAAGAATATACCTATAAACATTCCAATTATTATTTTCCAATGTAATGGTAGATTTTTCATATTAATTATTTATTATTTGTCCTCTTAATTAAAATATGATCAGCAATAACAATAGCTGCCATTGACTCAACAATTGGAACGGCTCTAGGCAAAACACATGGATCATGTCTTCCTTTCGGTTCTAAATCAATTTCGTCTCCGTCTTTATTTATTGTCTTTTGTTTCTTCATAACGGTCGCAACAGGTTTGAAAGCAACATTGAAATATATATCCATTCCGTTAGATATACCCCCTTGTATTCCTCCGGAGTAGTTTGTTGAGGTTGTACCATCTTTTTTAAAAATATCGTTGTGTTCACTACCTTTAAACTTTGACGATTCAAATCCACTACCATATTCAAATCCTTTCACAGCATTTATTGATAACATTGCCTTTCCTAGCTGTGCATGTAGTTTGTCAAAAACAGGTTCTCCAAGGCCAGAGGGAACATTTTTAATTACACATGTAATGATTCCTCCAACTGTATCACCTTCTTTTCTGATTTTTTTAATAAGATTCTCCATTTTTTCTGCTGTAGACGAATCGGGACATCTTACTATGTTATTTTCAGTTTTTTGTAGATCTAACTCAGAATAATGTTTATCTATCCTTATATTACCAACTCTTGAAACATAAGCTTGAATTTTTATGTCTCCTAAAAATTGTTTTGCTATAGAACCTCCAACTACCCTAATTGCAGTCTCCCTAGCTGAGCTCCTACCACCTCCCCTGTAGTCCCTAAATCCGTATTTTTGGTCATAAACAAAATCTGCATGAGAGGGTCTATATGAGTCCTTTATATTACTATAATCTTTTGACTTTTGGTCTTTATTTTTAATAATAAAACCAATTGGTGTTCCAGTAGATTTTCCCTCAAAAATGCCAGAAAAAATTTCAACAATATCACTTTCCTTTCTTTGAGAAACTATTTTTGATTGCCCAGGCTTTCTCCTATCAAGGTCTTGTTGAATTAATTTTTGGTCAATTTTTACTCCTGAGGGACAACCATCAATTATCCCACCGATTGCTAGACCATGGGATTCTCCAAATGTTGTTAGAGAAAAAAGATTACCAAATTTATTTCCAGACACAATTAATATTTTATGCAAATATAAGGTTTATTGATAGGTTATAAATATCTGATGAACAACTTGCAATTTTAATTAAATAAGTTTCACTAATTTTAATAAAATTTTTCTTTTTGAGAATTATAATGACCCTCTTTTTGTTTATTTTTTTCAGCTGTAATGAAAGTGAGAATACTTTTATATTAGAGGGTTTCACTGACTTAGATGATGATGTAGTTATCTACAGAGTAGCGCCTAATTCAGTAAATCAGCCCATAAAGATGGATTCTACCATCGTTCGAAATGGTGTATTTAATTTTTCTTCAGATGTCAAAGAAATAGATGTAAATTTTTTAAACATAAAAGGTAAGGATACTAATATTCCATTTATATTGGAGTCAGGCAGAATTGATGTGAATATATTTAATGATAGCTTGGATTCGTCTCAAGTTAGAGGAAGTAAGTCTAATAACGATCTTAATCTTTATCGCAGTAAGACAAAATCAATTGTGAACAGTTTAAATAAAATTGTAAATGAAATTCAAATTGCTAATTCACTAGGAGACAATTTATTAGTAGAAGATCTTCAAAATCAATACAGAGCAAAGCAGACGGAACTATTGAATTTTGAAATAGATTTGGCTAAAAACATGACAGATTCATATTTATCCGTGCTTATGCTTGAAAAGCTTATTAATCAAAAGACAATTGATATAAAGTCTGCGAAAGAAATAACATCTGCTTATAGTCCTCAAATTTTAAATAGTCGTGTTGGAAAAATTTTGATTGAAAAAGTTAATGCTCCAATAGACGTCACATCGATAGGTGAAATTGCACCAAATTTTGAGGGACCTTCTCCTTCGGGGGAAATACTCAGTTTGTCGAATTTGAAAGGGAAGGTCACTATAATTGAATTTTGGGCCTCTTGGTGTAGACCATGCAGGGTGGAAAATCCAAATTTAGTCAGGCTTTACAAAGAAATGCATCCTAAAGGATTAGAAATAGTTGGTGTCTCTTTAGATAGAAATAGAAATAGTTGGTTAAGAGCAATTGACGACGATGGATTAACATGGAGCCACGTTTCGAATCTTAAGTTTTGGCAAGACCCTATTGCGAAATTATACAACATAAGTGCTATTCCAGCTTCTTTTATTATCGATAAAGAAGGCCGAATAATTCAAAAGAATCTTCGTGGGCCCCAGTTGGCCGCAAAAATAAGTGAACTATTAAGTAATTAATTTCTCTTAATAATTAAAAACCCAATCACAGTTATTGAGATCATAACTATCAAAAGGAAAAATGAATCTGTTATCACATTCGGTTTAAAAAGACTTGTAATCACTAAACCCGATAATGCTCCCCCAACATGAGCCTCATGGCCAATCCCATCGTTCAATTTTTTTACCCCATACAGACTGTAAACCAAGTATCCTATTGCGAAAAAATAAGCAGGCATGGGAATAGGAAAGAACAAAAATGCTAACTTCATACCTGGGTAGAGTAAAATAGAACTATAAACCACACCAATTACGGCTCCACTTGCTCCAACAGCAGAGTAATATGAATTATTTTTATTAAAATATACAGAAAGCCATCCACTGAAAACTAAGCAGGAGAAATAAAGTAAAACAAAATTAATTTCTCCTAAACGTAAAATTACCGTATCCCCAAATATGAACAATGTAAAGCAGTTAAATAAAAGATGTTGAAGATCCCCATGGAGAAAACCTGACGAAAATAACCGATAATATTCACCTGAATTCACTTTCCCTACGTTTAATTTGAATTTTTCAAAATTTGAATAGTTTTTAAGTGCATTTAAGCTAATTAAAACAATTGATAATATTAAACTAAAAAGAAGACCTGAAATACCTAACATACGAAAAGCATATTTCAAATATAACTATATTTGAAAAAAATTAATGGCTTGCATTTATTTGTATTTTTAGTTACATATCCCTTGCTTCTTTTTTTATCTTATTTACCTCATTCTTTATTATACCTATTGTCAGATTTTTTATCCTTTGTCCTTTACAGGATTGTAAAGTTTCGAATTGAAATCGTAAGAAAAAATTTATGTTTATGTTTCCCAAAAAAATCATTTAAGGAAATTAAGGAGATAGAAAGAAAATTCTATAAGCATTTTTCGGATTTAATGGTCGAAATGATTAAAAACTTTTCCATATCAAAAAATGAAATGATGAAAAGATATAAATTCCACAATATTGAACTAATTAATAAAGAAGAAAAAAAAGGTAAATGTACTATACTACTTCTAGGTCATTTCTCAAATTGGGAGGGCATGCTTACGATAGGGAGTCATTTGATAGGTAATTCTTATGGAATTTATACACCTTTAACTAATAAATTTTTTGAAAAAAAAATGTCAAAGTCAAGGGAAAAATACGGTTCATTTTTACTGTCTAGGTACAAAACATTCGATTTTATTGAATCAATGAAATATTCAAAAGATTATGGTTTATTCGGTTTCATCGGTGATCAATCACCTAAAAAAGATTCAAAGTCATACATAAGAACCTTTATGGGTGTTAAGGTACCTGTTTTTACAGGAGCTGAAAGAATTGCGAAAAAATATAATTTTCCAGTATTTTACTGTCAAATAAATAGAGTTAAAAGAGGTTTTTATAAAGCAGAAATATCAGCTTTAGCAAAAAGACCACTGGAGTATAAAGAGAACGAAATAACAAATTTATTTTTCAATAAATTAGAGAAACAAATAAAGCAAAATCCATCTGAATATCTTTGGACTCATAATAGATTTAAATATATGGTTAAATGAATCTATTTAGAGGTTATCGACGAGATTTATGATCTTATCAGCTATTTTGTTAGCTTTGGTAATGCTGTCAGCCTCTGAATAAACTCTAATTATCTCCTCAGTGTTTGATTTTCTAAGATGTACCCATGAAGTGTCTTTAAAATTTATTTTTAACCCGTCTATTTCGATGATTTTGCAATCTGAAAACTTCATTTTTAATTTTTTAAAAATTTCTTCGAAAGAAACTTCGCTAATATTCATTTTCTTTTTTGCCATATAATATTTAGGATATTGCTTTCTAAGATTGGAAACAGAGCAGTTTTTTTCAACAAGATGAGATAGAAAAAGTACAATACCTATTAAGGCATCTCTTCCATAATGAATGGATGGAAAAATTATACCTCCATTGCCTTCACCACCAATCACGGCATTTTTCTTCTTCATCATTTCAACTACATTTACCTCCCCTACTGCAGAATAAAAATAATCACATCCTTTCATTTCCGTTAATTCTTTTAAAGCTTTTGTAGATGAAAGGTTTGAAACTGTTGGGCCAGAAATATTGCTAAGGACATAATCTGCGCAAGCGACTAATGTGTATTCTTCTCCAAAATACTGACCTCTTTCGTCTATAAAAGCTAATCGATCTACATCTGGATCAACTGCTATTCCAAGATCAGCATTATTTTTTATTACTGACTTTGATAATTCAACAAGATTTCTTTCTAGCGGCTCTGGATCGTGAATAAAATTACCATTTGGTTTACAATTCAATTTTACAACTTCCACGTTTAATATCTCTAATAAACGAGGAACTGCAATTCCTCCAGTAGAATTTATTCCATCTACTACAGCTTTGAGTTTTGATTTTTTAATTTTATTGATATTAACTAAACTATGAGATAAAATCAATTCTATATGTTGTTCAATTGAATTCGAATTAGTTATAATTGTTCCGACAGGGTTAGTGTCTTCATTTTTAAACGATTTTTTTTCTAAAATAGAACTAATATTATCAAAATCATCCTTAGATATAAATTCTCCTTTTGAATTAAACAATTTGAGAGCATTCCACTCAATTCCGTTATGACTTGCGCTAATCATTATTCCTCCATCTAATTTTTCTTTTTCAATAAAAACTGCGACACTAGGTGTAGTTGAGTATCCTAAATCAAATATTTTTATTCCCATTTTTAAAGAAACTTTACAAATAATTTCGGAGATTTTTTTTCCAGAAACTCTCCCGTCTCTTCCAACTGCAATTGAAATAATTTTGTTTTTATTTATATTTTTTAAGTGCAGTATAAATGAAGATGTAAAATTTTTTATTACATCCGTATTCAAACTAGAGTCTTTATCTCCTTTTAAGGTTCCTCGTATTCCAGAAATAGATTTGATTAAAGGCATAGAATTATTTACCAAATATACGTTTGATTTTAAAAAAATAAACATGCAAGTAATTCTAACTAAAAATTAGATACAAATTATGTATATTGCGAGGTTAAGATATTTATAGACACTGTACATACATTTATCAATGACTAAAATTAAAATCAATTATAAATTTATTCTACTAAATTTTTTTGTGCTGTTTTTCATTTGTTGTGAAAATTCAGAAAAAATTCCTATTCAAGGCGCGGTTGTATCAGCTAGAGAAGAAGCCTCAAAAATTGGTATTGAAATTTTAAAAAAAGGTGGAAATGCATTTGACGCTATGGTTGCGACAAGTTTTGCTTTATCTGTAGTTTTCCCGAACGCTGGTAATATCACTGGTGGTGGATTTATGGTTTACAGGACTTCTGAGGGAGATATCGGAAGTCTTGACTACAGAGAGATGGCTCCTCTAAGTTCAGATGAAGACATGTATTTAGATAATAATGGAAAAGTAATTGATGATTTGAGTAGAACGGGAGGTTTAGCAGTTGGAGTTCCTGGGTCTGTGGCTGGAATTCTCGAGGTTCATAACAAATTTGGAAGTTTGCCCTTAAATGATCTAATAAAGCCTTCTGTAGAACTAGCTAAAAAAGGGTTCTTGGTAACAGAAAAGCAAGCCAAAAGCTTGAATAGTAAAAAAGATGAATTCATAAAAGTTAATGGCGAAAGTACATTTTACGGGAAGAAGTTCATGAAAGGTGATTTAATTAGGAACCCAAATCTTGCAAAAACCTTAAATGAAATATCAAAATTCGGAAATAAAGGCTTTTACGAGGGCTGGGTTGCAGAATCTATGGTAAGAAAAATAAATAAAACAGGAGGTAGGATTTCAATGGAAGATTTTAGCTCTTATAGACCGAGATGGAGAAGACCAATTGTGTTTGACTACAAAGATCTTAAGATCATATCTATGGGTCCTCCGTCTAGTGGAGGAATTTGTCTTGCCCAAATGATGAAGATGATTGAGCCATATAATATTGGTAATTTGAAGTACAAATCTCAAGAAGCACTCCATTTAATGATTGAAGCCGAAAGGAGATCATATGCTGATAGAAGTTATTTCTTGGGCGATCCGGATTTTGTTGCTATACCTAAGTATCATTTGATTTCATCTGATTATTTAAATGAAAGAATGCTCAATTATGATCCACTTTTGGCCACAAAATCCTCTGATATCCCTCATGGAGATATTGTTGTGGTAGAAAGTGATGAAACAACACATTTTTCTATACTAGACTCTTTCGGTAATGCAGTTTCTGTAACTACCACTTTAAATGGCTCCTATGGATCAAAAGTTTTTGTTGACGAAATTGGTGTTTTTATGAATAATGAAATGGATGATTTTAGCAGTAAGCCAGGTTCTCCGAATATGTTTGGATTGACTGGAGGTAAAGCAAATTCTATAAAGCCTAAGAAAAGAATGCTTAGTTCAATGACTCCAACTATAGTAGAAAAAAATGGTAAATTATTTTTGATACTTGGAAGTCCAGGAGGTTCAACAATTATAACATCAGTTTTCCAAACGATTCTTAATGCTTATGAGTATAAAATGGGAATTCAAGAGTCAATAGATTCACCAAGGTTCCATCATCAATGGGTACCAGACTCCGTAAAATTTGAACCAAACTTTAAAAATATAAATGAGTTAAAAAAGTTAAAATTACTAGGTCATCATTTTGATCTCCAAAAATCAAAAATTATTGGACGAGTTGATGCTATTATGGTCAATGAAAAGGGGACTATTTCAGTTGGTGCAGATAAAAGAGGAGATGATTTTGCTCAAACCTATTAGTTTATTTAAACTATTTTGAATGTCATCTGAAAACTTTATACACGTAAAAGGAGCGAGAGTACACAATCTAAAAAACATAACTCTAAAGATTCCAAGAGACAAACTTACAGTTATAACTGGCCTATCAGGAAGTGGAAAATCCTCTTTAGCATTTGATACTATTCATGCTGAAGGTCAAAGAAGATATATGGAAACTTTTTCTGCATATGTTAGACAATTTATGGGGAATTTTGAAAGACCGGATGTTGACAAAATAGATGGCCTTTCTCCAGTTATAGCCATTGAACAAAAAACAACTTCAAAAAATCCTCGCTCAACGGTGGGAACTATTACAGAGATATATGATTTCTTGAGATTAATGTTTTCAAGAGTTGGAATTGCACATAGCTACACTACAAAAAAGAAAATGGTTAGTTATTCACATGAAAAAATATTAAATCTAGTCAGAGAAGATTTTCAACAAAGTGACATAATTATACTAGCTCCACTTATTAAAAGTAGAAAAGGTCATTACAGAGAACTTTTCCAGAATTTAATCCACCAAGGTTTCTTAAAGGTTAGGGTTGATGGACGCATAGTAAATTTAACAGATGGTATGAAACTTGACAGGTACAAAACACATGATATTGAATTGCTAATTGATCGATTTAAATTGATTGAAACAATTGATAAATCTAAAAGATTAGATGAGTCTTTAAAAACAGCTATGTATTATGGAGAAGAGACTGTAGTTATATTTAGCGAAAAAGAAAATAAGTTGAAATATTATAGTAAAAAATTAATGTGTCCAGAAAGTGGTATTTCATATCCAAATCCTGAACCGAACACCTTTTCTTTTAATTCACCAAAAGGAATGTGTAATGAATGTAAAGGTCTTGGATTTAAACTAGAAATCCATAAAGAAAAGGTAATACCTGATGCATCTAATTCTATAGCAAATGGCGGTATCATACCTTTAGGGAAAAAGAAAGACTCCTGGATATTTAAGCAGATTGAGAGTATATCAAAAAAATATAATTTTTCTTTGAAAGATCAAATCAAGGATATTCCAGACAATGCAATGACAATAATTTTGAAAGGAGGGAAAGAATCATTTAAAGTAGAATCAAAGTCACTGGGTCTGACTAGAAATTATTCTATAGACTTCGAAGGAATCGAAAATTTCATTATCAATCAATATAATGAAAATGATTCATCAAAAATTAAACGATGGGCAAAAGGTTTTATGATTGAAAATTTATGCTCATCTTGCAATGGTTCTCGTATTAGTAAAATTGCGAATAATTTTTTGATAGATGATAAATCAATTTCTGAAATATCAAGTTTAGAGTTAAGCGAACTCTCAATTTGGTTAGAAAACTTAAAAAATGTGTTGAACGATACGGAAATTAAAATCGCTTCAGAATTGATAAAAGAATTAAAAAACAGGGTTGGTTTTCTTTTAGATGTTGGTTTAGATTATCTTTCCTTAAATAGATCATCAAGATCTCTATCTGGTGGTGAATCACAAAGAATTAGACTCGCAACTCAAATTGGTTCTAAATTAGTTGGTGTGTTGTATATTCTTGACGAACCAAGCATAGGATTACATCAAAAAGATAATAGTATGTTAATAAAATCATTAATTAAACTCAAAGATCTTGGGAATACTGTTATTGTGGTAGAACATGACAAAGAAATGATTGAAAATGCTGACCATATAATAGATCTTGGTCCTTCAGCTGGTACGAATGGGGGTAAAATTGTAGCCCAAGGTAATTTAAAGGAAATATTAACAAAGAATACTTTAACTTCCAAGTATTTAAATAAAAGTTTAAATATTGATGTTCCAAATGAAAGACGGAGAGGTTCAGGTAAAAAAATCATCTTAAAAAATTGTACAGGAAACAATCTAAAAGGTATTAACTTAAGTATCCCGCTCTCAACAATGACTGGAATTACAGGTGTCTCTGGAAGTGGAAAATCAAGTTTGATTAATGAAACTTTATATCCAATTTTAAATAAACACTTTTTTAATGCTGTCAAGATTCCACTCCCTTATGAAAGCATAGAGGGATTAAAATATATTGACAAAGTAATTGATATAAACCAAGAACCAATAGGTAGAACTCCAAGAAGTAACCCAGCAACTTATACTGGTGTTTACAGTGAAATAAGACTTTTGTTTTCTAAAACTCAAGAGTCTTTGATACGAGGTTACCAACCAGGTAGATTTAGTTTTAATGTGGTCGGTGGTAGATGTGAAACATGTGCTGGAGGCGGGGCTAAAATAATTGAAATGAACTTTTTGCCTGATGTTCAGGTTAAATGTGAAAATTGTTTGGGTAAAAGATTTAATAGGGAAACTTTGGAAATTAAATACAAAGGGAAATCAATTTCAGATATTCTATCAATGACAATAAGTCAGGGATGCGACTTTTTTAAAAATATTCCAAAGATATTCATGAAATTAAAAACAATTGAGCAAGTTGGTCTTGGTTACATTAAAATTGGTCAATCTTCTACTACTCTATCCGGTGGAGAGGCTCAAAGAGTAAAACTAGCAAGCGAATTGTCTAAACGGGACTCTGGCAACACATTGTACATTTTAGATGAACCAACAACAGGACTTCATTTTGAAGATATAAGAATTTTACTAAAAGTACTCAACAAACTAGTTGACAAAGGCAATACTGTTATAATTATTGAACATAATTTAGATGTTATAAAGCAGGTTGATTATTTAATTGATTTAGGTCCCGGAGCTGGCAAAAATGGAGGCAGAATCATATCTCAAGGGACACCTGAAGAAATTGTCAAAAAGAATAAAGGTTTGACTGGTAAGTTTCTGAAAAAAGAATTGGAAATTTTGAATGTTAAACACAATAAAACTGCTTAAAAAAATTTTATGTTCTTAAAAGGCGACTTTAATTTTAAAGTATTAATTTTTATTTTCTGTTTTTTTAATGCTATCTGTTCTTTCTCCCAGGAAAAAATTGATTATTTAATTAATGCAACTCTTCTTACTCAGACCGACCAGTTGATAGTTAAACAAAAAATCAGTTTTATAAATAAAAATAAATTTTTAAAAAAAATTTATCTTACTG
>CACHSA010000002.1 GCA_902582405.1 uncultured Bacteroidota bacterium | reverse complement strand
GTTGAGTACATTTTGGCCGTAATCGAATTCGTGATTGCCAATCACACTTATGTCTAGTCCAGTACGGTTCAATAAATCTATTATTGGGAACCCCTTTTCAGAATAATTGTCTACTATAGGATTCCCTGAAAATATGTCACCAGCGCTAACAAAAAAGACTTTGTTCCCCCTCCCTCTTTCGTTGTCAATCAGAGGCTTTATTTTAGAAAAGTTTTCAATCCTAGAGTGTATGTCGTTTATTGAAAAAATAATCACCTTCTCTTGAGCTGATGAAATTAGACATGTGAGAAGAAAGAGTAAAGAAATTTTTTTATGAATAAATCTCATGGAGTAAATATAAAGGTCAAATTTTTAAAAACTCAATTAATTTTTAATTATATATCTAAGTCCGAAAAAAGACCTTATACCTTGATTTGAATAAAACACGTAGGTGGGGTCAAAAGTAAGCCCGAAAGGATTATTTTCATTAACTACAGGACTTCCGTTATTGTCAAATATCACTTGTTTGTCAAATGGGTCAAATGCTCTAGCAATACTATTTAAAGGAGGTTTGAAATTAAATAAATTTTTAACTCCAATAAAAAACTCAAAGTCTGAAACCTTTTTAGTTGCTTGAAGATTTAGAATGTTAAATGTAGGGCTATAGTCAGGTCTAGGGTCCAAAGCACTTAAAAGAGGAAGTTTCATCGGCCCAACTATGTTACCTGTAATATCAAATTTTAATTTAGTAAAATTATTATAATAGACCATTTTATAACTTCCTGAAAATTTTTCTGTCAAATAGGGGATGGACTTTTTATTATTTTCCTTTATGTATGTGTCAATAAAGGTTAATCCAATTTGAAAATCTAAGTTATTTGATATCCTACCAAAAAAATCAATACTGCCACCTTGCGAAATTACAATACCATTTAGATTTGAGTAAACTATCTGATTTGGATTGCTATCGTAGTCTGGAATTATTCTATTAGAAAACCGAGTTCTAAAAATACTTGAGTCAATCTTAAAAATCTGTCCTCTTTTCGTGTAATAATCTTTAACATAGTTCAAATTTAAATTCCATGACTTTTCTGGGGATAAGTTTTCTGAAAAAAAAACATCTCTCGCCCCAGTCAGTGCTGCATGATCTTCGGTGAAGACATTTACTATTCTGTAACCTGAACCAAAGCCCATTCTCAAAGTAGAATTTTTTTCTTTATTAGATTTCTTAAAATTAATTCTCGGGGTTAGAATATTTCCATAATTTGAATTATAATCGTACCTGATACCCAACAAAAGGGATTTTTCAGAGCCTTTGATTATTTCGTTTTGTATAAAAAATCCAGGTAAATGAGTATTTTCTTTCTTTAAAGTTGCAGGTGTATTATCGTCATATCCTGTATATCTATAGCTTAAACCCAAGGTGTACAAACCTTTTCTTATTTTGAAATTATAAACAGTTTGTAAAAAACCAATTGTTTGTTTTGCATCAAATGACAAAACCCCATAATACGAGTCTTGATAGTGCTGATTGAAACTATATTGAAAAAAGAGATTATCATTATACAAGTACTTCCCAAAAACCTCTACTCGATTTGTATAAATGCTTTCACCATAAATATTGTCACCCCCTCTTTCGCTTCTATCCCAATTTGTTTGACCACCCCATCTGTCCTCGTAGAAGTACCTAAAGGCAATATTATTTTTTATACCACTTAATTTATTGAAAATTGAAATTCTATTTTGAAGAGTTAAGTCAGTAAACCCATCGTTATTTTTATCAATAGGATTTTGATATAAAAAGTGATTTATGCCAAGAAGATTAGTTTTATCTCCAATTAAAAACTTAATCCCAAGATCCGTATTAATCTCTCCCCAGGAGGAAGAAAAACTCTCAACAGATAACGGGTTCACTTTTTCAGGCACTTTTGTGATTAAATTTATAATTCCTCCAATTGCCTCTGATCCATATATAGTGGAGGAGGGACCTTTGATTATTTCGATTTGCTCAATTAAAGATTGTGGAATTCCGGTTAAACCATATACCGTTGATAGACCACTAACTATTGGAAGTCCATCTATCAGAACCATCGTGTTGGCACCATCTTGGCCATTTATGTGAATATCCCCAGTGTTACAGACATTACAATTAAGTTGAGTTCGTATTCCATTGATATTTTCAATTGCCTCAAAAATACTTGGTGTTGGATTAGCCTTAAAAAACCCTGCCTTGTATAATTTAATAGGAATTGTGCTATTAAGTTTTGATACACTTCTCAATGTTCCGGAGACCACAACCTCTTCCAGGGATTTATCATTTTCTAAAACAACATTGGTTTCAATAAAATCCTCATTTTCAAATTTGATATTTAAAACTTTTGCTTTAAAACTAACAAAAGAGACAGTGTATTTATTTTCACCTTTTTTCGAAATGATTTCAAATTTCCCAAGGCTATCCGAAATGATGGATTTTTTTAAAGTAGAATTGTAAATTGTAGCTCCATTTAAAAAATTATAATTTTCATCAAAAACCCTCCCTTTTAAAACCTGTCCATTTAGAGGAATTGAAAAAAAAATCAATAAATTGACAAAAATTAATTTAAAACATGTAAAGTAATTTGATTCCTTCAAAATAAAAAGTTCACCACTGCAAAACTAATGAAAAAAACTAAAGAAAAAGACCACTACATAAAAGAAATATTCAAGCTGGAGGAGGCGGGTGAAAAAGTTACAGTTTCTGCTTTGAGTAAACTTTTTAAAGTCTCAAAATCTTCTGTATCCAATATGCTAAAAAAACTTTCCTTTATGGAGTTAGTTGATACATTACCCTATAAGCCAATTAAATTAACTTCCAAGGGAAGAAAATTTGCCAATGAAGTTGTAGCAAAGCACCGGCTAATTGAATCTTTTTTAGTTGAGGTTATGCAATTTAATCCAAACGAAGTCCATGAAATTGCTGAGGAAATTGAACACATTAATTCTCCTGTTTTTTTTAGTAAAGTAAGAAAGATGTTGAAACAAGACACAACAGATCCTCACGGATCTAACATTCCTAAAACGGATTTTTAAAGTTTATTGAAATATTCTTACATAATCAACAATCATTCTTTCTTCACTAAAGTCTTCAGGAACTTTACCTCCTAAAACACCTCCAATAGCTAGATTTAACAACAAATAATGATTACTATCAAATGGCATTACATCCATGTTTTTATGTTCATAAGTAATATTATTATTGAGTAGCCAATATATTTTCTCTTTGGTCCAAACCAGAGAATAAACATTGAATTCATTAGAATTTGAAATACTTGAAATTTTTTTCATTTCATCCTTTTTATTTGTAGCGGTATTATGAAAATGAAGGACATTGTATAGGTCTGACTTGTCCCAGCCATTTTGTTCCATTATATCAATTTCTCCGCAGTATGGCCAAGGAGTTTCACCTTTGCTGTCACCGAGGTAATTCCCAATTTCATCGATGTTTGAACCTAGGGTCCAAATCGCAGGCCATGTTCCTTTTGAAGATGGAAGTTTTGCTTTAACATCAATTCTTCCATACTTGAAATCAAATTTTGAATTTAATCTTGCGGAAGAATAATTTTTAGATGAGTTATACATTTCAACTTCTTCTTTTATTGCTACAATATTTAAAAATCCATCTTTAACAAAACAGTTTTTGATGTTCTTAGTGTAGTGCTGGAGTTCGTTATTAGCCCAACTACCATTTTCAATAGGTATTGTTTGAACATGCCAAAGAGATGGATTAATCTTACCTTCATAATCAAATTCATCTCCCCAAACCAAATTTTTAAAAATGGGGAATGAGTTTTCTTCTTTCTCAGGATTACAATAAATAAATAGCAATGATGTTAAAAGATAAAAAAAGGTTATTTTCATTTTATTGAGATTATTAATACATATTTTTGAATCCCAAATTTATAACAAACAATCCTATTTAAATAAATTATAATTTTTTGAGACACATTTTAATTTATTTTTTGCTTTTAAATACAAGATTATTCTTTGGCCAGGAAAATTTCACTCCAAACAAGATAACTGACAACCAGATAACACTAGATGGTTTTCTTAATGAAGAGTTTTGGTCTTTAGCTGCCAAAATTCCTTTTGATATTGAATTTAGCCCTGCAAATAACGAGCCTTCAAGAATAAAATCATTTGGATATATATCCTATTCCAAAGAATTCATTTATGTAGGTATTGATGCTAAAGTGGACCCCAAAAATATTCGTGTCTCCGTTAGGCAGAGAGATGACTTGAATATGCTAAATGATGACTTTATTGCTCTGCGTTTTGATACTTTTAGAGATGCAAGGAATAATATTGTTTTAGGTGTTAATGCACTTGGGAGCCAACTAGATGCTAGGCAAATAAATGAAATTTCTGAAGATAAACGATATGACGTTTCTTTTAACATTAATTTTCAATCCTTCGGGAATATAACAGAAGATGGGTATCAAATTGAGATGAAAATTCCTTTCTCTGAGATTGAATTTCCAAATGGCAATGACCAAACTTGGCATTTTAACTTTTACCGTAGATATTTTGAAGACGGTAATGTTATCGAGTTAAGCAGCCAGATTAGGGACAGAGATAACCCTTGTCTAGTCTGTCAGACAACCGATGTTATAAAATTTAATGATATAACTATTAAAAAAAGGTTTGAATTACTTCCATATTTGTATAGCAATGTATCAGGAAGCAGAAGCAGCAATGATCAAAAAATCAGTTTTAACAAGCCCAGTGGAAATGTAGGTATAGGACTTAATTTAGATATCAATAAAAATACCAGTTTAGAAGTCACACTCAATCCTGATTTTTCACAAGTCGAAGCAGATGTAACGCAGATTGATGCCAATTCCTCCTTTTCTTTAAGGTACCCTGAACGACGTCCTTTTTTTAACCGAGGCACCGATTTGGTAGACTTTGTTAGTGGTACATTTTATTCAAGGTCAATTGTAAATCCTGTTTTTGCCTCCAAACTTTTTAGTCAATTTAATAAGTCAAGGGTCTTTCTTCTTAACGCGATAGATGAGAATTCACCTTATTTGGTAGGTGGTGAAGATCGCTCCTATGAAGGTTTTGGTGGTAGAAGCTTCGTAAATATATTAAGATATCAATACTTACTTGATCCTAAATCCAGACTGGGCGCTTTTACAACTAACAGACTGTATAATGGAGGTGGTTATGGGCATTCAGCAGGTCTAGATGGTTTATTCCTTTTTAGTAATAATTGGCGATTTAATTTTGAATACACTAAAAGTTTCACCCGAGAGCCAAATCAAGATTGGATTGATTCAGATGCAAAAATTTATGGAAAAACTGTAAGATTAGACGGAGATAATCTGGATGGGTACAGCCTTTATATGAGACTTTACAGAAACACTGAGCATTGGAGAAGCTACTTTTATTACAGAGATATTTCTCCGCAATTTCGAGCTGATGTTGGTTTTGTAGTTCAAAACAACAGAAGATGGACTACTTTTTTTCATGAATACATAAATATTTTAAATAAACCCGCACTTCAAAAATTTGGATTTGGAACTAAAATTGATAGGATTTTCACTTTTGATGCCTTTTATAAGGCCTTTAGTGCCGATTTCTTTACTGGATTTACAACTTTTGGTCGAACTGAATTGAAATATACATTGGACTATGATGCGGTAAAAACCTTTTTAAGAAGGACATATTATCACCTTCAATCCCACACATTTTTGTTAAGAGGAGCCCCATACGAACAACTTAACTTTGAGCTAGAGTATACACTAGGGAAAGAATTATCCGTTAACGAGGAAATTCCAGAAGTGGGTAGGATACATAAAGCAGATATGAGCGTAAATTTTCAAATCAATGACAACTTTAATATAACCCCACTTCTAAGGTATTCTCGTCTAGAAAATTTGTCAAAAAATGAAAATTATTTTGAAGGCTCAATACTTAGACTCAATTTCAAATATCAGTTTTCAAATTATTTGAATATAAGATTAGTCGCTGAAAACAATTCATTTATAAACCAATTTTATATTCAACCCTTGATTCAGTGGAACCCCAATCCTTCAACTATTTTTTATTTAGGAGCCAACCAAAATACATTGGAAGAAATTGACGACATCACATTTAACCTATTTCAATTTAATAGGTCGCAGATTTTTTTCAAATTTCAATATTTGATAGGGCTATAGATTTAACTCAATAAATTATTTTCTAAAATGCCAAATTTCGTGTAATGCACCACCTTTACTATTTAATCCTTTGTGATACCAATCTTTTCCTCTGCGATCATATTCAAAAGGTAAGATTAAACCAACCTTGTTATTGTCCCTAGAAAAGAATTGAATTTTTTCTGTATATCCTCCTTTTTGAGGATTATTTTCATATTCAGTATTATAGCTTCCTCCACCAGAGCCAAAAAAACGAAAATTGGATGTGTCAAAGGCTATCCACTGAAAAAACCCATCAATTAAAATTTTCATTGTTTTTCTTGAACGGTTTAAATCTCTTCTTTTTTCTCCCTCATCGGTTACCCTTCCTGCCATCAGCCATTTCCCCTGTAGCTTTTGTTTTGGTGAAGAAACTTTCTTCCATTTCTTAGTATTTGTATACAACATTTTCATAATGCTGTCATTTTTAAAATTGGAATTGAATTCAAAATCAACATCCAAGTTTTTTTTACCAGAGTAAAATCCTCCTCTTGTAAATTTAAATTCTCCAGTTGAGGTATTAAATACCGTTTCCACCACGTAGGTTTTATCTTTTATAATTCGGTGTGTATCTGTCTGAACTGCGAATTCATATACCTGCCCGTTTAAATTTGAAAAAGTTAGTATGATTATTATTAAAGTTTTATTGTATGCTTTTTTCATTTTTTTAAGATATTAAAGATAAATTAATAAAAAAACAGTGATTTATTAGTTATCTTTGCGGTTTATAAAAAAAATGAATAGGTCGGCAACCTCACTTTTTCTTGTTTTTCTTTTGCTATTACCTAATCTGGTCCAAGCATTTCATGTTATAGAAGAACATGCAGATGAATATTTTTGCACAGAGAAAAGTACCCACATACACGAAGAAGAAAATATGTGTATTCTTGAATATACGTTTACTAATCCTTTTGTCGACACTTATAAAAAAATAAATTTTCAAGCTAAACAACAAATTTTACTTGAAAAAACAACCTACAAGGACCAGTTTTTATTAAACAAATTTATTACAGGTAAAAATTTGAGAGCCCCACCTTACCTTTCACTTTTCTCTCAATAAACCATGACCCTTTAATAACAAATAATAAAAATTTAATAAAATGATAAACGTACTTAAAAAAGCATACGCGCAATATGCATTAAAAATATTTTTTACATTACTTGCTTCATCTGTTATATATAGCTGCAGCAAAAGTGATGATGACCCTGAAGAGGTGAACGAACAAGAAGTGATAAACCGAGTTAGTATTGTTCTCTCTGACGGATCTACCAGTCAAACTGTAACTTGGAACGAAGGTTCTACGCCGCCGGCAATTACCCTTGATGTTGATAAAACTTATACTGCAAGCATTTACTTTTATGACGCTTCAGACCCAACAGATGTTGAAGATATAACCGAAGAGGTAATTGAGGAAGTAGATGAACATTTTGTTCTATGGGAGATAGCAGGGCTATCTGACTTTTTGATCACTTCGGCCCCAACCGATTATGCTGGTTCAGATGGCATTCCAATAAATTTAATTACAGAGTGGGCCACTGGAGGTGCAGATTCTGGAAATATAAAAGTTACTTTAATACACGAGCCAGCCAACAAGACAGGAACAACTAGGTCTTCTATTGGTGGTGAAACGGATATAGAACTCACATTTCCAACAACGGTTCAGTAAAAATTACTACTGAAGTTATTGGTATCCTGTTAAATTTGAAAAAACTGGTCCTTTTTTCTAATTTAAAAATTAACATAAGATGAAATATTTACTTATAATCATTTCATTTTTTGTGTCCTTTTTTTTGTCTTCACAGGATTGTGGCTACACTTTTTATGGAGAAGTAATTGATCTTCATTTAAACGAAGGTCTTAATGGGGCAAAAATTATAATTGACAACGAAAATGAGGTTATTTCTAATCAAAAAGGAGTATTTATAATTGATGGAATTTGTAAAGGTGAACATACTTTAGTGATAAGTCACCCAAATTGTAAAGAAATCAAAGTCAATATCGATATTCCCAATTCGAGCACCAAAAAAATTTACCTAGAACACCACATTACTGAATTAGAGGAAATCATAGTTTCAACTAATTCAAACAGTAAGGAAAGTGTAACCTCAATAGAGGATGTAATTGATAGGCAAAAAATATTTGATTTCAAGTCAAAAAACTTCGGGGAGGTTTTGGAGCAACTTTCAGGAGTATCTTCATATAAAATGGGGAATTCAATTGTTAAACCTTTACTTCATGGGGTTGCAGGCAGTAGAGTTGGGATAATAAAAAATGGAATCCGTTTGCAGGATAATGAATGGGGCGCGGACCATGCACCAAGTTTAGATTTGTCTAGCATTGAAACCATTCAATTGATTAAAGGAGCTGGAGCGCTTAAATATGCAGGAGATGCAGTTGGAGGAATAATCAAAACAAATTTTAGCAGAAGTTTATTGATGGACTCCCTGTATGGATATGGAAGTATTGGATACACAGACAATGGAAGGGGTAACTATGTAATTTCAAAAATTAGCAAATCCTTTTCAAGTGGTTTAAATTACGGAGGGACCATTTCTTTAAAATCCAATGGAGACTATAACAGTCCAGATTACTCTTTATCAAATAGTGCTGGAAAAAAAATTGCCTCCACACTGTTTTTTTCAAAAAATAGAATAACAAAAGAATGGGGGATAAGATATAGTTTTTTTAGACAAGACATTGGGATATTAAAATCAGCTCACGTTGGAAGTTTAGGAGATTTAGCAAGGTCTGTTAAATCAGATATACCACTAACAATTTATCCTTATTCGAGAGAGATTGACAATCCCAAACAAGAAAATGAACACCACACGCTTTCATTGTATTATAAAAGTAGAGGTCTGCGGAATTTAAAATGGGACCTGAATTATTCTTATCAATCAAATAGCAGAAAAGAATATGATTTAAGAAGAGGTGAATATAGAAACATAGAATCCCTAAATATTCTACTTCAAACCCATGATTTACTTTTTGACACATTTTTTTCATCCAATGAGAGGTTTGTTTTAAAAAGTGGGCTATCATTACAATTTCAAGACAATTTTTCTAATCCAAGAACAGGAATTAGAAGATTAATACCAGACCATAACAGATACAAACTAGGATTTTACGGGATTACTGAATTCAATTACTCGGATAATTTTAAATTAGAATTTGGATCACGAATAGACCTTGATAGAATAAATGCAAAAAAATACTATTGGCGAGATGATTGGGATAATAATAATTATGGTGATGACTATGCGTCCACGATAATTAGAGTTACTGAATCTGGGAAAATTTTATCAAACCAGATTCGTTCTTTCTCCAACTTTTCATCATCTTTTGGAGCTAAGAAAATCTTCAAAAATGAAACAAGCGCAGCTATTAATTTGGCTTATTCGTCAAGATCACCTAATCCTGCAGAATTATTTAGTGATGGTCTTCACCACGCTTTGGCAACTATTGAAACTGGGAATTTAAGATTGGTCCCAGAGAAATCCTTAAAAACTCTGATTTCAGTTGAAAACAACTACAGCAAGGTTAAATATACCCTTACATTTTATAATTCAAACATTAAAGATTTTATAATTCTTCAGCCTTCAGAAGATGGGTTTGATTTAACAAGAAGAGGCGCATTTCTAAAAAGAGATTATAGGCAAATATCTAGAGTGGTAATGAGAGGGATTGATCTAGACATTGGGTTTGATATTTTAAAAAATTTAAAGTTTAACACTTCAGGTTCTTACTTGAGAGCTTTTGAAAAAAACAATACTCCTTTAGTAGATATGCCACCTTTTAATTTGAGAAATCAGATAGAGTTTTCAGTATTTAAAAAATCACCTGTTTTTGTTCGAATAAGTAGCGAATATGTTGCTCAGCAGAATCATTATCCCGATTTAAATTTTAATTATGACTTTTTGGAAAATGGCGTAATTTACAGTGACCTTGTTGATGTAAGTACTCCTCCAAGTTCTTATAATCTTTGGAATATAGAAATAAAGAAAAATTTTCTTCAAAAATTCGAGACAAGATTATATATTGAAAATGTTTTGAATACTGAATACAGAAACTATTTAAATAGACTTAGGTTTTTTGCTTCAGAACCTGGAAGGCTTATTGGTATAGAATTAAGCTATAGATTTTAATTATGTCTTTGTATGTCTATCTAGCTATAGGGGTTTTATTAGGCGCTGCGGGTTCTTATATTGCAGAGCGAAGAGGAAGGAGTCATGTAGAGGGTTTTATTTTAGGGTTCCTATTTGGTGTGATCGGTCTTTTAATTGAATCTTTTTTGCCAAAAAAAAACAATTAGTTTTTTTTAAAGAACCTCATCAATTTTGGAGTTGTAACAAATGCTAAAGTAAATCCACTTAAAACTGTAATCAAGCCTAACAATGAAAACGCCCTTAAGGTTATGGTATTGAAATTATCTCTCCCCTCGTAGTCCATGGTGTGAGTCATCCATAAAAAATCAAACCATCTCCAACTCCTGTGTCTGACAGACTGAAATTTAGCATCGGTTATAGATACATAGGCTTTTAAATTGTCATCTGACTTATATGATATAACATATGCAGGCAAAAGCTTTTTTCTATATTCATGATGTTTACCTACTTCCTTGATTTTTTTTATTGACTTAACTTCTAGCCCTTTTTTCATGTGTTTTTCTGCAATATATAATGCCTCAGCTTCCGAGAGCTCATTTTTCTTTTCACCGTTTACAGCATTGAAAAGCCACTTCTTATTTACAAAATAATAAGGTCTTTTATTTATATCTCTAATTTCTAAGGTGTTTATAGCTTCCTTGACATTAATTTGCGAAGGACTAATTAAATTCTCAAAAGATAACGGCTCATATTCAAGATTTTTATAGTGATCCCCATGAATTTCATCAAGACTAGTCCAACTAAAATAGAGACCACTAATTGTCCAAAACAAAAATTGAATTCCTAAGAAAATACCCAAATATCTGTGAGCTTTTCGAATCCTAAGCGATATTTTCCTTTTCATAATATTGTAGAGTTATAAAGCATAAAAATAGACATAAATATCATTATTGCATTTTCTATTAAAGTTGCTTCTGTCATGGGTAACTTTAATACTGATCCAAGACAAGCACATTGGATGGATTTTTTTGAAATAAGAGTTTTTGTAACACCTATTGTGGTTAATCCAAGAATTAAAACAGAAAGAATTAAAGCACTAAATATTTCTATTTTTACTAAAAACATTACACCGAGTATTGTTTCAATAAAAGGATATAACATCCCATAAAAATTCATTTTCTTTGCTAAAGGATCGTACATTTTAAATGAATCACTAAAACCTTTCAGGTCAAGCATTTTAAAAAAGCTGAAACAAATAAAAAAAAGCCCCATAAAATCCAACATAAATTCATTTAAGTTCCAGTTTTGATAGTTTATTAGCAGACTAGAGGAAGTGATATAAAACAGAATTAAAAAAAGTGGTTTTAGCTGCTTTAGTTTGGATTCTTTATTTGTTAGATCTCGACTGATTTCACTAGTGTTTTTAGGTTGAGGTATTTCTTCATTGATAATATATTTTTTAGGAATTGCATTTTGCAATGATTTTAAACTAACATCTTTTTTTAAATTCAACATTAATTCACCAAGTCTAATATCAGCATTGGAACTTCTAACTTGATCTAAAAGATTCAAGCTGTTTTCAATTGACGCTTTACAACCATCACAAGTCATCCCCGAAATTTTGTATTTTTTTTTAATTGTATTAAACATCCTCTAAAGTAAACCGTTTGTAAAAAAATCTTAAAACTAAAAAAAGTAGTAGCCCAAATGGACCAGCAAAAAGTGTACAAATTAAAGGTGAAATAAAAACAATATATGGGATTCCTTTTTTAATAGAATGATTTACTATCCAACATCCAACAAAATAGTCAAATGCTAAATAATGAATCCATCCTGCGGCAGCAGACTCTTCCGTTGAGTTTCTAAACAAATCAAGTATTCCAGCAATGGATGAAAAGTCTGCAGAAAAGAGGCCTTTTGTTTGAGATAAAAAATAAATATAGAAGGCACACAAAATAAAGGGGAGATAAAGTCCATCTATTAATTTTTTTGTAAATCTAGAATATGGAAATATAAACAACGGTATCCAGCCTAGCAATACAAGTAAATTAAGACCATTAAAAATATTTTCAGTTGTAATCATTCTATAAAATTAGAATCTTTAAAAGAAAAAGCAGGTCCATCGACCTGCTTTGTAATCATTTTAAGAAGGAATGCTAAATAACTAAAAAAGCGTCACTTAGTCCATTCCAACTTGAATATTTTGTATTAGACATATGACACCTCCTTTTATGATTAAATTCTTAATAGCTGTTGTCCAGCTCTACCTACTCAAATGTAAATTTAAAAAAATTTAACTCTTCGATTTAAAAAAAAATGTTAAAAAACTATTTAACTATTTTTTTAAGTGTGAGTCCTTGAACTAGTATTGTAAATAAAACAACTGCATAAGTAAGAAAAAGAATCAACGACTTTCCTTCTCCTATAGAATCTGGAAGGTTCAATGCAAGTGCAATACTAAGACCACCTCTTAGCCCACCCCAGCTAATTATTAGAGCAGTATTTTTTTCAAACTTATATTTAATAGATAGCAATTTAATTGCTGCAGAGACTCCAAACATCCTAGACAAGACGACAAGAGCAACTGTAATTATTGAAATTAAAATAAAACTTGATTGAAAGTCTTTGAAAACTGCCAAAATTTCAAGGCCAATTAGAATAAATAGAATAGCGTTTAAAGTTTCATCAAGTAAGTGCCAAAACTTATAAACGTAGTCCCCCATAGCTCTTTGAAGGCCATCTTCATTTTTATCAGTATCTATGTTTTGGTTTAAAAAGAGTCCCATAACTACAACTCCTAACACAGCTGAAAAATGGAAACGATGGGAAATAATTGGCAATAAAAGCACGAGTGATAATGTGACCAAGACTTCTAGTTCTGTGTGCTCATTTTCTATATATTTTAAAAGTTTAAGCCCAAGGAATCCCATTAAAGCACCTAAAGCGACACCCCCAACAACTTCAGTCAAAAATAGTCCTCCTACACTAGAGATGGTTACATTTTCTACACCATCAATTTTAATATTTAAAAGAGTTAAAAAAACCACAACTCCAATACCATCGTTGAATAGTGATTCTCCTGCAATTCTAGTTTCAGTTATAGATGGGAGATTCATTTTTTTTACCATTGCTAGTACGGCAATGGGATCTGTAGGTGCAATTAATGCTCCAAAAAGAAGACAATCAACATAGCTTAACCCTAAAGGATTAAGTCCCAAAAACTCTTGTGATACGAGCCAATGAAGACCAGTACCCACAGCAAAAGTAGAAAATACTACCCCAAAACTTGCGAGCAAGAGTATGGTCCATTTGTCTTTTAGTAGTTCATGGACGTTAACACTCATTGCTCCAGCAAAAAGAAGAAATGGAAGCATCACATTGACCAGTAATTCACTGAAATCAAAATCTTCTGTAATTTTAAGTACAGCATTAAAAATATTTGGATAAACTATACCGAAAACTGTGATTATAACAGACAGAGAAAGTGCAAGGACCATTAGCCCAATCGTTTGTGGTAGTTTCAAAAACCTTATGTTGATTAAAGAAAAAATTGAGGCTAAACAAAGCAATATGGTAGATAACTCTAAAACTCCCAAAACATATATTTTATTAAATATACGTAAATAATAATTTCTTTACCTTTTGATTAAAAGTTTACTGATGTATTTCCCAATCATATCAAATTCAATATTTACAGTATCTCCTTTTTGAATTTTTTTAAAATTTGTGTTATTGTAAGTGTAGGGTATTATTGCAACTGAAAAACTGTCTTTTTTGGAGTTAACCACAGTCAAGCTCACACCATTAACAGCAATTGAGCCTTTCTCTATTGTAATATTGTTTGATGTATTATCGTGTTTAAATTCATAATACCAACTTCCGTTTGCCTCAACAACATTTATACATTTTCCCGTTTGGTCTACATGACCTTGAACAAAATGGCCATCTAATCTAGCATTATTTTTCATGGCCCTTTCAAGATTAACTAAGGAGCCTATCCTAATATCTCCAAGATTGCTTTTCTCAAGTGTTTCTTTAACTGCGGTTACTTTGTGAATATCATTTTTGATTGAAACAACAGTAAGACACACCCCATTGTGCGAAAGACTTTGGTCAACCTTTAATTCATGACTTAGTTTACTTTTAAAATAAAGATTAATATTTGATCCTTCTTTTTCAATTTTTTTTAAAGTGCCCAAATCTTCTATTATACCTGTGAACATGATTGCAGTATTGATTAAATTTGTTTCTAAAATTAATTAAATTAAAAGAATTGAGTAAACAAAAGTTTAAAGTTGGTATTTCAGTTGGGGATCCAAACGGTATAGGTATAGAGGTTATTTTAAAAAGTTTCCAAAATCCAAAAATGTTAAAGTTATTTAATCCTGTGATTTTCGCAAACAAAGAAATAATTGAATACCAAATGAGAGTATTTAATATTAATCTGGAATTAAATTTTATTCAAACTTTTGAACAAACTTGTAATGACAGAATTAACGTTTTCAACCTTTCTCTAGGAGATTTTAAGCATAATTTTGGAGAAGCCACAGACATTGGAGGCCGAGTTGCATTAAAATCACTTTTAAAGTCAGCCCAGGCTTTAAAATCAGGAAAAATCCAAGCTCTAGTCACCGGACCAATAAATAAAAAAAATATACAGTCAGAAAGTTTTAACTTTATAGGGCATACAGATTTTCTATCTAATTTTTTTTCCTCAGAATCTTTAATGTTTATGATTGGAGAGAATCTTAAAATAGGATTATTAACAGATCACATACCAATTGATAAAGTTTCCTCCTCAATAACAAAAACAAACCTTAAGAAGAAGATTTTAAAAATGATTAAGTCAATGCAAAATGACTTTTTAATTCCTAACCCTAAAATCGCAATTTTAGGACTTAACCCTCATGCTGGAGATAACGGACTAATTGGCGGTCAGGATGAAAAAGTCATTAAACCTGTTATAAAAGAATTAAATAAAGAAAATAACTCTATTTTTGGCCCTTTTCCGGCTGATAGTTTTTTTGTGAAAGGTAATTTTGATAAATATGATGCAGTATTAGCTATGTTTCATGATCAAGGTCTTATACCTTTTAAAACTTTAAATTTTGGATCTGGTGTAAATTTTACTTCGGCTATGCCATTTGTAAGAACTTCACCCGATCACGGAACAGCTTACGATATTGCCGGTAAGGGTGCAGCGTCACCTTCCTCATTTAGTAAAGCTTTACATTTAGCAAGGGAAGTATACAGTAATCGTTTGAAAAAAAACTAATCATAAAGTTTTATAATCTCAGGTATTAACTAAATTTGCCGGTTAAATGAGCGAAATTTTTAAAATTAGTAATTATGATATCGTTTTCTCTGGGCTTAAGGAAGGAGAGCATATCTATGATTATAATATACACGATACTTTTTTAAAAAATTTTGGTTTTGACGAACTTTCAAATGTCAATATAAAAATCAAGTCCGTTTTTGTAAAAAAAAATTCATTAATGGAACTTTATTTAAGTGGAAAAGGGAATTATGTATTAAAATGTGACATCTCAAACGAATTATTTTCTTATCAAGTAGATTCTAAATTAAATTTCTTTATAAAATTTGGTGAGAAATATAATGATGACAATGATCAATACGTTATAATCCCTCACAAGAGTTATAAATTTAACATAGCTAAATCAATATATGAAATGATAGTTCTTTCAATACCTCAAAAGAAAATTCATCCTGGGGTTCTTGATGGCTCCTTAAAATCTAAAACAGTTAAAATTCTAAATGATCTTTCACCTGGATCTAAAAAAACCGAATTTGACCCTAGATGGAATAAATTAAAAGATTACCTTTAACAAAAACCTAATAAAATGGCACATCCTAAAAGAAAAATCTCAAAAACCAGAAGAGACAAAAGGAGAACACATATAAAAACTTCAACTCCTCAAGTTGCTGTAGACAAAGTTTCTGGAGAACCACATCTTTACCATCGAGCACATTGGCATGAAGGTAAGTTGTATTACAAGGGTAAAGTCCTCATTGACCAAACTGAGAAGATTGAGTCATAATCTTAATTTTAAACTCTATGTTATTATGGGAGTTTTAAAATAAATAATTTATCTTCACACAGACATATTTTTTAGATATGAATATCAAGGAGATTCAGAAGCTAATTAAGTTTGTATCAAAATCTAAAGCCAAGGAGGTTAGCCTTGAGTTGAAAGATTTTAAGATCACAATTAAAACTGGTGATGAAGGTGATAATGAACAAAAAATTCCGGTCACCCCATCACAAAACCAACCTATCATCATAAATAAAGATGATTTTGTAATAGAAAAGCAAACAGGTACAACCGAAAAAACAATTATTCCTAGAAAAGAGGAAGAAAATTCAGATGAAAAACTAATAACAGTAAAATCCCCAATTATTGGTACTTTTTACAGAAGGCCAGCCCCAGACAAAGAATCTTTTGTCGAAATTGGGTCTGAAGTTAATGAAGGTGACGTACTTTGTGTCATTGAAGCAATGAAATTATTTAACGAGATTGAATCAGAAGTCTCCGGAAAAATTGTTAAGGTTCTTGTTGAAGACTCATCTCCCGTAGAATTTGAACAACCCTTATTTTTAATAGATCCCTCATAAAACAAAATTTATGTTCAAAAAGATTTTGATTGCAAATCGAGGAGAGATTGCTCTTAGGATAATTAGAACTTGTAAGGAAATGGGAATCAAGTCTGTTGCTGTTTATTCTACAGCGGACTCAGAAAGTCTACATGTAAAGTTTGCAGATGAAGCCGTTTGTATAGGCCCTTCTCAAAGTATACATTCTTATTTGAAACCCTCTAATATTATAGCTGCTGCTGAAATTACAAATGCAGATGCCATTCATCCAGGCTATGGTTTCCTATCTGAAAATTCAAAATTTTCAAAAATGTGTTCGGAACATGACATTAAATTTATTGGTGCTTCTAGCGATATGATAAGTAAAATGGGAGATAAGGCTTCAGCAAAAGAAACCATGAAAAAAGCTGGAGTACCTATCATTCCAGGTTCAGATGGAATAATCAAAAATTTAAATTCTGCCAAAACCGCTGCAAAAAAAATTGGTTTCCCCATTATGTTGAAGGCTTCATCAGGAGGTGGAGGAAAAGGTATGAGGGCGGTTACCAATGAGAAGGAACTTGAAAAAGCTTGGGAAAGCGCTAAACAAGAATCAAAAGCAGCCTTTGGTGATGATAGCATGTATATGGAAAAATTCATTGAAGAACCTAGACATATAGAAATTCAAATTGTAGGTGACAGCTTTGGGAAGGCCTGTCATTTATCAGAAAGGGATTGTTCAATTCAAAGAAGACATCAAAAACTAACCGAAGAAACACCATCTCCATTCATGACGGAGGCCTTAAGGAATAAGATGGGTGAGGCTGCAGTAAAAGCTGCTGAATTTATCAAATACGAGGGGGCAGGTACAATAGAGTTTTTAGTTGATAAAAATAGAAATTTTTATTTCATGGAAATGAATACCAGAATTCAGGTTGAACACCCAGTAACCGAACAAGTAATCGACTTTGATTTGATAAGAGAGCAAATATCCGTAGCCGCAGGAATACCGATAAGTGGCAAACATTATTACCCAAAATTACATTCCATAGAGTGCAGAATTAATGCAGAAGATCCCTATTCTGACTTTAGGCCCTCACCTGGTGAAATAACAAATCTTCATGTTCCTGGAGGTCACGGTGTTCGTTTAGACACACATGTTTATTCGGGTTACATAATTCCCCCTTTTTATGATTCTATGATAGCCAAACTAATTACAACTGCTCAATCAAGGGAAGAGGCGATCAACAAGATGAAAAGAGCATTGGATGAGTTTGTAATTGAGGGTATAAAAACTACTATCCCATTTCACAGAAAATTAATGGATGATCCAAAATATATTAGTGGGGACTATACCACAAATTTTATGGATTCCTTTAAAATGTAAAGTTGTTAATTAAATATTCCGCAATTTGAATGGTGTTTGTAGCCGCCCCTTTTCTTAGGTTATCTGAGACAATCCATAAATTAAAAGAATTTTCTTTTGAAAAATCTTCTCTTATTCTTCCCACAAAAACTTCATCTTTTCCCTCTGCTTTTATAGGCATTGGGTATATACTCTTTTTGGGATCATCTTGCACTGTTACACCACTTGTTTCATTCAAAAGCTTTTTGATTTCTTCACAATTTGTTTTTTCACTCAACTCAATATTTACAGATTCTGCATGACCCCCATAAACAGGAATTCTTACAGCTGTTGCGGAAACTTTTACACTTTCATCGGATAAAATTTTATGGGTTTCGTTAACAAGTTTCATTTCTTCTTTAGTATATCCATTTTCTAGAAAATTGTCACACTGCGGGAGAGCATTTTGATGAATTTGATGAGGATAAATTTTTAACCCTTTGATATTGTTTGTTTCATTATTAAGTTGGTTAATACCTGCTTTTCCTGTTCCCGTCACAGATTGATAAGTAGAGACAATAATTCTTTCTATTTTAAATTTTTTATGAATAGGTGCTAAAGCCATAAGCATTTGAATTGTAGAACAATTTGGATTAGCAATAATTCTGTCAGTTAATTCCAACAGATTTCCGTTAATCTCTGGAATAATAAGTTTAATAGCATCATTCATTCTCCAAGCTGATGAATTGTCAATAACATAAATACCCTTGCTACTAAATACGGGAGCCCATTTAAGAGAAACTTCAGCACCAGCAGAAAATAATGCGATGTCAATTTTCTGATCAATGAAATTTTCTAAGGATATTACTTTATATTTTTTCCCACGGAAAATCACTGAGCTACCCTCAGACTTTTTGGATGCTATGGGGATTATATTTTTTAAAGGAAAATTCCTTTCTTCTAAAATTTCTAGCATCTTATTTCCAACTAGACCTGTTGCGCCTACAATTGCTATATTCATTTTTTTTTCGAAAATACTAATTTAATAAGCTCACAATACAAAAGAAACATAATATAGTCAATTTAAATATTTTTGTTATATATAAAACACTCTAGTCATTAAAGTTTTTACTAAAAAAAGAGATTCTGCTGAGCGGCTCATATTCTTTATCATCTCCAATTTTTATTTGTTTTTTATTCTTTGACTTTCTATTTGTATAATTTGCCATTCCTCCAGTTTGATTACATACACCGTGAAGTTTACTTACAAATTCAGCTGTAGCCATTAGATATGGCATCGGGCCAAAAGGTTTCCCTCTAAAATCCATATCTAATCCAGCAACAATAATTCTTTTTCCATTATTGGCAAGTTTATTACATATATCGACTAATGACTTTCCGAAAAATTGAGCCTCATCAATTCCTATCACTTGATATTTCTTAGATTCAATTAAAATCTCATTTTCATTTGATACTGTAAAAGCTTTGTGTTTATTGTTATTATGCGTCGAAACAAAATCACTATTATTTCTTGAATCAATTTTGGGTTTGAAAATTATTGTTTTAAATTTTTCAATTTTAGCTTTTTTAATTCTTCTAATTAGCTCCTCTGTCTTACCTGAAAACATAGACCCACAGATAACCTCTATTGAGCCAAAATTAGATTCTTTATTTGAACTATATTCTGATAACATTTTCGTAATTTACTTTAATTAAAAACTAAATTTATAATATAAAAATGTAAGCAATAAGCTTATCTTGTTTTTTTACATGATTAATCAAATTAAAGACGAATTGAAAAGTATTTTAAGAGATTTAGAGGACTATAATGAACCTTCTGAAATAGATCGAATAATATTCAAGTATCAAGAGCTCTATAAAAAACTGATTTTATTTCAGTTTAAAATTGAAAATGAAAATATAATTGTTGAGCGAGAAGAAAGTGATGAAAACCCAACTGGCGAGGCCATTAACAGAAAAGTCACTGAAATACCTGATGAAAAAAATACTGAAGATGTTGATGATTTATTTTCTTCTATACAAAACCCCGAATTCATAATGAAAGAGGATATTTCAAACGAATTTACCCATGAATCTAAAAAACTAAATGAATCTTTGGTAAAGGGAATTAATATTGGTTTAAATGATAAAATTGCATTTACAAAAAGTCTATTTGATGGAAGTGAAGAAGACTATTCTCGTGTGGTTTCCCAACTTCAAACATATTCCTCATATGATGAAGCTTTTGATTTTTTAAATAAAATTGTGAAACCAGATTATAATAATTGGGAGGGTAAAGAAGAAATTGAAAAAAGGTTTTTGAAGTATATAGAAAATAATTTTTAGTAAATGGGTAAGCTTTATCTAGTTCCTACCCCAATTGGAAATTTAAAAGATATTACACTAAGGGCAATTGATGTTTTAGCTCAAGTTGATTTCATTTTAGCGGAAGACACTAGAAAAACCAATATATTATTGAAACATTATGAAATTAACACAATTACAAAAAGTTATCATATTTACAATGAACATAAAGTGCTAGATGAAATTATTAATTTGTTGATCTCTGATAAAAATATTGCGTTAGTTTCTGATTCTGGGTTCCCTTGCATATCTGACCCTGGATTTTTACTAGTTAGAGAGGTTATTCGCAAAGGGATTGATATTGAGTCATTACCAGGAGCCTCATCAATTTTTCCCGCTCTTACCCTAAGCGGGTTTCCAACAACAAATTTTGTTTTTGAAGGTTTTTTACCCAAAAAAAAGGGTAGAAACAAAAAGGTTTTACAGCTTTCTAAACAAACAAGGACTGTAATACTATTTGAATCTCCACATAGGATTATTAAATTATTAAATGAAATCAAAGATATTTTTGGTATAGAAAGAAATATTTCTATATCAAGAGAAATTTCTAAAATTTTTGAAGAGACTATTAGAGGAAATGTTAATGAATGTTTGTCACATTTTGAAAAAAATGAACCAAAAGGAGAGTTTGTGATTTGCATTGAAGGATTAAAAAATTAAATATGCGATGGGAACCCAAACCAATTCCAAATGATGAGGCAATAAAACTTCTTCAAAGCCAGATAGGAACTTCTAGGGATATGTCAATTATTTTAGCTCAAAGAGGCATAAATAACTATCACAGCGCGAAATCTTTTTTTCGCCCAAAGTTCAATAATCTTCACGATCCATTTTTGATGAAGGATATGAAACCTGCTACAGATAGAATTAAAGAAGCCATAAATAATAATGAAAAAATTTTAATATATGGAGATTATGATGTAGATGGAGTTGCATCAACTGCACTATTAACGAATTTTCTAAGACAAAGAACCAATAATATTTTTCCATACATTCCAGATCGAGAGACTGAGGGTTATGGAGTTTCAGTCAATGCAATCAAAAAAGCTATAAAAAAACAGATTTCTCTAATCATTTCAATTGATTGTGGCATAAAAGCATTAAAAGAGGTAGAATATGCCAAAAAAAATAACATTGATTTTATAATTTGTGATCATCATTTGCCAGAAAGTGAAATACCAAACGCGATTGCCGTATTGGATCCTAAAAGGGTTGATTGTAAGTATCCATTTAAGGACCTTTGTGGATGTGGCATTGGATTTAAGTTGATTCAAGCTCTAAGCTTAGAATGGGACATGGATACTCGACAACTAATTAATTATCTGGACCTGGTTTCACTTGCAACTGTTGCAGATCAGGTCCCCTTGTACGATGAAAACAGAATAATTACGTATTTAGGGCTCGAGCAAATTAATAAAAATCCTCGCCCAGGGATAAAAGCACTTTTATCAGACTATAAAGGAGATGAGATTTCTACTTCTACATTAGTTTTTAAGTTATCTCCTAAAGTTAATGCAGCCGGTAGGATGAAACATGCAACCTTGGCACTTGAATTATTAATGTGTGAAAAACTTGAACACACAGTTAATCTGTCAGAACAGATAAGTTCAATCAATATCGAAAGGCGAGAGGAAGAAAAAAAAACCACGAAAGAGGCTCTTATTCAAATAAAACAGAAAGGAGAAGAATCATTTTCTTCTACTCTAGTTCATAATGACAATTGGCATCCAGGTATAATAGGAATTGTTGCATCCAGATTAATAGAAAAATATTACAGACCAACAATTGTTTTAACTAAAAAAGGACAATATTATGTCGGTTCAGCAAGATCCATAAATGGGTTTGATATATACATGGCTTTAAAAAAGTGCAGCAATCTTTTGGAAAAATTTGGGGGTCACAAATATGCAGCAGGGCTAAAATTGCACGAATCAAAACTCAAACTATTTAGAAGTGAATTCGAAAAGTTTTCAAACAAAAACATATCAGAAAAACAAAAAATAAAAACCCTTATATATGATCTAGAAATCTCGTTAAGTGACTTGAATTTAAAATTTTTTAAAATTATAGAACAAATGGAGCCGTTTGGACCAAATAATTTGAAGCCTATTTTTTGTTCTAGAAGTTGTGAAAGTACATCTCAAACTAGGACTGTAGGTAATGACAACAAACATTTACAATTATTCATAAAATCAAAAAATAAAATTTATAAGGGAATTGCTTTTGGCAGAGGTGATTTATTAAATAAAATAAATGGAAGTAAAGGATTTGATATACTATATTCTGTAGAAAAAAACACTTGGAATGGTAATACCGAATTACAGTTAATTATAATGGATTTAAAACTAAATAATTAAAATATTTTCTTAGGAAAACAAATAACTTTCCAAGGAAGAAGAGGACTTTAGATTATCCTTTTGAAGGATTTTATCAGCTAATTCCTTACCTAGTTCTACTCCCCATTGGTCGAAACTAAAAATGTTCCATACAATTCCTTGAACAAAAATTTTGTGTTCATAAATAGCTATTAACCGACCTATATTTTTGGGGGTAACTTTTTCAAAAATCATTGTGTTTGATGGTTTATTTCCTTCAAAAACTTTATAAGGAGTTAAAAATTTGATTTCATCTTTATTCATTTTTTTTGATTTTAACTCTTTTTCAACTTCATCCTTATTCTTTCCTTTCATTAAAGCGTCCACTTGACCAATTAAATTTGCAAGTAGCTTTTTATGATGCTCAGTATTTTTAAATAAAGAATTTTTAAACCCAATAAAATCTACCGGAATTAATTTTGTTCCTTGGTGAATGTGCTGAAAAAATGCATGTTGAGAATTAGTACCACTTGCGCCCCAAATTACTGGACTGGTTTGATAATTTATTTTTTCACCCTCTCTGTTAACACTTTTTCCATTACTTTCCATTACGCTCTGTTGTAAATATGCTGGAAGACTTTTCAAATACTCAGTGTAGGGAACAACAGCTTCTGTTTCAGCATTCCAAAAATTAGTGTACCAAATACCAATCATAGCTAAAACTTTTGGAATATTGTCTCTGAATTTGGCAGTTTTAAAATGATGATCAACTTCTTGAGCACCACTTAAAAGTTCTTGAAAGTTATCTTGACCAATTGCAAGAGCAATTGTAATTCCTGCTGAACTCCACAACGAAAACCTTCCACCTACCCAATCATTCATAGGAAAAATTTTATCACTAGAAATTCCAAAATCTTTTATTTTGTCTAAATTATTTGAAACAGCAACAAAATGTTTTGAAACAGCGTCTTTATTTGTTTTTTCAATAAACCACTTTTTTATTGTTTCGCCATTTGTCAATGTTTCTTGTGTCTTAAAACTTTTTGATACTATAATAAAGAGTGTTGTTTCAGGATCTAAAACTTTTAGTAAACCATGAATATGATCACCATCTACATTTGATATGAATTTTATATTCAGATGATTTCTGTAAAATTCAAGGGCCTCAGTAACCATTTTTGGACCAAGATCAGAACCACCAATACCAACATTAACTATTGTTGATATTTTTTTCCCAGAAAAACCCAGATATTTTCCTGTAACAATTTCGTTAGAAAATTTAAAAACTCTTTCTCTTTCAGTTTTTATTTTTTCTGTAATATTAACACCGTCATGAATTAGTTTGTTATTACTTTGATTTCTAACCGCGGTGTGTAAAACTCCTCTTCCCTCGGTTTCATTTATCTTTTCTCCATTAAAATATGATTTTATAGCATCACTTAAATTTATTTCTTCTGAAAGTTTCTCAAAAATGTCTAGTGTTTCATCATTTATTCTATTTCTAGAAAAATCTAAAAGCAAGCCTCTAAAGTTTATTGAAAAATTTTTAAACCTGTTAGGGTCATTAACAAAAAGGTCTGAAATACTAGTACCTTTAATTTTATTAAAGTGATTTTTTAATTTTTCCCAACTCTTTGTTTTTAAAGGATTAATTCTTGGTAAAGTCATTTTAATTCATTGCTAATTTTATTTCATGGATCTCATCTTCAAAATACAGGCAGCTTAATTTTGTTTTTAAAGGTTTAATTTTTTCAAAAAATTCAGATCTTAAAGACTTTGAAATTGGTTTTGCTTCTGGCAACTTTTGTTTATAAGGATCAACTTGTCTTCCATTTTTCCAAAATCTATAACATACATGCGGGCCTGAGGTATAGCCGGTCATTCCAACCCAGCCAATTACGTCTCCTTGCTTAACATATTGTCCAACCCTAACTTTTCTTCTTTTCATATGTAGGTACTGTGTAGAATATTTATTATTATGTCTTATTTTAACATAATTCCCATTACCCTTTGCATATTTGGATTCCGTTACTCTACCATTTGCGGTAGCCATTATAGGTGTTCCAATTGGCGCTGCGTAATCTGTTCCTCTATGTGGCTTAACACGACCATAATACGCGATTTTTCTTTTTAAGTTATATCTTGATGAAATTCTACTAAATTTAACAGGTGATTTTAAAAATGCTCTCCTCAGGTTTTTAGCTTTATCATCAAAATAATCTATGATTCCCTTATTTCTATCTGAAACAAATTCAAAAGCATAAAGCCCTTTACCTCTGTGCTCAAAATAGGCTGCTTTAACTTTTCCGATTCCAATTGACACGCTATCGTCAACAAATTTTTCGGTATATATAACTTTAAAGCGGTCACCCTTGTCAAGCCTTGTAAAGTCAATTGTCCAGGCGTATACGTCTGCTAAAAAATATGTTAACATACTATTATAACCACTATTAATCATTGTTTCATATAATGAACTTTTTATGGTACCAGTTGCTTGCAACTCCACCACTCTTATTGGTTTTTCAACCTTTTTACCGTAAATGCTATCTCTCAACTGTATAACGGTGTAACTTAGGGGTCCAGGGTGATATATAAAATATTTTGGTGTATTGATACTATCTTTAGTAAAAAGCAGAGTATAGGGTTTTCCAATTTGCAATTTTCTAATGTTTATTGAATTTTTTATTTTCTGAAGTATTTGGTAAACTTCTGGATAATCGATGCCGTTGTTTTCTAATATATCTCCAAATGTATCTCCTCGTTTAATTTTAAATTCTTTTGGAGAAAATTCATTAAAATCAAGCCCATATTTAATATCAGGTTTTTCAATTTCTACTTCATTTATCTGAACGGATCTTGGTATTTTTTCTTTGTTTTTACAACTAATAATAGCCATAATAAAAAAAAGAGTTAATATCCTGAAAATAGAATTTTTCATTTAAAAGCAAATTTCGGGAAGTTTTTAACTCCTTTTTTAAATGCCAATAATGACTTATTAAAAAAGTTAACAACAATTAATAGGTCAAAATATTAAATGGATGATTTAAATTTTTAAAGTTTTCTAAGTCACACTCTATGGAACCAATCTTTAAATCTGCTTTCATTTTTATCGGTATTTTATTTTTGTCATTACTTATCCACAGAGTCACACTTTCTTGTTCTTTAAACACCCTTCCACTTTGAACATAAGGACGAAACTTCATACACTCAACTTTTCCAAATTTAGTATTTAAAATATCATACCCTAAGAATCTTAGTTTAAACAAATAGTTTTCTTCATCGAAAAACATATTTATACTTATCTCTTCATTAATTTCTATATTTTCAGTTTTGTAGAAATTTCTTAAATAGTAAAATGCTGAAATTAAGTCTTGAGCATTTAATTTAATATCGAAGTTTAAAATTCTGTTGTTTTTCTTATCATTTAATTTTACGGTGTTCGAGTCATGATTGAAAAACATTTCAAGATTTTTGGTATATCCACCTTCGTAAATATCTCTAATAAACCACACTGGTAAACCATTGGACTCTCTAAAATATGATTCGTAATAATCTTCAACTTTAAAAAAAAACCTCAATAGCCCAGTTGACCTTCCATATCCTTTTGCGTGAAAAACTGTTAAACTGTCTAATTTTTTTTTCTCTAGTTCAATTTCAATTTCACTTGCATTAAAAAATCCGTAATGAACTCTAAATCGAAGCCACTCACCACTTTTAAATGAATTAAATGAATCTGAAACTAACCTTATGGTTTTTGTTTGCGAGTATGAAAATGAAAAAGTAAAAATAATAAGGATCGAAATTAATTTTTTCATTTGTCTAATAAATTAAATATTCTTTTACCTTTTTTTTCTCCGAACAATTCCATGAAATCTTTTATGCTAGACTCTTTAATTCTTTTAACACTTTTAAATTCCTTCAAAAGTTGCTCCTTAGTCTTTGGCCCAATCCCTTTTAATCCATCCAAATATGAATCAAAGCTATTTTTTATTCTTTTTTTTCTATGAAAGTTAATTCCAAAGCGATGAGCTTCATTTCTTAAATGTTGAATGATTTTTAATGTCTCAGATCTTTTATCAAGATAAATTGGAATAGGGTCTCCTGGGAAAAAAATTTCTTCAAGTCTTTTTGCAATTCCAATCAAAGATACTTTCTTTTCAATTCCTAAAGATTTAATGGCTTTCATTGCTGAAGATAACTGGCCTTTACCTCCATCTACGATTATAAGTTCAGGTAAGATTTCTCGTTGATCAATTAACCTTTTATATCTTCTAAAGACCACCTCTTTCATTGAAGCGAAATCATCAATTCCCTTTACCTCTTTAATGTTATAAAGTCTATATTCGTTTTTTGATGGCTTTCCGTTTTTAAAAACAACGCACGCTGCAACAGGATTAGTACCTTGTAAATTTGAGTTATCAAAGCATTCAATGTGTTCAGGTTTATTCTTAAGACGAAGATCTAACTTCATTTGCTCTAATATTCTGTTTTTATGTTTTTCAGGATCGATTATTTTCATTTGATTAATCTTTTCAATCCTATAAAACTTTGCATTCCTTTTAGAAAGCTCAAGTAGTTTTTTCTTTTCTCCTAATTTCGGCACATGGACATTTATATTTTCACCTAGATTAACTTTAAAAGGCAGGTAAACTTCATTTGTCTTCAACCCAAATAGATTTCTTATTTCAATTATAGCTAGAGTTAAAAGATCTTTTTTACTTTCATTGAGCTTCTTTTTAATTTCCACCGAGTGGGATCTAATTATCGAACCAAAAGCAATTTGAAGAAAGTTCACATAAGCGTGAGAATCGTCGTCTATTACTGAGAACACGTCAACATTGCTAATTTTAGGGTTTACAATTGTTGACTTTGATTGGTATTTTTCTAAAGATGTTATCTTGTCTTTTAAAAGTTGAGCTTCTTCATACTTTTCTTTATTGGATAAATTAAGCATCTCCTTTTTTAAATGATTTAAACAAAATTTAAGATTCCCTTTGATAAGCTCTTTTATTGGTTTTTTATATTTATCAAACAATCTTATTGAATGTGCTTCACTGCTAATTTTTAGCAGATGATTAAGTTCATGATTCAGGAAAGGATAAACTTCTTTTATTAGAGCTAAAAGTATTTTTAAATGTTTTACACTTGTGTAAGGACCAAAATATTCTGCATTTTTAATATTATTATTTCTAGTATAAAATATTTTAGGTGGAGATTTTTGAAGACATATCCAAGGATAAGTTTTATCATCTTTTAATAAAACATTGTACCTTGGTTTATATTCTTTAATTAAGCTGTTTTCTAGTAGCAGTGCGTCAGTTTCTGTTTCTACAACAATATGTTTTACTGAAAAAATATTTTTTACTAATAACCTAGTCCTATTATTATCATGAGTTTTTGTAAAATAGGATTTGACTCTTTTTCTAATATTTTTAGCCTTACCTATATACAAAATATCATTCTTTTGATTGTAAAACTGGTAAACTCCCGGAGTTTCTGGGAGTACATCTATCTGAATGGATATAGTTTTATCTTTCAACATGATCTATAACTAAATAAAATTAATTCTTTTCTTTGTTGATATATTAAACATTGAACAAAAAAAAATTAAGATTATTGTATAAGAAAAAAAGAGCTGAAATAAGTTCTTTGAAATTGGATGATTTGAGTATTGAAATAGCAAATCAAATCTTAAAATTACCTATATGGAATTTGGACTATTTTCATATTTTCATGGGAGTTGACAGGTTGAATGAAATTAATACAAATTTCATCATTTCAATTCTTCAGGGCAGGGATAAAAACATTATTATTCCTAAAATTATTTCTGATGAATACTTGGATCATTATCTATTAGCCGACTCGACCAAACTTATATTAAATCAATGGGATATACTAGAACCGCTTGAAGGGATCAAAATAGAACCAAAAAAAATTCAGGTGGTTTTTGTTCCACTACTTGCATATGACGTTTACGGGAATAGAGTTGGTTATGGCAAAGGATATTATGATAGATTTATGTTTAAATGTAGTAGTAAATGCCTAAAAATAGGTTTATCATTCTTCACTCCAGAAGAAAGAATTCTGAGTTCTTCTCGAGACATCAAGCTTAATTATTGTGTAACTCCAAAAAACATTTACAAATTTAATTAGTTAAAACCTTCCTATTAAAAAAGACTATAATTGCTATACCCAGACTAATAGAGGAGTCAGCAAGATTAAAAACATATTCAAAAAATGTATATGGTTCTCCTCCAATAAAAGGAACCCACTTAGGCCATACCCAAGAAACGATAGGGAATTGAAGCATGTCAACAACATGACCAAAAAAAAATGGAGCATAGCCTTCCTCGGGAAGAAATGTTGCTATTTGCCCATAGCTATGAGAAAAGATTGCTCCGTAAAAAATAGAATCTAATAAATTTCCAACGGCTCCAGCGAAGATTAAGCACAATGACAATAGTAGTGAGTTTGCACTCTTTTCTTGTAAAGACTTTTTTATCCAGTAACCAAGAAAAATAATTGCAACAATACGTATTATTGATAGTAATAATTTTGATATCTCGTCATCTAGAAAAGGAACAAAATCACTTAGCTTTGTTCCCCATGCCATTCCTTTATTTTCTATAAAAAGGAGTTTAAAAAACCCATAATCAAGTATTGCGTCATCACCATAAAGTGTTAATGGAAAATTCAGTTTTATATAAATTTTAGAAATTTGATCTAATATAATTACAGTCAGTATGATGTATATGGTTCTTTTGAGATTAATTATTGGAAAGGAAAAGTTTAAACGCATCTCTAAAAATAATTAATTTATAAAACATTCATCGCTAATATTCCCTCTGACAGTTCTAATTACTAAATTAGGCATAACGATACTATTGCGAAACCCAGAAACAAAATCAGCTTTTGAACTAACTAGTATTTTACTAAATGGATTGACACAAAAAATATTAGCTGAAATTGATTTTATTTCTCCTTTGATTTTATTTTGATTTAAATTAATTTTTCCATCATCTATCATGATGTTTATGTCTGAAAAAGAAGACATTATATTTATATTACAGAATCTTGTTTTTATGATGGTTTTAAAGTTAATTGGGACTGAAACTTCAATTGAATTAGCAATTGTTTTGTGGACACTAAGTTTATCGTTGTATGACTTTGATGTTGGGGAAGCCATTTCTTGAATATACAACTCTTTGTTTTTTATAGTAGTTTTTAAAATAGTTTTTTCTTTGAATTCACCTTCTTGCTTATATTTAACACAAATATTATTGGAAGTAGACTTATTGACTGTCAAATTTCCGGTGAAATCTAGCTCTAAAAAAACTAAATCAAAATTATTTGAGTTCCATTTTTTTTGACTTATGTTTTGAGAGTACAAATTAATGTTTTGCAAAATCAAATAAGTAAAAAAAATTACTTTTGCATATTTTTCGCTTCTATGCTTAAAGTGGCGTGTGGCACTAGGGTTAATCTCTCTTTTTTTATAAGTTTTCCAGTGACCCTGCATATACCATAAGTTTTATTTTCTATTCTAATTAATGCACTTTTAAGATCACGAATAAATTTTTCTTGTCTTAAAGCCAGCTGAGTATTTGCTTCTTTGGACATTGTTTCTGAACCCTCTTCAAAAGCTTTAAAAGTTGGAGAAGTATCATCGGTTCCATTATTTCCATCGTTCATGTAACTGCTTCGCAACAATTCAAGATCTTTTTTTGCCTTTTCAATTTTTCCCTCAATTAAAGCTTTAAATTGATTCAGTTCTTTGTCGCTGTATTTATTTTTAATTATTTCACTCATTATTGATTGATTTTATTAAGTTCAACAAATGTTTTAATTTGATCAAATACAATATTTTCCCCTTTCTTAACGTCCTTTTTAATTATTATATCTTTAGCTAGAATTTCGTTTTTGATGTAATCTAAATGATCAACAAATACTTGCTCTAACAATTTATCAGGGGTTAAATATAAAATAATTTTATCAGTCACTTCTAATCCTGACTGTTTTCTTAAATTTTGAAGTCTATTTATAAATTCTCTTGCTAGCCCTTCATTGAAAAGGCTTTTATTTATTCTTGTATCTAGAGCAACAGTAAATTTGTCATTATTTGCTACAACCCAACCCTCGATATCTTTATATTCAATTAATACTTCAGATGGGGAAATAGTAATTTTCTTATTAGAGACATATATAGTAATGCTTTCTCCTTTCTCTAATAAGTCGATTTCATTTTTTTGAAGTGCCCCCAATTTATTTTTCAAGTCATTTAATTTGTTTCCGTATTTAGGACCTAAAATTTTTAAGTTAGGTTTAACGTATTTTACAATAATTCCAGACGAATCATCAATAGTTTCTATTTTCTTAACATTTATCTCTGAACAAATTAGCTTTGCAACACTTTCTATGTAACTTTTTTCCAAGACATTTTTTACAGGAATAATCAATTTTTTTAAAGGCTGTCTAACTTTAATCTGATTTTTTTTTCTTATGGATAAAGCCAAGGAGGATATATCTCTTGCATAATTCATTTTATTCTCGAGGTCAATATTTCTTTGCTTTGAGTTACTTGATGGGAATATTGTTAAATGTACCGAATCTTTTGCTTCAGATAGGTTTTCTTTGTTAAGATCTAAGAAAAGTCTGTCTGCAAAAAAAGGAGCTAATGGGGCTATCAATCTGCAAACCTTATCTAGGCATTCGAAAAGGGTGTGATATGCGGCCAACTTATCGTCACTTAATGATCCTTTCCAAAATCTTCTTCTGGATAGTCTTACATACCAATTACTAAGTAAATCATTCACAAAGGTTGATATTTGTCTAGCTGCTCTAGTAGCGTCATATTTATCATATGCTTCGTCTACTTCATTTATAAGGCGATTGAGTTCCGAAATAATCCATCTATCAATTTCAGGTCTTTTTGTTACTGGAATACTTTTTTTGTTTATATCAAATTCATCAATATTTGCATAAATGACAAAGAACGAATATGTATTAAATAATGTTCCAAAAAATCTTCTTGATACTTCATCGACTCCATCTACATCAAACTTTAAATTGTCCCATGGATTAGAATTCGAAATCATATACCATCTAGTCGCATCAGGACCATATTTAGAAATTATTTCAAAGGGGTCTATACTGTTTCCAAGTCTTTTCGACATCTTTTGACCATTTTTATCCAAAACCAATCCATTTGAAACAACATTTTTGTAAGAGATTGAGTTAAAAACTATAGCTGAGATAACATGTAGAGTGTAAAACCAGCCTCTTGTTTGATCAACACCTTCAGCGATATAATCGGCGGGGAATATTTTTTTATTATCTATAAAATCTTTATTTTCAAAAGGATAATGAACTTGAGCATATGGCATAGCACCAGAGTCAAACCACACGTCAATTAAATCCTTTTCTCTGTACATTGGTCTACCATTGTCACTTGAGAGTACTATTTCATCAACTGTGTCTTTATGTAAATCAATCCCATCGTAATTTTCTTCCGCCATGTTGTCTACCTTAAAGTTTTCAAGAGGATTGAATTTCATATGTTTATAATTTATAGATCTAATTATTTCACTTTTCAATTCACTAATTGAGCCAATTACTTTTGTTTCGCTTTTATCTATTGTCCTCCATATTGGCAATGGAATCCCCCAATATCTACTTCTGGACAAATTCCAGTCATTAGCATTTGATAGCCAATTTCCAAATCTTTTTTCCCCAGTGGCTTTGGGAACCCAATTTATCTTTTTGTTTAAAGAAACCAACTTGTCTCTGATCTCAGATACACCTATAAACCAGGAGTCTAAAGGATAATAAAGAATAGGTTTATCTGTTCTCCAGCAATTTGGATAAGAATGAACATACTTTTCTACTTTAAATGCTCTATTTTGTTCTTTAAGAAGTATGCATATTTCAACATCTACAGATTTTTTGGGCTTTTCATTTTCTTCATAATATTCATTTTTGACATACTTACCACCAATTATTTTTAGACTGTCAATGAATTTACCCTGTAAGTTAACCAGAGGAACTAATTCTCCGCTTTCTGCTTTAATAAGTAATGGGGGAACAGGGGGATTAGCCTGACTTGCGGCTAATGCGTCATCCGCACCAAAAGTTGGTGCTGTGTGAACTATTCCTGTTCCTTCATCTGTGGTCACAAAGTCCCCAGAAATTACTCGGTATGCATTTTCAGGATTATTGTTGGGGTAGGGTGCATCTTCCCAGATTTTTTCGTATCTAACGTCGATAAGTTTATCTCCCAATATTTCGTTAATTACTAAATAGGGGACTTTTTTTTCTGAGGAATTCAATAAAAGCTTTTCAGGAGAATTTACTTTTATAAACTTATTGTCAAAAACCTTATTTATTAAATCTTTAGCCAACAAAACCTTGATAGGTTTTTCAGTGTACAAATTAAATGTATCAATAATCACATAAATAATTTTTTTGCTAATTGTTAAAGCAGTGTTGGACGGTAAAGTCCACGGTGTAGTTGTCCATGCCAATAAAAATAAATCCGAGTCTATTTTAAGTTCCTCGGGTAGGCTTTTACTTAAAACTTTGAACATTGCGACTATCGAGACATCACTCACATCTTTATAAGTTCCAGGTTGATTAAGTTCATGTGAACTAAGCCCTGTGCCGGCTTTAGGTGAATAAGGTTGGACAGTATACCCCTTGTAAATCAAACCCTTTTTGTAAATCTCTTTTAGTAACCACCAAACACTTTCAATATATTTAGTTTTGTAGGTTATATATGGATTATCCATATCAACCCAAAACCCAATTTTTTTTGTTAATTCGTTCCACACGTCTGTGTAGCGCATAACTGCTTCTCTACATGCATTGTTATATTTTTCAATACTGATTTTCTTGCCAATATCTTCTTTAGTGATATTTAATTCTTTTTCAACTCCAAGTTCCACAGGTAAACCGTGAGTATCCCATCCAGCCTTTCTCTCTACCTTAAATCCTTTTTGTGTCTTATATCTGCAAAATATATCTTTAATAGTTCTTGCCATAATGTGGTGGATTCCTGGGAGTCCGTTTGCAGATGGGGGTCCTTCGTAAAAGATGTATGGAGTGGAATCTTTATTTAAATCCACACTTTTTTCAAATATTTTTTCCTTATTCCAAAACCTAAGAATTTCAGAAGCAATTGTATTTAATTCAAGTTGTTTATAATCTTTGTAGGCCATAGGGCAAACATTAAATGTCCGAAAATAAGCATTTTTTATACATTTTAGCTATAAATTATTTTTACTAATTAAAACTTTACATTAAGGTTTAAAATAATTGATCTTCCTGGCGCAGAGATACCCGATGCAAATTCTTTGTAATGTAAATCAAATATATTATCAATAGAAAATGAAGTCCTAACATTTTCATTATGATCTAATGCTGCTGTGATAGAATAGATTGACCATTTGGGAGAACCATAATACCGAGTTTTCACACTTTTACTATTTATTATTGGTGTTTCTTCAATTTTATCTTCACCACCTCTGCTATAATCTTTTGGTAATTTTCTTCCACTAAAATTGTTACTCAATGATAAATTTAACTTGCGACTGTTATAGTTGATCCTCAAATTCCCGTATAGGGGGAGTATAGAAGGGAGTGGACCTATTCGATTATTTAATGTACTATCAGTAAAACTAATATTTCCTATAATATTTAAACCAGGAAAAAGCGCAGCCATTCCGTCAATAGAAGCACCATAAATTCTCGCATTCCCAATATTTTGATTTATTTGTGTTGAAAGTTTTCCTTTATCTATAATTAAAGACCATATGTCATTATTTGACACATCTTCAGAAAAAGGAGAAATAATTCTGCCTATATAATTTTTAATATTAGAGTTAAAAAAACGTCCCTCAATTAAAAATATATCATCATTAGAAAAAGTTAAACCTCCCTCAAAATTATATACATACTCAGGCTTTAACCCTGGATTCGGAATAATAAGAACTCCTCTGTTTTCTCTAATTTTCCCAATGTCGTCTATGTTTGGTGATCTAAAACCAGTAGAAAAAAGAATATTCATTTTTATATTTTTGTTGGGACGGTATGAAGATGCAATACTTCCTGTTAGTGCATTATTTTCTGTTTTAAGATCTAAATTTCTGGACTTTAAAAACTGTTCATTAACCCAACTTGCTTTTATTTTAGTTGAAGTGTAACGAGCACCAAGCGAAAATGACGATTTTGAACTCAAATCTAATCTTAGACTTGAATAAGAAGCAGAAACGAAATAAGAGCTTCCGTTGTTAGGATATCTGGATGGAAATTTACCTTCAAATTGAGTTTTTGTAATGGTATTGCCAATTACTGATAAGCTTTCTCTGAATGCATCTGATCTTATTTTATTAGCAATAAATTCGAACCCATAAACAATACTAACTTTCCTCGTCTTTTGCATTTCGAAGTCGGCATTTAAACTAAAAATATTTACATTTTCATTTTGATTGATTCTCTCTAGTGATTCAAATCGTCTTTGAATTCTAGATTCTTTTACCCATTGATAGGCGCCTGTAATATTTCCCTTGTAGAGGTATTTTTTCTTAGGAAATATTTTCAGTTGAGGCGAAATTAATAATCTTTTTTGTGGCCCATAGTTCCACTCAGCAAATCTCAACTTGTTTTTCATCATTTCGTTTAATTTATCAAATCTTGGGATATCTGAAGAGTTTGAAAATTGAAAATTGATTAATAACTGTTTTTCTTTTGGTAATATGAAAACAACCTTTTGTAAAAAATCTACTTGGCTGTATCCTGAATTTTTTTGAATATTTGGATTGTTGTTTTTTGAGGGGTATTCGAAATATAAAGAATTGGAATTAGACGAGTATTCACCAATCAATCCCCAGTTTTGAAAACCGTGCTTTCTATTTTTCCCCATTATAATATCTCCAAATTTTGAATACGTAAAACTCGTTAGAATAGCAGATTTTTTAAAGCTGGCTTCACTACTTAAATGATGAATAAAACTTTGCCTGGAGCTATTAAAGGTGGATGAAAAGGAATTAGTCAATTTTTGGCTATTATTGATTTTCGGGGTTTTAGTGTAATAGTGAACTACCCCACCAAGCGCATCGGAACCATAACCAACAGACGATGGGCCATAAATAATTTCAACTCGCTCAAGACTACTTGGGTCTACTGTTATAGCATTTTGTAAATGCCCAGATCTAAAAATTCCGTTATTCATACGTACCCCATCGACAACTAATAGAACTCGATTTGCTTCGAAGCCCCTAATAACAGGACTTCCACCACCGCCTTGAGACTTTTGAATCCTGACGGAAGGAGCTAATAATAAAACCTCGGCACCAGTTGCTGGTGAATTTTCAATAATTGAATTTTTGTCAATAATTTTGACCTTTTGAGTGATTTTTTTTGACTGTAAAGCCGTTCTAGCAACTGAAAGGACGATTTCGGTTAATTGTTTTTCATTAACACTCATTTCTATTAAATTTGAATTTAGAATTATATCCTCAACAGTAATTTTTTTGTCATCATAACCAATTAGACTAAAGGTTAGCGTATCTTTTACTGAAAAAATGTTCAAATTAAAAACTCCGTTATTGTCGGTTGATGTATATTTATTTTTTCCCTTATTGAATACATATACGTCAGATAAAGGTTCTTGGGTGAGCATATCATTTACTTTTACATTTTGAGAGGTGCTAAGAGACGATATTAGCAAAAGAGGGATGATCAATAGCCCAAAAGAACTATTCAAAGACTTGATGTAATATATCAAGTGAATTGGGCTTCTTGAAACCATGAACATGATATTCAATATACTCCAATAGTATTTTAAGGATTTCACGTTTTTGTAATTGACTAATTGTTAGCAAATAACAATCATCAAATTTCATGCCTAATAAACGGATTATTTGTTTTATCGATTCACCCTCTGCATATAAACCCTCTGGTTTTGTATCTTCAAAAGAACCATTTTCAAATGAAAGAAACTTAGAATTAAATTTCTCTAAGTTTGGACTTATACCTAAATATTCTAAAAGTTTCAAAATAAATATGATATGGAAATTGGATATTTTATCATTTTCATTCAACCACTTAAGTGAACTTTCAAGAAAATGGTATAAGTTTTTATTACTAGATTCTTCTATTAAACACATATTAAGAATCTCGTTTAAGAAAAGAATAATTGAACTCTTGTAGTAATCCATATATAAATTTTGGCATTGAACGTTAAGCCTACAATCTATTAGAAAATTGATCTTTTTCCTTTCTCTCTTGTTGTATTTTATTAAAATCTGTGACAAAGGTTGAAAATATGAATTCTTAAATTTTGTTCTTTTTCCTGCTAATATTCCTTTTAAGAAAAAAGACTTTCTCCCCTCAATATTTGTAAAAACATCTATTATAAGACTAGAGTCATTATACTTTATTTTACGAAGGACAATTGCTTTTGTTGAAATTATCATTTTAGACGACCCCCTGGGCAATCATAGCATCAGCCACTTTTACAAAACCTGCAATGTTAGCGCCTTTAACATAATTGGTATAATTTTTCTCTGAGCCATACTTTAAACAGGACTTATGAATTTCATTCATTATTTCTTTCAACTTAGAGTCTACTTGGTCTCTACTCCAATTATATCGTAAAGAATTTTGAGCCATTTCCAAACCGGAAACTGCTACACCACCTGCATTTGAGGCCTTGCCTGGTGCAAATAATATTTTTTTTGCAATAAATAAACTAATTGCATCTGGTGTGGTAGGCATATTTGCTCCTTCACCAACACAGATACATCCTTTTTTGATAAGACTTTTTGCGTCTGATAAATTTAACTCATTTTGAGTAGCGCAAGGTATAGCTATTTCGCATTCTATTCCCCAAGGAGTTTTATTTTGATAGTAAGAGGCTGAGGAATATTTCTCAGCATACTTATTGATTCTTTCTCTATTGATATTTTTAATTTTCATTATGTACTTAAGTTTTTCAATATCTATACCATCTTTATCATAAATAAAGCCAGAGGAATCAGACATCGTAATAACTTTACCACCAAGCGATATAACCTTTTCAGCGGCATATTGAGCAACATTTCCAGAACCAGAAATGGATACTTTCTTATTCTTGAAGTCTAAATTTTTTTGTTCCAACATTTTTTCTACAAAATATACCACACCATAACCGGTTGCCTCAGGTCTGATAAGTGAACCTCCCCAACTAACCCCCTTTCCTGTCAAAACACCGGTGAATTCATTCTTTAATCTTTTGTATTGTCCAAAAAGGTAACCTATTTCTCTACTGCCAACACCAATATCTCCTGCTGGTATATCACGGTTGGGGCCAATGTGACGAAATAATTCTGTCATAAAACTCTGACAGAATCTCATTACTTCTGTATCAGTTTTACCTTTTGGATTGAAATCTGATCCACCTTTACCGCCTCCCATTGGAAGGGTAGTTAAACTATTTTTGAATATTTGTTCGAATGCTAAAAATTTAAGCACACTTAAGTTTACATTTGGATGAAATCTTAGTCCACCTTTGTAAGGGCCTATCGCTGAATTCATTTCAATCCTGTACCCTCTGTTAACTCTAATTTCTTCCTGGTCATCGATCCATGCTACTCTAAATGAAACTACTCTTTCAGGTTCAACCATTCTAAGGAGTATATTTTGACCATAGTAAATTTCATTTTTACAAATGTAAGGGATTACTGTCTCGGCAACCTCAGTTACAGCCTGCATAAATTCCGGTTCATTTTGGTTCCTTTTCCCTACTTCATCTAAAAAAGATTTTACAATTTTTTGCATTCAAATTTTTTACTTTAATTTAACTTAAATTATTTAAATAATTTAGCCATAAGACCACCAATTTTATTAATTTCTAAAATCTCGATCCTATTTTTTTTAATATTTTCTTTTTTAAAATTTGATGTTACAAATACTTCATAACCAAGTTTTTCTGCCTCACTAATTCTTTTTTCTAGCTTAATTACAGGCCTGAGTTCCCCCGATAGACCAATTTCGGAAGCAAAACAGATCTTTTCATTAATGGGGGTGTCGTGATAACTTGATAAAATGGCTGAAACTACTGCTAGGTCAAGAGATGGGTCTTCGCTTTTAATTCCTCCCGTTATGTTTAAGAAAACATCTTTGTTAGATAATTGAATTCCAGCTCTTTTTTCCAACACTGCTAGGAGCATATTTAATCTTTTAGAGTTAAATCCATTACTGCTTCTTTGAGGTGTCCCGTAAACAGCTTTACCCACAAGTGCTTGCACCTCTAGATTTAAGGGTCTCATACCCTCCATTGATACTCCAATTGCATGTCCACTCATTTTGCTGTTATTTAATGTCAAGAAAATTTCATTTGGGTTCTTAACTTCTTTCAGGCCCGAAGATGACATTTCATAAATACCTATTTCACTTGTTGAACCAAAACGATTTTTTTTAGCTCTTAATATTCTGTACGCATGATTATTATCTCCTTCAAAACTTATAACTACATCAACCATATGTTCTAAAACCTTTGGACCAGCTATGTTACCGTCTTTAGTTAAATGACCTATTAATATGACAGCTGAACCAGTACTCTTTGCATACTTAATAAGTTCATTTGAACAATCTCTTATTTGAATTACACTTCCGGGAGAACCTTCCACTCTTTTAGAATGTAAAGTCTGAATTGAGTCTATAATCACTATTTCAGGATTAATCTTCTTGATATGTTTAAAAACACTCTCTATTTCAGTCTCACTCAAAATAAAAACCTCACCTAATTCTTCTCCAATTCTATCAGAACGAACTTTTATCTGCTGTTGACTTTCTTCTCCAGATACATATAGTATTCTTTTATCAAACTTTATTGAAATTTGTAATAATAAAGTGGATTTTCCTATTCCAGGCTCCCCGCTAATTAAGCAAATTGATCCAGGCACTAGACCTCCTCCAAGAACCCTATTCCATTCGCTGTCATTTACCCTTAGCCTCATTAAATTTTCACTATTTATTTCATTTATTCGAAGAGGAATACTTTCTTTTTTAAAATAGTCTGCGATTTCAATTTGAGATTTGATTTTTATAGAACTTTTTCTTACTTCTTTTAGAGAGTTCCACTCTTTACAATATTTACATTGACCGTGCCACTTCGCGTGTTCATTACCGCAATTATTGCAAAAAAAAACTATTTTTTCTTTATTCATTTCATAATAAAATTAATCAAGAGCACTATTAAGATAAAGATTTCTAACCTTTATTATTAACAATTGGAAGAAGGAAAAAAGACAAAACCCCAAAAAATAAGATCACAATGGTTTGAACAGACCACGTTAACCAACCGAATGCTAAACTTGTTTCGAGTGGTATACCATAAAAACCTAAAGCCACTGATATTGAAAGTGGGTATACACCAACACCTCCGTTTGTAGTTGTTATTGAAATGGCTCCAAAGACAAAAGATACTAAAAGTGCTTTAAATTCTAGTATCTCAGTTCCGTTTAAACTAAACTTCATTATATAAAAAACTAAAATGTATGTAGTCCAAATCAGTATGGTATGTGCTACATAATAAATTTTATTTTTCATTTTCAAAATTGTAATAAACCCCACACTAATTTCATTAAGCAAACTTGAAATTTTTTTAATCATTCTGTCTTTGAAAACTTTGGCAATGATAAAAACTAGTAGTGAAAAAATGAGTACTAATAAGAGAAGATGATATTTTTTTGTGTACAAATTTATCTTCTGTTTTACAAATGGTAAAAAAGCGTCTGTTTCTAAAAATAAACATAAAAAAATTAGAGAAAATAATATGATTAAATCAACTAATCTCTCTGCAATTACCGTTCCAAATCCTTTGTTAAATGGTATTGACTCATATGATTGCATAACCGAAGCCCTCAATATTTCTCCCGACCGTGGTATCCCTAAATTTGCCAAATAAGTCACAAAAACAGCTAAAACATTATTGATTAATTTTGGGTAATACCCCATCGAGTTAAGCATATAATTCCATCTGTATGCACGAGAAAGGAAGCTTATAATCCCAAGAAGAATAGATAAAAATATATATTCAACCTTTGCCTCTTTTAGGGATCTATATATTTCATTTCTCTCAGCTTGGCTTGTGTAGTAAAAGGAAAGATATATAAAGAAAAGACCTGCTAATGGAGGTGCTGTTTTATAAAATATTCTTTTAAATGAATTTGACATTAAAAGAGAGCAATATTATCAATAAGCCTTATTCCCTTAACTTTTACACTAATAAAAGCCCTTAATTTCAAATTAGAATTTAAAGATGTCACCACTTTTAAAGAATGATTTTCAGCGATATAGAAGTATTCAAGTTTAAATTTTTTCTTATTAACATAGAAATTGCTAATAAAGTAGTTTATTTCTTCCAATTTTTTTGATTTTATCATTTTCTTTGCTGTACAGAGAGATTCATAAATTATTTTCGCATCATCTCTTGTTTCCTTGTCTAATAATATATTTCTTGAGCTCATTGCTAACCCATTTTTTTCCCTCACAGTAGAGATACTTTTGATTTTAATTTTCAAATTATAATTTATTATTAGTTTCTTTACAACTAAAATTTGTTGATAGTCTTTTTCTCCAAAAAATGCATAATCTGGAGAAAACCTTTCAAAAAGCTTTTTAACAATAGTTGCAACACCTTGGAAATGGCCCTTTCTGTATTTTCCTTCGATTAACTCATCAATTCCATCTAAATCGAAAACTTCTGCTTTTGCTGGTGAATCATATAGATCTGACGCTTTGGGAGTGTAAACTATAATGTTTGGACTAATTTTATTTATAATATCAATGTCATTTTTGATAGATTGAGGATAGTTTTCCAAATCTTTTTTGTTATTAAATTGAGTTGGGTTTACGAAAATTGAAACAATATTTTCATCACAATACATTGAACATGCTTCAATAAGTTTAATGTGCCCGTTGTGTAGTGACCCCATTGTGGGTACCAGGCCAAGACTTTTATATTTCCGCCTTTTTAAAAGCTTAAGTATTTCAGTGGAATGATTAAAACTTCTCAATATAAGTGTTTATAATTCTAAATTTAGTCTTTTTTAAGTTCAAGAAAAGATTTTTTGTAATTTTGCTAAACTTTTCTAATTGCAAAAAATTTATGCGTAACACTAGAACACTCATTATTTCTTCAGAGGTAGTTCCTTACTTACCTGAAACTATACTTTCCAAAAGCTCATTTAAAGTTCCAAAGGAAATTAATGATATGGGTGGACAAACCAGAATTTTTATGCCTAAGTATGGTATAATTAATGAGCGCCGTCATCAACTGCATGAGGTAATAAGACTTTCTGGCATGAATTTGGTAATCAATGATATAGACATGCCTCTCATAATCAAAGTTGCTTCTATACCTAAGGAAAGAATGCAGGTTTATTTCATAGATAATGAAGAATACTTTAAGCGAAAGCAAATGCTAGTGGATATGAAAGGAAATAGTTTTAAAGATAATGATGAGAGAATGATTTTTTTCACTAAAGGTGTTTTAGAAACTATTAAAAAATTAAACTGGTCTCCAGATATAATTAATTGTCATGGATGGTTTACCTCATTGTTTCCCCTATACATGAAAACTTATTTTAAAAATGACCAAATATTCAGTAAAAGTAAGATTGTAACATCAATATATGAAAATGATATGGGAGGAATTTTAAATAAAAAACTTAAAGACAAAATTAAATTTGATGAGATAAATTTAAATTTAGATTCAATCAATAAACCCGATTATGATTCTTTAATATCACTTGCTTTAGATCACTCAGATGGAGCAATAACTTATACAGATAACTTGAGTACAAGTTTGTTAGATAAATTAAAGCAATTTGATAAACCTATTTTAGACTTTGATAACGCAAAAAAAGAAAATGGACATTCGAACTTCTTCAAAAAATACTTTTTGTAATTATTAGTTGATGAAACTTATCAATTTTCTTTTACTAACTCTTTTTATTATATTTTTTAATTATTCCTGCAACGAGGAATTCAACACTATTGGTGTAGATCTTGTAACTACATCTGATTTTGAAACTAAAACGGAATACTTTCCAGTCTACACTAAAACTGATTCAATTGCTGATATACAGTCTGATAGACAGGTTTTCATGCATTTAGGTGAGCTTTCACTCCCTTTTTTTGGGAGGAGTTCGGCAAATTTCACTACACAAATTAATATTCCACCCAATAGTATTTTTGGAAATTTTTCTCAAAATCGTGAATTAGAGGGGGACCCTAACAACACAAAGGTTATTGAAGAAAATGAAAGAGTTAAGGATGTTTATCTTGAAATACCCTTTATAGTTGATCAAAGGGATTCAGATAATGATGGGGTGATAGATGCCTTTGATATTGATCCAAATGACCCTAATAGCGATACAGATGGTGACGGTGTAACTGATATTGAGGAGCAGCGTAACGGAACAAATCCTCTCAATTCAGATTCTGATGGTGACGGAATTTCTGATTTAACAGATGTTGATAACAGTTCATATGATAGTGAAAATAAAGTGTACAGTGTTGATTCTATTTACGGAAATAAAAATACTCAATTCAACTTTAAGGTAACTGAATTAACATATTTCTTTAATGATCTAGACCCAGATAATAATTTTGAAAGTATAAAAAAATATTACTCACAAAGAGATTATTATGAAGAAGGTTTTTTAGGTAGAGTTTTAGCAGATTATCCTTATGAGTTAGACTTTAATGAAATAAGATACAATTACAAAGAAGATGATCCCGAAACAGAAAGTATCGACGAGACTGAGGTTGTTGAAACAAGACTAACACCAAGGATTAGGATACCTCTTGACAAATCATTTTTTCAAGAAAAAATACTAGACATGGAAAGTACGGAGGCTCTAGAAAATGCTAATAATTTTCACAATCACATAAAGTCTATAAATTTTAGAATATCCAACTCGAATGAGGATATTTATATGCTATTGAATATGACCGGAGCATCAATTAAGGTAAAATATAATTTTGATTTGGTTGATGATAATGGCACTCAAAATATTTTGACAGACGACACTATTGAAGAGGGTGAAAGAGTTTTGGAGTTGCCGATTGGAGGTGTAAAAATCAATCATTTTAAAAATTATGACATGCCAGAAAATACCCTTTCGTCAGGTAAAATTTACCTTAAGGGAGGTTTAGGTACTAGATCAATTTTAAATCTTTTTGATAAAGAAGGAAGCTCTGAGGTTATTGACGATTTGAGAACAAAAAACAATATTTTAATAAATGAGGCTAACCTAATTTTTTATGTCGATCCTTTGTTTGTCCAAAATTGGAACATTCAAAGTTTAATTGCAGAAAGGCTGTATGTGTATAAAACGTCAGACAACCTTCCTGTTTCAGACTATTTCTCTGACCCAACAAGCAGCGAAACGGACCCGACTTTAAATAAAATTCTTCATGGAGGGAAATTGGAGTATAAGGATGGCAAGCCATTTAGATATAAAATCAATATTACAGAGCACGTATCTGAATTAATTAACTTAAGCGATGGAGTGTATTCAGAGAACATACCTCTTTCTCTAGTTGTTACCTCAGATGTAGCATTTATTAGATCTAGAACAGCAATTTTAAAAAACGAAACTGACGAAATTGCAATACCTGAAGGGGCTATATATAATCCGTTAGGCACAGTTATTTTAAATGAAAATCCTCCCGAGAGTCTAATTGATAAAAAATTAACTTTAGAGTTAAAATATACGGAATTCTAGAATTAAACAAAAGGTTTAATTTATAGTATTTAATGAATTAATAATTATGTATATATAGATTTTTCTTCTTTGTTTTTTTTATCCTTTTTAGCTTTTTAATTGTAGATAAATCTATTTTTTTAATTTCAGAGTTTTCTATTATTACGGCAAATTTTTCTTGATTTATAATCTTCTCCTTTAATTCTTCTATATTAATCTCCTTTATTGTGCCTAAACTGTAAAATCGGCTAGAAAAAGACTTGTAATTTAAATAAAATAGTGAGTAATCACTTACTAATGAATTTTTTACCAATTCCTCATCGCAGTTATTTCGAATAGATTCATCTACTAATCCAGAATAAAAAACAGGCAATATGGTTAAATACAATAGCATAGATATGAATAGAAAATATTTTCTTAATTTAATTTCCGACCAATAGTGGCTAATTAGAAGTGCAGCAGGGGTAGTCATTGGTAAAGTATATGTATGAATAAGACTGCTTGAAAAAGTGAAAAAAACAGGTGTAAATAGCATCCAACAAACAAGAAAACAAACCCATTTGTTTTTGTAAGCCCCTTTAATTATTTTATTAAAACTACTTATTATTGCTATTGACCACGGGAAAATGGCTATTATTGAAAATAACCATATAATCCCAAATGGTTGCTGTTTAGCGAAGCCATACAAATCTCCTTTCCATTCTGAGTCAAAAAATCTTCTGAAATGTTCTCCGTAAACAAAATAGTTTATAAAGCCAGGTGATTTCAACTCAGTTAAATAGTACCAAGGGAACGATATTAAAAATGTTAATGATAAGCCTTTAAAGATTGGTATTTTTTTAAGCTTTTTAAATTCTTTTTTGTAAATAAAAAGCCAAATAAAAATTGGAGGTATAGTTAATATTAAAATTATGGGTCCTTTTGATAAAAGTCCCAGCCCAATTCCAATAAAAAAACCATACCACCATTTGGACCCAGATCCTTTACCAACTATTTCCCAAAAAGAAAGCATAACTAGAATTATTGAAAAATTTAAGATTGTATCAGTTGAAACTACACCTGCATGCAAGTAAAATTCAGGTATCGATAGTAGTATCAGAGGGGTAAGAAAAAAGATTTTATTGTTATTTTTATCATATCTGGAGATAAAAAAAAGGATAATTAAAGTTATAATTAAATAAGGCAGCCTTATGTAAAACTCATGTAATCCAAAAACTTTAATTGAAATAGCAGTCAGCCAGGTAGAGAGCGGGGGTTTTGCCCAAAATGGAATATTATAGTCAATTTGTAATAATATCCAGTTATTGGTTTCGACCATAATTCTGGCTATTTCGGCGTATCTAGCTTCGGTTTTATCCATTAATGGAAGCAAATAGTTTATAATTCCTCTATTAGCAATTAATACAATTAATAAAAAGGCAACCCAAAGTTTATTTGTGTATTTAAAAAAACGGGGACCCATTATTTATATCTTTTTTTAATTTTTAAAAGGTCTAAAATAATCCAAGGTGCATGCACGAATTTTACTTTTGAATCTTCAGTGTCAATCCAACTTTTTAGAGGGATCTCTTTTGAAATTTCTAAAAACTTATCCTTGCCATAAACATTTATAAGCCTTAAAAATATTTCAACGTCAAACAACCATCTAGACAAAAAAACTTTTTCAAATGAGAGTTTTACCAATTTTTGATCTATTATTTTACATCCACATTGAGTGTCATAAATAGAAACCCCTATAATTGAAGATATAATAGTAGCTATACTTCTTCCTATTATAAAACGATGAAATTTTCTTTTAATGACATTACCCGGCTCGGGGATTCTCGAACCAAACACAAATTTGATTTTATCATTTATTTTTTCGGACAATAACTTGCATTCTTCAAGTGAGGTTGATAAGTCAGCATCTAGATAGGCCAAATTCCCAATCATATTTTGGTGAACTGCGTATAGAATGCCATCACGCACAGCATTCCCTTTTCCTTTATTTTTTTCATAAGACAAAATTTTAATTTGTTTCGGAAACCTATTTGATATTGTACTTAAAATCTTTTTTGTACAATCAGTAGAACCATCATTCACAAAAATTATTTTGACTTTCTGATTTAGTTTCAAAAAATCTAAATACTTTTTAACAGGAAGCCTAATAGATTCGTTGTAGCAGGGGATAATAATATTCAAAGACATCTTACTTCACTATTACAGATAAATTTAACTAAATAAAAAATGTGTAATTATTAAACTACCCAAAAGCAAATAACCTAAATTTCTAATTAATATAGAACTAGGATTAAACAAACTTTTAATATTATTTATTTTTCTTTCACTAAACAAGATTGACAAACTCAATAAAGATATAATCACAGTAAATGCTCGCAAGAAATAATTTAATTTTGGGAAAATTTTTTCAATTCCTAAGTTAAGAGGAATGCTTAAAACCAGTAGGTAAAAAATTATTTTTTTGTTTGGTTTTATTAGCAAAACCGAGGTACAAATCAGCAAAACTATACCACAATTTATATAATATCTTAAATTATTTAAAACATGCGTAAATGCTATCTGAGGTTTGTCAAGTTTTATATAAAGTAAACATACTCCAACTGTTAGTCCAATGCAAAGTGCAATTATAATTGACTTTCTTCCAGCAATTATTTTTTCTTTATCGGTTGCAGCTTTATTAATATATTTCGAGTAAATATCAGTTGACCACATTGTAGCTATTGAGTTTAGAGTAGAATCTAGAGTACTCATTAAAGAAGCGAATAGACCACAAAGAATAATACCTTTAAATCCATTAGGTAATAGGTTTTTTACAATGTAGGGGAAAGCTAAATCAGGGTCTTGAAGCTTTTCCCCTAAGATTCCATATAATGCAATTCCAGGCAGAACAATAACTATAGCCATAAAATACTTAATTAATCCACCTGCTAACAGCCCTATCTGAGCATGTTTTAAATTTCTCGCTGCTATTGCCCGTTGCATTATTGTTTGATTGGCACACCAATAATTTATATTAAGAAAAAATAGCCCTAAAAGGTGTGTCCATGGCAAAGTTGGATGGTTGGCATTAAGATGGAGGTGCATTTTTTCTTCTGTCTTTTCGTACAACTGTTCTATTCCTCCTAAATTTGATATAGTTGTATATAAAACTATTATGCCGCCAACTATAATAATTATGAATTGAATTATATCTGTTTTTACCACAGCATTTAACCCCCCTAGGTATGTATAAAAACCAGAGATTACACCTAAAAGGAGAATTAAATAGGTTATTCTCTCAAATTTATTTTGGAAAAAAGGCTCTAGAAGGTTTTCAAACACTACCTCTGTTGCATATGCCCCCCAAAAAAGAGCAGCACCGAGTGTGATAGTTGAAAAAAGAGATATGTTCGCTACAGAGTAAAATAATGCGATTTTCTTTCCAAGTCTTCTTTCAATAAACTCGGTTATGGTAAAAACTTTTTCTTTTAAATAAAAAGGAACAAAAATAAATGCTCCAATCAATATTCCCTGAATAGCATTAATTTCTAGATTTGCTTGTGCAAGACCATATATATAGGCGGAACCCATCATCCCTAATAGTTGATATCCCTGGATATTTGTTGCAATAGTAGATATAGCTACTGAATACCAAGGGAGGTTTCTTGAGCTTAGAAAATATTGGCTTGCACTTGCGTCTTTGCTTAATCTTCCCCTAAAGGCAAATGAAATTACAATTAAAAAATAAAAAATTACTGTAAATAGATCAAACATGTTATTTCCTTGGACCTTCGCTAAGAGGCGAATTAGATTTTATTTCAGGAAACCTGCTTAATTGTTTTGACAAGGAAATATTATTAAAGTAAGGTAAAACATGACTTCCAAATATTTTGCACTCTTTATTGTGAGGATACCCAGAAAAAATAAAAGAGTCTATACCCATATCTATATAACTCTTAATCTTTGAAGCAATTTGGTCGGGATTCCCAACCAAAGCTGCTCCACAACCAGATCTAGCTAAACCTATCCCTGTCCACAAATTTGGTTCGACAAAAAAGTCTTGATCGGATTGTGATCTTAAATTGTTTTGAATTGAAACACCCAATGACTTTGAGTCTAAAGCTCGATTTTTTATATCTTCTCCTTTCTTCAAATTTAGTTTAGAAATTAACCCTCTAGCATAAGCCCTTGCTTCATCTTCAGTTTCTCTCACAATTGCATGTATTCTAAGACCAAATTTTATTGACCTTCCATACCTCATTGCTTTGTTCTTGACTTTTTTGATTAATTCATTTAAATTTTCCTCTTTGTCTGGCCACATTAAATAAACATCACAAAATTCAGCACAGAGTTCGATCCCATCATCTGAATACCCTCCGAAATATAAAAGTGGACCTCCTAATTGGTATGGTTTCGCAGGGTCTGAAGGCAGTTTAAAAGAATAATGTTGACCCTCAAAATCCACAAAATCTTTTGACCAGAACAATTTCAAAATCTGAATAACTTCTCTAGATCTTTCATAGCGCACTTTAGATGATAAATTATCTCCAGGCAGGTTTGATGAAATAATATTTAAAGTTAATCTTCCCTTAACCATATGATCAATTGTGGCAATAGTTCTAGCAAGCATTGGAGGGTGAATTTCTCCACACCTAACAGCAGGAAGAAAATTTATATCTTTTGTTAGATTTGACATTGCAGCTACGAATGAAAGAGGGTCCTGTCCAACCTGGAAAGAGGATGGGCATAAGATATTCTTATATCCTAATTTGTCTGCAGTTTGAACGATTTTACAAGTATTCTCCCAAGAACTTTTATATAATGGATTTCTATTACCAAGAAAATCATCATCTCCGTCACAAATGGGAGCAAACCAAGAAATTTCAGCAGATTTTTTTAAAGACATGAAATTAAATTCAATTTAAATAAAATTAGCAAGTGAAGTTAACTTGTACCCAATTAAAATAAAAACAATACCAGCTATACCTTGTATTAAAGTCCCCGTTGTGTGATATTTCAAAGCTTTCTTAGCTGAAATCCCAGTCATTTCAGAAACTATCCAAAAATATGAATCGTTTGTGTGAGATACTGTCATAGAACCTACACCTATAGACAAGATGGTCCAGATTTTATCAATCTCATTATCAAGGCCTAGTGAACCTAAGAGGGGATATATTATTGTGGAAGTAGTGATTATTGCCACAGTTGATGAACCCTGAACAGTTTTAAATACGGAAGATATAAAGAATGGAACTAAAAGAACTAAACTAAAGTCAAAAGAGCCGACGTTTATAAAATCTTCTAAAGGGATATTTTGCATTATAAGGCCAAGTGTTCCTCCCATCCCAGTTATTAAAACTATTGGGAAAGCGCTAATGAGTCCACTTTTAATGCAATACTTAAATCCAATCTCTGAGTTAAATTTAGTTAATCTAAATGAAAGAATAACACCAACGAATAAAGCAAAAGAAGGTTTGCTTAAAAATCCAAATAAATAATCTAAATTTTTTAAAATATTTAAATTCCCAAAAAAGGTCCCAATTGAAATTAATATAACCGGGACAATAATTGGAACTATAGATTCACTTAAACTTGGAAATTTCTTCTTGTTTTTTTGATCATAAAATAAATTGGTGTCAAAGCCTGATTTATTGTAGATTAAATATGAAAAAGTAGAGCCTATAATCACTAAAAAAAAAGCAAGAACACTTCCAATAACTATCAAAAGAGAAAAGTTTTCTAATTTGAGATTAGATGCAGCAGCAAGTGGGCCTGGAGTTGGTGGAACCAAAACATGAGGTGCAAAAAGGCCAGTTGATAGAGCAACTCCAATAGATTTTAATGGAATCTTTGACTTTATCGATATTGATTTTATGGTTTTCGAAAGTATTATGAAAGCTGCATCACAAAAAACAGGAATTGAAATTATATAACCTATAAATCCAATTTTAAATTGAAGAGGCATTTTTCTAAATCTCATAATTATATTGTTAGCAATTGATGAAGTAGCATTTGTTAGCTCCAAAGTTTTTCCAATAACAGTCCCGAAAATTATTAGTAAACCTATTTTTTGTATTGTACTACTAAATCCAAAAAACATCAACTTTAGGAGCTCGGTAAAATGAATTTCTAATGAAAGACCAAGTGATATAGATGCCACAAAAAGCACAAAAAATGGATTTAACTTAAAATATGTAGTACCTATTATAATCCATACAATTAATATAATTATTGTGATTAAAATGAAAAGCATTATTGAACTTTTTCAAGAAATGAAAATACTCTGCTAGATATATCTGAAATTTGATTTTCAGCCTCTTTCATAGATTCTTCTAACGAAATCGGTTTATTTTGAATATTGAAAATTGCTGTAACCCCGTTTTTGTAAAAATCTTCGTATGGAGGCTCAATGCTCCCAGCCAAGCATATGAGTGTCTTTTTGTGTTTTTTAGCTAATTTTCCTAACTCAATAGGGACTTTTCCATTTAATGATTGATAATCTAGTTTCCCTTCAGCAGTAAAAATGATGTCCGATGACTTCACCTTATCTTCGAGATTTACCAGTCCAGATATCAATTTGAACCCATTTTTGAGCTTGGCTCCTAGAAGACCATACAAACCGGCGGCTGTTCCTCCAGCTGACCCTCCCCCCTTGATTTTAGTTATATCAATTTTTAAATCTTTTTTTATTATTTGAGAGAAATATAAAATATTCTTTTCTAATTTCTCTATTTGATCTAAGGTAGCCCCTTTTTGTTTTGAATAAGTCTTTGTTGCTCCATTGAGGCCAAGCAAAGGATTTGACACATCATAGGTGACTTGAAATTTTATGTCATTTAAATATTCAGGGATTTTTATTTGTTTTATTTTAAATAGAGACTCACACCCTTTTTCTATCTGATTGTTGTTCTCATCTAAAAGCTTTCCACCTAGTGCCTGGAAAATACCTGCACCTGCGTCATTGGTTGCACTTCCACCAAGGCTTAAAATTATCTCTGAACATCCACTTTGAATTGCATGATTTATTGATAATCCAGTGCCATATGTAGATGTAAGACCAGGATTCCTGTTTTTTTTTGCTATCAGTGATAATCCTGATGCTTTAGACAGTTCAACCCAAGCTTTTTTTGAATTTCTAAACTTATAATATTCACTTAAAATTTTATTCCCAATAGCGTTTTCAGTTTCATGTTTAACAGCCTTTCCATCACAGTTTTTTTTTAAAAAATCAATGGAACCCTCCCCACCGTCAGAAATTGGGATTTCCTCAATATTATGGTTAGGGTTTATTTTGTTAATACCTTTCGCAATTGATCTAGCTACTTTCTTTGCATTTAAACACTCCTTAAATGAATCTGGTGCGATTAAAATATTCATGCCTTATCTTTAATATGATTAATTATTTGACAAGCATGAATTCTGGAATTTTCTATAAACCACTTATTAGTTTGATACCCTCCACAAATTACTCCAGCAAGGTAAACACCATTTACGTTTGATTCCATTGTATTTGAGTTGTAGTATGGGCTAGAGTATTTGTCCTTTTTAAATTTTATTCCAACCGACTTTAAAAGCTCGAAATTTGGCTGATAGCCAGTCATAGCTAAAACAAAATCATTTTTTAGTTTAGTGTTTTCCTTACCTTTTTTGACAATAATATATTCGTTTTGAATTTCTATAATTTCAGAATTAAATAAAGCTTTAATGGATCCTTCCTTTATTCGATTCTCTATGTCTGGCTTGGACCAATATTTTACATTTTCTCTAATATTTTTTTCTCTAACTATCATTGTAACACTTTTAGCTCCTTTTCTAAACGTTTCTAATGCTGCATCTACAGCTGAATTCGCAGCACCCACAATTGCAAGGTTCATTCCAAAATAGGGGTGAGGTTCCGAATAGTAGTGAGAGACCTTTGAAAGATTTTCTCCTTTTATATTTAAAGGAAAGGGGATGTCATAAAAGCCGGTTGCAATTATAATATTTTTTGATTTATAATTTGATTTATCTGTTTTAATATTAAATATTTCAGATTGAACATTTACTTCCTTTACAGTTTCGTATAAATTCACCTCCAAATCCCATGATGTACATACTCTTCTATAATACTCTAATGCTTCAGGGCGTGTGGGTTTTGGGTTTTGAGAAATAAATGGAATTTCCCCTATCTCAAGCTTATCTGATGTAGAAAAAAAAGTCATGTTTTGTGGATAATTGTAAATGGAATTCACCAAGACTCCTTTTTCCAAAATTAAACTCTTCAAATTTCTTTTTTTAGCTTCAACACTACACGCTAAACCTATAGGACCAGCACCAATTATTATAACATCAAACATTTTGTAAAGATATGTATTTATAAAGCGTTTGAATCAACCAGCAATTAATATAACATAAAACTATGGGGAAAAATTAAACATAAGATTAAATTATAATATATAAATATATGTAGAGAAAAAAAATTAAAAAAAGTATTTTTTTGCCAATTTGATAGCAAAAAACTATCGTTATTTATTTTTTATAATTAAAAACTGTCTAAAAAACAAAAACAATACCAGAAACAAAATAATTGCAATGCTTAATGTGATGTTAAAAAAATTGACTGAAACTATAAATACAATTGTCCACCACAAAGGAAAAATAAAAAATCCTATCAAATATTTAGCAGAGAGGTGAAAAACCCTATCATTAATTTTTTTTAAGGCTGAATGAATCAGCATTAAAGGAATCAGATTAAATATTGAAAAAAATGCAATCGCTATTTCGTCAATAATTGTTTTAGAATTGTTATTTTTTAGTTTATTACCCTCAAGGCTAATTTTCTTTTTTAGTAAATTAAATTCATGTTTAGTGTTTTTAAAATTTATCAAATTTTTCTTTATAAAGTATTCTTTGGAGTAGTTAGGCAACCAGAGACATTTTTTCATTTCTCTCTCTAATTTTAATCTGACTCTGTTAAGCGTTTTAATTGGTTTTTTTTCATAAAGATTAATAAATTCATTTAATTTAATTGGGTCGCCATACACAATTGTGCAATTATGATATGGGTGTTTATGACTCCCATAATTTATTCCAACTGCTTGAAGATAAATTATTGTGTTTGGAAATTTTTTTAAACCTTCCAAGCCAATTCTTGAACTTCCTTTAGAAATTGGCATTAAGTAATATTCATCATGATGTTTTCCTTCTGAAAAAATCAGTAAGTTATTTTTGACTTTTAACAACTCATAACACTTTTCAAAGACTTTCTTATTTTGGTGTAATTTTTCAAAACCATCCCTCATTCTGTAAACAGGTATCGTTTGCATTGCATTTAAAACCCATAAAAAAGGTTTTCTAAACACATCACTTCTTGTTAATGAATAGAGTCTTTTACCACATGTGGATCCTATTAGTAAAGGGTCTAATAAAGCTGACTGATGGTTTGGAGAAAAAATAATTGCCCCATCATTTGGTATTTTTTCTTTACCGATTATAGTAAGTTTTTTAAAAAAAAAATTGTTGTAAAATGTTGAAATAATTCTTATGAAACTGTAAAACTTTTTTTCCACTTTTTTTACTTTAAAACTAATCAAACTTTAATTGACAATTTATTTTAATAAAACCCTAAAAAATTTAAACATTATATCCTTTTTAAAAGCTTAAAAGTTATATTTGCTCAAAAGTTAATTAAAAAAATAACAATGACTAAAATTAAGGGGAAAATCTCTCAAATTCTTGGACCTGTAGTTGACGTGATTTTTGAAAATGAAGAAAATTATTTACCAAACATATACGAAAGTCTTGAAGTAAATACATCTACCGGAAAACTAATATTAGAAGTGCAGTCTCATATTGGTGAAAATACCATAAGAGCAATTTCTATGGATTCAACTGATGGTTTGAGTAGAGGAGAGGAAGTAATTCCTACAGGTAGTCCGATTCAAATGCCTATTGGTGAAGACGTGTATGGTAGACTATTTAATGTTATTGGTGATCCTATTGATGGTTTAGGAAATCTAAAGAAGTCTGGGAATAATGGATTACCCATTCATAGAAAAGCACCGAGATTTGATCAATTATCAACGTCAACTGAAGTTTTATTTACTGGTATTAAGGTCATTGACTTAATTGAACCATACGCAAAAGGTGGGAAAATAGGCTTATTTGGAGGAGCAGGTGTTGGTAAAACAGTTTTAATTCAGGAATTGATCAACAATATAGCAAAAGGTCATGGCGGCCTTTCAGTTTTTGCAGGAGTTGGTGAAAGAACAAGGGAGGGCAATGATCTTTTAAGGGAAATGCTAGAATCAGGAATAATTGACTATGGAAAAGAATTTATGAAATCTATGGAAAACGGAGGATGGGATTTATCTAAAGTAGACAAGGAAGCAATGAAAAAATCAAAAGCAAGCTTTGTTTTTGGACAAATGAATGAACCTCCAGGGGCGAGAGCAAGGGTAGCTCTATCAGGCTTGACCATGGCTGAATATTTTCGCGATGGTGCTGGAGACGGAAAAGGTAAAGATGTTTTATTTTTTGTTGATAATATTTTCAGATTTACTCAAGCAGGTTCAGAAGTTTCTGCCCTTCTAGGGAGAATGCCCTCAGCAGTTGGTTATCAACCAACTTTAGCTACAGAAATGGGTGCAATGCAGGAAAGAATTACATCAACTAAAACCGGATCGATTACTTCGGTTCAAGCAGTTTATGTTCCTGCAGACGACCTCACAGATCCTGCACCTGCAACTACTTTTGCTCATTTAGATGCTACAACTGTCCTTTCAAGAAAAATTGCTGAGTTGGGAATTTACCCAGCAGTTGATCCCTTAGATTCAACTTCTAGAATATTAACCCCTGAAATTCTTGGTGATGATCATTATAATTGTGCACAAAGAGTAAAGGAATTGTTACAACGATATAAGGAGCTTCAGGACATAATAGCTATTTTAGGTATGGAAGAATTGTCGGAAGAAGATAAATTAGCTGTTTCTAGAGCAAGAAGGGTTCAGCGTTTTTTATCTCAACCATTTCATGTAGCTGAGCAATTTACAGGAATCCCCGGAGTTTTGGTTGATATAAAAGAAACCATCAAGGGATTTAATATGATTATGAATGGTGAGTTAGATCATATACCAGAGGCTGCATTTAATTTAAAAGGTTCTATTGAAGAAGCTATCGAAGCTGGAGAAAAAATGCTAGGAAAAAAGTAGTATGCTAATTGAGATTTTTTCAATAGATTGTAAATTGCTAACCGGGAATATTAATTCTATAATTTTTCCTGGGACAGATGGCTCTTTTCAAATACTAAAAAACCATGCCCCAATTGTTTCTACACTTAAAAAAGGTGAAATAATAATAGAAGGAGAAATTTCTCTAAATGATAAATCTTATGGAGATTTATACAACATAAAAAAAGACAGGAAGAAAACATTACTGCAGATCAATTCAGGCTTAGTGGAGATGAAAAAAAATTCAATTAAAGTTCTAATTGATTAAAATTTATCTTTTCTGATTTTAAATAAAAAGTTCTTAATTAAATCAAATTCCCAACCTCTACTTTGAAGAGTTTTGTAAAACCTCCTTATTCTAGTAGTAGAATCTAATTGGGATCTATTAGTCCACTCATTCATCGCCATTTTGTTAAAAGTTAATATATATTCATCTTCAGGTATTTTTTTTAAGGCTTCATCGATTACCTTTTTTTCAATAAGTTTACACTTCAAGTTATATCTGATTTTGATTCTTCCCCAAAGGTTGTTTCTAAATTTGCCAATGGCGTATTCGCAAGAAAACCTCATGTTATCGAAATAATTTTTTTCAGAAAGTTCACTAATTATTGAATCTTTTATTTTTTCCGTTGCTTCTAGTTTTTTTAATTTATTTTCAATTTCAGATTTGCATCTATCTTGATATTTACAATACCTTTCAAGCTTAATTAAAATTTCGGTATATGAGTTTTTCTCTTTCATTATGTAAAAAAAAATGCGATACCAACTATGGTACCGCATGTTTTTCAAATTCTTAAAGTTCTGTTTTTTTCGTCTCTAAATTTATATTGCAAATATTGATAGGCATCTCTTGGAATTACATTAATTCTTTTTTTAAATTTTATCCACCATTTAAATTTTATTGACGTAATACCTTGACTTAAGTATGCTGCAACAAAAGGATGAACATGTAAGTATATCTTTTTCTTTTTATGCTTAGGATGATTCAATATACTATTAAGTTCTGAATTTATTTTATCTATCATAACTATTGGAGCTTCTACCTCATTATTATAATTTGGATTAGGTTCTAAAGTTTTAATGTTTAGTTCTGGTCTAACCCTCTGACGAGTTACTTGAATAAGTCCAAATTTTGATGGAGGAAGAATTTTGTGTTTAGTTCTATCTTTACTCATTTCTTCCTTCAAGTGTGTGAAAAGTTTTTTTCTATTTTCACTAGATGATAAATCAATAAAATCAATAACTATTATACCACCCATATCTCTTAACCTGAGTTGCCTTGCAATCTCAGTAGCAGATATCATGTTTACTTCGAAAGCGGTTTCTTCCTGACTTTTTTCTCTATTGGATCTATTTCCACTATTTACATCAATTACATGTAATGCCTCAGTATGCTCTATAACTAGGTATGCTCCTTTTTTCATAGAAACAGTTTTGCCAAATGAAGTCTTTATTTGTCTTTCAATTCCAAACTTTTCGAAAATAGGGACAGAGTCGTTGTAAAGACTTACAATATTGATTTTTTTTGGGGCAATGGAATCTAAATATTCTTTTACTTCATGCAAAAGGATTTTATCATCCACATAGATTCCCTTAAAGCTGTCATCAAAAATGTCCCTCAATATAGACGAAGTTCTATTTATTTCACTTAACACTTTGTGAGGGCACTTGTTGATGTTACGAATACTCTTGCAAAGTTTAATCCACCTATTTACAAGACTTTGTAAATCAGAATCTAATTCAGCAACTTTTTTCTCTTTTGCAACGGTTCTTACAATAACCCCAAAGTTTTTAGGCTTAATGCTGTTTACTAGTCGTTTTAGACGGGTTCTTTCTTCTTTACTTTCAATCTTTTGAGAAATAGAAACCCGATCAGAAAAAGGAATTAGAACCATATATCTTCCCGCTAACGAAATTTCACAGGATATCCTTGGACCTTTCGTTGAAATGGGTTCTTTAATTATCTGAACCAAAATAAATTGATTAGGTTTAAGCAAATCTATAACCTTACCATTTTTTTCAATATCTTTTTCTAAGTCAAAACCGTCAAGCATAAAGTTTTTGATTTTACCTGAATTCAAAAGCTTGACAAATTTTAGAAGAGATAAAAGTTGAGGTCCTAAGTCATGATAATGAAGAAAACCATTCTTTTCATGGCCAATATTCACAAAAGCTGCATTCAATCCAGAAATTGGTTTTTTTACTCTAGCAAAGAAAATATCACCAACAGAAAATTTATTGTTATCCGTCTCTTTGTTGAGTTCAATTAATTTTCCTTCTTTTAAAAGGGCAAAGTCAACAGCTGAAGAATTTGATCGTATTATCAATTCTTTATTCACATCGATTATTTTTTGACGCATAAGCGTCGATTAAACAAATTTTTATTTTACGTATTTAGCTTTTTCAGCCAAATTTTCAAAGAACATTCAATTTTTAAGTGTTTCTAACACTATTTCTTTTTATGTCGATTAGCTCGCCTTCTTTTTTTTCTTTTATGAGTTGCTACTTTGTGCCTCTTTCTTTTTTTACCACTTGGCATATTAAGTATTTCTATATAGTTACTTTAGATTTTACACCATTCATAAATACCTTTGAGGGTTTAAATGCGGGTATATTGTGCTCTGGAATAATCACAGCTGTATTTTTAGATATGTTTCTACCAGTTTTCTTAGCTCGTCTTTTAACAATGAAACTACCAAATCCTCTTAAATAGACATTATTGCCATGTTCTAGCGAACCTTTTATTTCATCCATAAATTTTTCAATAGTAATTTGAACATCGCTTTTATCGATTCCTAATTTGTCTGAAATATTAGAAACAATTTCTGCTTTTGTCATATAATTTAAGTTATGGTTTATTGTTTTCTGATGGCAAATATAAAAATAATAATCACAATGTTTGATTTTGTATAAATATTATTATTTCCTATAATAGATATTATTTTTGAAATGAAATTTTCAGCAAAATTATTTTATTGGTATAAGAAGAATAAAAGGGATTTACCTTGGAGAAAAACAAAGGATCCCTATAAGATTTGGATATCTGAAGTGATACTTCAACAAACAAGAGTAAAGCAAGGGCTACCTTATTACAAAAAATTCATAGCAAGATACCCTTCTCTAACTGAATTATCCATGGCAACCGAAAATGAGGTTTTACAGTTGTGGCAAGGTCTAGGATATTATAAAAGAGCAACAAACCTTCTAGAATCCGCCAAAATAATTGTGAAAAAAAATAATGCAATCTTCCCAAGCACTTTCGGAGAAATTTTAAAAATTAAGGGAGTTGGAGATTATACTGCAAGTGCTATATCTTCTATTTGCTTTGATGAAAAAGAAGTTGTTGTAGATGGAAATGTACATAGATTTATATCTAGATTATTTGGAATCAAAAGAGACTTAAAACAAAAGACCACATTATTTTTTTTTAAAAAAAAATTAAAATCATTAATTAGTAATTTAAACCCAGGGGACTTTAATCAAGCTTTAATGGAATTCGGTGCTTTACAATGTTTACCCAAAAAACCCCTCTGTTATTCTTGCGTTTTCAATTCACAATGTATAGCATATCTTAAGAGAGATGTCTCTTCATATCCTCAAAAAACCTCCAAAATTGTAAAAAAACAAAGACATTTAAATTACATAGTAATAGTAAGTAACAAAAAGCTGATTTTTAGAAAGAGAGTTAAAACAGACATATGGAAAAATCTTTATGAATTTCCATTAATTGAAGGTGAATATTCTAAATTGAATGAGATAGTTAACAAAAAAGAATTTAACATTTTAACCAATAAAATGAAAAAACCACCAAAATTTTTGGAAGTAATAAATGTTAAACAAATCCTTACCCATCAGATATTAAAAATCAAATTTTGGATTTTTAGTTCACCTGTTTATATAAAAAATTCGCTTCCTATTAATGAAATTGTAAACTTACCTAAACCTGTAGTAATTTCTGACTTTATAAATAAACATTTAAAGTCATAACAAGTTTTATTATATTTGGTTTTTAAATTATATCTATGAGTGGTTCCTTAAATAAAGTGATGTTAATTGGAAATCTTGGGGATGACGTAAAAATCCATCATTTTGAAGGTGGAGGTTCAATAGGCCGCTTTCCTCTTGCAACGAATGAATCATACACAAAAAAGGATACAGGAGAAAAAATTACTGAAACCGAGTGGCACAACATTGTTGTCAGAAATAAAGCTGCTGAAATTTGTTTAAAGTACCTTAGTAAAGGAGACAGAATTTATATTGAGGGGAAAATTAAAACTCGAAAATGGAAAGCCGAAGATGGAACCGATAGATATACCTCAGAAATCAACGTAGATCAATTCACATTTTTGACAACCAAAAAGAATTCAGAATCTCAAAGCTCTGAAAATGACCAATCTAATGCAGAAAGTCAGGATTTACCTTTCTAATACAACTAAGTAATATAGTAATAAGTTTGCTAACCTCAATTATTTTAATTCAATCAATAACATTATTTTTTTTATTGTTTTGTTCTGCGATTATTTCAGGAGCCGAAGTGGCTTTTTTCTCTATTTCCTCAACCCAATTAGATTCAATACAGGATAACTTTGCTAGGGAAAAAGGTTTGATTGAAAAACTCCTTAATAAACCCAAAAGGCTACTAGCAACAATTCTTGTTGCTAATAATTTCATAAATATTGCTTTAGTTCTTTTATTTTCTAATTTAAGTCAGGTGTATCTATCCAAAATAGACAACCATCTTCTTAGTTTGCTTATAGAGGTTGTAGTGATTTCTTTTATTATTCTGATTTTTGGTGAAATTTTACCAAAGATATTTGCTAACAGAAATAATTTAATATTTGCAAGATTTACAGCATCTATAATTTACAGGTTGGACAAATTTTTATTATTTGTCTTAACTATACCAATGAGTTTTATAACTAACATAATTGAGAAAAGATTTGGTCAAAAAGGAGGTAATTTCTCTGTTGATGAATTATCAAAAGCTTTGGAATTAACAAAACAAAATGATACAACCGAAGAAGAGGAAAAGATTTTAAAAGGGATAGTAAACTTTGGGAATATTGAAATTAGTCAAGTTATGTGTCCAAGAGTTGATATTTTTGCATTATCATCTAATTTATCTCTTGATAAAATTTTACCTAGATTAATAGAAAATGGATTTTCTAGAATACCAGTATTTGAAAATCAACTTGATTATATTATTGGGATACTATATGTTAAAGACCTTTTACCACACATTAAAGAAAAAAAATTCAATTGGGTTTCAATTTTAAGACCTGCGTATTTTGTTCCTGAAAACAAAAAATTAGATGATTTATTCAAAGAATTCAAATCAAAGAAAATGCATATTGCTGTGGTTGTTGATGAGTATGGGGGTACATCCGGATTAGTAACATTAGAGGATTTAATTGAAGAAATTGTAGGCGATATATCTGATGAATTTGACTACGAAGGCCTAGAGTATTCAAAGATTGACAACAACGTATATTTATTTAATGCAAAAATTAGTCTGAATGATTTCTACAGGGTATCAAAAATTCTGTCTATTGAGAATTTTGAAAAAAGAAGAGGTGAAGCAGAGACTTTAGGAGGTTTTTTGACCGAAATTTCACAAAGACTTCCAAGAATAAGAGAAAAAATATCATTTGAAAAAATTCAATTTACAATCGAATCGGTTGACAAAAAAAGAATTAAAAGAATTAAAGTTAAACTTCCGTGAAAAGGTCTTTTATTCAGCTCATTTTAACAACACTCATTATTTCTTGCACGGAAAAGCCATTGAAACCTAAACCAAAATCGATGTTAGATCTAAAATATCCTTATCCTGGTTACATTCAAAAAAAGTCAAAGTGCCCATATTCATTTAAAGTTAATGTCAATAGTAATTTCGTGTCTTCTAGTAAATGTAATGATCAAATAATTTATCCAAACTTAAAAGGGACTATATTCTTAACCTATAGAAAAGTCCAAAATAATCTTGATTCACTATTGTCTGATGCTTATAGAATGCCACTAAAACACACAAGGAAAGCCGTTAGAATACCCGAGAAAGCATATTTCAATAATGTAAAAAAGACCTATGGCTCTATATTTAAGATAGAGGGTAACGCTGCTTCTCAAGTTCAATTTTTTTTAACAGACAGCCTAAATCACTTTATTTTTGGAGCTTTATATTTTTACAGAAAACCAAACTATGATTCTATAATGCCAGCTGTAAATTATATAGGGAATGATATAGCAAAATTAATGGAGTCTTTAGAGTGGACATATTAAAACTTATATAATTAAATTTATCTAATTGAGATTTTTTGTAAACCTTTTTCCTTTATGGGTAATTCTCTTCTCATTTGCTGCTTTAATAAAGCCAAAACTATTTTCATGGTTCAGTGGTAATCTAATAACCTTCGGTTTAGGTATAATTATGCTTGGAATGGGCTTAACACTAAAAGTCAATGATTTTAAAATATTGTATAAAAATCCAAAATGGACTATTATTGGAGTAATAATTCAATTCTCAGTTATGCCTTTTTTGGGCTGGATAATCACTAAAATTTTTGAATTACCTGATTCCTTAGCTGTTGGATTAATTTTGGTTTCATGTTGTCCAGGAGGGACTGCATCTAATGTTATAGCATACCTTTCAAATTTAAATGTTGCCTTTTCTGTTAGTATGACCTTTATATCAACTGTTGCAGGAGTTATTTTAACCCCTCTTTTGATAACAAATATATCTGGAGATTTAATAAATGTTGATTTAACAGGTCTATTACTAACCACAACAAAGGTTGTTATAGTGCCAGTTTTTTTAGGAGTTGTTGTAAATAAATATTTTCCATTGTTTACAAAGAGAATGATAATTTATTCTCCCTCAGTTGCGGTTTTGTTAATAGTGTTAATAGTAGCAAGTATTATTGGAGAAGGAAAAGAAATAATTTTCGAGTCAGGGATAAAACTTATATTTTCTGTTATGACTTTACATCTCTTGGGATTTATAATTGGATATATTATAAGTTTTATTATTTTGAGAAATAAGAAATTATCGAAAACAATTTGTATTGAAATTGGAATGCAAAATTCTGGACTAGGAGTTGTCTTAGCAAAAGAAAATTATGTGAACCCTTCAACGGCTATTCCTTCGGCGATATCAAGTTTGGTCCATTCTATTTACGGGAGTATATTTGTTTCGATTTTTAAGGAAAACAAAGTAAGTAATGAAATTAAATAAAGTTGTAATTGTTGCAGCTAAAAGGACACCAATTGGATCTTTCATGGGATCTTTATCTAAAGTCCCTGCGACTTTAATTGGTTCTAAAGCGATTGAGGCCTCCATAAATTCCATTTCGTTAAATCCTGAACTTATTGATGAAGTTTACTTTGGGAATGTGCTTCAAGCTGGTCTTGGACAAGCTCCGGCAAGACAAGCTGCAATCTTTGGTGGTATTTCAAAACATGTCCCCTGCACCACAATCAATAAGGTTTGCTCATCGGGCATGAAAAGCATTTCAGTAGCGGCTCAATCAATAGCTCTAGGTGAAAACAATACTGTTGTTGCCGGTGGAATGGAAAATATGAGCATGTCTCCACATTATTTCAATTTAAGAAGTGGGGTGAAATTTGGAGCTTCAAAATTAAACGACATAATGGAAGTAGATGGACTAATGGATCCCTTTCACAATAAAGTAATGGGAGTTTATGCTGAGGAAACTGCAAAAAAATATGGAATTTCAAGATCGGAGCAAGACAAATATTGTAAAGAGTCATATTTGAAAAGTCAGAACGCTTGGGATAAAGGGTTTTTTAATAATGAAGTCTGCGAAATAAAAATTAAGGATTCAAAAGGAGAAGAAACTAGCTTCAAAAAAGATGAGGAATGCGTTGGTGTAAATTTTGAAAAAATTAAAAATTTGAAATCTCCTTTTTTAAAAGGTGGTACCGTAACAGCGGCTAACGCTTCAACAGTAAACGACGGCTCTGCAGCGTTAATTTTAATGTCAGAAGAAAAAGCCAAAGAACTAAATTTAAGGCCGTTAGCTGAAATTATTTCCCATGCAGATGCTGCTAATGAACCTAAATGGTTCACAACCGCTCCATCAAAAGTTTTACCGATCGCATTAAGAAAGGCCAATTTAGATTTATCGCAGATCGATCTATTTGAAATTAATGAGGCTTTTTCTGTTGTTACTTTGGCAAACATGAAAATTTTAGGAATAAATCCCGATATTGTAAATGTTAACGGGGGTGCAGTCTCATTGGGTCATCCTTTGGGATGTTCTGGGGCAAGAATTGTTGTCACCCTTATTTACGCTTTAAATCAAAGAAATTTAAAGAGGGGTGCAGCAATAATTTGTAATGGAGGAGGTGGAGCATCCGCAATCATAATTGAAAAAAACTAATGAACATCAAATTTTTATTTTTTTTAATAATTATAGCTCAATTTTCTTTTACACAAGAAAACAGCTTTGACAATTTTTTAAAAAAGTATGAGTTAAGAGTAAACTCAGATATTGCATTTAAATCATCAAATAATGAAATTGATGAACTTAATTTAAGTTTCGAATCTCAACAATGGCCAATTGAAATACTAAAATATGTTATTAAAGAACTTAGAGAAAACCCTGTTTTATCTTCTAAAATAACCATTCAATTTATAATTGAACACTCCAATAAATCAAAAATGATAAAAATTCCTGTTCCTGTGAAAGAAGAATATATTGGAGCATTTAAATCTGAAGTTGGATTTAGGGACAATTACATCAATTTTCTGTCCGACACTTATGAATTTATAATGGAAAGACTATGATTGACAATATTCGTCTCCAATACTAAATTCATTATAAATGTCCTCGCTTATTTCACCACTACTTCTGTTATCGGGCACATAATATATAGTTTGGTTTACATTTGTCCCACCAAATTGATTGAAGGTATCGGAATCAAATATAAAATAGTAACGATTTTCAATAAAGACTTTATCAATTATTATCCCACATATGTCGTCCTTTTTACATGATAACAAAGTAAAAGCAAGTACTAAAAATATAATTCTATTTGACTTAAAATTACTCATAATTGGATTTTAATTTATGAAACAAATAATTCATCTCAGAGGCAATTTTTTCAGAAGTTTTTTTGTACTCAGTTTTTTCAATTTTTGACTTATCGTACCTTTTTGGATCATCGTATTGAAGGGAAAACTTAATTTCTGCCCCTTCAACTAAAGGACAATTATTCTCTGCATCAGAGCAGGTCATAATTGCTGCAAATTCACTTTTTGGATTTTCTAAATCAAGGTATATTTTTGAGAAATAATCACCAAGATTTAAATTTTTATAATGTATGGAATAAATGGGATTATTTGACTCTTTAAAACTAATACTGAAACCGTAATCCTTTATGTTATTAATCACATTTTTGTTCACTTGAGTTTCAAAAGTACCGCCAGAAAAAACTCTACATTCAATATTGTAATAATTAGAAAAAAAAGTTGCCCAAAACTGGCAAAATTGGCTTCTCCTTGAATTATGAGTACATATAAAGTTCAGCTTTGGAATTTTGTTTTCAGATATTTTTTTATGTGTATAATTTACAATTTTGTTTAACACAAAAGCTCTATTGTCTGCAACTTTCATTTTAAATATTGTTTCAATTGTTTTTATATTGGTTAACATTTGTATGTTGTTTTTAATGAAAATAACTACCGTTAAATTATAATAATAAATAATATTGTAGATTAACAAGACTTTAATTTTGGGTAAATTATTTTAAAATGAATCAAATCGCTATTATAGGTGCAGGAACAATGGGCTTAGGAATTGCACACATTATGGCTCAATACGACCTAGAAGTAAGTTTAATTGATTTAAGTGAAGAAATATTAATTGAATCGAAAAAAACAATTTCCACTAATATTGATAGACAAATAAGAAAAGGAGTTATCAAGGACGAACAAAAAAAAAATATATTATCAAACATATTATTCACGAAGGAATTAAATAAATCTGCTAAAAAGGCAGACCTAATTATTGAAGCTGTTCATGAAAATTTTGAACTGAAAAAAAAAATAATTAAAGATTTAGATTTTATATGTAAAGGCGATGTTATAATTTCATCCAACACGTCATCATTATCTATATCAAGTCTGGCAGATAAAACTCGTTATCCAGAGAGGATTATAGGCATGCATTTTATGAATCCAGTTCCAGTAATGTCATTAGTCGAAATTGTAGTTGGTAGTAATACAAGTAAAAAAACTGTTGATCTAACTAAATCTTTAACTACAAGAATTAATAAAATTCCTTTGGTGGTCAAGGATTCACCAGGTTTTGTTTCAAATAGAATTTTACTTTCAATGATAAATGAAGCAATTGAAACTTTATCACAGGGAGTTGCAGATGTTTATAGTATTGATCAAATAATGAAATTAGGAATGGGTCACCCTATGGGTCCTTTAAGACTGGCTGATTTAATAGGACTGGATGTCTGTTTATCAGTTTTGAAAGTCTTAGAAAATGGTTTTGGCGATAAAAAATATTCACCCAACAAATTGCTTATTAAAATGGTTGAAGAAGGAAATTTGGGATGTAAGACTAAAAGAGGTTTTTACGGTTACGATAAAGATCCAAAAAAACCTTATCCAATAATATTTAACATATAAATGAATAAAAAATTTTATTATGCAAGAATAATACTTAATTTTAAAGTGTAATTAAATAGTTCAGAGAGACATGAAGATTTTGGTATGTATTAGCAGCGTTCCTGATACAACATCAAGAATTAATTTTATTGAAAATGAAACTCGATTTGATAAATCAGGAATACAGTACGTAATTAATCCTAATGATGAATTTGGTTTAACTAGAGCAATCTGGTTAAAAGAAAAGGAAAGTTGTGAAGTGCATGTTATATGTGTTGGTAAGATTGATACGGATCCTATACTTAGAAAAGCTCTTGCTATTGGTGCAGATCAAGCTTTTAGAGTTGACACAAATCCAGTGGATGCCAATCAGGTTGCAAGAGAAATTTCTGATTTTGTAAAGGACAAAGAATATAATCTAATAATTGCAGGAAGGGAATCTATCGACTACAACGGAGGAATGGTCCCAGGTATGATAGCAACTTTAATAAATGCAAATTATGTCAGCAACTGTGTAAGCCTAGAAGTAAGTCAATCAAATTTCAAAGCAACTAGAGAAACAGATGGGGGTAAGGAAGAAATATCTGGGACTCTACCTCTTGTGATTGGTGGCCAAAAAGGACTTGTTGAAGAAAGTGATTTAATAATTCCCAATATGAGAGGTATTATGATGTCTAGAAAAAAGCCATTAACCATTATTGAGGCTAAATACCAAAGGTGTCAAACGCAAACTGTTAAATACGAAAAGCTTCCACCAAAAGGTGAAGTAAAACTTGTTAATCCTGAAAAAATTGATGATTTGATAGATTTGTTACACAATGAAGCAAAAGTAATTTAGTATGGCGATTATAGTTTATTTAGAAACTGAAAATGGCAATTTCAAAAAAACTGCCTTAGAGGTGTCTTCATACGGTAGGAAACTAGCTGATGAAATGAAAACCAATTTATATGGAATTACATTTAATGCAGTAGATCCTCTTAAAATTCAAAAATATGGTGTTGAAAAACTTATTAACATTAAAACTGATCATGTGTTTAATCCAAAAATATATGCCGACCTATTATGTAAAAATTTCAATGACCTTGGCGGAACAATTTTTATAACTGGATCTAGTGCAGATTCAAGATTTATTTTTCCTGTAGTATCTATCTCGCTGGATGCGGCTTATGCTACTAATGTTGTTGAATTTCCTTCGAGTGTTTCACCACTAGTTTTAAAAAGAAGTGTATTTACAAACAAGGGATTTGTATTTACTGAACTTAAGACAAACAAAAAAATTATAGGGATTTTAAATAATTCGTACGGTATACACAAAAGCGAAAGAAAACTTGAAGTAAAAGATTATATTCCTGAAAGTATCGACTCAAAACTTAAAGTTGAATCAGTAAAAGAGGATAAAGAGAAAATTTCTATAGCTGATGCTGAAATCGTAGTTTCAGGCGGCAGGGGTTTAAAAGGTCCTGAAAACTGGACCTTAATTGAGGACCTAGCAAAAATATTAGGAGCTGCTACGGCTTGTTCAAAGCCAGTTTCTGACATGGGGTGGAGACCACACAGCGAGCATGTAGGTCAAACAGGTAAACCGGTTGCATCAAATTTATATATTGCGATTGGGGTATCCGGTGCAATCCAGCATCTTGCAGGTATAAATGCGTCAAAATGCAAGGTTGTTATCAATAATGACCCTGAAGCTCCTTTTTTTAAAGCGGCTGATTACGGTATTGTTGGTGATGCTTTCGATGTGGTTCCTAAATTAATAGACAGTTTAAAAAAATTTAAGTCTAGATAAAAATCATCTCAGGAATCACCATGCTTGAAATATAATCAATCCAAAAAAAATTTAAATATCATATATTTGCATTTAACCAACTGCAATCAATGAGTAAAATATTTTTTTCATTTTTATTTAGCATATTATTTATGACGATCCTCACAGGTCAAAAAACGATTACCGGTGTCGTTGTTGATGAAATTGGCATTCCACTGCCAGGTGCTTCAGTAGTTGAAGTTGGAACAACCAACGGTGTAAGTACAGATTTTGATGGGAATTATACAATTGATATAGATGAAAATTCCAGCTTAGAATTTAGTTTTGTGGGATATGGATCTATTACAATTCTTGTAGGGGAACAAGATAAAATAGATGTCACACTTAATCCTTCAAATGAATTAGCTGAAGTAGTGGTTGTTGGATATGGATCTCAAAAAAAGGTAACTTTAACTGATAACGTTGCAAGAGTAACTTCGGAGGATTTAAGTGATGTCCCGACACCAAACCTGTTTAATGCTATCACAGGAAGAGTGGCGGGCGTACAAATTAATCAGACTAACGGTAAAGTAGAGGCAGGATTAAATTTTCGAATAAGAGGTCAATCTAGTATAAGTGCGGGCTCAGACCCTTTGTATGTTCTTGACGGTGTTCCGTTGATTAATGATGATGAGTCAAGCAATGGCGCTCCTACCAACCCTCTAATTACCTTAAACCCGTCAGAAATTGAGTCCATAGATATACTTAAAGATGCATCTGCTGCTTCAATTTACGGATCGAGAGGAGCAAATGGTGTAGTTATCATAACAACAAAAAAAGGAAGATCTGGAGAAGCAAGCTTTAATATTAATTTTTCAAATGGTTTTAGTTCTCCAGCTAAAACAAGAGAATGGATGAATGCAGATGAATATATAGAAATTTTCACTGAGGCTGCTGAAAATGGTCTTGCATATGGTGGTTGGCCAGGTAATGGAGCTGCCTATGCAGAAGCAAGGTTTGACAGATATTCTGATTATACATGGCAAGAAGGTGCGTATGATACTGATTGGGAAAAAATTGCTTTGGTTGATGGGCATACAAGAGATGCAGATATTTCTATGTCTGGGGGAAGTGAAAAAACGAACTATTATTTTTCAGTATCCTATAACGATACAAAAGGTATTGTTAGAGGTAATGAATTGACAAAAATTAACGCTAGAACAAATGTCAGTCATAATTTTTCTGATAAGTTTTCATTGTCAATGAATCTAGGTTTTAATCGTTCAAAAATAGATAGAATTGCAAATGATAATGCCTTTGTAACCCCTCTTCAAGCTATTGCTCAGGCTCCGATCTCACCAGCTTTTCTTGATGGCGAACCTTTTACAAATACTGTATATGCAAATTTTTTACTAGAGGACAAATATGGTTTCTTCGCTACTATTATAAGAAGAGCAACTGGAAAAATTTCAGGAGACTATAAAATTATTCCTAATCTAAAATTTACATCAAGCTTTGCTTTCGATTCGTTTGCTCAAACTGAAGACCAGTTTAGAGGTAGTAAAACACCTTTTCAGTCTACCAATGGAGAAGGTACAGCCACCAACGTTCAAACAGAAAATTATATTTTTTCAAATTATCTGACCTATGACAAAAATTTTGGTGAAGACCATATTTTAAATGCTGTTTTAGGGACTGAATACAACGAGAGCAATCGACGTTTTACAAGTGTTCAAGGAGAACAATTTCCAACGGATGATTTTCAAACTTTATCAAGTGCTGCAGAAATAACCTCTGGAAGTGGAAGTACAACCGCCTATAGTTTTCTCTCATATTTTTCAAGAGTAACATATTCTTTTAAAAATAAATATTTGCTGAAGTTAGGACTTCGTTACGACGGTTCATCTCGATTTGGGAAAAATGCCCAATATGGAACATTTCCGTCATTTTCTGCTGGATGGATTCTTTCGGAGGAAGATTTTCTTGCAGATAATGGATTAATTAATTTTTTAAAATTTAGAGCTAGTTGGGGGCAAGTCGGGAATGCTGAAATTGGAAATTTTGCTTCACGAGGACTATTTGGTGGGGTTTCATATAATCAAAGGCCGGGGATTGCTCCAATTCAGGCCGAAAACGCACAGCTTTCATGGGAAAGTTCAGCGCAAACAGATATTTCTTTACAATTTGGAATTCTGGAAAATAAAATTTCTGGAGAAATAACTTATTATAACAAGGATACCGATAACCTTCTTTTTGATCAGCCCCTCCCACTTTCTTCTGGTGCGTCAAGCATAACAAAAAATATTGGTAGGCTTAAGAATTCAGGTCTTGAATTCCTATTGGATACTAAAAATATTGTAAAGGAAGATTTCAATTGGAAAACAAGTTTTAATGTTGGAATTAATACTAGTGAGGTAGTTACCTTGCCAGGAGGGAATGATGTTATAAATTCTAGAAATATTCTTAGGGAAGGAGAGCCACTCTATTCTTTTTACTTACCTGAGTATGCTGGTGTTGATTCTCAAAATGGAGATGCCCTTTATTATTTAAATACAGATGAAAACGGAACATTAAACAAATCTACTACAAACAAATACACTGATGCAAAAAGGATAGTCGCTGGAAACCCGCTGCCTAAATTCATTTTCGGTCTTACAAACACTTTAACCTATAAAAATTTTGACTTCACTTTAATTTTCCAAGGAGAGTTTGGAGCTAGCATATACAATTCTGCTGGTAGGTTTCAGTCTGCAAATGGTGATTGGTTTGATAATCAAACAAAAGATCAGCTAAACAGATGGCAAAATCCTGGGGATGAGACAGATGTTCCTCAAGCAAGACTGGGATGGTCAAATGGAACTGGTCATTCTACAAGATATCTTGAAGATGGAGATTTCATTAGATTACGTAATCTTACTGTTGGATATAATTTTTCAGAAAAAATTAATGAAAGATTGAAATTAAAAAATGCGAGGGTCTACTTGTCAGGATTTAATCTTTTAACGTTCACAAATTATTCTGGATATGATCCAGAATCTAGAACTGACGCTGGTGGGATTGGACAAGTTTTTTATTCTGCTCCTGCGGCTAGGACGATATCAATTGGTTTAAACTTAGGTTTTTAATTTAATTATGAGAAAAATAAAAGAAACTTTAAAAGTAATTTTTTGTTTGGCTTTATTGTCTTGCGATCAAAAGTTGGATATTGAACCAGCACAAAGTATATCTGTAGATAAAGCTCTTTCGGAAGAAAATACCATAAAAAACATATTAATTGGAACTTATGAAGAAGCTGGTCAAAGTGCATCATTTGGTGGCCGAAATCATGTGATATCTGATTTGCTAGGCGCATCTGATCAGATATCATGGGAGGGGACATTTTTAGAGCCAAGGCAAATTTTTACAAAAAACATCCTAATAGATAATTCATTTGTTGAAGGATTGTGGCAAAATTCATACGAAGTAATAAATCAAGCGAATCTAGTTATAGATAACATAACTGTGATTAATCAAACAAATGAAAGTAATAGAGTTGAAGGTGAGGCTAAGTTTCTTAGGGCTCTCGCTTATTTTGATCTAGTAAGACATTTTGGAGGAGTACCTTTACGAACAGAGGGAATCGTGGATTACAGCTCTGACCTTAACAAACAAAGAAGCTCTGAAGAAGAAATCTATAATCAAATAATTTCTGATTTAAATGAATCATATAACCTATTACCTCAATCAAATGATTTTTTTGCAGATAAATATGCTGCTAAAGCTTTACTCGCAAGAGTCTACCTTCAACGCTCACAGTATAGCGATGCTTTGGATGCAGCCCATGATGTAATTGTAAATAGTGGTCACGAGTTAGCTGATACTTTTGCAGGTGCATTTAACAACGACGTTGATGGAGTTGAAGATATCTTTGCATTTCAAGTAACTAGTCAAGGAGGAACCAACCAGTGTATAATATTTTATGCTTCCCAGTCAAATGGAGGAAGGCAGGGAGATATCACTTTGCAACCAGCATATTTTGAACTTTTTGGAGACGATTTAAATGATGCGAGGTATTCTTTTAATTACGTTAGTCCTGACAATGGAGGAACTCTTACTTCAAAATTCACAAATCAGTATGGAAATGTACCTGTTTTTAGAATGGCGGAGATGCACCTAATTAGGGCTGAGTCAAATTTTAGACTTTCCAGTTCTGAGGGTATGACACCCCTTTCTGAGATAAATACATTAAGAGCAAGATCTAATGCAAAACCATTATCAGAGCTTAGTATAGATGTTATCTTTAATGAAAGGCAGCTTGAGCTTGCTTTTGAGGGTCACCTTATCCATGATCACAAAAGACTTGGTAAAAATGTTGGAAGTCTTCAATCTAATGATCCAAAATTATTACTACCCATTCCACAAAGTGAAATGGACAGTAATTCAGAAATGACTCAAAATCCTGGGTATTAAAAAACCCTCAAAATAGAGGGTTTTAAATTTTAATTTGCCTTTACAGTTTAGTGCTTAATTCTTCCATAAAAGTCATTCTTTGAGTTGTTCTACTATACATCTCCAAGGCTCTATTGTAGGTTCGTGAATCTTTACGATACGCTCCCCATCCAAACATTTCATTGTAAAGTTCTTGTAGCGATTTATCTGTTCCTTCAAATTCTCCAAGCTTTCCAAATTCATTAAATCCTTGACAGATCACAAATTCACTTGTGTTACCACCTGATAAAACCTTGAAAACTCCTGTGATGCCAGTATAATTATATTTTTCCCTCACCATTTTCATTCTTTGTAAGAAATTGTATACGTCTTGGTTATGCCCCGGTTTAATGAATCTTCTTAAAACATACATATGTTTGAAAGTAGTTTCGGGATTCCAGTTGTGGGATACTTCAACCAACCTTTCCCAAACTTTCCATCCTTCTTGACTCTCTATATACTGAGAAACATTTTCTCTCCAATATTTTTGTTGTTTTCCATTTGGATTTTGATTATTCATAAAATCCCAGTCTTTATAACCAACAACTCTTTGGTATTGACCTTGTTTTTCACCATCTCTATACTGGAAAGTAAAAATAGCGTCTTCAGCACCTTTATTAAACATTCTCGTTTTTTTTGCGGCTGCTTGCTCAAATTTTTCAGACATTCCCTTTTTTACTTTTAAATCATAGGTCATCCATATTTCCTGTGCTTGTATGTTTAAAATAGATAAAACAAACAAACAAATTGATAAAATAGTTTTTTTCATTTTAAATTGATTTATAGTTAATAACAAACAAATTAAAAAAACAAATTGAATATTTTACCACCATACAATTTTTTATTTACCTTCAGGAAAAAATAATGGTCTCTAGATTTGAAAACTAAACCATCTTTTAAGGATATAGTTGAAGCAAAAAACAGAATTAGTAAGTTTATTGTTGACACACCAATTATTTCATCTTCAATATTAAATGATTGGTTAGGTCACAAAATATATTTCAAGGCAGATAGTTTTCAAAAAATTGGAGCATTTAAGTCTAGAGGCGCCAGTAATGCTATTTCATGGCTTGTAGAAGAGGATAAAAAACCCAAAAAAATAGTTGCAAACAGTTCTGGTAATCATGCTCAAGCTGTCTCCTGGGCTTCAAGTCAATTTGGAATACCGTCAACTATTTTTATGCCTGAATATGCATCCAAAATTAAAATTCAAGCAACTAGATCGTACGGTGCTGAAGTTGTGCTTTCACCCACCAGAGACGAATCTGATGAGAAAGTAATTAATGCGTCAAGAGACGAAGATGTCTATTGGTTACCACCTTTTAACAACAAGCAAGTAATTGCTGGACAGGGCACAGCGACTCTTGAGGCACTTGAAAAACTAAAGTTTGTAGATGCAGTTTTTGCACCTTGTGGCGGTGGTGGACTTTTATCTGGAGCTCTTATTACAGCTAGACAACTTTGTCCTTCTGCAAAAGTAATTGGTGCAGAACCTTTAAATGCAAATGACGCTGTTCAGTCCGTTAGATTGAATTCAATTCAAAGACTAAAAGGAATTCCCGATACAATAGCTGACGGAGCTATGACAATGGCGATAGGTGATATAACGTTTGAATTTTTAAAAAAATTAGACGAATTCTACGAGGTTGAAGAAGATAAAATTATTTATTGGACACAGTGGTTAAATCATATGCTCAAAATTCAAATAGAACCTACTTGTGCAATGACAATGGAGGCGGCTTTTAAATGGTTAAAAAAACAATCAAAAAAAAAAGAAATTCTTATTATTCTATCTGGAGGCAATGTAGATGATAAGACAAGAAGGAAAATTTGGAAACAGAATTACCTTAACACTATGCCAAAAGATCTTTAAATACTTTTTATGGTGAAACGGAATTTATTAATTTTTTGTTTTTTTCAAGCCTTTTGTTTAATTCTATTAATCTTAAGTGAGCATCGTTACCAACTTCTTGATCAGATCTAGATAACATGCTATATAAGTAGTTGTATTGGTCTACTAGCATTGGCTGCATGTAAGTTCCTTCTTTAGTTGCCATATCCTCTTGAGCTTTTAAGACTATACTTTTCTCCTTATTGTTCAATTTTTTTTCAGAAAGTATTTGTTCAATTTTATTTTCCAAATTCTTAGCCTCTGAAATCTTCTCAACAACTTTAAGCTGGAATAATTCTAAATTTCTAAGATCCTGATTTGAAACAGATAATTTTGGATCCTTGCTTATAATAAATTCTGTCACTAACTTTTTTTCACCTAAAGACAAAACAGCTTTATATTTTCCAGGACAAACAAGAGGTCCATTTTTATAAGATTTATTCTCATCTTTATCCCAAGATCCTCGATGTCTCATATCCCATCTAAATCTGTTTAAACCAGACTGAATTTTCAAGCTTTTTGTAGTAATAGACTCGTATTGACTCAATTCCATATTATAAGATGTGTCAGTTATATCTTCACCCGATGAATTTGAAAACGAATTTATTAGATTATTGTCTTTGTCATAAAATGAGAGATTTATATTCTCGTATGCATCGCTTTCTAGATAATAATCCAAAACCACACTAGATTGGGGATAAAAATTATTTGAATTCCTTGATGCTCTATACCTATATCTGAAAGTTTCTGAAGGTTGAACTAGATAGGGTTTATCAACTTCATAATCGTGGTGTAAAAAATTAATTCTATCTAAGATCCAAAATGATCTACCCATAGTTGAAAGAACAATATCATCTCTGTGAACTTTAAGATCAGTTATGGGAGTAATTGGAAGATTTTGTTGAAATGACTCCCAGTTTTCTCCTCCATTCCTTGAAATAAATATTCCAAACTCCGTACCAGCATATAATAATCCTTTTTTGTTTGGATCTTCTCTAACCACTCTTACCGGGAAGTCTGATGGAATACCGTTTGTTATTAATTTCCAGGCCTCCCCATAGTTGGTTGTTTTATATATGTAAGGGGACCAGTCTCCAAGCTGATATCTCAAAACAGTCACAAACGCAGTACTCTTTTCGTGTTTTGATGGTTCAACAGAATCTACTCTACCTCCTTTTTTTAAACTCTTTGGCGTAACATTTTTCCAACTTTCACCACCATCTCTTGTAATATGAATTAGTCCATCATTGGATCCAACCCAAATCTGCCCTTTTTCAATGTTAGATTCTCTAATAGAATAAATAGTGCTATAGAATTCTTCTCCGGTCACATCTCTTGTAATTGGCGAACCCGAAATTACTTGCTTACTTGGATCAAACTCAGTGAGATCGGGGGAAATTTTTTCCCATGTAATTCCTTGGTCTACGGTTTTGTGAACAAACTGGGACCCATGATAAATAACCTTTTCATCGTGAGGTGAAATATGAATTGGTGAGACTCTTTGGAATCTAAACTTAAGATCTTTTGGGTTGTGACCATACATATTAGCCGCTCCAACATAAAACTGCTTTTCTTGTCCTGTTTCTTTGTTGTAAACTCCAAATTTTCCTTTGCAATTTGAATAAACTATATTTGGGTTAATTGGATTTGGAACAGCAGGTCCTGTTTCACAGCCTCCAGTTTGCATGATCCAAGCGTTAGGTCCTGCTTGCATTGGATATGGGGGAAGACTGGGAACTGAAATAGTAGTTGAATTATCTTGTTGACCTCCATAAAGCCAGTATGGATACTGATTATCAACTTCAACTTGGTAAATTTCTGCTGTTGGTTGGTTAAATTGAGTGGTCCAACTTTTACCACCATTAAAAGTGATATTAGCACCTCCATCGTTAGACTGTATCCATATGTTAGTGTTGTTAGGGTTAATCCAGATATCATGATTGTCACCATGAGGAGTTCTCATTATTTTCCATGTTTTACCTGCATCATTAGACATCATAAATCTATTTGCATTGGAAAAAAGAATATCTGCATTTTTTGGATCGGCCTCTAGGTTACAATAATAAAAAGGTCTATTAACCAGTTCTTTTCTGTGGCTCATAGCTGTGAAGTTTTTCCCTTTATCGTATGATGCGTAAACTCCACCTTGACCATTTTCAGCTTCAATTAAAGCATAAATTCTGTTAGGGTCGGCAGCAGTGGTTGCGAGATCTATTTTACCAATTAATCCTTTAGGAAGTCCTTTTTTTAATTTTTGCCAAGTTTTACCCGCATCTAAAGATTTGTAAATCCCCCCTTCTTCTGATCCACTAATTATTGTCCATGGTTTTCTCTCTCCTCTCCAAGAGGCTGCATATATTATATTTGGATCATCGGGTGATATTTCAATATCAACAATACCTATTTTGTTAGAAATAAAAAGAATTTTTTCCCAAGTTTTTCCTCCATCTAAAGATTTATATAATCCCCTTTCTTCATTTGGTTGGAAGGGTTGCCCTATAGCAGCAACATAGACTATGTCTGGATTTTCCGGATGCGTTTCTACAGCACCAATCTGCCCTACATTTTGAAGACCAATATGCATCCACGATTTCCCAGCGTCAGTTGATTTATAAATCCCCTTACCTACAATTACATTGGACCGGATGCCGTCGGAGCCAGTACCAACGTAAATTACAGATGGTTTTTTTTGATAAACTCTGATTGCTCCTATTGACGGTGATTTAAAGAAACCATCGCTTATATTATTCCAATTCAAACCAGCATCTGTTGATTTCCACAAACCTCCGCCAGTTGTACCCATGTAAAATGTAAATTGATTATTATTTACACCACAAACTGAGGTTACCCTACCGCCTCTAGTGGGACCTACATTTCTATATTTTAGTTCTTTGAAATCAGGAATAGATTTGTTCTCATTTAAAGGTTCTTGTCCTCTAAGATTAATGTGTGAAAGAGATAATATCACAAGACCTATCTTTAATATATAGTTTATCATAGTTTTAAATTTATTTTCTAATCAACTTAAAGTTAAGGTTTTATATAAAAGTTATATTTTAATTAAATAATTAATTCTTATTTAACTATAAACTTTTGAAGATGCACAGGGAAAATCACTTTTGTGTCGGGTGAAACTTCTCTTACTTTGTTTCGAAAAGGGACTAATTTATTTTCAATACTAACTTCTTGAGAAAAACTGTAAGGCATTCTGAAATTATCCCAGTGAGTCGGAATTACTATTCTAGGGAAACCAGTTACAGATAACAATCTTTCATCATATTTATACATGTTAAATCTAGAAAGATTAACTCCAGCTAATAATATATCTGGGTCAAGACCTTCAATTTCTCTTTCGATAAAGTTCATAGACCCCATGGTCAAAACTTTTTGATTATTTATCCTTAGCATAAACATTAACGATCCCCCTTCAATAAATTGATTTATCCTCAAGGGCGCCACAACTTCTCCAGCTTTGTAAGTTTCTGAACTGAAGTAATGTTTATCTGCTAATGCAGAGTGTATTCCAGGGATTACACGAACAGAGAACCCATCAAATTGATAATCTTCTCCTCCTTTTACAGTGTAAAGTTTATCTTTTTTTATCCCGTAGGCTTCCAATATAGAAATAGTTGTTTCTGTTCCAATAATTTTGGCACCTGTTAATTTTGCAATAAAAGGGACATCAGCAAGATGATCAAAATGAGAGTGATGAATAAAAATAAAATCCGCTTTTTGAATAATTCTTTTAATTAATGTTGTATCCGATTCGTATATGTCTGTCCTTTTAAAACTCTTTCTTTTGTCTTTAGTGTCTGTAACAGAATTTTTGTTACCCGAAGGAAGTTTTATTGAGGACTCACCTAATTTTATTCTCGAAATATATGGGTCAAGTAAAACTGTAGTTTTACCATCCGTAATTTCAAAACCAGCCGTTCCAAAATATCTAAATTCTAGTGGGCCTTTCACACCTTGCGATAAAACATTAAAGTGAAACCCCATCAAAAAAAACAAAATTAATTTTTTCATCAAGGCTATCTTTTTTTATTTATGTAATAATAATTCAAATCATCCGAATTACTTTCAATTATGTCCAAAAAAGAGTCACCATTTATGTCAAAGGCTTTAATATCATAGGTGTTAAAATTTTCTTTTTTAATTAATTCTTTTTTCCATCCCTTTTTTCCTAGATTAAAAAAAACTGAGTTAGGACTTTTTGAGTTCCCTACCACTATATCGGGGTCTCCATCATTGTCAAAATCTCCAACATCAAGAGAGTAAGATAAATCATTTCCTTTATCAAATTGATCGGATGTATTGTAGTTCAAACTTTTGTTGCCGTAAAAAATTGTGTTAGGAGCATTGATATTAGCACAAACAATGTCATAAAAATTATCATTATTTATATCGGCAACTTCAACTGCTCTAGTATTTTCATTTTCACTTCCAAAAGCAATTTTTTTATTGAAATTTAATTTACCATCATTTAAATAAATAAAGTTTTGTTGGCTATCTCTATTTGCTAAAACTAAATCAATATCTCCATCAAAGTCTATATCAATTGCCTCAACATCGATTGTTGAATCTGATTTTGAACCAAAAAATAAAACTTGATCGAAATACCCATTTCCATCATTTAAACATATTTCATTTACATGACCTCTATTTGTAATGAGAATATCTAAATCATTATCTTGGTCGATGTCTGACAACACAATGTTTCTGGTTGGTGAGTTCAGGCTTCCAAAAATTCCTTTAAATTTAAAATTCCCTAAACCATCATTTTCAAAAATTTTGTTTGGAGCTCTATCGTTTCCAACAGCAATATCTAGATCCCCATCGTTATCAAAATCACCTAATTCTGTTGAATAACTGGTACTACTCAAGGTGCCTAAATTCTTTGAAACTGTAAAAATACCACTACCGTTATTGAAGAAAACCTGATTCTGTGCCGGCCAGTGTCTTCCGTTTGCAACAACGATATCTATATCACCGTCACCATCAACATCTCCTAAATCCAGGGAGGCTGTTTTTAGCTTTAAATCACCAAGTACCAAACGATTACTTGATTGGAAACTACTTTCGGTTTTATTTGATTGAGAGGCACATTCAAAAATGAAAATTAGAAAAAAGAAAATTTTTAAAATCTGTTTAGTTCTGTTCAACATGTTAATCATAAAAAAATTAAATAAATTCATTTTCATTATGTTAAATTAAGAAGACATCTGTTATTCAATTTAGTCATATATTTATCAAATATGTATAGATATTCATTTATAATTTTTGTGTTGATTTTTTTTAATTGTTCTGACAATAAAAACAAATTTTCAACTAGTAAAAAATATGTCAACGATATCTCAGAAAAAGTTGAAATTTTCAGGGATAATTGGGGTATTAATCATATATACGCGGAGAATCAAAACGATTTATTTTTCGCTCAAGGTTATGCTGCAGCGAAAGATCGCTTGTTTCAATTTGAGATATGGCGAAGACAAGCATTGGGTAATTTATCAGAAATCTTGGGATCCAAGCAACTTGACAGAGACATTGGTGTTAGATTATTTAAGTTTAGAGGGAACATTGACGCTGAATTAAATCATTATCACCCTCAAGGTAAACAAATTGTCGAGTCTTTTGTAAATGGGATTAATGCTTATATTGACGAGATTCTAAAAACTCCAAAAAAGCTTCCATTACCATTTAAAATGTTGGGGATAAAACCTCAAAAATGGACTCCAGAGGTCGTGATATCTAGACATCAGGGATTATTAGGGAATATTGGACAGGAGCTTCAAATTGGCAGAGCAGTTGCAATTCTTGGCGAAAAAAAAGTTAAGGAACTTTTATGGTTTCACCCTAAAGAGCCTAAAATAGAACTAGACAAAAAAATAAATAGACAGTTATTATTTGAAAACATATTAAAGCCATATTTTGATTTTAGAAAAGATGTTAAGTTTGAAAAAGAAGACCTAATTGAAAGATATCAAGATAAAGAATTATTGGGAATTGCTAATTTCATTAACGATAAAGCTGAAGATTCTCTACAAATAGGGAGCAACAACTGGGTTGTTAGTGGTTCAAAAACCAAAGATAAAAATACGTACATGGCAAACGACCCTCACAGAAAGGTTGCGGTACCCTCACTTAGATACATGGCTCATTTGATTGCTCCAGGATGGAACGTTATAGGAGGAGGTGAGCCTGAAATTCCAGGGATATCAATAGGACACAATGAATACGGAGCTTGGGGACTAACCGTTTTTAGAACAGACGGTGAGGATTTGTATCAATACAAATTAAACCCTAAAGATCCTTCTAAATATTGGCACAAAGGGAAGTGGTTAAAATTTAAAGTTATTGAAGAGGAGATTCCAGTAAAAGGAGAAAGTCCAAAAAAAATTGAATTGAATTATTCAATTCATGGCCCAGTTACATATATAAATAAAGAAAAATCTGTTGCGTTTGGGGTTCGATGTGCATGGCTTGAAATTGGAGGATCTCCATATCTGGCCTCTCTAAGAATGGATCAAGCGAAAACATGGGAGGAATTTAGAGAAGCTTGTAATTATAGTAATGTCCCAGGGGAAAACATGATATGGGCAGATAAAAATGGGAATATAGGTTGGCAATCAGTAGGGATTGCCCCAATAAGAAGAAACTTTAGTGGATTAGTACCTGTTCCCGGTGATGGGAGTTATGAATGGGACGGATATTTACCTATTATTGAGAAGCCACATATAAAAAATCCAGCTAATGGATTTTTTGCAACTGCAAATCAAAATGTAATTCCAACCGATTACAAAAAATGGGATGCAATCGGATTTTCATGGTCTGACCCTTACCGAGGAGAAAGATTAAATCAAGTTTTGTCTGAAAATGATTCTCTAACGATGAAAGATATGATAGATCTGCAGGTAGATGTTACTTCACTACCAGCTAAAAAACTGATTCCATATTTAGATAATATTTATTTAAATGTTGAGCAAAGAGAATTAAGAAACATATTAAAAAATTGGGACTACAAACTAACTCCTAACTCCGTTGAGGCATCTATTTATGTGTTTTGGGAAAATAAAATTAAAGAAGAAGCTACAAATACTTTTGTTCCAAAAAAAGCCAGACCATATTTGAGGAGCATCCAACTTAAAAGAATAATTGATATCCTCGACAATCCCACCGAAGTTTTCTTTGGTAAAAACCCTATTGAGGCAAGAAATAAATTTATTAAAAAAACATTTGAACAAGCCGTAAAGGATTTAAAAAATATGGCTGGAAATGAAACTTTGAATTGGGAATATGGTCAAAAAGACTTAAAACATATAACCCTTACTCATGCTTTAGGTTTAGTTTCTAACAGTAATTATTCCGATAGTTTAAATCTTGGACCTCTTTCAAGAGGAGGTAACGGATACACGCCTAATTCTACAGGTAATAATTTAAATCAATCTAGTGGAGCCACCTTTAGAATAATAACTAATACTGGAGACTGGGATAAGGCTGTGGGGACCAATTCACCTGGGCAGTCGGGTGATCCTAGTAGTCCATTTTATAAAAATTTATTCAAATCTTGGGCTCAAGATGAATACTTTCCTCTTTATTATTCTAAAGATAAAGTTTTGACCTCAACTTATAAAAAAACTGTTCTTTTACCAGGGTCAAACTAAAGTGTGATGGATTCCAATATTAAATCAAAGATTTTAGTTGACGCTGTAATCACATGGGTTGATGGATCAGATAAAGGTTTAATCAAAAAAAAGGCAAAGTACTTAAATAGTGAAAAAGAAAGTAAAATCCAAAATGTAAAAACTAGGTACAACCAAGTAGGAGAGATCGAATTCGTAATAAAGTCCATAATCAAATTTGCTCCATTTATTAATAATATTTTTATTGTAACTGATGACCAAAGTCCCAAAATAATTGATGAGTCAAATAGTTGGAGAAAGGAGTACAGAGATAAATTAAAAGTGATAGATCATAAAGTAATTTTTAGAGATTTTATTGAATTTCTTCCAACATTTAATAGTACAAGTATTGAAACAATGCTGCATTGCATTCCAAATTTGTCAGAACATTTTATTTATTTCAATGATGATATGTTTTTAATTAAGCCAACAAAGATTTCGGATTGGTTTAAAGATGGGACACCAATTGTCTCTGGTAAATGGAAAAAACTCCCTCAAAAAATTTGGTATTACCAATTGAAATATTTGTTGTTTCCTTGGACTTTAAAAAGGGCTGGATTTAAATATTCCCAGGCTCATTCTGCACAAATAGCTGGATTTAAAGAAAAATATTTTCTTACGCATCATAAGCCAAGACCGCTTTTGAAGTCTCACTTTTTTAATTACATTTCAAAGGAAAAAAAAGATTTAATAGATCAAATAAAATATAGATTTAGAAATTATAAGCAATATTATTCTTATTCTTTAGTTTGGCACAAGGCCATAAATAACCAATCTCTTATTCTAAAAGAAAACAATGATTTATTGGAAATACATCGCCCACATAAAATAGGATTTAAAAAAGTCATTTCACTTTTAAACAAAAATGAATCTAACAATTCAGTTTTTACATTAAACATTCAAAGTTTAGATCTTGTGAATTCTACTGATTTAAAAATTATTTTGGATTGGTTGAAAACTAAAACCAAAATTAATTTGAAGTGATGACTTTTTCTAACGCCTTAAATGCACTTGACAAATTTTCAGTTATATCAGATGCGATCAGAGAATTAACATGTGATTTTTTTACAGCTATATCAGCTGACAAACCGTGAAGGAAAACTCCAGAAATCATTGCCTTGAACGGTGTATAATTTTGAGCTAAAAGCCCTGTTATAATACCTGTTAAAACATCTCCTGAACCTGCAGTAGCCAGACCAGAGTTTCCAGATGTATTTATATAAAGATTCCCCTTTGAATCAGTCATTGTTGTATAGGGACCTTTTAAAACAATATTTAATCCATATTTTTTACTAATTCTTCTTTGCAGCATTATCTTTTCATTTGAGTTTTCAAAGTTTCCAGCAAACCTTTTGAATTCTCCAACATGAGGAGTTAAAATAGACTCTTTTGGTAATTTTTCAAATAAATCTTTATCCTTTGATAAAATATTTAAACCATCAGCATCAACTACAATTGGATAATGCACTTCACCAATTATCTTTTTAAAATTTTCAATTACTTGTTTCGTGGTTCCAAGACCTGGTCCAATTCCAATCACTTTGTATTTTTTTATTTCTGCACTAATGGAATATTGGTCTTTAATGATAATATCAGATGTCATTGCCTCGGGGAGCGATTTGTAAATAAATTCTTTCGTTTTTTCATCACATAAAAAAGTAAGTAATCCAGCCCCACTTCTAAACAAAGACTTCCCACATAATATAGAGGCTCCATATTTACCCTCACTCCCCGCAAATAAAAGGGCATGCCCAAAGTTGCCTTTGTGTACTACTTTTTCCCTAGGCTTATATATTTTGGCAATCATGTCTATATCAATTAATTCACCAACTCCATCCATACATTTGTATTCAGAATTATCTAAACCAATATCCAAGATTTCTACATTTTTAATTTTGTCTAAGTATTCACTGAAAAAAAAAGTAAGTTTTGGAGCATGAAAGGTTAAAACCATATCTGGGATGATATGATTTGACGAGAAATATGTATCTGCTGAAATACCAGATGGAGTGTCAATTGAAATTATTTTTTTTTTAAGTGAATTAATAATATTTATAAGCTTTAAATACTTGCCAGTGACTTCTCTGTTAAGCCCTACCCCAAAAATACAGTCAATAATCACACCTGAAAAATCAATTAATCTTAAGTTATCAAAATCTATTTTTTCCAAATTTACTCCCATACTTTTTGCATATTTGAATTGATGATTGAATTCAGGAGATCCAACTTCATTCATATAGTATACCTGAACTTTATAATTTTTCGTCATCAATTTACAGGAAAGTAAGATTCCATCTGCTCCATTATTTCCATTTCCACAAATAATTGAAAATTTTTGATTTTTTTTATAATTATTTAGTATCCACTTTTCGACTGCTAGAACTGCATCAGACATTAAATCAAGTGATGTTATATTTTTATTTTCTGTTGTTTTGCTATCGATTTTTTTGATTTCAGAATAGCTTAAAAGTTTAGTCATAGCATTTAATTTTTAATACAGAAGATGAACCTTTTCTTTATTTCTCCAGCCGCTTTGAGAAGAGTATTTAGTAAAAAATATTTTTAAATCACTTTGTGATGCATAGTCTACAAAGTAAATTTTTTTGTCTGCCTGAGATTGGTATTTTACGAAAAACCATTTACCCTCGTTTTTAATAGCCTGGGATTGATATTTAACTTTAAATACATTAAGGTCTGCTTGAGAAGAGTATCTGGTTACAAATACTTTAATATCTGCTTGCGAGGGATATTTTACTGAAAATATTTTCTGTGAAAACAAACAAAGTGGAGAAAAACATAAAATTGCTACAAGTATTCTCATGAACTTAAATATAACATCAAATATAGTATTCACATTGTGAAGACATCGTTTTAATATTCGAATTTTAATTTAATTTATTTCAAAAATTGATCATTTCTCGATCTTTTTTGATCATATTTTGATCATTTTTGATTGTTTTTGATCATTTTTGATTGTTTTTGATCATTTTTATCACTTTTTGTTGATTTTAAAATCAGATAAAAATCTAATCTCAAGATTTTTAAATATTACATGTGTTTCTCGACTTTGAAAATTTTATCATTTTTGATCATTTTTGATCATTTTTGATCATTTTTGATCATTTTTATCTAATATTTTACCATTTTTAATCTTTTTTAATTACTTATTGACTATTTCTGCAAAAAATTTCTTCAATATGATCTTAATCGTAAATTGAATTGGTTAAGAATAATTTTTATATTAGTTAACCATTAAACCATAATCTGATTTGTTAGGGTCAAATAAATTTCTTCAATTCTCAGGAGCCTTTTTAGCCTTTGGATTTACAATTCTTCAGGGGGTAGACTGGCTGTTTAAGAAATATTCTATTGATAATAAATATTTTAATTTTCTACTTGCTCTACTTGTTTTGTCTTTTCTTGGGTCCTTATTTTTTTTATTTTTTAAAAAAAATAAGTCTGATAAATCTAAGGTAGGGGAACCAAAAAAAGGAAATTATATTAAGATTGCGAATGTTGTCATCACTTCTTTACTCCTTTTCTTGTTCATTTACTTTTTTAGAAAATCTAATTTCGAAGAAATTTTAATTAATGATCTACTTCCTAAAATTTCTAGTGCGTATGACAAAGGTGATATTTATTACGTATTTAAAACTTCTAAAGAACTTCTAAAAGAATATCCCGACAATAAAATCATAAATGATTTTTTAGAAAAGTCCTCTTGGGTAGTAAATGTAGACAGTGACTTGCCCAATACTGATGTTTATATCAAATATGGTAGAGATTCAACATGGAATTATCTTGGAATAGCACCAATGGATAGTATACATGTACCAGCTTTGGGTCAAGAGAATGATTTTAATCTTAAATTAATCTCTGGAGATGTTGAATACATAGGAGAAGATGAACAAAAAGGGATGTTTAATTTGTCATACTTAGAAAGATTGCCTGAAAATTTTATATTAAAAAGTGCGAATGTTAATCAACCTATGGTTTTCCCTGGATTATTTTTTGGGAGAAACATTTCTTGGGATGCTTTTGGGATTTCAAGGTTTGAAGTATCAAATATTGAGTTTAAAGAATTTTTGGATCAAGGTGGTTATGAGAATTCAGAATTTTGGGATTTCCCAATAGTTATTAAGGGGAAAGAATACACTTACAAGAATACGATTGGCAGATTTACCGACAAATTTGGAAAATTTGGTCCTGGCAACTGGCGTTACGGGCAATATCCAAAAGGAGAAGAAAACTACCCTGTTTCAAATATTTCATGGTTTGAAGCTAGTGCATTTGCAAGGTTTAAGGGCCTAAAACTGCCAAATGTATTTCAGTGGCTACATGCAGCAAACTTGCACGGTTTCAATATAGGAAAATTACCTAATTTGGAAAAAGTCAATCTAAATTCAGATAAACTTGTTGATGTATTTTATGAACCAGATTCTCTTAAATTACTGCCAAATATAGCGGGGAATGTAAGGGAATGGGTAACAAATCCTGATTCAGATTTTAATTACTCTGCACTTGGTGGTTCATATAATGAACCGACCTACTCTTTTAGTAGTTACTATAGCCTTTCACCATTTGCAAGGACAGCCGAAAATGGATTTAGACTAGTAAAGTCATTTTCAGAAAAAGATAGAAAACAAGACAAAATCACTATAAAATATGATAAAAATTATATTCGCGATTTCGATAAAGAAGAAAATGTCAGCGATGAAATTTTTCAGTATTATAAATCTCAATTTGATTTCGAGGATTATCCTATGGAAGTTCTTTTAGAGGATATACAGACTCCTGAAAAGGGTTATAAGATGGAGAGATTTGAAATGGATACTCCATATAAAAGTGATGAAAAACTTTTTGGATTTATCATCTATTCTTTAAAATTTAAGGACTATTTAAAACCAATAATTGACCATCCAAGCGCCGGAGCATTATTTGATAAAACAACAAATTGGCTCAAGAAATATTCTATTAGAGATAATAAATTTTTACTTGATGAAGGATACGCAGTTATTTTGCCAGTCTATCACTCAACTTTATCTAGAAAAAGAACTATAGATTCTTGGTGGCCAAATAAATCTGAGGAGTACAAGCAATCCATATTAAAAATAGGTAAGGACTTCAAGAGAGTCATAGATTACATTGAATCAAGGAAGGAATTTGATATATCTAAGCTTTCATATCAAGGATATAGTTGGGGATCTGTTTCTTCTAATTACTTACTTGCTATTGAAGATAGGGTCAAAAGTGCTGCAATCTTCGTGGGGGGTCTCATGCTTCAAAAAAGTAAAAAAGAAATTGAACCACACATATATTTAAGAAGGATAAAGATTCCTGTCCTTCACATCGTCGGAAAGTCAGACGGAGTTTTTGATCATGAAAAGTCTTTTAAACCTTGGAATAAACTTATTGGGACTCCAGTAAAGGACAAAAAAATTGTAATTCTAGAAAACATTGGACATGGACTTCCAAAAGATACCATCATCAAATATCAATTAGAATTATTAAAAAAATACAATTAAAAGGTTTTTTTACATTTTGAATTTTATGATTAGATAAGTAATTCAATAAGCATATATACATAAAACTATTATATTGTAATATATTCTTTTAAGTGATTTTATGATAAGTAATATTTTAATTGAAAGAGCTAAAAAAGTACTTCTTAATAATCATCAAAAGGGTGGATTTACAATTCCAACTGAAAAACTTTATCCATTTCAATGGATGTGGGACTCTGGATTTATAGCTCTAGGGTTTGCCCATTTTGATATTGAAAAAGCCAAAAGTGAAATAAACAATATACTTAACGCTCAATGGGGGAACGGGTTTATACCTCATATTGTTTTTCATACCAAAGCAGACACATATTTTCCAGGCCCAGATTTCTTTCAATCGGAGCTTAGTAAATTTTCCTCAAAAAAATTTAAAACTTCTGGAATTACTCAACCACCTGTTTTTGGATTTGTTTTAGAAAAGATTTACCAAATTGTAGATGATAAAAAAGATTTTCTAAAATTTATAAAAACTCAAATTGATAAGGTGTATTTTAATCATGTTTACTTTTACGAAAATAGAGATGTAAACAACGAAGGTCTTGTCTACATATATCATAACTGGGAATCTGGTACAGATAACTCTCCTTTGTGGGATAGTATTTGGAAGACCATGAATCCTCCAGATTATAAATTTGAAAGAAAAGATACAAATCACGTTGATTCCACACAACGCCCAACTAAAAGGGAATATGATCATTATATCCATCTTCTTGAGATAGCAAAAAAATACAAATATGAAGACAAAAAAATTGCTGATTTTTCTCCATTTTTAGTTCTAGATCCACTATTTAATTCAATCCTTTTAAAATCAAATCAGTCGCTAATTAATTTATATTCAATTATTGGAGGAGAAGAAAAGAAAATTGAATTTTTAGAAAATAAAAAGAACCTCGGAATAAATTCACTGAATAAAAAATTATATGATACAGAACTTGGAGCATATGTTTATTATGATTTAAGAAATAGCAAAAAATTAAAAGGGATCTCATCTTCATCTTTTTCCCCATTGTTTTGTGGGGCTCCAGATGAAAGAATTTCTAACCAACTAAAAAAAACATTTAACAAAAAATTTAGTGTAGAAGATAAATATATATGTGCCTCTTTTGATCCCTCAAGTGAAAGCTTTAGTCCTAAAAAATATTGGAGAGGACCAGTTTGGTTAAATTTAAATTGGATATTGTTTCATGGGTTCAACGAATACGGACTTGTTGATATATCTAAAAGAATAAAAAAAGATTCAATAGATTTGATTGAGAATGAGGGGTTTTATGAGTATTTTGACCCAACAAACAAAAACGATAAAAATAAAAAAAGGGCATGTGGGAGCAATAACTTTTCATGGACTGCTGCGCTTTATTTAGATTTTTTTAAGAGGGGGACTAACAACTAAATTTTTATAAAAATGACACTTATTGATTATGTAATTATTTTCTTGTATCTAACTATATTTTTAGCAATTGGATTCATCTTTAAAGAAAATAAAAGTTCCAAGGATTATTTTTTAGGTGGTAGATCTGTAGGCTGGGGACCTCTTACATTATCAACTATGGCCACTCAACTTTCTGCCATCAGCTTTATTTCAGCTCCAGCTTTTGTGGGATTAAAAATTGGTGGAGGAATGCAGTGGCTGACATTCGAATTTGGGGTACCCCTCGCTATGGCATTTTTGATGATAGCAATCGTTCCAACTTTATATAAATCTGGGGTTGTTAGCGTTTATGAATATCTAGAAAACAGGTTTGATGCATCTTCAAGATTATTGATAAGTTTTGTTTTTCAAATAAGCAGATCTGTAGCAACTGGGGTAATGATTTACACTATGGCTCTTATTTTACAAGCTACAGTGGGCATTGATTATTGGTTATCAATCCTTTTAATTGGTATAATTACACTAATATATTCATTTCAAGGAGGGATGAAAGCTGTTATATGGGGTGATGTAATTCAGATGATTATCTTATTTTTAGGAATTATTATTTGCCTATTTTTTGGATTAAATGAGTTAGGTGGGATAGAAAAATTCATTGAACTTGTTGATAAGGACAGATTACAAGTAGTAAATTTTGAAAAGTTAGGGTTTAGTAATAGTTCTAAAAACGATGAATTTGGATTTTGGCCAATGTTAATTGGCGGATTTTTTCTATATGCATCATATTATGGAACAGATCAAACACAATCACAAAGATTATTGTCCTCAAAAAATATGGGTACCATAAAAAAGCTTTTGTTTGCAAATGCAATTTTTAGATTTCCTATTACATTAACGTACTGTATTATGGGGCTGGTGCTTGGTACACTTTTTTATCAAGACAATTCTTTTCAAGAAATGATTGCTTCGGTTTATTCCTCAAATATAAATTTCCTTGAGGGCAAAAAAGCTGACCTAATGGTTCCGGTTTTTATTATACACTATCTGCCCTCTGGAATTATAGGTATTTTAATTGTTGCAATCATGTCAGCCGCAATGTCTTCTTTAAGTTCAACAATTAACTCACTATCGGCAGTAACTATGGAGGACATTGTCAAAAGGTTTAACAGTAATATTTCTGACAAAAAATATATTAATCTTTCACGAATTGTATCGATGTTTTGGGGGCTATTGTGTCTCTTTATTGCTTTATTTACAGGCAAGATTGAAGGTACAGTAATTGAGGTTATCAATAAAATAGGTTCAGTTTTTTATGGTCCAATTATAGGAACTTTTGTTTTAGCTATAATGACCAAAAAGACTCATTCGAAAGGAGCTAATATTGGAATTTTAGCTGGAGTTTTTCTAAATATTTTCTTATGGCTAAGTGTACCAGATATTTTTTGGTTTTGGTGGAATGCAATTGGTTTTACCACAACATTTACAATCGGTTTATTAGCCAGTTATTTCATAGACGGTAGAAAGACTCAAAATTTAAAAGTTGAATATTATGCAGACGTGAAAGATATATTAAAACTAATTTTATACTTTTTCATAATCTTAATTTTTAGTTTAAGTTTTCCTTTTCTATACTAGCACATATCTATTTTTTTATACATCACAGATTTTTCTAGATTTAAATGAATTAAAATTGTAACAGTTTAGTGTTAAAAGAAATTATATTTGAATTAATTTAAAAATAAATTTAACAATGAAATGAAAATAACTGTATGCAGAAAGGCGCACTTTAACGCAGCTCACAAATTATACAACAAAAATTGGTCTAAAGAAAAAAACACTGCAACTTTTGGTAAGTGTAGTAATGATAATTTTCATGGTCACAATTATGAGTTGATAGTAAAACTTTACGGAGAAATTGACAAGGAAACCGGAATGGTTTTTGACCTTGCCAAACTAAAAGGTATTATAAAATCTGAAGTTGAAGATCTATTAGATCACAAAAACTTAAATATAGATATTCCTTATTTTAACGATAAAATTCCAACTACGGAAAACTTGTCCATCTTCATATGGGAAAAATTGAGAAAAGCTATAGATATAGATTGCAAAATTTCTGTTATTTTATATGAAACACCAAGAAATTTTGTAGAGTACACTGCCTAACTACGTGTCTAAAAGTGACACGGGAATTACTTTTCCGTTAAAGACTTTACCTCCTGATTGAGAAAAATCATATATAAAGTTTGACATTTCTTGTGGCTGTACTTGTGCTTTGTAACCTGGAAACGCCTGCTCCAACATTTTTGTTTGTACAGAGCCCAAGCAAAGAGAATTAATTACTGGCCCTGTTTCTTTGAATTCCTCAGCAAGAACTTCAGTTAGTATGTTCAGAGCTCCCTTACTTGATGAATAAGCAGATAAACCTTTGAATTTGCTTGTACCATTGATTCCCCCAATACTGCTAATATTTATAATTTGAGATTTACTTTTAAGAAAAGGCAAAATAGCTCGAATAAGTTCAATGACCCCAAAAAAATTTACATCATAAACAGAGATAAATTCTTCTTTAGTAAGTTCAATAAAAGGTTTATTTATAAGCATCCCAGCATTATTTATCAATATATCAATTGATTTATATTTTGATTTTATCAATTTTTGTAGCTCAGAAATAGATTTTGAATTTGTAATATCGAAATTATAGTGCTCAACTAGATCGCTTTTAATTGAAGAAGGTGATCTTGAAAGAGAAATTATATTATAATTTTCGGCGACAAATTTTTTAACAAGCTCAAAACCTAAACCAGAACTTGTACCAGTTATTATTGCATTTTTCATAATACATAAAGTTAGTATATTAAGGAGGAATATGTTTACCAATTAAGATTTTATAATACTAAAATATATGGATACAGCTTTTGAACTTAACAAAATATCAAATTTATTAATGTTAGGAATCTCTATTTTGGTGCAATTTATTATTTATCCTTCTTTTAAAGATCCCGATTTTAAACATTTCAACTCATTTCACTTTTCTTATTCGAATAAAATGTTTTATATAGTCGCACCAATTATGCTGACAGAGTTGTTTTCCTCTTTAATTCTAGTTTATATAACGCCCTCTAAAACATATCTTATTTCACTAATTTTTTTGCTGTTAATATGGCTGCTGACATTTTTGTTTATTGTACCAATACACAACTTTTTAAACACAAATCATTGTAAAAAAAGGGTTGAAAGGATGATAAGATTAAACGGTTTGAGAACTTTTTTCTGGCTTTCAAAATATTTAATAATTGTATCTTATTAGGAGTAGTTTTAATTATTTTTTTTTCAGACTGTACAAGAAGTTTCCTTGGGTAGGGAGGTATTTTAAAAACAGAGTGGTAGTAAAAAGATTTACTTTAAACTTTATAATTAGTATTGATTAATAAAACAACCTTTTCTAAAGATTGCAAATAATTTTCAAGATCTGTAATTCTTTGAGACAACTGATTTCTCCTTCTTTTTAAGAAGTTTTTCAATTTTTGGTCTTTAAGGGTGTTAAAAACTTGAGATACTTTGATGTCCTTATTAATTTCATTTTCTTTTTCATCAAACCATTTCAAAATATCTTGGGCAAGAAAACCAGTAATTTTATGCATTCCACTTATTCTCTCTTCTTGATTCGTGTATATGGATTCTATTTTTTTTCTCAAAATTTTGTCTTTAATTTCAAGCAATTTACCAGAATATAGCATTGATTGAAAAAAAACGTCTTCTGGTTCCCAGGCATTTGTCCATATAAAAATATTATAATTTTCATTTTCGTATTTTTTTATGTATTCAATCCTTCCGTTTTCAGTGATTGAATGCATATATGGTTTGTCAGAATGAATTTTTAGAACTTGGGAAAATGTCAATTTATTAAATTTATCAACCGTTTCAGATGTCAAGTAAAGCATATTTTTAACTTGCTTGATATGTTCCTTCGTATATTTAATATTAGATTTTATTTCATCTCCAAGGGTAGTTACTGCTTCATTTAAAATTTCTTTTTCATCATTTAACTCCCTCATATTATCTACGGACAAAGAAGCTAAAATACTTATGAATATAACCAAGCCTTCAATAAATAATTTTCTCATTAATTATAGTAGGTAATAAAGGTTTATCTCCTTGAATTTAGTTTAGCAAGGAGTCTAAGAATTTCGAGATAGAGCCAAATTAAGGTTACAAGTAGTCCAAATGCACCATACCATTCCATGTATTTAGGTGCTCCTTTTTCAGCACCTTCTTCAATAAAGTCAAAGTCCAGCACTAAATTAAGTGAAGCAATTATAACAACTACTAGACTGAAACCTATGCTAAGAGGAGACGCATTATCAATTTGCATTATACCCATAGATGAACCAAAAAATCCCATAATAAAATTTACAAGATAAACTATGGCTATTCCCCCGGTAGCTGCGAAAATACCGAGTTTAAAGTTTTCAGTAGGCTTAATTATACCTGATCTGTAGGCGGTTAGAAGTGCAAGTAAGATTCCTACAGTTAAAAAAATTGCATTTGTAACAATACCATCATATAAGGAGTTATACATAAATGAGATACCCCCTAGCAGTGCCCCCTCTAAAATGGCATAAATAGGTACTGTAATTGGAGCCCATTGTTTTTTAAAAACTGTAACAATAGCCACAATAAAACCGCCAATACCACAAGTAAAGATGATAGCTGGACTAATTGGATTGAAGGTTAAATATCCTGTGGCAATAAGAAGAAATAAACTTAGTGCAGTTTTATTAACCGTTCCTTCGATTGTCATTTTACCAGAGCTTGAATAAACAGTGTTAAAAGTTTCTTTTGAAAGTACTGGGTTTCCAGAGCGCAACGATAGGTGATTTCTCATTTTTAATTTTTTTCAAATATCAAAAGTTTTTAAAATTTTCATTTATAAAAATTTGTTAAATTTTTTAGCAAAACTAATAAAGAATTTGAGGTAAAGACGACAACTTTCTATTTAGATTCAGTAGATCGCTTTCGTTTAAAAGTACAGTTTTTTCTTGTTCATCAACTTCTTTTATGAGACTTGCAATTCTTTCAACCTGTGGAGCAGTAGGAGGGTTGGTGGTATTGTCTATCGCACTCATTAGGGAACGGATTTCTTCTCGTAACCTTGGTTTTTGTCTGTAGGTCATAGAAGGAGGTGGACGCATTAAAAATTCGAATTTGTGTTCCACAATCTTTTTATGAATTTTTTTGGCATCTTTTGTATTTTGAGAAGTATCATCATTTAATTTTTTAATAAGATCTTCAAGTTGGTCGGCAGAAAAAGATACCTTATCAATCAGTTTATGAGTTTTGCTAAGTAAATCACGAAGGGTAAGTAGGGCCTTCAATTTTTTTTTGTAGTCATCTGTTGACATTTTAATTCTATTATCACCTACAACATTAATTTTTTCCTCTAAAACAGAACCCTCATAATTCACCCTGGCTGTGTATTCACCGGGTACAACTTTTGGTCTTATTTCACTAGAACTAAATCCCTCCACAATTTTGTTTTCTAGAGTTACTGCTGCATCGTAACCAAGATCCCAAACCAGTCTGTTTATACCTTTTTTAGCTTTTTTCATATGTAGAGAGGTTACTATTAGGCCATCACTATCAATTATTTCAACATTAATGGGAGATTTTGAATCTTTTTCTAGGCTAAAATTAATATATGCCCCATATTCTGGATTTTTAGCCGCATAAGTTCTATCACCTAAATTCTCTAATCTCCAATACAAATTCCAAAGAGTGGCTTCTCTGATTGGGAATAAATGAATTGTTTTTCCTATTGAGTTTTTTAAATCTTCAATTGGGTGAATATCGTCAAGAATAAAAACCCCTCTTCCGTGTGTGGCCACTACTAAGTCACGATCCCTTTTTTGAATTCGTAGGTCTCTAACCGAGACATTTGGGAGATTATTATTTATTTTCTCCCAACTCTTACCCATATTCCAGCTAGCAAAAATACCGTGTTCCATACCGGCAAAAAGAAGATTTGGATTATGTGGATCTTGTCTCACAACTTTAACATAGTCATCTGATGGAAGATTTGAAGTAATTTTCTTCCATGATTTTCCAAAATCATCTGTCATAAAAATGTAGGGTCTAAAGTCATTCATTCGGTGCTGGTCAACAACTATAAAAGCAGTACCAGCATTATGTTCGGAAGCATGTATTTTTGAAATCCATGAATACTGAGGTAAACCTTTAATCCTGTTTTTTAGATTAGACCAACTTTTCCCACCATCTAAAGTAACTTGAATATTTCCGTCATCAGTTCCGGCCCAAATTACACCTTTTTGAATTGGAGATTCAGCCAAGTAAAGAATTGTACAATGAAATTCAGCTGCAGTGTTGTCCTGATAAATTGTTCCTCCAGAACTTCTCTGTTTACTTTTGTCATTGGTAGTTAAATCTGGGCTAATTACTTCCCAACTTTTCCCTCTATTATTTGACTTAAATACCACATTACCGCCAACATATACAGTCTCTGGATCATGTGGTGATATCATAATTGGAGAATCCCAGTTAAATCTATATTTGTGTTTTTCTATAGCGTCACCTGCACTTCCAACAATTTTTGGATAGGGATGTATGGTTTGTACATTACCGTACCTACTATCTACCAAAAAAGGAACTCCTCCTTGAAGATTTGTGTAAACAAAATGTTCCTCTCCAGGTATGGGGACCGCAAAATATCCGTCTCCATATGCAAGCCCTTTCCAATGGCGTTTTAAAATTCCTGCTTGGTATAGAGAATTACTAGGGCCTACCCATGTCCCGTTGTCTTGAAGACCACCATAAATATTGTAAGGCTTTTTATTATCAATTTCCATCTGGTAAAATTGTGAAAGCTCAATATTGTTTATAATTTCCCAACTGTCCCCTCCATCGAATGACCTTTGAAACCCACCATCACTTCCGTTAAGGATGTACTTTGAATTAGTAGGATCAATCCACAGTGCTTGATGGTCGCCGTGCACTGTTTTAGCAATTTGTTCCCATGTATTTCCACTATCCTTAGAACGACTTAATCTACCTGAAATTGAAAAAAGTACGTTTGGTTGATTAGGATCAACTCTTACGTCGCTGTAATAGAAAGGTCGGAAATTTATATTAGGATCATCATTTACCATTTTCCAGTTTTCACCTCTATCTTCTGATTTAAATACTGTTCCACCTCCTTTAAATTCTGTCATTAAGTAAATAATGTTTGGTTCACTTTGGGCAATATGGACCCCTGGCCTAGCCATGTCTTTTTCAGGAAGACCATTCATAATTTTTTTCCAAGTTTGCCCACCATCCATTGTTCTGTAAAGGGCTGTGTTTTTACCTCCGTCGTCAAATCTCCAAGGCTTTCTCCTAAATGTCCACATTCCAGCATACATAATCCTAGGATTATTTATTTCCATTGCAATGTCAGCGCAGCCTGTATTCTCGTCTATATATAGGATTTTTTCCCATGTCTTTCCTCCGTCTATTGTTTTAAAAACCCCTCTTTCTTTATTTGGACCCCATTCTTTTCCAAGTGCGCACACACATGCGATGTTAGGATTCTCTGGATGTACGACTATTCTTTTTATTCTTTCGGTATTTTTTAATCCTAAATGCTTCCAGGACATTCCTCCGTCAATGGATTTATATACCCCCCAGCCATAGCCAACACTATTTCTTGGGTCCCCCTCACCAGTACCAACCCAAAGAATATTTTTATCAGAAGGTGCAATTGTAAGTGCACCGACAGAATATGCTCTTTGATTTTCAAAAATAGGGTCAAAGCTTACTCCACCATTGGTTGTTTTAAATATACCTCCGTCGGCACCACTAACGTAAAAAGTGGATGGATCGCCAGGAACTCCGTCTACATCAGTTACCCTACCCCCCATGTTTGCAGGGCCAATTGCCCTCCAAGTGTAATTTTTAATCATTTCTGACATTGATGAACTTGTCTGAGCATTGAAATTATTGGTTTCTAGAAATAAAAGAGATAAAATTAAAGTGAGAAGAATTATTTTTTTAGTCTTCATAAAACAGCATTTTTGGAATTGGGATGATTAAGTTATGAAATTTTACTTTCATTTAAGTAAGAAAAATTCTTGTTTTATTTGTTATTTACTAGTGGGCTAGACCAAAATCCAATTGATAAAATAAATAGCAGAGGAATTAAAAGTAAAGTTATGCCAATTTTTAAACCTGTAAAATCAGCAATTATTCCAATAATTAGTGGGAAAAATGCTCCTCCAATAATACCAGAGACTAATATTCCAGAAAAAGCCCCATGGTTTTTTGAAGTAGAATTTAGAGCAAGGGAAATTATGATTGACCACATTGTGGATATAAAAAAACCAATCAAAGGAAATGAAATTAAAGAAATTTCTAATGGGCCAAAGACGGCCATTAAAAAGGAAATGATCGAAGCTGATGTAAAAAAAATTAATATTTTTCTACTATCTATTATTTTTAATAGGAAAAGTCCAGAAATAGTCCCAAGTGTCATCAAGCCCCAGAAGTAGGAAATAATTTTAGCGCCCAAAATTTGAGGATCTATTGAATGATAAATTTCAAGAAACTTTGAAATCCAATTTGCAACACCCTGCTCCAATCCTACGTAGGAGAAAATACCAAAAAAATAAAGTATCACAGTAGGATTTTTAATTAGCACGATGTAATTATTTAGTTTTTCTTTATTTTCTTGTTCAGGATTTTCTTTATCTGGGAAATTTGTAAACATTAATACTATGCAAATCAAAAAAGATATTGAAGCAAAAATCCAATAAAGAGATACCCATCGTAGGTTTGGGAATGTGATTTTTTTAAAAAATAAAATAATGTAGTTTGAATACCCGCTATCAACCGATAATCTAGTTATTAAATAAGAGTAAATAAGTGGACTAATAAAAGATGCGAGCCCAAAAAAAAATTGACCCAAAACCGAGTTGAATGCAAATTCTTTTTCTCCTCCAATATTCCTTAATAAAGGATTTATTGACACCTGGAGCATAGCCATCCCTGTTCCAATAAGAAACAGCGATAGAATATAAAACAAATAATTAGGATTAATCGAAAAAATAAGGGCCCCACAAAATGAAATAAAAAAAGCCAAGACCATCACCTTTTTTTCACCTATGTATTCAACTAAAAATCCAGAAGGTATAGACATAACCCCGTATGCTAAAAAAAATGAAAAGGGTAGAAAGGCAGCCATGGACAAACTCAAATTAAATGCCTTAATTATGTCAGGCACGAGCGGGCCAATGATATTTGTTAAAAACGAAATAACAAAAAATACAAATAATATAATACCAACTAAAAACTTACTTCTCAAATGAAAATTCTTATTAACCTTTTAAAACTACAAAATTAAGTTTGCTGGATAAATAATTTCTATTCAATGTTCTATTAGAAAAAATATAATTAATTTCAAAGTGACCATCTTTTACCACCTGTAGTCTTTTTTAGGTCAAGGCAAACCTTTCTATCACCAGGTATTGGGTCGTATGGCAATGCTTTTTCTCCTATATATTCATTTAACCTAAATGCATTTAAGGTTAAAGATCTGATATGAATTAAGTAACGATATACTTGTGATTCGTGACTTTTCGCATCTTTTTCCCACCTATCTGTTTGTTTATCACTTGCTAGAAGATATTTTTTTAGTTGGGTATTTATATCATTTGAATTTATTTCTTTAGAGTTGATTTTTTTAGTTTCGTTTATAATTACTTTAATAAAATGCTCTGTTCCTCTTAAAAGAGTTTCTCTTTCACTTTGATTCATCACAACGACAATATAGTTATCTAAAAATTCTGGTAGTTTTAATTCAATAGCACCAGGGATGTCGGTTTTAGGTATGATTACTTCCATTATTTTTGAAACAAATTGAAATTGATTGCTTGTAAAAAATACGGGTGAATATTTATTCACACTTGATTTACAACTATGGAGCATGTTTATAATTTGTGGACTAACAAATATCGCAGCACTTCCATATCCAATTTTCTTCAAGATTTTTCTTCTATCCATTCTTATCAACTAAAGATTCATTTTTTTTAATTCTTTAACAGCATGATTTGCTGCTCTGGCAGTTAAAGCCATGTATGTAAGGGAAGGATTCTGGCTACCGGAGGATGTCATTGCTGAACCATCTGTTACATAAACGTTAGGAACCGCATGTAATTGATTATGCTTGTTTAGCAAAGAAGTTTTTGGATCACGACCCATTCTTGCAGTACCCATTTCGTGAATTGCTAGACCCATGGCATACACATTGTCATATTCTCGAACATTTCGAAAACCTGCTAATTCAAGCATTTCAGCTGCTTGTTGTTTAATATCCTTTCTCATTGCTTTTTCATTCTCTTTAATTTCAGCATCAAAGGTTATTGTAGGCAGCCCCCATTTATCTTTTTTATTGTAATCTAAGTATATTTTATTTTCGTGATACGGAAGTACTTCACCAAATCCCCCAAGCCCCATAGCCCAATTTCCAGGGCTCATAATGGCATCTTTTAAATCTTTTCCATAACCAGTTTTTTTGATTAATTCTCTGTGGTCTCCTCTCCAAGCCCCTCCTTGGAAACCATAACCTCTTAAAAAGTTTTTTTGGTCTGTAGAACCACCCAAATTTCTGAATCTAGGGATGTAAATACAATTAGCATGACGACCCTTATAATATTTATCTTCAAAGCCATCGTAAACTCCATCAGCACCTAGTAGAAAATGATGGTCCATCAAATTGTGCCCTAGTTCTCCAGAATCATTTCCTAATCCGTTTGGGAATCTTTTTGATTTGGATTGCATCAAAATGGAAGTAGTAGGTGCTGTAGAAGCACACAAAAAAATAACTTTTGATTTATATTCTATTACGTCTTTAGTCTCTGAATCAATAATTCTAACCCCAGTAGCTTTATTTTTTTTTTCGTCAAACATTACTTCATAGACAATCGAATTGGGCCTAAGTGTCATATTACCGGTCTTTTCAGCTGCAGGAAGGGTAGAGGAGTTACTGCTAAATGGTGCTCCATATGGACAGCCTCTTCTACATCGATTTCTGTATTGACATTGGACTCTATTTAAACCTGGTTTAGTACCTTCCGTGATGATAGCAATTCTACCAACTGTTACTAAACGGTCCTTATAATTTTTTTTAACTGATTTTTTGAACTCTTTCTCAAGACAGTTCATATCCATTGGTTTAAGAAATTCGCCGTCAGGGAGTTGAGGCAAACCAAGTTTTTCCCCGCTTACCCCGATATATTTTTCCACATGACTATACCATGGAGCCAAGTCTTTGTATCTTATGGGCCAGTCGACCCCAATACCCTCTTTTGCATTAGCGTTGAAATCTATATCACTTAACCTCCAACTCAATCTTCCCCATAATAGAGATCTACCCCCAACATGATACCCTCTGATCCAGTCGAATCTTTTATCCTCATTATAAGGGTGCTCAAAATCATCAACTAAAAGATGAGTTGTTGCTTCGGTATTTATATATCCACTTCTACTTTGTTTTGGTTGTCTTTGTCTTATTTCTTCTGTTATGGTGTTTCCTCCCTCAAAGTCCCAAGGGTCCTTATCAACATTTTTATAATCAGTTGGGTGCACCAGCATTGGCCCCCTTTCTAAGACTAGTGTCTTGAGCCCATTTTCGCACAATTCTTTTGCGGCCCAACCACCACTGATTCCAGTCCCAACAACAATGGCATCATAGCTATTCATGAGTTAAACTTAAATTTTTAAAATATAACAGGTTTAATTTTAATAAATGCATTCGGAATTATTTTCTTTTATAAAATAGCTTTTATAGTTTTTTGCATTACTATCCATACATCCGCATAGGTCAAGAAGGTGAATGTTTCTAAAATCAATAGGATGACTTTCTGATTGTAAAGCAATGTAACCAGACTTTAAAATCTCACCTTCTTTAGACAACCAGTATTCTTTATTTTCTACTCCGTTTGATGTCCAATCTATATCTCCCAATTTGCTATCAACGAAGCCTCCTCCAATTTGTGGCGTGTTATATGACAAAACGGTATCATTTTCAATTATATGGGTTATCTTTTCACCACCATGAACAATTATCTCACCTCTGACCCATTGTTCCCCATCGTATGTTTTAGAATTTGAAAGTATACAATGATTATAATTTATTTTCTCGTTCATAATAACGGCAGTTCCTGGGGTGCACAAATTCCCGGTAGGTCTTTTACCTTTTGAAAGCCCTCCTAATAACTGTACTTCTATTGATACAGGGAAAGACTGACTAAAATCGTTGCTTTCTGGAGATTGAGAATGAATCATGATTCCGCTATTTCTTTTTGCCCACCCGGCGCCTCCTTTCGTTTGATTCCCGGTGAATCTATACTCGAACTTTAATTTATAATATGAGTAAGGTTTTTTATAATATATCTGACCATAATTATTATCAAAACTATCGTAGTTGTCATAAACTACTTTCAAGATACTATCTTTAATCTGAAAAGTGTTTTTATAGTTTACATTTAAATTTTGGTTTGCAAATTTAATTTTCCAATCTTTTAAATCTTTTCCATTAAAAATTATTTCCCAATTCTCGACGTTCGAATCACTAATATTGTTACAGCCGTAAAATATCATTAGAATAAAACAGGATTTAATTTGTTTTAACATATGTCTTGTGTGATTTGTAAATGTAGAGGATTTGATGAAAAACAAAAAAAGTAAATTAAATAATCGTATTTAAAAATTAATTATTTGGAATTCTTTAGACTATTAATTATTAATTTAAATCAAAATTAAACCAATGAAAAAAATTAAAAACACCTTTATCATTATTTTTTTATCCCTATCAATAAATTCCAACGGGCAATTAGCAAAAATTGACTTATATCCTGAGGGGATACAATGTTTAAATGTTGTAAAGCAAAAAATTGATTTTGATGAATCAGGCAGAATCTACAGAAAAGTAGCAAATCCACAAATTTGGTATTATCCCTCTCAAAAATTAAAAACTAGCAAGGACAAAGCGGCTGTTTTAATAATTCCAGGTGGAGGATATGAAGCACTTTGGATCGACAAAGAAGGAGTAGATGTTGCAAAATGGTTAAATGGATTAGGAATCTCCGCTTTTGTTTTAAAACATAGAATTCCCTATTGGGAAGGAAAGGAATGTAGAAGTGACGTCGCTCTTGCCGATGCTCAACGAGCGATGCGGATTATTCGAAAAAACTCAAAAAAATGGGAAGTCAATCCAAAAAAAATTGGGGTTTTAGGATTTTCCGCTGGGGGACATCTAGCTTCTACCCTTTCTACACATCATGACCAAGGGATCAGAAGATCTAATTTAGAAATAGAAAAATTTGCTTCTAGACCAGACTTTTCGATTTTGATATATCCAGTCGTAACAATGAAGCAACCTTATGTTCACATGGGATCTAGAAAGAGTTTGATAGGTAAAGTTCCATCCAACGAAATAGTCGAATATTTTTCAAATGAAATGCAAGTTAAAGCTGACACACCTCCTGCCATTTTGATACACTCAGATAATGATTTAGGGGTCTTAGTTGAGAATAGCGTAAACTATTATTTAGCACTTAGAAAACACAAAATTCCAGCAGCACTTCATGTATGGGAAGATGGAGGTCACGGATATGGGCTAGCTAAAGGTCAAGGTTCTGTAAAAGACTGGCCTAGTATTTGTCAAAATTGGATGATTCAAAGGAAACTAATTAATTAAATACTAATTTTTTCGTATCCATTTCTGGGTTCTTCCAAGAAGAGAAAACCCAATGTAGCCTCTGACTTTCAGTGTGTTGTCATTTTCAAATGTAATATAACAGCTATAGGTTTTTCCAGATTTTGGGTCAAGAATGGTTCCCTCTTCCCATGTTTTGCCATTAAGTTCTAAACCTTCTACTATGACCATTCCTTCTATTGCAAGGTTTTTATTTTCTCCTTTGCAATTAACGCATAGTTTACCCTTATCTTCTTCGAGAAGCAAATTAAGAATTTTGCCATATAATTTTCCCTCATTTTTATAAAGAAGAACTTCTGATTTTTTTTTACCGGTTTCATCATCTTGGGTTATCCAGACCCCTTCAATTTGATTGGTTTGGTATGAATTAACTAATATATATGCAAAAAGAATTATTTTAAAAATCATAAATTAAAGTTTCTAATATTTTTAAATTTATGGAATATTAACTTCATAATAATTAAAATTTTTCAAGAAATAATTTTTATTAGATTTTAAAAAAAATGGAACTTAATAAGTTAATAAATGCAATCAATAGGGTTACTCCCGATGCAAAACCTAAATGGGGTAAAATGAATGCAACTCAAATGATTTGGCACTGTAAAAAATTTATTATTTTCTATCAAAATGAAAAAAATTATTCTCCTAATTTGATGACCAAAACACTGGGCTATATGCATATGTTTTTTTTAAAACATATTATAAAATGGGATTACGATAAGTACCCTAAAAATACCCCAACACTAAAATTTTTTGATCCGACAAGGGCAGAAGATATAGACTTTGAAAATGAAAAAAAAGAGCTTATTGAAAGATTAAAAATGGTAAATAAATACAGTCAAAAATTTATCATAAACCCTATGCACGGAAAAGTTACAAGAGACACTTTTAGAGAAGTTGTAAGGGGGCATACTTCATTTCATTTGAAGCAGTTTGGAGTACTTTAAATCACTTTGTAAATTTGTATTTAACCACTTGTCCCTTTTTTCCGTTTGACCAATGAAGTTGAATTATTTTCCATTCTTCATCTATTTTTTTTAAAACTCCGCTATTTCTTATATTTTTTATTTCGTATTTAACTCCTGAACTTGACTCAGTGGCAGTTGTCCTGTAACTAAAATCAAGAAATTGAGAATATGATGCCATTTTCCCGTTATCTCCAATTACAACTTTTAAATCTCGTGTTACAAATTTAGGATTCTCAATAGCTTGAATTTGCCCTAGGATAGCGGGTTTAATTTCCTCCCATCCAATGAGATATTCTTCCTGGTCTGTTCCAATTATTATTGCATCTTTTGAAAATATTTTTTCTGCAATGTCAATACTTCCAATACTCAAAAATTCGTATTGATCATTTATAAATATTAAAACCTCCGAAGTAACCCCCTCAATTAAATCTCTTTTATTATATTTTTCACTTGATACATAATTACAAGAATTTAAAAGTGTAATTACTATTGTAATAAGAAGAAAATTTTTCATCAAATTCAAAATGATTTAATTATAAATATAGATATTGTTTTTTTTAAATTAAAAATGGAAAAGATTAACATGGATTATGTTAATCTAAATAATTAATAATTATAAAAATCTTAAAATGAAACTAATAAAAGAATTTAAAGAGTTTGCAGTTAAAGGTAATATGATTGAAATGGCCATTGGGATTATAATTGGAGCCTCATTTAATAATGTTATAAATGTTCTTGTTAAAAATATTTTTCTACCACCACTATCACTTTTATCGGATGGGATAACTTTAGATAAAAAGAAAATAATTATAAGATCTCAAAAAGTTAACTCGCCAGAGGTTGCTATTGAATATGGACTTTTTTTGGAAACACTAATAGATTTTCTAGCAATAGGGATTACCATTTTCTTAGTCGTTAAGTTTGTCAATAATTTAAAAAATAAAGCCAACGATTTAAAGAACGATGAAATAAAGACCCCTGCAGATTTAAAGTTGCTCGGAGAAATAAAAGATATTTTGAAAACTCATTTCAAAAAATAATGAAGTAATGTCAAAAATAATTTAAATGCCAAGTTTTAAACTAATTCTTGTAATATTCTCAGGGTTATCATTTTTGTTCTATGGATTTATGTGTTTTTATTCAAATTACTTTAGGAGTGAATTTATCCGATATGGTTTAGCAAAATATAGAAGAACTACTGGCTTTTTTCAAATTTTAGGAGGTATCTCTCTTATTTTAGGGATATTCATATATGAACTTGAAATAATTTCTTCTCTTGGATTGACAATTTTAATGCTTATGGGTGTTGGGGTTAGATTAAAAATTAAAGATGGTCTATTTAGGACTTTGCCTGCTATCTTTTATGTAATTGTTAACGCACTAATTTTTTATTTTTCAATAAACAATTAAAAATTGTTTATTAAATTTAGATATTAACCATAAACTAATTCATAATGAAAAATATATATTTATTTATTCTATCATTTGTATTTATAACATCTGCGAATTCTCAGGTAATTCGCTACACATTAATGGATGTTGATTCAAAAGACAGAGAAAAATTTGAAACTGCTTTAGCTAACAAAACAAAAATTTACAATAGCAAGAAAGGGCAACAGGAAGTTTATACTTTTTCAATCACTAGCGGTAAAGACATTTATAAATATGTAAGGGTGGTTGTTAATGAATCCTTTGGCGATTTTGGTAACAATCAGAGAAACACATCCGAGGGTGTAAAATATTTCAGGAAAAATGTTGGTCCTTATGCGGAAAATTTAGGATCATATTTCATGAAATTAAATAAAGCCGCATCCTATACTCCCAACAATGACGAATTTCAAAAAGATGTAAATTTCAGGAGAGTATATTTGTATGATTACAAAGATTCTCACAGAGAGGATTTTTGGAGATTTAGAATTAGATACAAAAAAGCACTCGAAAAAATGGGAGGAAAAAGAATGGGAGTACTAACTTGTTTATCTGGATGTGCTGGTAATAAAGTTATGGTGAGATATCATTTTAACGACACAAAAGACGATGAGGATTTCCTGGGGAAGAATTTATCAAAATTGGTTGAGACCTATAATGAAATATTTGGGGAAGACTCATATAAAATTGATATTCAAAGAATGTGGAATTCTCTTGAAAGCAAACGAGTTTGGCATGAAATGAGAAGAAACAAATTAAGTAGTCCATTTTAAACATTCAATCTTTTAAGTCTATTCTAAAAAAAACCCTCCGTTTAGGAGGGATTTTTGATTTAAAATAAATTTTAATTTGTGGAGTATACAAGAGTTAGCTCGTTTCCGGGTGACATTTCTCTGTAATCATCCATCATACTTCTCATTTTTCTAGACATATAATTTTCGTCTTCCATAAAAGGCTTTGCATTTTCAACTGGAATATTCCAAACCAAATGAGTGGGTTTTTTATAAGCAGAATCGTTCCTATTTACAATTTTTGTTAATCCCCACCATCTAAAGTTATTTCTAAGAATTTCTCTTTCAAACATAGGCTTCCAGACTTCAGACTCATACTGCTCATAATCGTCAAGTTTTTGAGTCATGGCAGCATAGGACATTTTATCACCTTTTTTAAGATCTCCTCCCACAAATGGTGTTGCGTCTACGACTTGAAGTTCATATTGCCTTACCTGTTTTTTAATTTGATTGCCTTTTTTCACAACATTGTCAATTGTCCTTGAAGACATCTTTCCTTTTAAACCAGCTTTCATGATAGAGGTAGCTTTGCTCATGCTCCAACTTTTCATCATTTTGTCTCTTTGAGCTTTAGAAGTAAATTGGTTAAAAATTACATAATGTGCAGCTCCTTCGCCATCGTTTTCTTTTGCTGTTCTTTTCCATACAGACCATCCTAACTTTTCTCCAGAGTCAACGGATTTTTGATGGTATACTTTCCATACTTTTTCAAGTTGATTGTAATCAGCATCAGTTCCATCATTTAGAACTACAAACTCAGCCGTGACATATTGTGCTAATGTAACGGCAGGTGCTAAAAGAAATAAAAAAAATAGTTTTTTCATAGTTTATTAGTTTATGGTTAATAGTTTACAATATAAGAATTAATCCTAGAATGATAGTTGATTCTTTATAATCGTAATGTTTGATTTGAAAGAATTTCGAGTATTCGTATATTTAAAATTATTAACCATAAATTATATTAGAATGAAAAAAATTTTAGTACTCGGAGCATTTTTATATAGCTTCGTAAGTAATGCCCAGTATTTTGTATATGGGTTTAATATTGTCCCGGAAGACGAAGTTGAACATTACATACAAAATGAATCTGAATTCTTTAGCAAAGCAGCTACCAAGGCATTTAAAGAAGGAATAATTAATGGGTGGGCTATCATGCGTAGAGTCAATGGGGCTAAATCCGAACCCAACTTTTATTGGTATGTGGGTGCAGACGATTTAAAAAAGCTGGAAAATATTGGAAGAGATTTTGGGAAAGTGATAAATGACGTTAAAAAAAAATCTGGTGTTCCTTCTCTCATAAACAGAGCTCTCAAGAATCATAACTCTTACACTCGATTTGTTGCATCATATTATCGTCCAGAGGTAATCACTAATAAGAATTCGAATGGATTTAAGTATTTTATGCATAACTATGCTCTTGTTCCAGATAGAAATACTTGGTTAAGCACTCAAATTGAACAGTACGGACCGTTTATAAAAAAGAACATGAATAATGGTAAAATAAAACAAGAAATCTGGGCTCCAGCAACCAGACTAAATCCACTTGGTAATGGTTACAAATGGAATGTACTTAGTGTTGACGGTTATAATTCCTTAGATGCTGTTTTCAACAATGGAGGGCAAAAGTATCCAGATTATAGCAGTGTTGATTTTGATGCAATTCAAAAAACTATGCCTAATGGGTGGTACAAACAGGTTCTTTGGGAACGTCTTATGTGGCTAGATGAAAATGGAAATTTAAAAATGTATTAAGAATTCGTTGTTGACACCTTCATAAATAACTACATTTTGAAGCCCACATTTTAAGTGGGGTTTTATATATATTTCTTTTAGAATAAAACTGCAAAATATTTTGTTTGAAAAAAACAAAGTCTTTCAAGCAGTTGGATGGGCTTGAGATTTAATTATTTAATGCAATTTCATTATTTATAAATGTGGGGTCGAAGAAAAAATATGCTTCATTAGATTTCATCCCACTCCATTTAAAAGCCAAATGAACCGGTATTGTTGCAGTCTTTTTAGATTTTTTCCCTTCACCAGACCACCAAGCCCAAACGTGGGTCCAAATTTGTCCATTTTCATACTTGGAAGTAATGTTTGCACCTACTTGAAATTGTATGCCTTCGAAAATTTTATGATGCATTCTCTCAAAATCAGCAAGTTCTTCTGATGAAACATTTGTACCGTTAACATTAATTTTTGCTGTTTTTTCAAAAATATTTTTTAACTGAGATTGGTCATTTTTTGGATACAAATCCATATGACGTTGTATCATCATTGTTTTCTGGTCGTCATTGCTAGTTTTGCCTTTCCATTGAGCGTTTAAACTGACTGAAATGACGAACGATAATATGAATAGAGTTTTTTTCATTTAAATAAATTTAATTTAAGGAGAACAATATACAAATAAGTATACTTACTCTGTGAATGAAAATGATGCTTATTTAGTAAGGGAATTGTCCAGTTATATTTCCAGCTGGATAATATCTTGCTACAACATAGACCTTTCCGGATTTTGACCTTGAATAGGCAATACCAACTTGGGTAGTTTCATTCCATATCATTTGAGTGTAATGTCCTATTTTACTAAAGTTGTTTTTTCTATCTCCAATTTTTGCATACTCAAAATCTTTTTTTTCGTTTAACCAAGAAATTGATGCATCTTCGAGATAATTTGTAATGTCAAAAAAATACTTTTCTCCCTTTTCTTGAAGAACAAAGTAAGCAGTAGAGTATAAATTTTCTCCTTGGCCTAAATTATTCAGATTCTCACTATGTTCAAAAATATCTTTAGAAGCCAAATAGTCAGCATATTTTTTTGCATCTATTTCAAGATTATCAGACCATAATATTGGTTTTACACCTACTTCTTTTCTAGCATCATTGTGAACTTTTAACGCAGTTATCTTGTGTGCACTTTGTCCTTTAGGGATTAGTAAATAAAATAATATAATTCCAATACTTTTGAGCATACTATAGGTCCATTACATAATCATAGAACTCTAAGAATATTTTTGTAATTTTTTTATTTTCCTCAAGTTATTTGAAGTAAGGCTAAACTTTGTTTAATTCAAAAATCTCATAGCTAACCATAACCTCATCAAAAATCTGTTTTGATACAGGATTTGAGCCATCTAAAAAGGAATTCAAAGCCTCTTCGTTGTGTACAGCAATCTTGAACATTACTGCACTCTTATCTGGTGATGCTGTACCTAAAGTTTTAGTTAAATCTGCAATTTTTCTTCTTTCACTCATACCCTCTTCAGATTGCATAAAGCCCATAAACTTCTCAAACTTACCTTCTTTTAGCTTTGCAACAACAAGTATATTTTTCATTTAAATTGATTTAATAGTTATTGATTCTAATTTACAATTTATTTAGAGAACTTGTAGGATTAAATTTAATTTATAAAACGAACATTTCAGTTTAAAGACTGGTTGAAGGTGTTTAAAAATACTTACATTTAGGTTATTGAGAATTTTAAATTTCTGAACTATGAAAAAATGCCTTTTTCTTCTGAGCTTTGTTTGTTTTAGCGCAACCGCACAAACAGGATTTACAAAATCAGATTGGAAAAATCAGCTCGCGACTGAAAAGCTATTTACCAATCTTATTGATGACACAAAATTTAAAATACATCTTAAAGAATTGACTAAAAAGCCCCATGTTGCTGGAAGTAACTCCAACGATGACGTTATTGATTATATCGAAAAAACCATGAAAAATGCTGGTCTAGTGGTTAAGAAATATCCATATGACATTTTTATGTCTAAAGCACCTGGAGAATCTTACTTGGAAATTGTGGAGCCAAAAAGAAAGCCTTTATCGATGATGGAAGATGTCCTTGACGAGGACCCTTATTCTTCAGATAAAGATCTGTGGAAAGGATGGAATGCCTATTCGGGTTCTGGTGAAGTGACTGCAGAGGTTGTTTATGCCAATTACGGCAGAAAAGAAGACTTTGAAAAGCTTCAGGATATGGGAATTGATATTAGAGGTAAAATTGTTATTGCTCGATATGGAGGAAATTTTAGAGGATACAAGGCTAAGTTTGCTGAGGCTGCTGGAGCAGCTGGTCTTATCATATATACAGACCCCATAGACGGCGGTTACTTTAAAGGATTGACATATCCTGAAGGACCCTATTATTCCGAAAGTACTATACAGAGAGGATCTTTATTGACTGAGGATTTTACTGGTGACCCTCTTACTCCTTATGAACCAGCTTTACCTTTGGATGGTTTGATTAAAATAAAACGCAAAAAACCTGAGGATGCACAATTGCATAGTATTCCAGTGACACCGATTGGTTATGGCGCAGCAAAAGAAATTTTAGGGCAGATGAACGGAGATGTAGTTCCAAATGGTTGGCAGGGAGGCCTTCCGTTCACATATAGATTGCAGGGTGGGTCTGATTTGAAAGTATTTCTCGAAGTAAATCAGCCAAGAGAATTTGTTCGCGTTCAAAACGTCATAGGGACTGTAAAAGGCAGCTTGTATCCAGACGAATGGGTTATACTAGGTTGTCACCTAGACGCTTGGGGTTTTGGAGCTACAGACCCAAGTAGCGGAACAGCTATGCTTTTGAGTTTAAGTGAAACATTAGGCAAATTAGTTACCGAAGGGAAGGGACCAAAAAGATCAATTTTAATTGGACACTGGGATGCTGAAGAGCACGGAGTTATAGGTTCTACCGAATGGGTCGAACAGATGCGAGAGGAGCTCAAGGCAAAGGCGGTTGCCTATATGAATTTTGATGGAGCTGTTTCTGGAAAACGGTTTGGAGCATCTTCTTCTCCAAGTTTAAAGGAGTTGGTACTCGATGCTGCCAAGGAAGTCGATTATCCTTATTCAGAAATGTCTCTATATGACAACTGGAAGGGTAACAATGAAATGCCTTTAATTGGAAACTTAGGAGGAGGTTCTGACCATATTGGTTTTTATATGCATATTGGAATCCCTTCTATGAGCGGTGGGGCGGGAGGTACTACTGTATACCACTCAAATTATGATTCATTTCGTTATTATGAGCGATTTGTTGATCCTGAATTTCAAATGGGTGCAACGATTGAAAAATTTGCTGGGATTATGAGTTTGAGATTGGCAAATGCAACCCTAGTTCCTTACGACCTTAACAGATACCCCAATGACTTAAAATTACATTTCGATAGCGCTGAAGAAAAGGTACGAAAACTAAAACCAGATTTTAAAGGATTTAAAAAAGCACGACAAGCTATTGATGATTTAAGTAATGCTGCTGCTGCTGCTACAAAAAATTTATCATATAGGTTGAATGATACAAATCTCACCTCATCCGGAATTAAATTTTTAAATCGACAATTGATAGCATTAGAAAAAAGTTTCATTGACCAAAAAGGCATGTATTATGGGGACTGGTTTAAATCAATTTATGCTTCATCAGATCCATTCTCGGGATACACTTCGTGGATCTTGCCTGGAATCGAGTATGAACTTGCTATAAAAAGGATTAAAAAACTCAAAGAATGGGACAATAGATATGCTAAAGCAATTGCAGAACTGGCCCAAAAGATGACTAGGATGGAGTAAAATATTAAACTTAATTGTGAGAAAAAACCCCCAGGAATTAACCAGGGGGTAATATTCAAAATTTTTATTTAAAGAGTTTATAAATATCAATTCGTCTTTAGAATTCTTTTATAAATTGGTCTATAACCAAACCCATTTGGAAGTGAATTTTCCATTGTCTTTTCTCCATGTACTTTTTTTAAATATGGATACCACCCAGCATAATAATCTTTACCATATTCAGTGTCAAAAGATTTCATAGCATCTGCCATGGTTGCATATCCATCAACCACAAACATTGTGAATTTTTCTTCACTCCCCGAAGGATAAATTTTTTGTTGGACATTCCATCCAGTTTGTCCTCTAAATTTATTTGCTACCATTTTTTTCATAACTGGTGCTATAAATTCTACTTCAAATTTTAATTGTTTATTCATATCATCTGGTTTACCATAATTAACAACAACATAATTATAAGTCCCAGGAACAGATGTGACAACTCTATATGTATCTTCTCTAAAAACATTCCATTCAAAGTCAATATGTTTATAAGGAACTCCTGTTGCTTTCAGCGCATCAAATCCCCAGTCATTTGTATACTGTTCCATATCTTTAAAATTGAAAAGAACGATATATTTATAATTATTAGTTTTTCTCTGTTTTTTCCAAACACTCCATCCTTGAATTCCACCGTCATCAACTGCTTTTTGGGCAACTTTAAGCCAATAATCTTCGAAAACCTCTTCAAATTTTTGTTCATCTTCAACATCAACATAGAAGTAATGGTGAATCTGTGCTTGCATAGATATAGTGATAGCAAACATTACAGTAAAAAATAATTTTTTCATTTTTATTTAATTTATGGTTAATAAACCTAAATATACAAAGTTGTCCTTATACTTAAAAGGAGGATATGCCTATGTGTTAATTTATTAAATTAGCACCACTAAAAACAATACGATGGAAAAATTCTTATTTCTATTTACCACAGTCTTAATTATAAGTTCAACGATGAGTTGCAGTATAACAAGAAAAGCCACTCTAATAAATCTTAAAAGCGGTGAAAAGGTTATGGCTGTTTTTAAAGATAATTCAGGAACTTCGGGATATTGTGAAGCAATAATGCCGGACGGAGAAAAGTTAGTAGGAACTTACGTTGGGGTTAGAGGAACTGATGTTTTAACTTATGGTTCAGCGACAGGAAAAATAAATTCCAAAACAAATTACAGTTCTGCAGGGCAAAATATTTTGGATGCATCATCTGCGTCTAATTATTCGGCTACAGGGGCTGCACGAACTGTTGGTGGTCAAGGAAAAGCATATGCCATATTATCAAGTACCTTACCCAATTCAACTCTCACACTCGAGATTATAGCAATATATAATGTTTTAGATGGAAGTGGATATGGTGATGCAAAAACCAATGATGGCAGGTCATTCAAAGTAATTTTTAATTAAATATAGATTACATATAGGGTGAACGCTCTGCCTTTTTTTTTTAAAAGGGGCATTCATCAATAAATGTTAGTTTGACTTATCTAAGAGGATTAGAAGTACCTGAATTTCATGAACAGGATACGCCAATATTAGAAAAGTTTCTAAATATTAGATGGCTTTATATTCTTTACGTAATAATCCACAATCAAATCATTTTCTTCATCGCTTGGGTATTCAGTAACATCTGCTGCAGGAGGAAGTCTTTTAAACCAATCAAAAAAGTCCTCTCCAAATTTGTAATCATCGGCATATGAAATTGAATACTCACCTAAATTAATACTTTCACCTTTTTCATTTGTAGTAACAAAAGTATTCCACAGATAACTTCCATTTTTATCATTATATGATTTATATGTGTGTATGGATAGCTTTCTGCTGTTATTTAGTTCAAATAAACAGAAGTAAAATAAATCACTTACAATATTATTGTCATCTAGCATTGCTTCCATTGCCTTACCATAATTGTAATGTTTAATTACTTTAAGTTTCATTTAAATAATTATTACCTTAACAAAATAATCAAAATCAATGTTTAAGAAAATATTTTTAATATTAATTACTTTTCTAATTGGGATATCATCGTTCTCTCAATCAAAGTCTGCAAACGATGTTTATGTCGAAGGATATTATAGAAGTGATGGTACATACGTAAAACCACATTATCGTTCTGCTCCAAATGGAACCAATAGGGATAATTTTTCTACAAAAGGGAATGTAAACCCTTACACAGGAGAAAAAGGTTATATAGAGCCGGACAGAAAACCAAATAAAATAAATAAATATTCGCAAAGAAATTCAGTATCATCCTCGAACTACCCAACTCTTTTAACAATTAAAAAAAAATTACAGTCATCGCATAAAATATTTGGAATTGACTTAAATCTTGATTGGTACACTTTGACTGAACTAAGTGTTTTGTCTTACCAGTTGGGCAAAATTGAAAGTGATAAACAAAAAATACCTGGTGTATCTGTTAGATTAGACGACACATATCTAAATCGAAATGCAACCGAAGAATTTTTAAATATTGGGTTTAAAGATATTGTGATAACGTTTCCAAAATTGGAAAAAGTAGGAGCAGAAATCGCAAAAGGAATGAGTCCAGTCATGTTTTCTGCTAACATTAAATATACTTCGGACACCAAATATGCGGAAAATGCCAGAGGGGACTTCAATAGAGTTGCCTATTTAGCTATGAATCAATTTGGTGCACCAGACTCTACAATGAAAAAAGAATGGGGTGCCTCTTTTCAATGGAAATTTGATAATGCAGAATTACTTCTAATTATGAATAAAAAACAGCATATAAATCTCCTATACTTAAAAAGCAATTGGGATGGTAAATAAAATATTTAACTTGTAAACAAATAAATTGTATATGATGAAAAAAATAACTTTAATCTTTTTTTTGTTTTTTATAATTAACAATTCTTTTGGGCAAAGTGGGAACAACAAACTTGAATTGCTGCGAATGAATTTCATTGACGTAGCATTGAGTGAGCAAAAGCTACTTTTAAATAACTTAAAAGCTCGTAAAATAAGAGAAAGGGATTATTATGCTAGATTTGATGAATTGAAACTGCAAGCTGATTTAACTAAGCGAAGACTATACAAAATTAATTCAGTTAATTCAGATTTGTCAAAACTTTCCTCATATACAGTGGTTAGATTTCGTAATGGTGTTTTTGAATTTGCAATAAACAATACGTGGATGAATGATAGGGAATTGTTTTCATATTTAATGAAATAATAAAAGTCTTTCTGTTTTAGGAATAATTAATCTTATTATTTGTGTTGCCAACAAAATTTTAAACCTGCAGAAGCATTTCTTTTACATCTAGTTCCTTTTTTAGTTGTTGCATTGCATCTTCCAACATAGTTTGAGCTTTGTGGTTTCTTGTAATCTGGAGATTGGTCTTTATGTAGATAGCAATATCCATTTGAGTTTGTGGTATTATTTCTACATCTATTCCCAGTTGATTTGGTCATTCCTTTACATTGAGAAGAAACCGAAGAGCTGTATGTTTTGGATTGAAATGTCAAATTAAAATTCCATTTACCAGGATTTATTTCAGCCTCTAATTTCTCCTCCAACACGTCATCTAATTCGGAATAAAAGTCAATCCCTGTAAGTTCCTCAACTTTGTCTACTGAAACCACCTAAACAACAAAGAAAGAATAGAAGTAATACTTAAACTTCTACCCTATGCAACCCCAAAACTTACAAGACAAGAAAAACATGGCATTGAAGAACAACCAGATCTACCACTATTTTTAGAAGATTAGTATATTTAAGTATGAAAAGAATTTTACTACTACTTTTAATATTGCCCTTAAGCATAAACGTTTATGGAAAAGTTAGTGTTAAAGGGAGCATTACTTACCAAAACACAGGGAGATGCTATTCAGTGACAATTAATTGGTATACTGGAGATGAATTAAATGATGCAACAAGTAGTTTTGATTATGATATTATTTCAAATTATGCAGTTGTTTTTTGGGGTAACGATAAAGCTACTATAATGGAGGTTGGTGGAATTGTTTGTGGTTCTACATTCACTCAAAGTTGTTTGCCTCTTTGGGATGAGACAGGAATTGATCAAAATGGTTATAGTTGGACAATTTCAACTGGCATTCTTTCAGGGTGTTGACAAGCTTAAAGTTGCCTAAAGGTTCCAGCCACTATTTTTAGAAGATTAGTATATTTAAGTATGAAACAAATCATTTTAATATTATTGTTAGTTCCAGTTCTTTCTTTGGGACAGCCCTTTGATTCGAGTGGACTTAGCAAAAAAAAGTTTGAAAAAGTAAAATCAAAAACTACTTATTCATCTAAAAAAATAGTAGATAAAAGTTCAGTTTTCATTGGAGAATTTAGAACAAAAAATAGACCTTTTGATAAATCTAATATTAGTTCACATATTAAGAAAAATTTAATCGATATTAATTTTATTCCAACTACAAATATTGAAAATGCTGATTATGTAGTTGAGGCGAACTATGTAACTGATGCGATTGCAAAAAAACAAATTTTAGGTTTATGGCTTTCTATGAACGACAGCAATGGAAACACTGTTTTGTCATGGCAATTCGAAAGAAAAGCTGGTGGAATTATATTAAAACCTGATGAAATTGGAGAGTTCTTTAAGTATATAGTAAAACAAAATATAGGAGACGAAAAAAGTTCATTTGAAAGTAATAATACCAAAAATAAAACATCAGAATCTTCTAAAAACATAGCTATAGAGGAATTAAAAAAGTTAAAAGAACTTCTGGATTTAGAATTAATAACTCAAGATGAATTTGATCTAAAATCAAAAAAATTAAAGAAAATTATTTTAGACCAATAAATTTTATACCCACTTTTAATTAGTGCCAAATAAGTGCCAAGAATTTAACTAACTTTATACTGAAACTAACCTTGATAAAGAAATTTGGTGGGAAGTATGGTCTAAAAATCCACCAACATATCATCCTGATTGGTCAAATGCATACCTAAATTTTTTATAGAAATTAATTAGACAATACTTCTGGTAACTACCCCTTCCTCTATTTTATTATTTTAGCAGTATGAAATATCTAATTAAAAACAATTATGGTGTTTTTTTTATTGGTTTATTCATTGCATTAGGGGATTCTATTTTTGGGGATTATGAACTGATATTTAAAATCATAGGATTTTCACTAATGATATTTTCATTCTATTTGATGTACTTACACTCAAAACAGAAGAAATAAATTTTACACCCACTTTTAATTAGTGCCAAATAAGTGCCCAAGAATTTAACTAACTTTATAATTAAACTTAATTGTAAGAAAAAACCCCTCATTAAATGAAGGGCTTTAAATGGTTGTCTTCATAAGTGTAGCATAGCGGCTACGCTTGCTCCTCCTCTTGGGCTCGAACCAAGGACCCTCTGATTAACAGTCAGATGCTCTAACCAACTGAGCTAAGGAGGAATAAATATAAACTTAAAGTAATTAAAATTTAATTCTAATTAGACTAAATTGGAAAGCAAATATAATATCAAATTTAGATATACCGCAAATAAATTATATTAAACTGACAAGAGTTTAAAAATTACGATTCATTCTTTTTTTGGGATTTTAAAAATACAAAAGAGCGGATTTCAACATTTAAATTCTTCCAAAAAAAGAGTTGCAAAACGAAATTTATTTAAATCTCCCTAGGTATTGTTGAAAAATTCTTTTTATCTTGCGCGTTCTAAAAAAAAATATGATGAGTAGATTAATTCAAAAATTTGGTTATGCTTTAATTATAGCTTTACTAGCTACTAGTAGTTATTCTTATTCTCAGCAAATAACTGGAAACGTACAAGATGAAGAATCGAACCCTATCCCAGGCGTTACGATTATCATTGATGGTACAGATGTTGGTACTACTTCAGACTTTGATGGAAATTTCTCTATCGATGCTTCTGATGGTGACAACTTAACTTTTTCATTTATAGGATTTCAAACACAAACGGTCCCTGCAAGCCAAGACTTCATGACGATTGTTATGAGTTCTGAGGACACAAGGTTAGATGAAATTATAATTACAGGCTTAGGTACAAGTGTTAAAAGGAGAAATCTAGCTAATGCTGTTGGTACTGTATCAAGTGAAGAACTTGTTGGAAAAACTAATCAGGGTACTGTAGATGGAGCTCTTTACGGAAAAATTCCAGGAGTAAATATTACTTCTTCTTCGGGTGCTCCAGGCGGTGGGTTTGCCTTAAGACTAAGGGGTATATCTTCAATTAACGGTAATAACCAACCTCTTTTTATTCTAGATGGTGTTTATTTAAATAATAATGAGATCCCTTCAGGACTCAGATTTGCATCTGGCGCGAACAGAGGGAGTGAAGAAAATGCGCCAAATAGAATTGCTGATTTGGATCCTAATGATATAGAAAACATTGAGGTTTTAAAAGGTGCTTCGGCTGCTGCTATATACGGAACTAGAGCGAATGCCGGTGTAATCATCATCACTACAAAAAAAGGTAAAGCTGGCAAAACTAAAATTAATTTGACTCAAAATTTAGGTTATTCAGAAATATCAAATAGACTTGGCATGAGAGATTGGACAGCAGCGAGTGTAGAAGCTGCCTTTGGAGCTGGAGAAGTTGCAAAATATAATGCTGCAGTAGGTTCTTTTGGCTTAATAGATTATGAAGATGAAATTTATGGAAACAAAGGTATTATTTCAGATACTAAACTAAGCGTTTCTGGTGGTAATGAGAAAACCCAATTTTATGTAGGAACATCTTACAGAGACGAAGAGGGTATCATTAAACTCACTGGATTTGATAGATTTTCGTTAAGAGCAAATATCGACCACAAAATATCTAACACATTTGAAATTTCTTCTTCCTCAAACTTTATACAAGGTCAATCTAGAAGAAGTTTCACAGGAAATGAAAATGAAGGTGGTTTAAGCTACGGATACACATTAGCATTTACTAGACCTTGGATAAATCTTTATCCGGACGCTTCTGGTAATTATCCTAACAATCCTAATTATGCAGGTAACCCACTATTTGTTAGAGATAGGGCCAGAAACGATGACGATAATAACAGGTTCATTCAAAGTTTAAAACTTACAACAAAAATTATCGATAGTGATAAAGACAGAGTCAGAATGGTTTGGAGTGGAGGACTAGATTTCTTGGCTAATGAAACCTATGTTTATGTTCCTGAAATTCATCAGGCTCAAAATGGTGGGGACAATGGATTTATTGGAGTTGGAAAAAACAATTTTAAAAATTATAATTTGTTAGGTTTGGGTGTTTGGAACAGAGATGCATTAGATGGAGATCTGGCGTTGACTACCCAAGCTGGTGTTTCATATCTAAAAAGAGATGCAGATGTGGTGTTTAATCAGGCAACACAGCTGATTCCAGGACAAACTACCTTAGGGCAAGGTTCTGCTCAAGCAATAAGTCAAACTCAATCTGAAATAGAAGAATTTGGATATTTTGGTCAGATTGAAGGTAACTATAAAGACCAAATCATTGCTACTTTTGGATACAGAGCGGACAAATCATCTTTAAATGGAGATCCCAATAAATTTTACGGTTTTCCAAAGGCTTCTTTAGCCGTTAATCTACAAAATTTCGGAGACTGGAATAGTAGTACTATCGATCAGTTGAAATTAAGAGCTGCGTATGGTGAGACTGGTTCTTCAGCATCATTCGGTTCTATTTTTACAAGTTTAAACTCTGTCGCTATTGGTGGAGTTGGCGGTTCTGCAATTGCTTCTTTAAGAGGTGATGCAAATATAGAGCCTGAAACTTCCCAGGAATTAGAAGTTGGAGTTGATCTAAGATTTTTGGGGAAGATAGGTCTAGAATTGACCTACTATAATAGAAACGTTAAGGATTTAATTCTAAGTAGATCTTTACCTACGTCAAGTGGTTTTTCTAGAGAAACAACCAACCTGGCGGATCTTGCTAATAGAGGATTAGAAGTTGGTATTAACATAGATGCTTATAACACTGACAGATTTAGTTGGAATAGTGGAATCCAATTTTGGTTAAATAGATCAGAAATAACAAGGTTAGACGTTCCAGCTTTTCCCCAGCCAGGTGCTGGTTTTGGTTTAGGTCTTGGAACATTCTACATTCAAGAGGGCCAACCTGTCACCCAACTTGCTGGTAATATTGGTGGAGTTCCAACACAAATTGGTGACGTAGAGCCTGACTTTCAAGTCTCTTTCAATAATAACTTTACAATCTCTAAAAATTTAGAAATTGGATTTTTAATTCACTGGAAAGAAGGTGGTGAAAATATCAACTTATCAAAGCTTCTTACTGACTTAGGTGGAGTAACGGCTGATTTAGATACAGCTGAAGGACAAGCCAGAGCATCTCTAGGTTTTGTTCCACAGCGGTTTATCGAGCCAGCTGCATATATGAGATTAAGAGAGGCTGGTATATATTATAATCTTCCAAAAGACACATTCTCTTGGTTGTCAGAAGATATAACTAACGTTAAATTAGGACTAACGGGGAGAAATCTGTTGACAATAACTGATTATTCGAGTTACGATCCTGAAACATCTGTTAATGGTGGTTCAGGCTTATCAAGTGGTATAGAAGTTACCCCTTATCCAAATTCAAGGCAGTACTTATTTAGCTTAAACGTAAACTTTTAATATTTAAACATGAAAAATTTTAAAATCACAAACATAAGTAGGATAGTAGTTGTTTTGATGACAATACTAACCTTTACAACATCATGCACATTTGATGAAGAGTTCGATCCCAATAGACCTAGTTTAGAGGGAGTGCTAACTGATGCATCTACTAATCAATTAAACAACCTTATAGTTGGTATTGAGTCGGGCATGAGAGGTGGAGTTGCTGGTCAAACAGTGCATACCGGAACTATGGCTCGCGAGCTTTACAAATTTGATGCAGATCCTCGAAATACGGGTGACCTTCTGGGTGCTAATGGTGCTACTTTAGACAACAACTCTTTTTATTCAACTAGTGTTTGGGCAGCCAAATATAGAACTATTAAAAATGCAAATATTTTGTTAGAGGCTTTGGATAACACATCTTCTGTGAGTTCGCAGGAATCGTCAGGGTACAGAGGATTTGCCAAAACTGTTATAGCTCATCAATTAATAATGTTAGTTAAATCGTACGGCTCAGCTAGGGTTGATGTAAGTGATCCTACTACTCCAGGTCCGATTTTAAGTGAAAGTGAAGTTTTGTCTCAAGTTGTATCAATGCTAGACGATGCTTTATCTGATCTAAGTGCTGCGGGCTCAAGTTTTTCGTTTCCGCTTGCTGGATTTGATGGGTTTGACACACCATCTACTTTTTCTCAGTTTAATAGAGCTGTAAAAGCTGTTGCACTTGTATACGCTGGAAATAAAAGTTCCGCATTAACTGCCTTAAATTCTTCGTTTTTTAACTTAAATGGAGATTTAACGACTGGCCCCAAACATGTATTTAGTTTATCAGCTGGAGACATAACAAACGGATTGTATAAAATTATTGATAATAATGGTGATCAAATAATAGTACACAACAGTTTTATAACTGATGCTGAAGTGGGTGATAAACGAGTTACTGATAAGACTATCGTCAGATCAGACCCTACAACCCAGGACGGTTTAAATGGGACACACCAAACTAAATTATATGCTACTAACATATCATCGATTGATATTATTAGAAATGAAGAGTTGGTCCTGTTGTACGCAGAAGCTAATATTCCTTCTAATCCTACTGAAGCTATAAAAGCTTTGAATGTTATTAGATCATCTGCTGGACTTTCAGATTATAGTGGTGCAAGTAATGAATCGGCTCTTGTTGACGAGCTACTTAATCAGAGGAGATATTCGTTCTGGTGTGAAAATCACAGAATGTATGATTTAAGGAGATATGGAAAATCTGCTTCCCTACCAATTGACCGCCCGGGAGACCAAGTATTTAATATTATTCCAATTCCTTTAACTGAGAATGAATAAATTTTACAATAAAAGCCAAGTTTAATATCTTGGCTTTTGTTTTATAAATTAATTTATATGAAAAAACTATTTTTTTTAGTCTCTATATTACTTGTTGGTTGTCAAGGACCTAAAAGTCAAAATACTTATTTTGATTATTCTAATAAGGATGATAAGTTATCTGGGGGTGTCAAAACAATTCAAATTGAAACTCCCTCTGGAAAGTTTAATGTTTGGACCAAAAGAATTGGGAATAATCCAACTAAAAAAGTTCTTTTATTACACGGTGGTCCAGGGATGAATCACGAATATTTCCAAGCCGTTGAGTCTTTTTTTCCAAAAGAATCAATTGAATTTTATTATTATGATCAGTTGGGATCAGAATTTAGTGATAAGCCAAAAGATGACTCACTATGGACCACAGAAAGATTTGTAGACGAAGTTGAGCAAGTTAGAAGTTCTTTGGGTTTGAATGAAAACAATTTTATTATACTTGGACATTCCTGGGGTGGAATTTTAGGAATTGAGTATGCATTAAAATACCAAAAAAACCTAAAAGCTCTTATAATTTCCAATATGGTTCCTTCTATTCCTGACTATATTGATTACGCAAACAATGTGTTAGCTCCCCAACTAGAACCAGATGTTTTAGAGAAAATAAGAGGTTTTGAAAAATCAGGAGATTATACCAATCCTCGATATCTTGAATTAGTTCAAAATAACTATTATCCAAAACATGTTCTCAGGATGCCTCTTGAAAAATGGCCGAGTCCTGTCTTAAGAAGTGCTAGTAATATGAACTATGACATTTATTTAAAGATGCAAGGACCAAGTGAGTTTGGAGTAGTTGGTGATGCCTTATTAAAGGATTGGGATAGAAAAAATGACCTTAAAAAATTAGAAATACCCGTACTTACAATTGGAGGAAGGTATGATACAATGGATCCAAAACAAATGGAATGGATGAGTAAAGAAGTTCAAAACGGGACTTACTTGTACTGTCCTGAAGGAAGCCATTGGAGCATGTATGATGACCAAGAAACTTACTTTAACGGCGTTGTGAATTTTATTAATAATTTGCCCTAAACAATTTCTTATTGTTCCAGTCCCAAAGTATTATTTCTCCAGGACTGTTGCCAATCAACACTTCTCCAATTTTTATAAAACCACATTTTTTGTGAATTTTTCTAGATCTTAGGTTTTTGTTGTCCACAGCTGTAACACAATACTTATAATCAAAATATTTATTTTTAAAAAAAGAATACATTTTTTCAACAAACCCCATACCACGAAAATTTTTATCTACACAAAGTTGTGCAACCACGATATAATTTTCAGAGGCTAGAAGAGTATCTTTGTATTTTTGTTTTTCAAATTTTACAACCAGTTGATTTAGCACTTCATGTTCCTTCGATAACTCTTTGGTAACCGCCAATGCATAACCTACTACCTTTTCCTTTTTCAAAATTACTGCAGGGGACTTTTGATTTATTTTTTTTAAGTAAGACATAGTGTATTCTGCGGTAAGGAATCCCTCAGCTTTTTTTTCCTCGGAAGAAAGATTAGTTTTTAAATTTTTTGTTTGTAAATTTTTTATACCAACCAGGTCAAAGTCTGTAGATGCTAAACTTATTTTTACGGACCCCATTGCAAATTGTAAAATTTATAATTTTCCATTTTTCAAATTTCTTTTTTCCAAAACGCGATTCCCCCTGCTTGCTTTCCAACCTCAACTTTATCAACTAGTTTTAAGCTTTTAAGATCAATAACATCAACAATTCCAGGCTCACCTCCTTTGCCCTCCACGGAAATAAAAGCATATCTACTATCACTTGAAATTGCCACACCGTGCGGGACCGACGTTGAATTTTTTATTGTTTTAATTAAAAAGCCATCTTCAAGTTGCCAAATTGCAGTCTCACCACTTCCCTTTAAAGTTGCGATCATATATCTTCCATTTGGTGAAATTTCTACGTTATAGGGTCCCTTTTCTACTTTTATTCTCTTTGATATCATCCATTTATCAAGATTTACTTCAATTATTTCATTAGATCCGTTCCCAGCAACATAAACTAAACCTTTTGTTGGATGAGGAATCACCCAAGTGGGTTTTACTACCGAATGATTCATTTGCTTTTCACTCATTTTCATTTTGGTATGTTTTTTTTCAGAGTTTTTTTCTAAGTTCAAGATTCTACTAACCTTAAGAGACAAAGCATCTATCTCAAATAATTCTCCAGACATCATTGCAACAGAATATTGTTTTAGACCATCCTTAGACATTCTTGAACCATGAGGCATACTACCTGTCTTAATTTTGGTGATTTCAGTCATGGTTTCAGCATCTATGACTGAAACAGAAGAAGGCTTCATGTTCCCATGTAGATTAAAATTAACGCAATAAATGAACCCTGTAACCTTGGAAACTTCCATTGAGGCTGGGAAAAGGCCAAGAGTAGTTTCATCAATTATGGTATTATCTTTTGTTGAGTACTTAATTAACTTTCCAAAAGGATTACCGTGTGCCAGAGTCACATACCAAAAATCACCACTTGGGTCAACGGTAATTCCGTGTGGCCCTTCAACCTCAGTTGGATAGAAACCAACATTTATTCTTTTTATCTCTTTTATCGAATTACCATCAAACTTAAGCAGTGAAACGGTATCATCAGATTCAGAGGCTACATACAGGTAATAGTTTTGAGCGCTTAGAACATTAATGGTTAAAAAAGAGAAAAAAAAATATAAGGATTTCATACTCTACTTAGATATTTCAATTATTTTTCACTAATTCTCTAATATTCATGCTCTAGAATTTATCATTCAACGTATTGATTTGTTTTGCTGTTGTCTGGTTTATCGTCTAATACTTTAGCTGCTCCCAAACCAGAATTAAAATCTGAATAAAATACGTGTCCTTTATGGAGTTGCGCCCCCCATACCATTGTATCGTTGGGGATATACCCTTTTGGATTACCTGTTAATAAATAACCAATTTCTCTACCTTGTTTATACAAGTCACCAAGCAAGTCTCCACTTAGATCAACTATTCTCAATCCCCCTGTGTACATGGCAACGTATAATATATCGTCCTGAATCCAAAAATTGTGTGACCCGTGTGTAGGAAGCTCGTACTTAGCAACTTCTTTTGGGTTTTTTGTGTCTGTAAAATCTACAAAGTGAAGAAATCCAGCTGTTTCGTTGGTTCCATTTGGATTTACACCCTTTGGAAAAATCTCGTCTCCTAATACAGTATAAAATTTCCCAGTTGATTTGCTTTTATATGGAAAGGTAGCATGATGGGCTCCACTGTCATATGAATAATTACCAAATGAAACTGGATTTGAAGGAGACCCTCCCGCAATCCCATTGCCAACATCTACAAGATAAACACCGTCCCTCCAATTCGATGAATAGGCTATTCCGTTTTCAATCCAAACGTCATGAATAGCTTGACCTTCCTTACCGACTTCAAACATACCAACTTCTTTGGGCTGGAGAGGATTGTCTATGTTTAATATATAATATCTTTCACCGTTACTTAATGCATATATATGGTTATTATCGATAAACACATTGTGAACACCACCAGTCAAATTTTTGGTGTATTCAGAAATAATTTTTACGTCCTTAGGGTTAGTTACATCTATCAGGATAATACCATTTTTTCTGTTAGAGGCTCCTTCCCGACTAATAACACAAATTTTACCATCCTGGGAAACTTTTACATCATTCACTGTTCTTGCGTCAACCTGAACACTATCAATCTTTTTTAAGTTTGATGGATTACTCACATCCCAAAAGTATGCTTTCCCATCAGCACCCCATGTTCCTGTAACAGCATAATCCCCTCCATCAACTCCTTCAAAAACCCAAAAGTCAGAGGTGTGTTTGTCGCTGACAAGACCTTTCCCAATACCTATAACTTCCCGTTTGACGTTTCTCGGAAAAACATTTATAATTTTTGACGAAGTGATGTTTCCAACCTTCGCCGATATAATATATTTTCCTGGGATATCTCCAACAAATCTTCCATCTTCAAGGATTAAACCAGAAGCCAAATTACTTTTATCAAAGGATCTACCTGTAAATGAATATTCAACAGGCAAATCATTAAGTTTATTTCCTTTCTTGTCTAAAGCTATTATATCAAAATTTACTACTTCCCCTGTTTTTACATTAGAATTGTTAGATATTAAATTTAATTCTGAAATTGGATTTTTTTGAACATATATATCAATGTTATCAGCAACTCCGTCCAAATTAGCTGTTATAATCGTATTACCCTCTTCAATTGCCAGAATATTGTTTGACGAATCAATCTCAACTTTATTGTTACTTGATGTTAAATTAACTCCAACATTTGCAAAATATCTTTGTGCCCTGTCATAGTTCCAATAATCAATTATTCTTTTAGTATCAAATTCATCTGTAACTTCAAAAGTTAATCTCACATAATCTCCCACAATAACACTTTTTTGGTCTATTAGAAGTTTTACATTTTTGATTTTTGGATAATTAACATTAATATTGAAGGTTTTTGTTAAACGATTTCCATTGTTGTCAATACATACTGCAACAACTTCATGTGTTCCTGGGTCATTAGCTTTAAGCGTTCCTTTTTCTCTGTCAAAAATTATTGATTTAGCTGTGCTAAATACTCCTTTTTTGTTAAAATAAATAACTTTTACACATTCTACGGTACTACCGTCATAGTTAATTACTTGTGATTCTGGTTTGAACACCTCTCCTATGTTTAGTGTTAGATTCTCAAGATTAGAAATAATAGATTTATCTTGGGAGAAACAAAAATTTATATATAAAAGAAAGATGAATATTTTCTTATTCATTGAAATTTACTTAGTATTAAACAACAATATATAGAGATTAGGTGAAATATCAAATCTATGTTTAAATTTCAACAAATTAGTTCTTGTTAAAATATTGTATAGACAAGAAAAGTAAGATTTTATGCAGAAATTTTAACGAGCTTTTCCTTTAATTTCTCCAATTTCATTTTTCTCCACCAAATTTTATTTTCATTGCCTTGTCTTTCAGCTCTATGTATTTTCTTGTTAAGTTGATTTATTTTTTTCTTGAGATAGGAAGCATCGATTTTTTTCATATGTGGCTTTATTTAAAGTTACATAATTTTGAAAAAAATTTTATGTTAAAAAATCCATAAGATAGATAAGATATTAACTATTAATAGTTAATTATTCAATTTTAAAATCACCTAGAATTGACCATCCGCCCTCTAAGGCATTTTGTGAATTCCAATATCCATTAATCACCTCAATTTCGTTAGAAAACAGAATATATGTGTTTCTAGAATCCAATTTCCAAATATCTGATTTTTCATTTTGAGAATTGGGCTGAACTATCCTAACGCCTAAGTTGTACTTTCCTTTTGATAAGTTTGGCAAGGACTCATCAACTCTAAAAATATTTTTGTCACCAGGTAAAATTCCAGATGTTTTATAATCGGTCTCGAATATTTTTAACAGTTTTTTTTCATTACTTAAAATACCAAATTCAATGTCCCAATCATAATACATTGGAGCAACACCAATGTTAATTATTTCAAGTTCAATTGATAGTAATTCATCAGTTAAAATTCTTTCTTGAAATCTACATTTTTCTATCTGGTAGTTGTATCCCATTAATTTATGTAGTTTCATAAAAACGTTGCATAATTCGTCACTTTCATTTTCACAAGCATTAATTACTTTCATAGTTGAATAATGTCCTCTTTTAATCATTGCCTCACCTAAACCATTTAGATAAATCTGATTAAATTCATTTTCAGATATCTGTGGTGGATATTCTCCTCCGATTGGTCCTTCAATCCATTTGTTACTCTCAAAAATAGATTTGTCAAATTCATCGCTATGAGGAACTGGTCCAAAATAATCGTTGTGGAAACCAATATTTCCTGTTGACTTTAGGGGCTCTATCCATGGGTAACGGCCCATTAGTTTTTTGTTATTAAAATTATCTTTATAAATGCCAAGTATTTTATCTTTGGTTTCTTTGGTTAGATAAAATTCTTGAGAATACCCATAGCTATGCCATTCGCCCCAATATCCGATTACACCAAGTTGAAAGGCATAAATTCTAGGATCAGAGTCGTACATGATAGAAAGAGCTATAATTGCCTCTTCAGCTTCAGAAATAAATTTTTCATTATTAAAATTAGTTATGTATTTCCCATTTTCATCTTTCAATCTTTCAACACCAATTTCATTGTAAAGCCAGCTTGGACCGCCATCTGAAACTTCATCTTCCCCGTACCAATCAACATAAAGCCTTAAAATTACGTGCCTACCGGCACTCCCAGGCCTATTAATGACTTCCTCTATATAATCATAGTTAAAATTACCATTTGTTGGCTCAAAATCTTTCCATTTGACGTACTGAAAACCAACTGATGCATAATCGTAATCTTTCCACCAACCCGTATTCCACCCTTTCAATGGATTTTTATAAGGGCCGTCATTTTTTGGATACGTGTATTCCACAATTTTTGATGTGGTTTCTTCTGAAAAAGGATTATCAGTTTTTTTACAAGCATTTAATGTAATGAGAAATCCAAGAAAATTTAAAAAGATTAAAATTCTCATCATCAATTTATCTTACATTCTCCTTTAGTATAATAAGTAATTCCATTAGCATTTGCATAACAATTATTTGAATATGTTTTATTATTACATCCACAGACTGGGTCGTATATTTCTATGCAAACAGTATTAGAAATTTTTAATTCATCGATACAGTCTTTTGAATCATTATCTTTAGCACAATGATAAAATATGGCAACTGCAAGGATTATAGCTCTCATTTATAAGTTACAAAAATAGGATATTGAAATAAATGAAGAAATGCGAGAAATGTAAAAATGAATTTAATAGCCTTTATAGAGTAAAATATCTATCAAAACATTATTCTAATAAGGATTGGGTTTTTATTTGTAAAGTTTGTTTATTGATTGTTAAACCCAGAAATGATAATTATACTTACGGGGGAACATGGAAAGGTTAAATTGGATGAACTTTCAGAAACAAATTTTTATTAAATGAAATTACTCGAGTTTACATCTAACGGTATTTATTGTTCACAGGCTGATGTTTATTTAGACCCATGGAGAGGAGTAAAAAAGGCATTAATTACCCATGGACATTCTGATCATGCAAGATGGGGTAGTAAAAGCTATATAACACAAAATGATAATGTCCCTATTTTAAAACATAGATTAGGAGATATAAGTGTTACGGGTAAAAAATATGGAGAAAAATTCCATATTAACGGAGTTATTTTTTCATTCCATCCTGCTGGACATGTTCCTGGCTCCTCGCAAATAAGAGTTGAATATAAAGGTGAAGTTTGGGTTTTTACTGGTGATTTTAAAACCCAGGATGACAAAATTTCTACTCCTTATGAACCAATCAAATGCAATACATTTATAACTGAATGTACCTTTGGCTTACCTGTTTACAAGTGGGAAGAACCAATGATTATCCACGAGCAAATAAATAATTGGTGGACTAAAAATAAGTCAAATGGTATAACTAGTTTATTAATGGGTTATTCCCTTGGAAAAATTCAAAGACTTCTAAAAAATTTAGATCCTGAAATTGGAAAAATTTTCACACATGGAGCCACTGAAAAAATGACAGAAGTTTTAAGATCTAAAATAGATTTTCCAAAAACTACTCTCATAACAAGAGATACTTCAAAAAAGGAAATTGAGGGTAATCTGGTACTTGCACCACCCGCTGTTTTGGGAAGCGCATGGAGTAAAAAATTAGGAATTACATCCACTGGATATGCGTCAGGATGGATGGCTATAAGAGGTGCAAGAAGAAGAAGGGCAGTGGACAGATCATTTGTATTATCTGATCACGCAGACTGGGATGGATTGTTGTCTGCAGTTAATTCAACTGAATGTGAGAATGTAATTACTACTCATGGTTATACTGATATTTTTGCAAAGTATTTATATGAACAAGGACTAAATGCGCTGCCAGAAAAAACAGAATACGAACAAGAAACACCAGAAATAGAAAATCAACAGTGAGAAAGTTTGCACGCTTAATTAAAACTCTTGACAGCACTAATAAGACTAACCTTAAAGTTGAATCGTTATCAAATTATTTTTTAAAATCTTCAAATGAAGATATGTTGTGGGCTATTGCACTAATGTCCCATAGAAGACCTAAAAGGCCAATGACAACAACTCTTCTTAGACAGTGGGCCTCAGAGGAGAGCGATTTGCCTCAATGGCTTTTTGAAGAATCATATCATATAGTTGGGGACCTTGCTGAGACAATATCTTTATTAATCATTCAAGATAATTTTTCATTCAAAATATCTTTAACTGACTGCATTAAAGAAATAATATCATTAAAAGATAAAACAGATGAAGAGAAAAAAAAATATATCTTGAAAAGATGGAAGGGGTTTAACAACTATGAAAGATTTGTATTTAATAAAATTTTAACCGGTGGATTTAGAATTGGTATTAGCCAAAAATTAATGACTAGAGCTTTGTCCAAAGCAGTAAATATTGAAGAACATATTATTTCTCATCGCTTAATGGGAGAATGGGATCCACAGACAACCACTCTTGAAAAATTAATAATCAATCCTAACCCAAAAGATCAACTATCAAAACCATACCCGTTTTATCTAGCTTACCCTATAGATTTGGATTTATTTTCAAAATCGGATGTAAGCGAATGGCATATAGAACATAAGTGGGACGGTATGAGAGCACAATTAATTGTTAGAGATGATAATTTTTACTTATGGAGTAGAGGTGAAGATCTGATCACAAAAAATTTCCCTGAACTAAAAATTTTATCACAACAACTTCCAAACGGAACGGTTATAGATGGTGAATTATTACCTTTTAAAAATGGAGTAATTGGAGATTTTAACACCTTGCAAAAAAGGATTGGGAAAAAAAATATTTCCAAAAAGGATTTGCATGAAAACCCTATTATAATAATGGCTTATGATCTTCTAGAAATTGGAGGTAAGGATATAAGGGCCTTACCTTTATTTGAGAGACAAAAAAAATTAGAGGTCATTTTAAAAAATAATTCAAACCTCTCATCACCGATTAGATTATCCAATTACATGAAATTTAAAAGTTGGGAAGAAGTCGAAAAAGAAAGGGAGAATGCTGGTAAAAAAAAGAGTGAAGGATTGATGATTAAAAGAAAAAACTCAAAATATGAAGTTGGAAGAATAAAGGGGAATTGGTGGAAATGGAAATCTGATCCAAAGACTATTGATGCAGTTTTGACTTATGCAATGAGAGGTCACGGTAGAAGAACAAATTTATATACAGATTACACATTTGCATTATGGAATAACGGAGAATTGGTAACTTTTGCTAAAGCATATTCAGGGCTTAATGACAAAGAAATAAAAGAGGTTGACAGATTTGTAAAACAAAACACATTAAATAGATTTGGTCCAGTAAGACAAGTAAAACCTCTACTTGTTTTTGAAATAGCGTTTGAGGGAGTCTCGGTGTCGTCTAGACACAAAAGTGGAGTTTCAGTACGTTTCCCCAGGATTTTAAGACAAAGACATGACAAAAAAATTTCCGAGGCTAATTCAGTTGAAGACTTAAAAAAGTTGTTAGTATGAGGCCAGTGGAAAAATTGTTTAAAGCAAAGGGCTGGAAACCCCAGGACTTTCAAGTTGATTGTTGGGAACACTACGCGAAAGGGAAAAATATAATGCTTCATGCTCCGACGGGAACAGGAAAGACGTATGCTGTTTGGGGAGGTATATTAAATGAATCTTTTGAACTAAAAAAAATTGAAGAAGGAATAAATGTTATATGGATTACCCCACTTAGAGCTTTGGCCGTTGAAATCCAGAAATCTACACAACAGTTATGTACAGATTTAAAAACTGACATAAATGTTGATTTAAGAACAGGAGATACTCCACAGAGCAGGAGGACAAAACAAAACAAAAACTTTCCTTTTGGATTAATAACTACGCCAGAAACTTTACATATCCTTTTAAGTTCAAAAAAGCACAAAGATGTTTTTAAAAATTTGAGATCCATAGTAGTTGATGAGTGGCACGAACTTTTAGGAACAAAAAGGGGTGTTCAGGTAGAACTAGCAATCTCATATCTTAAATTTTTAATACCTAAAATCAAAATTATTGGTATATCTGCAACACTTGGGAACAAAAAACTAGCTGGTGAGATATTAATGGGAATAGGAAACACCTTCAAAACCATTACATCTAAAATAAATAAAAAGATAAATGTAAAATCCATCATCCCAAAAAGTATGGAGAGATTTCCATGGAGAGGTCATTTAGGTACTCATTTGATAGGTGAGGTAATAAAAATTATTAGAAAAGGTAAAACAACTTTAATTTTTACCAATACACGTTCACAGTGTGAAATTTGGTATCACACAATCATACATTCTTACCCAGAATTAGCCGGAGAAATTGCAATGCATCACGGGAGTATTGATAAAAAAATAAGACTATGGGTAGAAAATAGACTTAGAGAAAATAAATTAAAGGTTGTCGTATGTACTTCTAGTCTTGACTTAGGAGTTGACTTTAGTCCAGTTGAAGTGTGTATCCAAGTTGGAAGCCCGAAAGGTGTTGGAAGGTTTATTCAAAGGGCTGGTAGGAGTGGACACCAACCTAATAATCCCAGTACAATATATTTTCTTCCTACCCACGCAATTGAATTAATTGAATCTGTAGCTTTACAAGAGGGAATTAAAAAACAAATGATTGAAGACCGACTACCACATATTAATTCCTATGACGTGTTGATTCAATTTCTAACTACTCTTGCAATTGGAGAAGGTTTTTTTCCTGACGAAATTTTTTCATTGATAAAAAAAACATTTAGTTTTCAAACGATTAATTCTAGTAAATGGAAATGGATTCTAAACTTTTTAACTAAGGGTAGCCAATCTTTAGAATATTATGATGAATTCAAAAAAGTACAAATTTTAGAGGACGGACTTATGGTGGTTCAAGATAAAGGGATTGCATTGAGACACAGGCTTTCAATGGGTACAATTGTAAGTGATTCGGTATTAAAAGTTAAATATCAAACTGGTAAACAACTAGGGACAATTGAAGAATGGTTTGTGTCAAAATTATCTAAAGGAGAGGTCTTTGCATTTGCAGGGAAAAACTTAGAACTTTTAACTCTTAAAGGCATGGAGGTAATAGTTAGAAAATCGAAATTAAATAAAGCTAAAATTCCAGCTTGGATTGGAGGAAGATTTAGCTTTAGTTCTAATTTAAGTGATCTATTAAAAAACACTTTTCACAACAAAAAAAGTTATTCAACAAAAGAGTTCAAAGCCCTAGATAGTATGTTTAATCAACAGAACCGAGAATCAAAAATACCCAAGAGTGACGAACTGCTTATTGAGCGCTTTAAAACTAAAGAGGGTTTTCATACTTTATTTTACCTTTTTGAAGGATATGCAGTCAATGAAGCAGTTTCAAGCCTACTGGCATATAGAATAAGTTTACTTTATCCAATAACTTTTACGATATCCGTCAATGATTATGGATTTGAGCTTCTATCAGATCAAGAGTTTGATAGAAATATTTTTATAGAAAATAATTTACTAACAAAAGATTATTTATTAGACGACCTATCAAAAAGTGTAAATATTTCTGAAATGAGTAGGAGAAAGTTTAGAGAAATTGCAGTAATTTCAGGATTGGTTTTTCAAGGGTACCCTACAAAGCCAGTTAAAACAAAGCAGCTCCAGTCAGGGTCTCAATTATTTTATGATGTATTCAAAGAATACGAACCTGACAACTTACTTTACCAACAAGCTATAAATGAAACCTTTGATCATGGAATAGAAAGTTCAAGAATACAGAGGACTTTTGAAAAAATTGAAAATCTAAAAGTGGTTTGGAAAGACTGCAAATATCCGACACCATTTTCATTTCCACTAATTACCGATAGAATTAGAAGTAAAATGTCATCCGAAAGTGTTGAGGATCGAATTAGAAAAATGTATTTACAACTTGAAAAGTCTGTTAAATGAAAGAGATAGTAATATTTAATAATCATTTTTACTTACATAAAACAGGAGCTATATATTGGAAAGAAAAAAATACTCTTTTACTTGCAGATTTACATTTGGGAAAAGTAGGTCACTTTAGAAAGAGCGGTATACCAGTACCTAGAAAAGTTCAAGGCGTATTTTATGACAAGATTTCCAAGCTTAAAAATTCACTTAATTTTTCTCAAATAATTTTTTTGGGAGATTTATTTCATAGCTCCCTTAATAACGAATGGTTTTTATTTGAGAATTGGGTAAAAAAAAGTGTATTAAAAATCATCTTAATAAAGGGTAACCACGATATCATTCCAAAATTAAAATTTCAACAAGTAGGAATAAAAACTTATAATGATTTAAAAATTGAAAAGTTTCTTTTCACACATCATCCAAAAAAAATAAATGATTATTTTGTGTTTTCTGGACATATTCACCCCGGGGTAAGATTAACCGGAAAAGGAAAACAAACAATGAAATTCCCTTGCTTCATCTATAATAAAAATCAGATAATATTACCTTCCTTTGGCGGTTTTACAGGAATGCACCTACCAAAAATTAAAAATGAAGATCAAGTATTTGTAATAACAAATAAGGAAGTTATCGAAGTAAAAGAGAAAACAAATTGATGAAAGCGTGGAAAATAATCCTTAAGAATTAATAGCTTCAACCTCTTTTACTTTTGTTCTGTCTTCAAATTCCATTGTTTCGTCGTCCCATTCAAACCCACTCTCGACTTTTTCTGTTCTTGGGTAATATGTTACCTCTAGATATTTTAATCGATCGTGCCCTTGAACCTTAACTTGGACTATAAAAGTATGGTAGTGATATCTATCATAAGGACTTATAAATGTTTGATAGTTGTCCCAAATGATATTTCTAGTAAACTCAACATTAACAAATCTCTCTTCAATAAAGAAACGGATTTTTTTGTTGATTTCTCTATCGTTTATTGGAGTTATCTCACCACTTTCGTTTTCTTCAAGACCTTGATGCTCGCTAACAAAATCTTCAATACTAGCTTTCTCTTCCTGAGAATAAATATTAACAGATAGTATAAGAAAGCATAAAAAAATTAAATATTTCATATAGATTTTTTAATCATTGTAACTCAAATATAGAAAAGACAATTATTAGTCGAAAAAAAAAACAACAAAAATATTTTATGTGTAAAGCCATCTGTAAAGATCATTCCCGTTTGCGTAAATAACTAATGTAATTAGAAAAATGAATCCAATTACTTGTGCATACTCAAGAACTTTATCATTTGCTTTTCTTCCAGTTATAATTTCATACATCAAAAACATTGCATGTCCTCCATCCAGGGCTGGTATGGGTAAGATATTCATAAATGCAAGAATAATTGAGATTAAGGCGGTGCTTGACCAAAACCCTTTCCAATCCCATTTCGAGGGGAATAAGCTGCCGATTGCACCAAAACCCCCTAGTTGTGAAGCTCCCTTTTTTGTAAAAATATATTTGAATTGTGCTATATATTCATAAAGAGTCCAATACCCATAGCTGAAGCCCTCAACAATACTTTCAGAGAATGTTAGACCAATATGGGTTAATTTAAAATTTTGCTTGAAATATCCTCCAAAAAATGAATCTTCCCTGGGATAGACATATTTGACAATTGAGTTTCCATTTCTTTGGATTGTAAACTTAAGCGAATCTTTTTTAGAATACTTGTCAATCGTAATATCGTTCCTAGATAAAATTTCATCTTCAAAAAGAGCAATAATTTTATCACCTGATTTAATTCCTGCAAGATCAGCTGGTCCACCTTTAACAATACTGTCAACAGTATTACTGATTCTTGGAGATAAAGGTATGATTTCACCAGCTTCAAAAAGCATGGAGCCGAAATTTTCAGGAATATTAATCATTTCAATTTTCCCGTTAGTATGTTTAACTTTAACTCTCTTAGAGTTTCTTAAAAAAAGATAACGATTGATATCAACGACCGATTCTAACTCTTTATTGTCAACCTCAAGTATGAGGTCTCCATCTCTAAAACCGATAGATTTTGCAATGGGCGAAGCATTAAATCCGTCAGGCATGTCAGTATATGGAATAACGTCTTTTCCCCAAATGAATAATATCATCATGTATATAAGAAAACCCAAAATAATGTTTACAGTGACTCCTCCTAGCATTATAATTAATCTCTGCCATGCTGGTTTTGATCTAAATTCCCAGGGTTGAGGGTCTTTTTTCATTTGATCTAAATCCATGCTCTCGTCAATCATACCAGCTATTTTCACATAACCTCCCAACGGCAACCATCCAATCCCGTATATTGTATCGCCTATTTTCTTTTTGAATATAGAGAATTTAACATCAAAAAAAAGATAAAACTTTTCAACCTTTGTTTTGAAAATTTTAGCAGGGATAAAATGACCGAGCTCATGTAATATAACAATCAATGACAAGCTCAGTAAAAATTGAAAAGCTTTAATTAAAAAAATTTCCATAAATTTTTCTTATTGAGGGACAAAAATAAACATTTCAAAGTTTTAGTATTGTTTATATTTCAATTTATATTTGATTTAACATTTAATATGCTTGATAAAAAATGATTAATGTATAAAGCTACGTATAAGTATAGATTATTTTTAGCCATATTTATTTCAATTGCTTTCGTTATTCTGTTACTTTTTTATAATGCTCTAACCCCAAAAAAAACTTTACCAATTTTTCAGCCAAATGATGTGAATTATGAATTAGTAGATAGTAGCATTCAACATGTGAAGAGATTTCACAAAATTAAAAGTTTCGAATTTTTAAATCAAAATGGAGAAATAGTATCAGAAAAGGATTATAACGGATTCATATATGTTGCTGATTTTTTCTTCACAACTTGTCCATCAATTTGTCCTATTATGACAAATAACATGTTAAAGATTCAAAACTATATAAAAGACAAGAAGAAAGTAAAATTATTATCATTTTCAGTCACTCCAGAAATAGATTCAGTACCAGTACTTAAAGAATACTCAGTTAAAAAAGGGGTAGATGATAAGTATTGGAACCTTTTAACTGGAGAAAAGTCAAAAATTTATTCCCTTGCTAGAAAATCGTTTTTAGTTGTAAAAGAAAACGCAGATAGTAATACTCATGATATGATTCATACAGAAAATTTTGTTCTGGTGGATAAAGAAAAAAGAATTAGAGGTTTTTACGATGGTACTGATGACAAAGATATACAAGTACTTAAAAAAGATATTGATATTTTAATTGAAGAATACAACTAGCTCTAAAATCATTTTTGCAAACCAATCATTTTAGGTTAATTTTGTTTAATTATCCATCCTAAATTTAATGACTTTAGATAAAATTAAATTAAATCAGCCCGTTAAAGTTTGTAAAGTATGCACAGACTTCGTTCCAACAAAAATCGTTCAATTAGGTTTCATTCCTGGTGCTGAAATAGAATTAGAAAGACTTCCTTCAAAAAATGGTTTGCTATATATAGTTTTGGATGGTTTTTATTTAGCAATAACAGAAGAAATTGCAAAAAAAATTGAGGTTGAAAAAATAAATTAATGAAAAAAAAATTCAACCTTTTGCTTTTGGGTAACCCCAATACTGGTAAATCTTCATTGTTTAATAAATTGACAGGTTTAAACCAAAAAGTAGGGAATTTTCCAGGAGTTACAGTTGAAAAAAAAGAGGGGATTATAAATATTAAAAACAATTGTTTTGTAAATGTAATTGATTTACCAGGCGCTTATAGTATAAACTCATTTTCGCTGGAGGAACAGATTGTATCGGACATTCTACTTAAAAAAAATGAAATTTCACCTGATGCTGCCCTTGTTGTTTCAGATATTGAAAACCTAAAACATAATCTTCTTTTGTTTACCCAAGCAAAAGATTTATGCATTCCATTATATCTAGTTATTAACATGTGTGATGTTATGGATAAAAGAGGCATAACCTTAGATATAATTAGTTTAGAAAAAAAATTAAAAACCAAAATTTTTTTAATTAGCACAAGAAATTCTACTGGGATTGAAGGTTTATTAAGTGAAATTCCTAAGATACTAGACACAGATACATCAACGCTCTTAGATAATAGTTACATGAATCTCAAAACTCTACAAAAGGGCAATAAAAAAAAATATTCTAATTTACTTTATAGGATGTGGCTTCACGAAGTAAATAATATTTCTAATCAAAATGACATAAAAAAAATTCAACATAAAGAAGCGGTTCATAGATATAGATTCATAAACAAACAGTTAAATAAAACCTTAAATATTGATAGAAAAAAAGCTTATGATTTAAGGTCTAAACTTGACAATATATTTTTACATCCTTTTTTGGGTACAATTATTTTTATATCAATTCTAGCTTTAATATTCCAAACAATTTTTAGTTGGAGTACTTATCCAATGGATTTTATTGATGAAATGTTTTCGCACTTATCGAATTACACAAAAACAGTTTTGCCTGAAGGAGTATTTACTAGTCTTTTAGCAGAGGGAATTATTACTGGAATAGGTGGTGTAGTAATTTTTATACCGCAAATAGCCCTTCTTTTCATGTTCATTTCTGTTCTTGAAGAGACAGGATATATGAATCGAGTTGTTTTTTTGTTTGATAAAAGACTAAAAAAATATGGTTTAAGTGGTAAAAGTATGATACCACTAATTTCAGGAGTAGCTTGTGCTATTCCAGCTGTTATGTCAACAAGGAATATTGATGATTGGAAACAAAGGCTAATAACTATATTGGTAACTCCTTTTATGACGTGTTCTGCAAGGCTACCTGTTTATCTAATACTTATCTCTGTTGTAATTCCAGATAAATATTTTTTCATATTCAATTATCAAGGGCTAACCCTTTTAGGATTATATCTGCTTGGTGTTTTAATGGCTCTAATTTCGGCCTTTTTGTTTAGTAAAGTAATTAAGTCTAATTTTGAGAATCACGTTATAATTGAAATGCCAAACTACAAAATTCCTGTTTTAAAAAACGTTTTATTTACTATTTATTCAAAAACAAAATCATTCGTTTTTGAAGCGGGTAAGATAATATTATCGATATCGATTTTTTTATGGATTTTAGCTTCAAATGGACCTGGAGACAATTTCAAAAATGCAGAGGAAATTATAATGGAGAGATATGATAACAAAAAAAATATTAATGAATTGGATTATGAGATTCAATCTTATAGATTAGAAAACTCGTATATCGGTAGTGTAGGGAAAATACTAGAACCTATATTAAATCCCTTGGGATATGATTGGAAAATAGGGATTGCAATCATAACCTCATTTGCAGCAAGGGAAGTATTTGTCGGGACCTTAGCAACTATTTTTAGCGTTGGCAGTGAAAAGATGGACACAATAAAAGATAAAATGTCATATCAAAGAAAATCAAATGGTGAACTATTGTTTAATTTACCAACTGGAGTTTCTCTGATGGTTTTTTACGCATTTGCACTTCAATGTATAAGCACAATTGCTATAGTTAAAAAAGAAACTAATTCTTGGAAGTGGCCGGTAATACAATTTACATTTATGACAATTATTGCTTATATTTCAGCACTAATTGTATATCAGACATTATCATGAATTCTTTTATCCAATATTTTTTGGTTATAGCTTGTATTTTTTTATCATTTAGGTTTTTATACTATAAATTTTTAAAAGCAAATGATAAATCTTGTGATTCCGACTGTGACTGTCATTAACTGTTCATAATACTTTCAATTTCATCGATTTCAATCGGTATGTTTTTCATCAGGTTTCTAGGGTCACCATTTTCTTGAACCACCACTACATCTTCAATACGTATTCCAAACCCTTCATCAGGCAAGTAGATTCCTGGTTCAACAGTGAAAACCATATTAGGTTCAAAAGGTTCATTTAAAAGTCCATAATCATGAGTATCTAATCCAATATGATGTGAGGTTCCGTGCATGAAATATTTTTTGTATGCAGGGTTTTTAGGATCTTGCTTTCTAACATCATTTTTGTCAAGTAATCCCAACTTTAGAAGCTCTGCGGTCATAATTTTCCCAACTTCTTCATGATATTCTTTCCACAAATTACCTGCTGTTAAAAGAGTTGTAGCTTCCCTTTTTACATTTAGGACTGCATTGTAAATAGCCTTTTGACGAACACTATACTTTCCAGAAACAGGTATTGTGCGAGTGAGATCACTACAATAATTACCATACTCAGCAGCAGAATCAATTAAAATAAGTTCTCCAGACTTACACTGTGAATTATTTTTTATGTAATGCAAAATATTGGCATTTTTTCCACTTGCTATGATAGGTGAATAAGCGAATCCTTTAGAACGGTTTGAAATAAATTCATGGAGTAGCTCTGCTTCAATTTCATATTCCCAAATTCCTGGTTTTATAAATTTTAAAATCCTTCTAAATCCCATCTCAGTAATATCGCAAGCTTTTTTAATCTGATTTATTTCTAATGGGTCTTTAATTGACCTAATGTGCTGCAAAATCGGATTACTTCTGTATACAGAATGAGTTGGGTATTCTTTTTTAAACTTTGAAATGAACCTATCCTCTCTAGTTTGTGTCTCGGAATTATTTCTGTAATGTTCATTTTTGTTAAGATAGATACCATTGTTTTGAGAAGTAATTTGCTTGAGAGTGGGTTCAAATTCATTTAACCATAAAATATTTTCAATGCCACTTATCGATCTTGCGTCTTCTTTTGATAGTTTTGGCCCTTCCCAAATTTGAATATTTTTGTCTGTTTCTTTAATAAATAAGATTTCACGGTTTTTTATTTCTTTATTTTGATGTGAAAGTAATAGAATGGTTTCTTCTTGATCAATTCCAGTCAAATAAAAAATATCTCTGTGCTGTTCAAATGGGAAAGTTGAATCTGCACCAATTGGATAAATATCATTTGAATTAAAAACAGCAAAACTGTTCTTTTTCATCCTACTCATGAATTTACCTCTGTTTTTTTTATAAATATGACTGCTTATTGATTTATATCTCATATGATAGGGTTAAATATTTTCTTTTAAATTATAAATTTAATTAAATATCTTTTTGTTTATTATTTAGCTTTTATTTTTAAATAAAACCTGAACAAAAGTGATTGTAAGTTTTCTTGACGTCTAATAATTAGTGTACCTTAAAAAAATTGTGTACCTTAGATAAAAACTTAGAATTATTTTTAGATTATGTTTAAACTATTTAATTCCTCTTTAGTTAAAAAGTATTCGATGGCTATATCTGGTCTATTTTTGATACTTTTTCTGTTTCAGCATTTCACTATTAATCTAACCTCTGTATTTTCCGAAAAAGTTTTTAATAGTATTTCCCATTTCATGGGGAATAATCCAATAGTACAATTTATTTTACAACCTATCTTAATTTTTGGTGTAGTTTTCCATTTTGTAATGGGGATGGTATTAGATTACCAAAATCGTAAATCACGCTCCGTTAAATACTATTATGTTAAAGGTAGTTCAAATTCTTCTTGGATGTCTAGGAATATGATTTTGTCGGGAATAGTTGTTTTGCTTTTTATGTTTCTACACTTCTATGATTTTTGGGTACCAGAAATGAATTACAAATATGTTCAGTTCAACCCCTTAGATCCAGATAGATATTACCATGAAATGACTCACAAATTTGAAAATCCAATAAGGGTTAGTATTTATTCATTTTCTTTTCTTTTTCTTGGGTTACACCTTTTACATGGCTTTAATTCCTCATTTCAATCTGTTGGAGTAAACAATAAATACATTCTTTCAATTAGAGGTTTGACAAAACTTTTTGCAATTGGAGTTCCGTTAGGTTTTGTTTTTATAGCATTATTTCATTTTACAAATTCAATATGAGTAATTTAACCCACAAATTTTATATAGAAATAAAAAACTTCATCGGTTCACTTTTTTTGTGCACCCTGATTAATTTGTGTACCTTAATATAAATAAAAATTGAAAAAAACAGTTAAAATAAGATATAGACCAAATTCAAATGGCACCTCATCAATTAGATTAAATTTCTTTTCTGGTTATGAAATCGCAAATGGTAAACGTAAAGCAAAAAGGCTCATTAAAACTTTACCTTTTCATTTAATTACTGACCCTAAGACAAAAGATGAAAAAAATCAAAATGAATTAAACATTAAAAAAGCAAAATTATTAGCTAAAGAGTGGGAAAAAAATCTCTATAAAAAAACTAATAATAATGGTCTAATAATTGATCCAAAAATACCAAAGGGAAATCTTTCTGAAAAGTGGATTAATCATAAAAGTAAAATAAATTTGGTAAGTCCTGCGAACAAACGTCAAATCGATGTGATTGTTGTTGGCACTGGTTTAGCTGGTGCTTCTGCTTCTGCTACTTTAGCAGAACTTGGGTACAATGTCAAAACTTTTTGTTTTCAAGATTCCCCTAGAAGAGCACACTCTATAGCTGCTCAGGGTGGTATAAATGCAGCTAAAAATTATCAAGGAGACGGTGATTCAATTCATAGACTTTTTTATGATACTATCAAAGGAGGAGACTATAGATCTAGGGAGGCTAATGTTTACAGACTAGCAGAGGTTTCGGGAAATATAATTGACCAATGTGTTGCTCAAGGAGTCCCATTTGCTAGGGATTATGGGGGTCTTTTGGATAATAGATCTTTTGGAGGAGTACTTGTATCTAGGACGTTTTATGCCAAAGGTCAAACCGGTCAACAACTTTTATTAGGTGCCTATTCGGCTATGAATAGACAAATCGGTAGAGGTAAAATTAAAATGTACAATAGACATGAAATGATGGATATCGTTGTAATTGATGGCAAAGCAAGAGGAATTATAACAAGAAATTTGGTAACAGGCGAAATTAACAGACATTCTTCGCATGCTGTTGTAATAGCATCTGGTGGTTATGGAAATGTTTTTTACTTGTCTACTAACGCGATGGGTAGTAATGTTTCTGCATCATGGAAAATACATAAAAGAGGTGCTCTTTTTGCAAATCCTTGCTTTACTCAAATTCATCCCACCTGTATTCCAGTTTCTGGAGATCACCAATCTAAATTAACTCTGATGTCCGAATCATTAAGAAACGATGGACGGATATGGGTGCCAAAAAAGTTACATGATGTTAAGATGATTAGAGAGGGTAAATTAAGTCCAACTCAAATCGCGGAAAAGGACCGGGATTATTATCTAGAAAGAAGATATCCGGCATTTGGAAATCTAGTCCCAAGAGACGTTGCTTCAAGAGCAGCTAAAGAACGTTGTGACGCGGGATATGGTGTAAACAAGACAGGAGAAGCAGTTTATTTAGATTTTAGTTCTTCGATTGAAAGATATGGAAAAGAGAGAGCATTAGTTTTGGGACTTGATGAAAACGATACTTCATTAGTGATGAATCTAGGAAAACAGGTTGTTAAAGCAAAATACGGGAATTTGTTTCAGATGTATGAAAAGATTGTAGACCAAAATCCATATGAAACCCCAATGATGATTTATCCTGCAGTACATTATACAATGGGTGGTGTTTGGGTTGATTATAATTTAATGACAACAATACCTGGATGCTATGCAATAGGTGAAGCCAATTTTTCTGACCATGGAGCCAATCGTCTTGGCGCTTCAGCATTAATGCAGGGACTGGCAGATGGATATTTCGTTCTACCTTATACAATAGGAGATTATTTATCTGATGATATTCGTACTGGTCCAATTTCTGTTGATAGACCTGAATTTGAGAAGGCGGAAAAATACGTTAGAGAATCTTTAGAAAATTTAATAAATAAAAAAGGCAAAAATCCGGTCGACTTTTATCACAAAAAACTTGGCAAAATCATGTGGAATAAATGCGGGATGTCTCGAAATAAAAATGAACTTAAGGAAGCAATAAGTGAAATAAAAAATCTTAGAGAAGATTTCCACAAGAATGTAAAAATACCTGGGAAATTGAATGAATTCAATGAAGAATTGTCAAAAGCTACTAGAGTATCTGACTTTCTTGAACTTGGTGAATTATTTGCCAAAGATGCACTTGAAAGAGAAGAGTCGTGCGGAGGTCATTTTAGGGAGGAACACCAAACAAAAGAAGGTGAGGCGTTGCGAAACGATAAAGATTATAAATATGTTTCAGCATGGGAATTTAATAAGGAACCCAGAAAATCTGTTCTTCACAAAGAAAAATTAGAATACGAAGAAATTGAGGTAAAAACAAGATCATATAAATAAAATGAATTTAACATTAAAAATTTGGCGACAACGAAATAGTAACTCTAAGGGGGAAATGAAAACATATAAGATGTCAAACGTTTCTCCTGATATGTCATTTCTAGAAATGATAGATGTTCTAAACAGTAAAATTATATCCGAAGGCAAAGAAGATCCAGTTGCCTTTGATCATGACTGTAGAGAAGGTATATGTGGTATGTGTTCCATGTTTATAAATGGTCAGGCTCATGGGCCTGATCGACTTGTAACAACATGCCAGTTGCATATGCGAAAGTTCAAAGATGGTGATACCATTGTTGTTGAACCATTTCGGGCTAATGCTTTTCCAGTAATAAAAGACCTGGTAGTTGACCGTTCAGCATTTGATAGGATTCAACAAGCAGGAGGCTTTGTTAGTGTTAATACTTCTGGTAATACCCAAGATGCAAATTCTATTCCTATCGAAAAAAATGATGCAGACAAATCATTTGATGCCGCTACCTGCATAGGCTGTGGTGCTTGTGTCGCTAGTTGTAAAAACGCTTCCGCAATGTTATTTGTATCTGCTAAAGTTTCTCAATATGCACTACTACCGCAAGGTAAGGTAGAGTCAAAACAAAGAGTTTTAAACATGGTTAAGCAAATGGATGACGAGGGGTTTGGAAATTGTACAAACACTGGTGCATGTGAAGTTGAGTGTCCAAAGGGAATTTCTTTAAAAAATATAGCTAGAATGAATAGCGAATATATGGCTTCAACACTTAAATCCTAATTCTTTAATTTTCAAGTTTTGAAAAATACTCTTCAAATTGCCGCGATTCAATTTGATATTAAATGGGAATCAAAACATGAAAATCTAAGGATTATTGAAAAATATCTTAGTAAAATATCCGAAACAGACATCGTATTATTACCTGAAATGTTTACAACAGGTTTTACGATGCAAGCTCAAAAATTTTCTGAAAATATGGAAGGTGAAACAATCAAATGGATGGAATTATGGTCCAAAAAGTTAGGTTCAGCTATAGGTGGAAGCATAATTGTATCGGAAGGTTCTGAAATTTACAATCGCTTCGTTTTTGTAACACCTGAAAAAGAAATATTCTTTTATGATAAACGATATACATTTACTCTAGCTCATGAAAATATGTATTATACCAAAGGGAGTAATTTGGGAATTTTTGAATATAAGGGATGGAAGATTTGTTCAAGAATATGTTATGATTTAAGATTCCCCGTTTGGTCTAGGAATAAATATAATTATGATCTTTTAATTTATGTTGCAAACTGGCCTAAGAAAAGAATAAAAGCCTGGGATACTCTTTTAAGGGCTAGAGCAATTGAAAATATGAGTTATTGTTTGGGTGTAAATAGGGTCGGAAATGACGGAAACAAAAAAAGCTATCCAGGACACACAACCTTTTTTAATTATCTAGGAGATAAGCTAGCAACTAGTATCGAAGATAAAAATAATATCATCAGCTTTAATTTTAAAAAAGACGAAATGATATCAACTCGAAAAGAATTAAAATTTTTAGATGATATAGACGATTTTAAATTTCAATAGTTTCATTAAACTCCCAATTAGCTCTTACATTTATTGACTCTTTTAAATATTCAACTTCCTCAGGTTGTATTTTTTTCAAATAATTACCTGTGTCCCATTTTCCGTTACCATTCGCATCTTTAATTATTCTAATTTGATATTCTCCAGGTGGTAAATATTCCATTGTATAAAAGTTTTCAGAATTATTTTTAATTCTTCTAACTTGCTCTTTTTTATTGTTGAGTAGCTCAAGTATGTAGTTTTTCTGATAATTTCTTCGCTTTACAGTTAAAAAAAGCTTACCATAATCTTCAATTTTTGTAGTGTTGTTTTTATGAAAAATTGTATCATTCGTTGACCCCAAGAAATCCTTTATCGCATTAGGGAGTAGTTGAATCTCGTAAAGATCGTTTGGAACTTTTTCAAAATTTAAGTAAACTAAATCGAGATTATTGTCAATTTCAGTTGAAAATGGAATTTCTAAAGTATCAATATCAAAGATTTGGATTAAGTCATCATTAACCTCTGCTATAGGTAAATTACTACTAATTTTTAATGTGTCAAGAAAATCAATCTTACCACCATTAGAGGGAGAAATTTTTAATACCAAAGAATCTTTTTCAAGTTTAAATGGTTTTAAAGTTACTACTTGAGTACTATCTTTAATCTCTACTTTTGTTAAAACGGAATCAAGTTTTTTCTGGGGAGTAAACCAAAAATGAAGTGTGTCTTTTTCCCTGTCTTTAGTAAAAAAACTAACTGTTCCTTCATCAAATTTATTTAGTATTTTCACTTTCCTTTTACCGAGTTCTCCATAGTAAGGAAATTCAATGTGGTGGTCGTTTATTATTTTTGCTCTACCCCAGCGGAAGTTTGTAATTTCTTTAAACAAAACAGGTAGAAAAAAAGTATCTTTTGGGATTTCTATTGGCTTTTCAAAAAATCCTATTTTATCAAAGCTTTGATCAAAGTAATAATTTTTTGATTGATCCTTGATAGCAATAAATTCGTACTTGCCGGGAGCAAGACTGTTCAATTCAAAATAAACACTATCTAGTGTATTTCCAACATAAAAAGGTTTTTGATTATAAATCGTTGAATCATTAAAAACAGAATCTACAGGATATAAATGTATGGAGACAAAATCTAAAGAATCAATTTCATAAGCATCTTTTACGAAACCAGAAATTTTTAATGAGTCAATGTAATCTCCTGTTGAGAAGGTATAATTAAAAAACGGTAAGGGGTTACCTTCGTTGTAATCAACAATCGATGAACCAAAGTTAAATGTGAAAGTAGAATTTTCACGAAGCTTATTTTTAATCTCAATTTCAACTTTTTTTGTTACAGTATTTTCTGGAATTATTTTATAATCTTTGACTTCCAATGGAGGTGAAATAATCAGTTGTTCATTTATTTCTTTCAGTTCTATATATTCGTTGAAATTAAGTGTGATTTTTTCGGAGTTAAAATTTAAGTTATTTAAAGGAGGATCAGCATTTACTAACACTGGAGGGATTGTGTCTTTTAAACCGCCGGTTAATGTTCCTCTTTTTGCACAGTTAATAAAGGTTAAACTTTCAAAAACAACTAAAAAAAATAAGAGCCACTTTACCACAAAGAAAAATTGAAAGGTTACTTATAAATAAAAGTAAATTATAATTGTAAACATTTCAAAATTAATTTACAATTTAATAGCGTATAAAATCTCTTCTCTTTTATATTGCTTAATTCTTAATTTATATAAAAAGAAGTATTTTTGGGGAATTATGGAAATAAAAAAAATAATTTCTCATGCCAAAGAGTATGGTTTTATTTTTCCTTCAAGTGATATTTACGAAGGGTTAAGCGCAGTTTATGATTACGCTCACAACGGAGTAGAACTTAAAAATAATATTAAAAATTACTGGTGGAAAGCTATGGTTGATCTCCATTCAAATATTGTGGGCATTGATTCGGCAATCTTTATGCATCCGACTACCTGGAAAGCTTCTGGCCACGTTGATGCATTTAATGATCCATTAATCGACAACAAGGATTCAAAACTAAGGTACCGCGCTGACTCGTTAGTTGAAGAATATTGTGAAAAGTTGGATAATAAAATCCTAAAGGAAATTTCAAAAGCCAAAAAAAGGTTTGGAAAAGATTTTGATCAAAAAAAATTCATTGAAACAAATCCAAAAGTTAGTGAGCTTAAAAAAAAGGTTGAAAAAATTTTAAAAAGACTCAATACCTCTTTAGAAAATTCTGATTTAAAAGATGTTAGAAATTTAATTATTGAACTAGAAATAGCATGTGAAAAATCAGGGTCAAAAAATTGGTCTGATGTCAAACAATTCAATTTAATGTTTTCAACCAGGCTCGGAGCTACATCCGGTTCCATGACTGAAATTTTCTTGAGACCCGAGACCGCGCAGGGGATATTTGTAAACTTTTTAAATGTTCAAAAGACTTCAAGATTAAGAGTCCCATTTGGAATTGCTCAAGTAGGGAAGGCGTTCAGAAACGAAATAATTGCCAGACAATTCATATTTAGGATGAAAGAATTTGAACAAATGGAAATGCAATTTTTTGTTCCACCTGGAACCCAAAAAGAATGGTACAATAAGTGGATGAATAAAAGAATGGAATGGCACAATTCAATTGGCATGGGGTCTGAAAACTATAGGTTCAAAAACCATGAAAAACTTGCTCATTATGCTGATGCGGCTTGCGACATTGAATTTAAATTTCCTTTTGGATTTAGAGAACTTGAAGGAATTCATTCAAGAACCGATTTTGATTTAAGTAATCATGAAAGGTTTTCTGGGAAGAATCTTAAATACTTTGATCCAAAACTAGAAAAAAATTATATCCCGTATGTTGTTGAAACATCCATCGGGCTTGATAGAATGTTTTTAGCAGTTTTATCTTGGTCTTTAAGAGAAGATAAATTAAATGACGGTACCACAAGGAAAGTATTAAAATTTCCAATTTTCTTAGCTCCAATAAAGTTAGCTGTACTTCCTTTAGTTAAAAAAGATGGTTTGCCAGAATATGCAAAAAAGATTTTTGATGATTTGAAATTAAGTTATTCCACACAATACGATGAAAAGGATGCCATCGGTAGGCGGTATAGAAGACAAGACGCAATTGGAACTCCATTTTGCATAACAATTGATTATACGACCCTTGATGATGACACAGTAACTTTAAGAGATAGAGATCATATGAAACAAGAAAGGGTTCCTTTGGCTTCTCTTGAGAATATTCTAAATGAAAAACTTAACGTAAGAAATTGGCTAAGTGCTAATTAATTTGTAATCGAATTTTGGTATAAAAAATCTTCTTTAAAATGATAAAAATAATTTCTTACAACTTAAATGGTATTAGAGCCGCTTTAAAAAAAAATCTAATTAATTGGGTTGAAGACGTAAATCCAGATATTTTATGTTTTCAAGAAATTAAAGCTATGAAGGATCAAATACCAACCGAAGGATTTGAAAAATTAGGTTACAATCATTACTGGTATTCTGCAAAGAAAAAAGGATATAGTGGAGTAGCAATTTTGACAAAAAGGAAACCAAAAAAAATTACATATGGTACAGGAATAAATCATATCGATGAGGAAGGAAGGGTAATTCGTACTGACTACAATAAGTTTTCTGTAATTAGCCTTTATCTACCTTCTGGTACAAATATTCAAAGATTGAGTCATAAATTCAAATTCATGGACGATTTCCAAAACTATATAATTGAATTAAAAAAAAACTTAAATAATATAATTATTTGTGGAGATTATAATATTTGTCATAAGCCCATAGATATTCATGATCCAATTAGAAATAAAACTGTGTCTGGATTCTTACCAGAAGAAAGACTATGGTTAGATAACTTTATAAATAATGGGTTTATTGATTCATTTAGAAAGTTTTGTAATGAAAGGGATAAATACACTTGGTGGAGTTATCGTGCTAACTCGAGAGCAAATAATAAAGGATGGAGAATTGACTACATACTCGTTTCAAATAGTTTAGATGATAAATTGATCAATGCAAATATATTTTCGGATACTTATCAATCTGATCATTGCCCAACAGGTATTGATTTGAACTTAAATTGGGGTTAAAATAAATTTATGATATATACCAATCTGCCAAATACTGATATAAGCGTAAGCAAAATATGTTTAGGGACAATGACATTTGGTAAGCAGAATTCAGAGATTGAGTCACATTCCCAGATAGATTTTTCATTGGAGAAGGGTGTAAATTTTTTGGATACAGCAGAATTATATCCTGTACCAGCTGATCATTCCACTTATGCTGATACAGAAAGAATTATAGGTTCCTGGATTAAAAAAAGTGGTAAAAGAGAAAAAATTGTTCTAGCATCTAAAATTGTTGGCCCTGGTTCATATACGGCACATATTAGAAAAAAAAACCATTTCAGTCCAAATAATTTGCGACGAGCTTTAGAAAAAAGTCTCGACAGACTCAAGACAGATTATCTTGACCTTTATCAATTGCATTGGCCAGAAAGACAGACCAACAATTTTGGTATTAGAGGATATAAGTTTTCACCTAGTGAAGACTCATGGACGGATAACTTTGAAGAAATTTTAATGACTCTGGATGACTTAATTAAAGAGGGTAAAATAAGGTCTATTGGTCTATCTAATGAAAATCCCTGGGGTATAATGAGATTTTTAAATTTAGCAAAAAAGGGTTTATCAAAAATCACTACGGTTCAAAATCCATATAATTTACTAAATCGCCTTTTCGAGATTGGGTCTGCAGAACTTTGTATGAGAGAAGGGGTTGGTTTATTAGCATACTCCCCATTAGCGTTTGGCCGTTTAACTGGCAAATACAGAAAAGGACAAATGCCTGAAAAGTCAAGATTCAAACTCTTTCCTAATTTAGCCAGATTTAGTGGTGAAAATTCCATAAACGCCACAGATGATTATTACGAAATAGCAAATAATTTTGATCTCACTCTTACCGAAATGGCTATTAGCTTTGTTAATTCTAAAGAATTTGTAACAAGCAACATAATTGGAGCAACAAATTTAAATCAGCTAGATGAAAATATTAATTCAATTAACAAATCACTGTCGACTGAAATTTTAAGTCTAATAGAGAAAATACATTCCAAATATCCAGATCCAGCACCATAGTCTTAATGTTAATTTTTTAAGAAAACAACTTCTTCATCTTGCAGTAAGCGATCGTTCCTAAATCTCAATATCACTTGAGACAAAACCAAAACATCGTTTTCACAGTATTCAACAATTTTATCTATTTGTTTTTCTAAGTAAAACTTGTTAGCTATTTCTTTCCCATGTAATTTAATTTTTTTTGAACTCAACCCCAAAACCTCCGAAAGAAGTCTAAGTGATATTGAACTTTTGTAGTCTCCAAATTTCCAAAGATGAAGAGTATCTAAATGAGGGATTTCCCAAGGTTTTTTTTGATGCATATCAAGAATTTTTGGTAATTTAATTTTGTTGATTATCATTCTTCTTGCTATAAAAGGGAAATCAAATTCTCTTCCGTTGTGAGCGCACAAAAGACTACTTTTTAAATGAAAATGTGAGTCACAGAGGGTTTTGAAATTTCTGAGTACTTCTATTTCTTCCCCTATAAAACTCTTAATTCTAAATGACCTTTTTTTGGAAGTTTTTAAATCAAAAAAGCCGACAGATATACAAATAATTTTTCCAAATTCTGCATGCATACTCGATTTTGGATAGTCCTTCTCTCCTCCAAATTTTTCTTCCCATATTTTTTTCTTGTTACTGTTTAGCTCCTTATAATTGTATTTTTCAGGAACTGTCTCAATGTCCAAAAAAAGAACTCTAGATAAATTAATGTTGTTTAACATCACTTATCATTTTGAATGCCTCATCAATATAATAACTCTCATTTTTTGGACCTTTTTTATGACCCAATCTCACGATTATTAAATCTGATTTTGGAAATACAATAACATACTGACCAAGATGACCCCTCATTAAAAATCCTTTTTCATTATTTTTATTAGTAAGCCACCAACCATACCCGTAATTAGCGCTATTTTCAAATCTCGGATTTAAACTTAGATTCACAAAATTTGAATCTATAATTTGTTGCCCATTCCACCTCCCTTTATTTTTAAACAACTTTGCAAATCGAGCAAAATCTTTTCCATTTGATGCAAAACAGCAAAATGCTTTTTCCATCTTATTTTTTATACCATCAATTTGCCAGAGTGCTTCTTCTTCAGCTTCAATTGGAATCCAAAAGTTTTTGGAAAAATAATCTGATAAAGATTTACCCGTTGCTTTCCTAATAACCATTCCTAGGAGTTGAGTATTACCACTTAAATATTTGAAGGATTTACCGGGTTGTCCTGTGATTTTTCTGGATAATAATAATTTTTCTAAATCCTTGGTAAAATAAGATTCAGTAGTTATGTTCACAGGTGAGTAATATTTCTCTGTCCAATCTAACCCGGATGACATTGAAGCTAAATCACCAACAGTTAGTTTTGAAGCAAGGCCTTGAGAAAATTCATCATAAAAATCGCCAACTTTTTGATCAAGACTGGATATGTGACCCTGCTCTATAGCTTTTCCAAGCATAGCTGTGACCATACTTTTTGCCATAGAAAATGAATTACTTTTAGAATTGGAACTATGACCCAAATAATAAGATTCATGCAGTAAACTATCTTTATAAAAAATAAGATAAGCTACCGTTTTATAATTCTTAATAATTGAATCAAACTCTATTGAAAGTGGGATTTGATTGTACAGTTTGTGATGGTCCCACTTACTTTTGGTCGAGCCATTTTTTACTACGACATTATCAAAAACTTTATAATCGTCTAGGAAAGCTGTGGTGTGACCAGTTCCATAAATTTTGAAAACGCCCGGTATTACGTATCCTATAGGACTTAAATACAGTAAAATTATTATAGATACTAGAACTGAAAGTGAAATTAGTGCTGATTTCATAATTTTGTATTCAAATAAGATAATTTAATATTTTTTAAAAGACAATTTCTTTTATGAATTTAAACATAAGATCAATATTGTTGTTTTTCCTGATTTTTTCATCCTGCTTGCGGCAGGACGACCATAAGATAATCAAGAAAATTATTCAAGATTTTGAAAACTTTAAACCATTTGATGATTCTAGATTTCTACTCGGTGACTATAGTGAAGAAAGGTTTGAAAGGGAGAATCTATTTTACAAAAAAACATATAAAAGGTTATTTAAAGTAAACAAAAATCTCCTTTCAGAACAGGACAAAATCTCTCATGAACTGTTAACATTTGTTATTAAGAAAAAAATAGACGATTTTGATTTTAAAACCCATTATAATCCCATTTTATCGGATGCAGGTTTTCACAACAATTTAGTCTACAAAGTAAAAAAAATTTCAAACATTGACCAAGCTCAAGATTATATCAAAACTTTGGCAGAGATTCCAAATTTCGTGAGACAAAATATTAAACTGATTTCTAATGGTCTTGACATGGGTATATCACAACCTAAAATAATTTTTGAGGGTTATAATACAACTTATGAAAAACATATTACACTGTCATACAAAAATAATTTTTATTACTCCCCTTTTTTAAAACTACCTACCTCAATTCCAAATTATATAAAAGATAGTCTACAGGTCCTAGCAGCAAATATTATAATGGATTCCGTTATTCCCTCTTTCAAAAAAATTAAATATTTTTTTGAGAAAGAGTATCTACCTAGGACGAGAAGCGCAATTGGAGTATCTCAAACTCCAAATGGAGAAAAGTACTATGAAAGTAGAATTAGGTATTATACCACTCTTGAACTCAAACCAAAAGAAATTCACAGTATAGGTATTGCAGAGGTCGAAAAAATAAAAAAACAAATGTTTAAGGTTATAAGAGAAGTTAAATTTCAGGGTGATTTCAAAGAATTTTTAAATTTTCTTAGAACGAATAAAAAATTCTATGCTTCTTCTCCAAATGAATTATTAATTCATGCAAGAGACATAGCAAAAAGATTAGATGAACAGCTGCCCAGATTTTTTAAGCATTTACCAAAACAACCCTATGGTGTTGCACCCGTACCCTTATCAATAGCACCAAAATATACTGGTGGAAGATATATTCCTGCTCCAAAAGATGGGACCAGCCCTGGTTTCTACTGGGTAAATACTTATAATCTCCCAAGTCGACCTTTATTTAACATCCCCGCTTTGACAGCACATGAAGCTGTGCCAGGGCATCATCTGCAAGGTGCACTAAACAAGGAACTTCCAGAGTCTATCCCTAACTTTAGAAAAGATTTATATCTATCAGCATTTGGTGAGGGTTGGGGATTATATAGTGAACTTTTGGCTGAGGAAATGGGTATCTATACCAACCCTTACGAAAAATTTGGTCAACTATCTTACTCAATGTGGAGAGCATGTCGGTTGGTAGTTGACACGGGCATACATTCTTTTAATTGGACTAGAGAGCAAGCAATAAACTACATGTTAGATAATACTGCTTTGTCTGAACATGAAATTAACACGGAAGTAGACAGATATATATCTTGGCCAGGACAGGCTTTGTCTTATAAAATAGGAGAATTAAAAATCATTGAATTAAGAAAGGAGGCAGAAAAAAAATTAAAAGACAAGTTTAATATTAGAGATTTTCATGAATCGATACTAAAAAACGGAACTCTTACCCTTCCTTTACTTCAAGATCAAATTTCAGAATATATAGCCTCAAGCTTGTCAAAAAATTAATTCTGCCTAGAATTTAGAATCCTTGCAATGTCTTTCGCACAGTAGGTAATTATCATTGAACAACCAGCTCTTTTGAATGCTATTAAATTTTCATAAATTACAGAATCGTAGTTTATCCAACCCTTTGACTGAGCAGCTTTTAACATAGCGTATTCGCCACTGACTTGGTAGGCGGCTATTGGTTGATTAATTTTTGTGTTCAAATTAGAAATTATGTCTAAATAAAATATTCCAGGCTTAACTATTACAATATCGGCCCCTTCGTCAATATCAAGTAAAGTTTCACTAATTGCTTCTTTTCTATTGTGAAAATCCATTTGGTATGTTTTTTTATCGCCAAACCCTGGACTGGATGATAATGCATCCCTGAAGGGAGAATAAAGATTCGATGCATACTTCACACTATAACTCATAATCCCGGTATTCTTAAATCCATTCTTTTCAAGAACACTTCTAATTTCACCGATTCTCCCATCCATCATATCACTTGGAGAGACAAAATCAACTCCAGCTTTGGCATGGGAAAGAGCCATTTTTGATAAAACTTTATTGGTCTCGTCATTAACAATTTTGTTATCCAAAACTATACCATCGTGACCATATGATGAGTATGGGTCTAGTGCAACGTCTGAAATGACTAGAATTTCAGGGTTAATGGACTTAATTAATTTAATTCCCTTTTGCATTAATCCGTTTTCATTTAAAGCTTCAGTTCCTTTATTATCTTTAAGTTTATTTGGGATTTTTGCAAAAAGTAAAACAGCTTGTAAGCCCAATCCCCATAACGAATCTATTTCTTCTTCTAAAAGATCAAGTGATAACCGAAAGTAACCCGGCATAGATTCTATTTCCTCCTTTATTTTTTCACCTTCTGTCAAAAAAATAGGAGTTATTAAATCATTAACAGTCAAATTAATTTCACCTACAATTTTTCTAATCGAATCAGAATTTCTGAGTCTTCTTTTTCTTTGTTTAGGGAACATTTATTTTAATTTAAATCCATTCTTTTGGTTCTTTTAAAATACCAACAAGCTCACTTTCTGAACTGTTTTCTTTAGGTTTAAAATTATACTCCCACCTAACAGTTGGAGGTAAACTCATAAAAATACTTTCAATCCTTCCATTGGTTTTAATTCCAAACTGAGTTCCTTTATCATGAAGAAGATTAAATTCAACATATCTTCCTCTTCTAACTTCTTGCCATTTTTTTTGTTTAGCCGAGTAGTTGAGTTTTTTGTTTTTATTTACAATTGGTAAATAAGAATTCAAAAAATTATTACCAACTGTAGTAACAAAATTATATAGTTCATCTACTGATTTACCATTTGGTTTTAAATAATCAAAAAAAATTCCACCGACCCCTCTTGCTTCTTCTCTATGCTTATTCCAAAAATAATTATCACAATTTTTCTTAAAAACATCATAATAATTTTTGTCATGTTTATCACATGAAATTTTACAGACCTTATGAAAATGATTAATATCAAAATTGTCAATATAATATGGTGTTAGATCAATTCCACCTCCGAACCATTGGTCTACAATCATGTTAGATTTGTTGTAAAGTTCAAAATATCTAAGATTGCTGTGAACTGTAGGAATTAGTGGGCTTTTAGGGTGAATCACTAAGCTAAGTCCACAGGCACTAAAAAGAGAATATTTAGTATTCAAGTAATTTTTCATGGTTTTTGGTAATTCTCCAAACACGTTAGATATGTTTACTCCTCCTTTTTCAAAAACATCACCGTTTTCAATAATTTTAGTAACACCACCACCACCACCTTCTCTTTCCCACTTTATATTGCTGAACTTTGATTTACCATCAATCTTTTCAAGTTCTCTCGTTATTGACAGTTGAAGATTTTGAATGAAATTGTAAAATTCTTCCTTCATTATTTTAGATTTGATATTCCTTAACAGCATCCACAAAAGCTTTTGCATGAGATACAGGTATATTTGGTAAAATTCCATGTCCGAGATTCACAATATATTTTTCTTTTCCAAAGTCATTAATCATTTGATGTACATCTGATTTGATTTTTGAAATTGGGGAAAGTAATTTGGCTGGATCATAGTTCCCCTGAAGAGTTATATTCCCACCAGACAAATATCTTGCATTTCTTGCAGAGCAACTCCAATCAATCCCTAGACCAGAAGCTCCATTTTTTGCCATTTCGTTTAAAGCAAACCAACATCCTTTTCCAAAAATAATAACGGGGGCATAATTCTTAATAGCTGACACTATTAAATTTATATATTTAAGAGAAAATTGACTGTAATCAGAGGGTGATAAAAGTCCACCCCACGAATCGAAAATTTGAACAACATCAGCTCCTGCATTAATTTGTCCCTTCAAATATTCTATGGTTGTCAAGGTTATCTTTTCAAGAATTATTTCAGTTTCTTTTGGGTTAGAAAAGGCAAATCCTTTAGGTTTATCAAAAGTTTTTGAGCCACTGCCTTGAACTAGATAACAAAAAAGTGTCCATGGAGAGCCAGCAAACCCAATTAAAGGGACTCTATTATTTAGATCTCTTTTAGTTACTTTAATAGCCTCAAACACATATCCAAGTTTATCCATAACATTAGGGCTAATTAAATTTTTCACTTTTTCTTTTGAATCTATAGGATTAGGAATAAATGGTCCGAAATTAGGCTTCATCTCAACCTCGATATTCATTGCTTGAAGGACAACCAATATATCACTAAAAATAATAGCAGCGTCAGTTCCTATTTGATCGATGGGTAAAAGTGTTATCTCAGAGACTAATTCTGGGGTTTTGCAGCGAGTAAAAAAATCATATTTATTTTTTAGTTTAATATAATCTGGTAAATATCGCCCAGCTTGTCTCATTATCCATACTGGAGGTCTATCAACAGGAAGACCTTTCAAGGCTCTAAGAAGCAAATCGTTTTTCATATAGTTTAGTGTAAGATTTTTACTTTCTCAATCAAATTACTTATTGTTGGTTTTTTTGCAATGTGGATGTTTGTAGTATAATTTTTAAGTTCATTAGCTGTTGACTCTCCAATTGCAAAACAATCTATATTCTCAAAAGAATTTAATTTTGCGAAACATCTTACACCGGAGGGGCTAAAAAATAAAGCAATATTAAAATCTTTAAAACATTTTGAGTCACAATACGATTTGTAAACCTCAACAACTCTGAAATTATCATCCTGAGTATCGAAGAAGTTTTCGATATTGTTCATGCGTTGATTACCCGTAAAAAAAATAAATTTTTTGCCCAAAAGGTTTGTTTCTAAAAATTCAACCATATCTTTTGAACTTATAAAAAAGTTCATAACATTTTGTTTTTTCTTTTCCAAAAGTTCTTTGGTTTTTTCACCTACACATATACAATTTCTGGTCGTTACATTTTGATGCTGTGAGAAAAATGAATTAACTGCGTTTTGGGATGAAAAAATAAGTATCTCTTCATTTAAATTAATTGAAAATTTCTTTTCTTTAGTTTTTATAAAGTTCCACTGTTCAACCACATGCCCATGTAAATCAAGTTGATTTAACTCATCTTCATTTAAAATTTTAGTTGATAAGATTCTTTTATTTTTCATTTTACTTTTGCCTCTTCTATGTACAATTTACCTCCATTATTTAAGACCTCGTTTGCCAGCTTTTCCCCAACACCATTTCTTTCATCTATTTTAAGTATGGCTTCAATAATTTTAGGTTGTTCACCTTTCATTGAGAAGACCCCACCCTTAAAATCAATAATTTTTCCTTTAACTTGTGCAATTGCGCCAATTGGAGCAGAACAACCGCCTTCAAGAGTTCTCAAAAAATCTCTCTCTATTTCTGAACAAATACCAGAGTTTTTATTATTTATTTTATTCAGATTTTCAATTACCAACTTATTATCTTTTAAACACGTTGCCACAATAAATCCCTGACAAGGAGCTGGAAGAAAATTGTTTAAAGTTTCCTCATTTTCTTGACAAATTTTTAATCTAGAAAGAGCTGCACTCGCAAAGAAGACCCCATCAATTTTAGAATCAGTTTTTAACTTTTCAACTCTTGAATTAATATTTCCTCTTATAGGAATCACTTTGTCATTAGGATATTTTAGTTTCCATTGAAATTTTCTCCTGAGGCTCCCAGTTGCAACTGATCTAACTTTTTTTGATTTGCATTCCATATTTTTCCATAAAATAATATCCTCCCATTTACCTCTTTTTAACACAGCTCCAATACATATTTCTTCAGCTAGTCTTGTTGGAACATCTTTTAAACTGTGAACAGCGACATCAATTTCTTTGTTTAATAAAGCCTGGTCCAATTCTTTTGTAAAAACCCCTGTAATTCCCATTGAGTAAATTGGAGTTTTTAGGTCAATATCTCCAGAGCTAGAAATAGTTTTTATTTCACATTTGATGCTTGAATCTTCGAGTTTTTTTTTAACTAAGTTGGTTTGCCATAATGCCAACTTACTAGCTCTTGATCCCAATATAATTGGTTTATTCATGATTTTGAAGGTCGAGTTGGAATACCTCGTTAAAAATGTTCATGGCATCGTTGGCCTTAGTTGGATTTTCTTTTAGATAAAATGCAAATTGACCTGTTATTTTTTGAATCATATCGTAGGACAAAGATGAATCATAAATTGTAACTCCATTTTTTCTTTTTCTAGCTCCAATTTCAGCATTTTGCTGTTCAATTAATTTATTTTTAAGAGCTTTCAAAGCTGGAGCATATCTTCGATCATGAATCCATTGTAAAAATTCTTGTTGTATTTCCTCAATAATTTTTTTTGCCTCTGGTATATGTCTTTTCCTTTCGGAAAGAGTCTTGTAAGTTATTTTAGACAGATCGTCAAGATTAACAACCCTAACATTTTTTGTGCTTCTGTCGATATCAACATTTGAAGGAATAGTTAAATCGATAATCAATAGTTTTTGTTTTTTTGGAAGTAGATTATTGTGGATTAGGGGTTCGTCAGCACCTGTAGCTAATACTATTATATCAGATTTTTCAATTTCAACATGAATTTCAGAAAAGTCTTTTACCAATATGTCAAATTTGTGACCAAGAATTTCTGCTTTTTCCTTGGATCGATTAATAACAGTTATTTTTTTATTTTCTGTGTGTTTAACTAGGTTTTCACATGTATTTCTTCCAATTTTTCCCGTTCCTATCAGTAAAACATTCTTATTTGAGACATTATCAACTTCATTAATAATAAATTGAACCGCTGCATAAGCAACTGATGTTGCACCAGAAGAAATTTTTGTTTCAGTTTTTATTCTTTTACTTGCTTGTATAACAGAATTTGTGAGCCTTTCCATAAAGCTTCCAATTAGTTGATTATCCTTGGAAAGATTAAAACTGTTTTTAAGTTGTCCAATAATTTCAAAATCTCCTAAGATTTGAGAATCCAGTCCGGTACCAACTTTAAAAATGTGATTTATAGCTTCCGTATTTTCAAAAACATAGCCCAGTTGTTTGAAAGTTTCATAATCTCCATCAGAATTTTCACATAGTAGGTTCACAATCACCGATGAACTTTCAGCGAAAGAATAAATTTCTGTTCTATTACATGTATTATTAATTAAAATTTCGTTTATATGAAAACTTTTAGCTTTTCTTAAAATTTTAATTTTTTGGGACTTTGAAAGATTGAATTTTCCCCTTGTGTGTAAATCTGCATTCCTATAACTAATTCCTATTACATAAAAATTAGTTAAATCATTAAAAATATTCATTCAAAACTCTAATACGACACAAAAATAATATCACTTACAATAAAAAAATAACGATAAAAGTATAATAATTAACGCAAAGAGTATACTTTTACTCTTAGTAAGGTAAACAGAGGATATAAAGACTGAATGTCGTCCTTATATAGATTGATTCTAAATAATGTGTTTAAAATGTCTGACAAAAATAACGATAAAAGTTTAACAAATAAATTTGAGTTAAGCAATGGTTTTTACATGTATCATTTTGTAAATGAATCAGATTTTCAAAAAACAAATACAAAAGATGTAAAAAGAAGTCTAATACAATTTCATTTTTGCGTTAAAGGAGCAGCTGATTTTATTTTCAATAATGGAAATTATTTGTTGCCAATTGATCAAAATAAGGTGATTTTACTATTTAATCCAGAAAAAGATTTACCAATAAATTTAAAATTGAATCCAAAATCTTCAATTCTTAGTATCATAATATCTATTAAAAAATTTCATAGTTTATTTTCATCCGATGCTGAAAATATTCCTTTTCTAAGTGATGAAAACACCGCTAAAAAGTATTACGAGACCATGATTATTAATCCAAGTATGAATTTTGTGATAAATCAAATAACAAAATCTAAAGTAAATAATAATATGAAATCTCTGTATTTAACCGGTAAAATTTACGAATTATTGAGTCTTTGTTTTAGTAAAAGTGAAGATTCAAGTTTGGAAAATTGTCCCTTTTTAGCCGATGAAGACAACGTAAGAAAAATAAGAAATGCAAAGGAAATCATTCTTCAAAATTTCTCTGAACCACCTTCATTGACCGAGCTTTCTAATAGGGTTGAAATAGGGTTAAATAAATTAAAAGAAGGTTTTAAAGAATTGTATGGAGACACTGTCTATGGATATTTATTAACTCACAAAATGGAAGAAGCTAGGAGAATGTTAGATTCTGGCAAATACAATGTTAATGAGGTAGGATTAAAAGTTGGATATTCAACAGCTAGTCACTTTATTGCAGCATTTAAAAAGAAATTTGGAATTACACCAAAAAAATATTTACTCTCATTATCTTCGTGACAATTTTTTAAAACATCAATAAATATATGAAAGGAGTTTTATTAGTAAATTTAGGATCCCCTGATACACCTGAACCTGCTGATGTTAAAAATTATTTGAGAGAATTTTTAATGGATGAAAGAGTCATTGATTTCCCCTATTTTGTTCGAAGCTTATTGGTAAAAGGAATTATTTTAAATACAAGACCAAAAAAATCCGCAAAGGCCTATAAAAAAATTTGGTGGAAAGAAGGATCTCCTTTAATAGTTCTTTCAAAAAGATTGAAGGAAAAGCTGGAAAAAAAAGTTGATATACCTGTAGAACTCGCAATGCGCTACGGTAATCCATCAATAAAGCATGGTTTGGATTCTTTATCGAAAAAGGGGGTAAATGAAATTCTCCTTGTGC
>CACHSA010000001.1 GCA_902582405.1 uncultured Bacteroidota bacterium | reverse complement strand
AACTCTTTTTTGATTTTATTTATCAATTCACTGTTTTCTAGCAACTCTATACCAGAGAGAGTAAGTGCCTTTGCAGCCTGCATCATGCCTTTGATACCAATACTTGTTCCTCCGGCTGCAACGGCTTGCCAACTGTGAGCTGGTGTACCAGGTACCCAGGTTGCACCTCGAAGACCAGCAGTTGGGACTGTATAACTAACATCACCTACATCTGTGGATCCACCAATACCTTTTGGATCTGAATCGTAGGGGGCAACATTGAGTATATTTTTCATGTCGAGTGGTTTTTCAAGTGTTTTTGCAATTTTTTTAGCAAACAATAACTCTTCGTCATTATAGTTGAAACCACCGATTTTGGTAAAATTACGATGGACCATTTGCTGAAGTATTGGAACATGAAGTAAATCATGAGTCCCACCAATCATTTCATATTCCATTTTTGTACCTGTTCCCAATGCTGCTCCTTGTGCTGCTTTAACTATCCTATCGAACAAGATAATTACTTCGTCGCGCTTTGGATGACGCGAGTAATAATATACTTCAGCAAAATCTGGAACTACATTAGGAGCCTCGCCCCCACGTGTTATTACGTAGTGAATACGTGCAGACATATCCATGTGCTCTCGCATAAGATTAGTCATATAATTCATCGCTTCTACGGCGTCTAAAGCTGACCTACCTTCTTGAGGAGCTCCAGCCGCGTGAGCAGAACGCCCGTAAAAACGAAATTTTGCAGACTTATTTGCGAGGGCCGGACGAGGATTTGCTGAATTTTCGTCATCAGCATGCCAGTGTAAGGCAATATCAACATCATCAAATAGACCAGATCTTGTCATGTAAACTTTACCTGAACCGCCTTCTTCAGCGGGACAGCCATAGTATCTAATTGTACCTTTAACTTTATTTTTTTCAATATATTTTTTTAAACTAATAGCTGCTGCTGCTGAAGCAGTTCCGAAAAGATGGTGCCCGCATGCATGACCTCCTCTTTTTCCGTTCGTAATCTTGTAAGGCAGTGCTTTTTGAGATAGACCAGGTAATGCATCATATTCTCCAAGAATCGCAATTATTGCCCCACCGTTGTTATATTCTGCGACAAACGCTGTGGGAATTCCTGCTACACCAGCTTCCACCAAAAACCCCGACTCTTTAAGTTTATTTTGTAATAGAGCACTACTCTTGTCCTCTTGATATCCCATCTCTGCATACTCCCATATCTGCATAGCTATTTTTGCGTAATCATCTTTGGATGAATCTAAATTGGATAAAATATAATCAGACTGACCATAGGTTAAAAAAGAATAAATACTAGCACCTAATAAATAAAAATACTTCATAAAGTTTGTTTTATTTAAATTTCTAAAATGTAGAGGAATTTCACAAATATAAGTTCATATAAAAAGTTTACTTATTTTCTGGATTTATTTAGAAATTATAAACTTTTTATAGTCGTAAAAACTGCTATATGGTCTGATGGCCAATTACCATTTGTTAACTTTTCATCAATATGCTTATATTCATAAACTTTGATATTTTTAGTAAAAATATAATCTATTCTTCTTCTCATTTTACTTTTTATATCAAAACCATTGAAAGTACCGTATGGTTTTTCCAAATGAGAATCTTTAAAGGAATCTTCAAGATTTTCTTTCAGTAGCTTAATAGTCTTTTCGCTAGGGACCGAGTTAAAATCTCCCATAACGACAATTGCATTTTTAAAATAATCGTTCACTTTGATGTGGTTCATAATTACGTCAACTGATTTCTCCCTTGCAGTTTCACCTAAATGATCAAAATGTGAATTGTATACAACTAATTTTTTACTTGAATTTACATTTGTAAATACTCCAACGGTAGCCACTCTATTTAAAGCCGCGTCCCATCCAATCGAGGGCACTCCTGGGGTTTCTGATAACCAAAAAGTTTCATCTTTCTCTAACTTAAATTTCTTATTCTTATAGTAAATTGCGCAGTATTCTCCATTATTTCCACCATCTCTTCCGTTGCCAATCAAACTATACCCTTCTAAATGTTTTGATAAATATAAAATTTGATGAGGAAGACCTTCTTGGATTCCAATAATATCCGGATTTAATTTCTTAATCAACGAAACCAAACCCTTTTTTCTATGAATCCATTGATTGATTCCATCTTCTTCAGTGTCAAGACGAATATTGTAAGTCATTAAGCTGACGGTTTTGAAAGAATTTGAACAGGAAGAAAAAATAAAAAAAAATGATAATAATATTTGTAATATTACCCCTTTTATCCGTTTATAAATAAAGTTTAATTTAATTGTTTAAAGTCTTTGATGTTTCTTTTTGCTTGTAAATGGTGCCTATCGATATGAAATCTTAAAAACTCAAGTCTTTGCTGAAAATCTAACTCCCCTGAAATGGGATGAGCATGAGCCATCACTCTTAACATGTCATCAGTTAGATTGTCTGTAAATTCAGTAAGAATAGAATTTAGACTAACTAACGAATTTATCCAAAATGATATGGATCCACCTACCCTTGGAGCTGCAATATCTGGCACTTGTTCCTTTTGGTTCCATGTTAATTCAACAACTTTTTCAATTGTCAACCCTTTATTTTTAGATTCATACTTAAGCCCTCTTATACCCTCTAAAATTTCATTTAGAACTTTAGCCATAACTGCTACTCCTAAAAATTCAGCCCAATAAAGGTGTTCAGTTATTTCAACTATATTCCACGAGGATTCATTTGGTTTATGGTTAGTAACCTCCTTTGATAATTGTCCAATTGTCTGGATGTAACTTTTTCTCGAATTCTCAACAGAATTTACAAGACTTTTAACTTTTGACATCTTGATATAAATATTATAATAAATATAAAAAGAAACTTTTGATGTAATTTTATTTCATTAGTAAAAGAATTTAATTCCTTGCAATGGATGCTAATCTCCCAATATGGACCCCTACATCTGTAGACATTTCGTCTAGTAATTTATCATCGTTTCAAGAATTTGTTACCAATAAAACTGGTCATAAATTTGAAAATTATAAAGCTTTTCATTATTGGTCAGTAAACGAGTTGTCAGATTTCTGGGAATGTATTGCTTTGTTTTTTAAAATAAAATTTTCTAAACCATACAATTATATTTTAAGGAGCAAAAAACCATTTTATAAAGCTGAATGGTTTGGAAATTCAATGCTCAGTTATGTAAAACATATTGAAAGAAACTTTAAAACTAACGAAAACGTAATTCTCTATAGAAATGAAAAGCAGGAAGATAAATGTATTACATGGAATTCATTATTCTTAAAGGCAAGTGAAATCAAAAATGAATTATTAAATGAAGGAGTAAAAAAAGGAGATTGTGTAGTTGGATATCTATCCAATCATCCGATTACAATTGCAGCATTTTTAGCAACAAACTCAATAGGTGCTGTATGGAGTTGTTGTTCTCCCGACTTTGGGACTGAAAGCGTTATCTCTAGAGTAGGACAACTAAAGCCAACTTTATTGATTGCAATTAAAGAATATTCATATAATGGGAAAAAATATTCCCTATCGGAACGAGTTGAATCAATAAAAAAAGCCATTCCAACAATAAAAACTATCCTTTATTGTGAAACAGATTTCGAATCATGGAATTTAAATACTGAAAGGGTAATTTCTTTGGACTCAGTTGAAGTGGAATACGACCATCCAATCTGGGTTTTGTACTCTTCAGGAACTACAGGTAGACCTAAATCAATAACTCATCGAACAGGAGGAATGCTCATGGAGCATTATAAAGCTATTGCACTTCATCAAAACTTAAAACAAGGTGATCGTTTTTTTTGGCATACCACAACAGGTTGGATGATGTGGAATTATGCGTTAGGAGCTTTACTTTGCGGGGGAGTGCTTTGTATATATGATGGATCTCCAAGTTATCCTAATCTTGAGATTCAGTGGCGTTTTGCTTCAGAAAAATCTATTGTTCATTTTGGACACGGCGCATCTTTTTTTATTGAAAGTATGAAAAAAGATTTGCAATATATTAATGAGAATAGATTTCCAAAGCTAAAATCAATAGGTTCTACCGGATCACCACTTTCAGAAGAAGCATTTTATTGGCTACAAAAAAAACTTCCTAGAACCCAACTTATTTCCTTGAGTGGTGGCACCGACGTTTGTTCTGCATTTTTAGGTGGAAATCCTAATTTACCAGTTTATGCAGGTTATTTACAATGTGAAATGTTGGGAGCATCAGTTGAATGTTGGAATGAAAAAGGGGAAAAAATTAAAAATGAAACTGGGGAGCTAGTAATTACAAACCCAATGCCCTGTATGCCAACATATTTTTGGGGTGATTTTCAAAACAAGATTTTTAAAAAGAGTTATTTTAATAAGTTTAAGGATGTTTGGACCCACGGTGATTGGATACAAAAAAGCGAAACTAAAGGAATAAAAATTCTTGGACGTTCAGATTCAACCTTAAATAGGAAAGGAGTTAGAATTGGAACTTCTGAAATATACAGAATCATTGACACACTAGATGAAATTGAAGACTCAATTATAGTAGATCTACCCAATATAAAAGATCATTCAAAATTATTTTTATTTGTAGTTACAAGCAAAAAACTAAATTCTAAATTAATTGATAAGATTAATAATCAATTAAAAATTAAGTGCTCGCCTCAATACATTCCAGATAAAATAATTTCAGTTAAGGAAGTACCTTATACACTAAGCGGGAAAAAATTAGAAATACCTGTAAAAAAAATATTGTCAGGGGACGCACCAGCTGAAGTCATCAATTATGGGTCTCTAAAAAATCCAAAAAGCCTTGATTTTTTTATCCAAAACAGAGAAAAATTAAGTTTTTTGTAGACAATATGGTAATTTTACTTTCAATATGAAATTAATAATACGTTTTTTTCTACTCATAATTCTTTGTTCTGATTTGAAAGGACAAGAAGGATCTAAAATTAAACTTAAGAATGTGCTTGTGAGCGATATTAAATTACCTACTGTTTTTTTATTTGGAAAGGAGTATACAGCTAGGCAAAGAAATACCCTAATAAATGAAATTTTGAGCTCTAGATTCTACGATCCAAATTTTAAAATGGAAGTAAATTTTCAGGAATTTATTTCAAATAAAAATTTTAGTTTCATACATAAGGGGCCAACTGAAATAATTATTAATTCATCGAAACTTACAAACAGAAATTTATTTAAAACATATCATGGGTATAGCGATGTGGAGATGCCTAACAAAGAAAGGATAAATAGTTTTGTTAAAAGAGTTAAGGCTGTTTATATTGACAGTAGTAGAAATGGAATTTTAAAGAGTAAAGAATTAAAAAAAGATATACTAATTATAAATTCAAATATAAATCAGAAGAAAAATAAATTTAACCCTGAATCAACATTTCAAATTGATCATTACATTCATAAATTAGAAAGAAGAAAAAAACGTATTGAAAAGAAATTGAATAGAATCCCGTTAGTTCAAATTAAAATTTTAACACGTTAAAAATTTAAAATTTAATATACCTAGTTGTTTTTTAAAATCCAAAATTCCCATGGCTTCATTCGATATTCATAAGAGGAAGACAATATTTTTAATTTATCGTCCTCATATCTTTTAAATTTGCTGTTATATGGTGATCTAAAACCTATATGTTCTCCTGACATATTACCTATAAAAACTATCGTGTCACCCTCTTTAGATCTTTCGAAAGCAAGAACTTTATCTAATAAAGATGTTTTTATTGAAGTATATTTGCCCGCTTCTCTTCCCGAATGTAAAGCAGGACGTGTATTTTTAAGTTCACCTAGTTTTTTTAGCAAATTATAAGTTTCCCCTTTTACTTTTGGAAAACTGTCTTTTTCGAAGAAAAGTAAACGTTTATTTAAATCATATTCCACACCACTATATAAAAAAGGAAGCCCAGGGGAAATATAGTTTAATGCCATCATTGCATGGGCAGCTTCTCCATACAATTCATCTACAGTGCCTTCCCATGCATTCTCGTCATGCGAACTAACAAAATTGAGTAATAAATGCTCAGATTCATGCTGTAAAATAAAATTTTTACGATGTTTCCTGTAATCAACAACTGTTTTGTGTCCTTTAGCAATATCTTTTGTCAAATGATGTCCAGGAAAATCATAGGAAGCATTAAAATTTTTTAAATGCTTCATTCCTCCAGGGTGATTGGCATCTGTTTCTCCGAGAATAAAAACTGGTTTCAATTTTTTCATTTCTGGGAGGACTTCTTCGTAGAAATCCATTGGTACAGCATAAGCCTGGTCAATACGGTAACCATCTATATCAACTTCATTAATCCAGTATAACATGGCATCTTTCATTGCCTGACGCATAGAAACATTATCGTAGTTAAGATCTGCAACATCAGTCCAACCAAATGATTCACCGGTTCGGGGGTCAATTGGGTCTATAATTTCCCCTGAAGCGTTTTTTAAATAAAATTCTGGATGCTTTTCAATCCACATGTGATCCCAACCTGTATGTCCTGGCACCCAATCAAAAATGACAAACATTCCAAGTTGATGAGCTCTATTTACCAGATATTTTAAATCTTTCAATGTTCCATATTCTGGATTGACACCTTTGTAATCTGAAACCGCATAATAACTTCCTAAAGGTCCTTTACTTTTTGTTGTTGAGATTGGATAGGTTGGCATTAACCATAAAATATTTACTCCAAGATCTTTTATTTTCGGAAGTTCTTTGGCAAGAGCGTTAAAAGTACCTTCTCTTGTAAATTGTCGAATATTTACTTCGTAAAGAACCCCTTTTGCCAAATCAGAAGTTTTTATGGGATCGAGTCTTTTAACAATTTTTAGATTACCTGATTTTTGACAAAAAAATAAAGATAAACAAAAGACTATAATTGTTTTTTTTTTCATTTTTTAAAATCTTAAATATAAATAAACAAATTTTAATTAAAATTCATTGCAGTTTCAATTAAGGCTAAATGAGAATATGCCTGAGGAAAATTCCCTAATAATCTCTTTGATTTAAAATCTAAATCTTCGCTAAATAGCCCCAAATGATTACTGTAGGATAGAAGCTCATTAAAGTATTTTTTAGATTTTTCTTTTTCACCTATTTTAAACAGACTGTTAGCAAACCAAAATGAACAAACTGTGAATGAGGAGCTGGGCTTCCCAAAATCATCAATATTTTTATACCTGAAAAGAAGACCTTTAAATGAAAGTTCCTTTTCAATTGCTTTTACCGTACTTATATACTTTGGGTCCATTGCATCAATAAATTCGTATTGTTCCATTAGTAGTACTGATGCATCAAGGTCATTACTTCCGTAGAATTGAGTAAAGGCTTTTTTCTTTTTGTTCCATCCATTTTCAAGAATATCCGTTTTTATTTTTTTTCTTAACATATCCCATTTTTCAGCAGATTTTTTTCTTTTAAAGATTTTAGCAATTTTAATTGCCCTGTCCACTGCAACCCAACACAAGAGTTTTGAAAATGTAAAGTGTTTATTTTCATTTCTGAACTCCCATATGCCTCTATCAGGAAGTTTCCAGTTTTTTTCCACAACCCAAATTATCAATTTTACAATTGACCATAGCTCTTCATGCTTATCGTTATCCTCCCTATATTTATCAATTTGAAAGTGTATGGCATCCATTAAAATTCCATAAATATCATTTTGTTTTTGTGAGTAAGCTGCATTTCCAATCCTTACAGGTTTGGAATTTTGATAACCAACAAAATGGTCTAAAATCTTTTCAGTAAGATTTTTTTCTCCACTAATTCCATACATTATTTGCAGTTTTTCGTTCTTATCTGGAATCAAATTAACTATAAAGTCTATAAAATTTTTTACGATTTTTTTGTGACCTAGCTTAGTTATAATTTTAATTACCATAGAAGCATCTCTGATCCAGCAAAATCTGTAATCCCAATTTCTAACCTCTCCAATTGTCTCAGGCAGCGAAGTTGTAGCAGCCGCCAGAACTGCACCTGTTTTTTCAAAAGTCAGAAGCTTTAAGGTCATAGCACTTCTTAAAATTTCAGAATTATAATTTTTAAATTTAGGGGTCTTGTGACACCAATTCATCCAATATATCTTTGTTTTTTCAAAGTCTAAGAATATCTGGTTTAAAGTAACTGACTCAATCTTTTCATTGTACGATACAGATAAAAAACAATCTTTTTCAATTTCAATATCACGGCCATTTATTATATCCTTTTTATTTAAGTCAGTGTATAGATATAAGGTTCCATATCTTTGTTCATCGACAACACTCACAATAAATTCATCTTTAATGTATGTATTGGTATTTCCTAAAGCATACTCAAGTTTTGGATCGTACAAAATTTTAAATTTAGGTTTACCTTTTAAGAGCTTTACAAATCTTATTATTTCTGGAGGTGAATAAAAAGACCCATTCTCTTTTTGATATCTTGGCATGAAGTCAATTACTTCAAACGAGTTTTCTTCATTCTCAAATTTAGTAACTAGAATAGAAGTATTTTCAATATAATTTTGAGCAGTGTTATAAGTTTCATCACATTCAATCTTAAAACTACCTCCTTTTTGTTCATCTAGAATTTTAGCGAACACTGAAGCTGAATCAAATTGTGGTAAACAACACCACTCTATTGAAGAATTCTCATTTATTAATGCTGAAGATTGACAATTCCCAATTATACCGAAATTTAGTGTATTAGATTTCATCTATGAATTTTTAATTACATAATTTTAGAATTACAATAGTAATTTATGGGTAAAACTATTATCGTTTCTAATAGACTTCCTGTTCAGATATCTAAAGTAGAAAATAATTACAAATATACTTCATCTTCAGGTGGATTAGCAACTGGAATGAACTCAATTCGTAAAAAAAAGGATTTTTTATGGATTGGTTGGCCAGGTATTAGTTTGGATGAAATTGATAAAAAATCCTGGGTATCTATTCGACAATATTTGGATAAAAACAACTATTATTCTGTCAATTTAGAAAAAAAAGAAATAGATGAATTTTATTATGGTTTGTCAAATAAAGCCTTATGGCCTCTCTTTCATTATTTTATAGAATACTCTGTTTTCAACATTAATCAATGGGAATCATACGTTGAGGTGAATAAAAAATTTTCAGAGGCAGTAGTTAAAAATGTTCAAGACGGCGATATTGTATGGGTCCACGATTATCAACTTTTACTTTGCCCTAAAATGATTAGAGATGTAAATCCAAATGTAACAATTGGTTTTTTCCTGCATATCCCTTTCCCATCATTCGAAATTTTTAGAATTTTCCCTTGGAGAGAAGAACTACTTCAAGGTATTTTAGGGGCAGATCAAATTGGATTCCACACCTATGATTATGAACGTCATTTTTTAAGCTCTGTAAAGAGAATTTTAAAATATGATGTCAAGTTTAATAGAATTGAAATGGGGAGTCGAGAAGTTGTTGTTGATACCTTTTCAATGGGGATAGATTACAAAAAATTTAACTCAGCTGCTAAAAAACGTTTAGTTGAAAAAAAATCAAAGAAATCTGAATTAAAAAAGCAACTAGATTATCACAAGAAGACTTCATCTGGAGGAAAGCTCATTTTGTCAATAGACCGTCTTGATTACACCAAGGGCGTTGTAAATAGAATAAAAGCATTTGAAATTTTTCTAAAAAAGTATCCTCAGTATTTGGAAAAAGTTAGACTTGTAATGTTAACTGTACCTTCTAGAGCTGCTGTTTCGGATTATAAAAAACTTAAAAGAGAAACTGATGAAATTGTTGGAAGAGTAAACGGAGAATTTGCAACAGTGAATTGGACACCGATATGGTATTATTATCGGAATATGGATTTTGAAGACCTTGTCGATCTTTATACTACCTCAGATATTGCTATGATTACGCCAGTAAGAGATGGGATGAATCTTGTTGCAAAGGAATTTATTTCTACAAGAGTTGAAAAAGATGGTGTTCTAATTTTAAGTGAAATGGCCGGAGCTTCCAAAGAACTTTTCCAAGCCTTATTAGTAAACCCATTTGATTTAAATAACATGGCGGAAGCACTATATCAAGCTGTAAACATGACCAAAGTTGAACAGGTTGAAAGAAATAGAAAAATGCGAAAAAGACTAAAGCGATATAATGTAGAGCATTGGGCCAAAGAATTTATGAAAGGGCTTAATCTACAGTCAAAAAATAAAATTAAATCTTCTGCAACTATAATTGATGAGAATGTGCTAAAAAAAATCAAATCACATTTTGTCTATTCTAAGAAGAGATTAATTATATTAGATTATGATGGTACGCTAATTGATTTCAATGACAAACCAAAGCTCGCTATCCCATCACAAAAACTCAAAAATTTAATTAATGATATTTGTAAAAAAGAAAATACAGATGTTTACATAATTAGTGGCCGTGATCAAAAATTTTTATCAAAGCATTTTGATGATTTAAGTATTAACTTAGTTGCTGAACACGGCTATTTCAAAAAACCTGTAAACAAGACTTGGCTTGAACCAAATTTTATAGAAAATCAGGATTGGATGACCGATTTACTTCCAATTTTTGAAACCTTCACAGATAGAACCCCAGGCACATTTATTGAAAAAAAGAAAACAAGTTTGGTTTGGCATTATAGAAAAACAGATCCTGAACTTGCATCGGAAAGGGTTGTTGAGTTTAAAACCGTTTTAAATAGTCTTGCTTCCGATGAACTTCAAATTTTGGATATAGTCAAGGGGATTGAAGTATCTAGAGGAACAATTAATAAAGGTAAGTCAGTAATTGACATATTGTCGGAAAAAAAATACGATTTTATATTAAGTGCAGGTGACGATATAACTGATGAGAGTATGTTTGCAAATTTATCTAGTGAGGCATTTAGTATTAAAATTGGAAGAAAAAAAACTAAAGCCAATTATTTTGTTGATAGTCCCTCTGAATTAGTTTCCGTTCTTGAATATATTATAAAAAATCCAGGGAATTAAAAATTTTTATTTATTGCAATATAATTGCAGGGATTTTCATTCTTTTATATTCAGTATTATATTCCTCAATGTTTCCCAAAATGTCCTTTTCAAAAGTTTCCATATTCATTTTAAACTTATAATTAAGATCTTTAAATCTCTCCTTAGCCCCAGAAGTAACCTGAGGGTCTAAACTATTTACGTATTCATGTAAATAAACAAATTCTGCATTTAATTTATTGTGAAAATTTATTACATCTTGGAATGTTTTTTGTTTGGGTTGAATTAATTTTTTTTCCCATTGGTCGATTTTAAAAGTAATCTTCTTAGCCATTTCAATTAAACCGGACATCCCTTCTTTTTTTTCCAATTTTTCAATGTCATTTTCCAACTGCACTTTAATTTTTCTTGCTTTTGTAACTGTCATGTTTAGATCTCTAATATTTTTTTCTATCGACAATAAAAGTTCTTCTTGTTCTAAATATTCTGAGGGCTTAAAATTAAAATTTGGATCAGGTTCAATAAAAAAACTATTTTGATATTCTTTGTCTCCAATATTCATTTTAATTTTATAATCACCTGGTGAAACAAGTCCAGATTTATAACTTCCATATACAAAAACTTTGTCAATCCCACTAAAGGGCTCTCTTCTAAAATCCCAATTAAATCTATTAAATCCATATTTTGGTTTTAGGTATTTCTTTTCTGATGGTCCACCCTGCCATGTTTTAAATTTGATTGTATCTTTTTTATTTTCAAATGTTCTAATTACAATGTCATTTTTAAGAATTGAAATTTTCACATCAAGGGTATCAATACCTTTCGGAATGAAATAGTCAATTTTTATACCAGGTAATGGGTTTTGACCTAAATTTTTCTTTGTACTGTTTTCAATATATCCCCCAATAAATCTTTTAACCTTACTTTCAGTAATGATTTTAGGCTCTTTTGGTATATTTAATTCTTGTAAGGGAGATAAGTTGTCTAAAATCCAAAAAGATCTACCTGCGGTTGCCGCAATTAAATCATTATTTCTAATAAAAAGGTCATTAATTGGCACTACAGGAAAATTGAGTTGAAGGTTTTCCCAAGTTTCACCGTCATTTTTTGAGATAAAAAATCCAGTTTCGGTACCCGCATACAAAAGACCATTGATTTTTTTATCTGCTCTAACTACTCTTACAAAATTATTTTCTCCATCTATTCCATTTGAAATCAGTTTCCAATTTTTCCCAAAGTCTTCGGTTTTATATATGTAGGGATTCATGTCCATAAACTTGTATCTCATCACTGTTATGTAAGCTTTTCCTTCTTTGAAATCAGACAAATCAATGGAATTTATGATCCCTGGTTTTAGTCCTCTAGGAGTAATATTAACCCAATCCTTTCCACCGTTTCTAGTCAGGTGAACAAGGCCATCGTCGGAACCAGCCCAAATCACGTCGCCATTTCTCTTTGATATAGCTAGACTAATTATTGTATTATAATTTTCACCTCCTGCAGCCTCATTTGTAAAAGGAGCACCACCCTTACCGTGTTTGTTTTTTTCATTTCTCGTTAAGTCACCACTAATCACTTCCCAACTATTTCCCTTGTCTGTAGACTTAAATACAACATTTCCAGCATGATAAATTATATTTGAATTTTGAGGAGCTGATAAAATTGGAGCATTCCAATTGAACCTATATTTAAAATTCTTTGGCACATTTCCAAGTGAAAGTTCAGGATACTCTTTTATTTGTTTAGAGACACCTGTTTCTCTGTCCCATCTTTCAATAATACCTTGGTAGCATCCTCCATAAACGATTTTTGGATTGTCGTCATTAAATGCTAGAAAAGCACTTTCACATCCAGCTACTGAATACCAATCTTTCCAACTAATTCCTCTTCCATATGTTCTGTTTTTAATTCCAATAGCTGAGTTGTCTTGTTGACCACCGTAAACGTGATAAGGAGTTTGGGAATCTGCTATCACACGGTAAAATTGAGAAGTGGGCTGATTTTTTTGAGAACTCCAACTCCTTCCTGCATCTGTTGATATGTTGGCTCCTCCATCATTTGAATTGATCATAATATTATTATTATTTGGATTAATCCATAAATGGTGATTATCCCCGTGTGGTGTCTCAACTTTTTTAAAGGATTTTCCACCATCAATTGATTTCATAACAGGAGCATTTAATACATATACTGTATTTTCATCTTGGGGGTCTGCAAAAACCTCCATATAATACCATGAGCGGGTAATATTAATTCTCTCATTGTTTATTAATTTCCAGTTTTCCCCCTTGTCAGTTGATTTGTATAATCCACTTTTTTCACCCTCTGCTTCTAAAATAATGTAAACCAAATTTGGATTGGCTCTTGATACGGAAATACCAGATTTTCCAAATTCTTTTGGCAAACCGTTTTTTATCTTAACCCAACTTTCTCCTTCATCAGATGATTTATAAATTCCTGAATTTTTCCCTCCCGACCTTATTTGCCAAGGCGTTCGAGAATGTTCCCACATAGAGGCATAAATTATTCTCGGATTAGTCATATCTATGCTTATAGACGAGGCACCTACGTTTTGATTAATATATAAAACTTTTTTCCAGGTATTACCTCCATCGATGGTTTTAAAAACACCTCTGTCTTTGGAAGGTCCATATTGAGAACCCTGAGCAGAAACGAAAATTATTTTAGGATCTTCAGGATGAATTATAACATCTGAAATATGGTAGGTGTTTTCCAGACCTTTGTGATCCCATGTATTCCCCGCATCTGTTGAAATGTAAACACCATTTCCCATTGATGTCATAACACCTCTTGCAGCATGCTCTCCCATACCAACAACAACAATATTTTCATCGGCTTCAGAAACAGATATTGCACCTACTGTGCCAGTCTTGAAAAACCCGTCTGAAATATTTTTCCAATTAATTCCGTAATCTTCCGATTTCCAAACACCACCCCCAGTACTTCCCATATAAAAAATATTTTCTTTTTTAATCAATCCACAAGAAGCTACACTTCTTCCACCTCTAAATGGGCCAATATTTCGCCATAACAAATTATTGTAGGTCACTTTTTCAGTACTTATTTTTTGTTTGTTTATATTTCTTTGGGAGAAAGAATTAAATGAAACTATGAATATGAGTATTAGAAGCGTATAATTATTATTTAGCATTTCAGTAGAAGGGTTAATTCAAATGATATTTGATAAGTTTGTAATAAATAAAAATAAATAAAAAATGAATAAAATTAAGTATTTATTGTTGGTATTCACTTTAATTTTTAAAGGATGTGTATCAGAAAATGACAGTAGTTTTATTAGTGTTAGTTATTCAAATGATTTTGCAACAGAAAACGGATTCGATGGAAGACTATTGCTAATGTTTAGTAAAAAACAAACACCTGAACCAAGATTTCAAATAAACGATACTAAAAACACAGGAATTATTGTTGGAATTGATGTAGAAAATTGGAAGCCTGGAGAATTAATAAAATTTAATCCAAATTTGTTAGCATATCCGATTAATAAACTTAAAGATTTGCCTGACGGCGAGTATTTTATTCAAGCACTTCTTCACAAATACGATACTTTTAAAATGGCAACTGGATTTGAATTAAAGTTGCCAATGGATCAGGGTGAGGGGCAAAAGTGGAATATTAGTCCAAAAAATTTGTATAGCGAAACCAAAAAAATCAAAATTCAAAAGAAATCAAGTTCTGTAGAAATTGTTTTAAATAAAGAAATTCCTGAGATAGAAGCGATTAATGACTCTAAATACATAAAACATGTCAAAATTCAAAGCAAGTTACTTTCAGAATTTTGGGGAAGACCAATGTTTTTGCAAGCAAATGTTTTATTGCCTAAAAATTTTAAAAAGACAGGATTAAAAAGATATCCTCTTATGATTTTTCATGGTCACTTTCCTAATACATTCAGAGGCTTTAGAAATAAGCCTCCAGATGCTCCAAAAACTGATTCTATATTCAATGAAAGATTTGGAATTACTGGATATAAATTTATTCAGGAAAAAGAGGCTTACGACTTTTATAAAAAATGGATTTCAAAAAATTTTCCACGATTTATGGTTATTGAAATTCAACATCAAAACCCATACTATGATGACTCCTATGCTGTTAATTCTGCAAATTTAGGTCCATATGGTGATGCCATAACATACGAATTGATTCCGTATATTGAAGAATCATTTGATGGTATAGGTGAGGGATGGGGTAGATTTTTATATGGTGGTTCCACAGGTGGATGGGAGGCCTTAGCTGCTCAAGTATTCTATCCCAAGGATTACAATGGATGCTTCGCAGCTTGTCCAGATCCAATAGACTTTAGAGCTTTTACAATTGTAGACATCTACAAGGACAAAAATGCCTATTTCGATGAAGGAGAATTTACCAGGAATTTAAGGCCTGGAATAAGAGATGGGGCAGGTAAAATTAAAGCTTATTTAAAAGATATAAATAGGAGAGAGTATATACTTGGCAATAATAGCAGGTCAGGGGATCAGTGGGATATTTGGCAGGCAGTTTATTCTCCAATTGGTGAAAATGGATACCCTAAACCTATTTGGAATAAGCTTACCGGTGAGATAGATAAGGAGGTTGCGAATTATTGGAAAGAAAATTATGATATTAGGTATATAATGGAAAGAGATTGGAGTGATATAGGTAAGGATTTAAAAGGGAAAATCAATATATATTGTGGGGATATGGATAATTATTATTTAAATAATGCTGTGGTATTAACCGAAAAATTCTTAGAAAATACCAAAAACCCTTATTATGGGGGTGAAGTGGATTACGGTGATGGAGCAGAGCATTGTTGGAATGGAGATCAACAAAATCCGAATCATATTTCTCGATTACGTTACAACACCATGTACCTGAATAAAATTAAAAAAAGACTTAAATTAACAGCACCTAAAAATAATTATCTCATTAATTGGGACTAATTTTTTTATTTTTAAATAATTTTATCCGATTTTGGTATTAGCAAGCAATAATAAAACATATTTTTTTTATATTTAGCCCTCAATTTAATAGATAAAAAAATATTTTATGAAAAAGTCATTAATATTATTAATTGCATTATTATCGTTCAGTGTTGTGAACCCAGTTTATTCAGCTGTTGGTTACAACATAAACTCAACAATTATTCAAGATAACATGGAAACGGAAGTAAGCGAAGAAACAGCTTCCTTTACTCAAGAACTAAAAAAACGTTTCATAGAAGGTGGACCCAGCTTCATGGGTATCGTTTTGATTTGTCTAATTTTAGGACTAGCTATTTCAATTGAAAGAATAATATTTTTAAACTTGGCTTCAACTAATACTAAAAAATTAACTGAGGGTGTAGAAGAAGCTCTTTCTAGTGGTGGCGTTGATGCTGCAAAAGAATTATGCAGGAATACCAAAGGTCCGGTTGCTTCTATTTTTTATCAAGGTTTAGACAGAGCAGATGAAAGTATTGAAAGTGCCGAAAAAGCAGTAATTGCCTATGGAGGAGTTCAAATGGGTCAATTGGAAAAAAATGTTTCTTGGATTTCCCTTTTTATTGCTTTAGCTCCCATGCTTGGTTTTATGGGGACAGTTATAGGGATGATTCAAGCGTTTGACAAAATCGAAGCTGCAGGTGATATGCAGCCCTCCTTGGTTGCTGGGGGTATCAAAGTAGCCTTATTAACAACTGTATTTGGACTTATAGTTGCAATTATACTTCAAGTATTTTATAATTATATAATTGCAAAAATTGATGCAATAGTTAATGACATGGAAGATGCTTCCATTTCTCTTGTGGATATACTAGTTGCTAACAAAAAATAATAACATGAATTTTCAATTAATAGTAAAAGTTTTCTCAGCAATACTTGGACTCTCTGGTGTCATTTGCTTATTTGTTGTTATGGGTTCGGGAGACGAGTTAATTAAAATGAATGCTTCCCAGGGGGATTTTTCTGCTGTTAGTCCGCTAATATCAATATCTCAGGTTACACTATTATTAACAGTAGGAGCAACCTTAATCTTTTCTTTGAAAGCTCTGTTTGCTAACACAGAAAAACTAAAAAAAGCATTAATTTTTATTGGAATTTTTATATCTATTGTTGGTATAGCCTATATTTCGTCAAGTGGTGTAGAAACTCCTTTAAAGGATGGAAAATTTTTGTCAGAGTCAGGTTCTAGATGGGTTGAAACTGGAATAAGAACTTTTTATATACTAGCAATCAGTGCTATTCTATCTATGATATTTTCTGGACTTAAAAGACTAATTAAATAATATTATGGCTAGAAGAGCTGCTCCTGAAGTTAATGCTGGATCAATGGCTGATATTGCTTTTCTGTTGCTGATATTTTTCCTAGTCACTACAACCATAGAGACTGATTCCGGAATAAACAGAAAGCTGCCCCCTACGGATGAAATTGAAGATCCACCAATTATTAAAGAGAGAAATATTTTCACTGTGGTAGTTAATAAAGACAATAGATTGCTAGTTGAGGAGGAGTTGATGGATATTAAAGATTTAAGACAATCTGCTATTGAATTTTTAGACAATGGAGGAGGCAAGGGTGAAGAAGTTTGTCTATATTGCCAGGGTGACAAAAATCCTAAATCTTCCGATAACCCAGAAAAAGCAATTATCTCTCTTAAAAATGATAGACAAACCTCTTATAAAGCTTACATTGCTGTTCAAAATGAGTTAGTTGCAGCTTACAATGATCTGCGGAACAGGGAATTTAATAGAATATATCCTATGACCGGAATCAGTTTTATTGATGCTCAAAAAAGATATAGTGATCCTAGAACAAGTTTAGACGAAAAACAAAAACTTAAACCTCTTTTAGATTCTATAAAAGCAATGTTTCCTCAAAAATTATCGGAAGCTGAACCAAGTAAAACAAACTAATATATATGTCAAAATTTAAAAAAAATAAGAAAGGTCTTCCTGCTATATCTACAGCCTCACTACCAGATATTGTTTTCATGCTTTTATTTTTCTTTATGGTAGCAACTGTTATGAGAGATAGTACTCTTATGGTGAAAAATACTTTGCCTGCAGCCGATCAAGTGCAAAAGCTAGACAAAAAAGATCGTGTTATGTATATTTATGCTGGTAAGCCATCTATTAGATATCAAGAAAAGTATGGAACCCAGGCAAGAATTCAACTAAATGATAAATTTGCTACAGTTAGTGATGTGGCAGCTTTTGTCTTGGCAGAAAGGGCTTCGAAGAGACAAGAGCTTCAAAATGTTTTAACAACTGCACTCAAAGTTGACGGTGAAACAAATATGGGTTTAATATCTGATATTAAGCAGGAATTAAGAAAAGTTAATGCTTTAAAAATTAATTATACTACCAGAGTTGGCGATTACTCCCAAAATTTAGATTAATTTTTTTTATATTAATAACCAATTTTAAAGATAAGTAATGAAACTAAAATTACTTATAACATTTTCGTTATTTAATTTATTAAATAGTCAAGAAAACAGTAATATAAAATATAAAGAAGATCAAATCTATTTAAATTTTAATTTTGACTTTCAATTAAAAAGTATTGAGGGTTATCAACAAAACGGTTTTTCTAGGAGTTTTAATTTTGGTTTGTTAAAAGACATCTCGCTAAATAAGAAAGGTAATAAGGCTGTTGCTCTAGGTTTAGGTTATGGATACTCTAGATTGGTCAATAATCTCGATATTGGACAGAATTTAAATTTTATCCTTGATGATGATTTTGCATTGAGAAATAAGCTCTCCTATCATACAATTCAGTTTCCGTTTGAATTTAGATTAAGAACCTCCACTATTGAAAGTTTTGCCTTTTGGAGGGTTTATCTCGGATATAGAGTAAATTATAACTTTTCACCTAAATATAAACCTTTTTTTGGGAGAAAGACTTCCTTAAAAAACTTTGTTAGTGAATTTACACACAGCGTATCTATATCTGTTGGCTTCAACACTTGGAACATAAGGTTTGAAACTGGGCTTTCACCATTGATTAAGATTTCAACAACTTCAAATAGTTTAGATAGTGGTTTTTATATTTCGAGTGTTGGACTTGTTTTTTATCTATTATAGTTCTTTTCTTAGCCTCGCAACTGGAAAGTTCAATTGTTCCCTATATTTTGCAACGGTCCTTCTAGCCAAAGAATAACCTTTTTTAGAAAGCTCTATCGATAAATCCATATCTGAAAAAGGAGTCTTTTTGTTTTCACTTTCAATTAATGATTCAAGAATATTTTTAATTTCAAAACTAGATACTTCTTCACCTTCCAAATTCTTCAAAGATTCAGAAAAAAATTTTTTCAATAAAAAAGTACCATAGGGAGTTTCAATATATTTACTATTAGCAACTCTAGAAATTGTAGAAATATCCATATTAGTCTTTTCTGCAATATGCTTTAAAATCATGGGTCTTAATTTTTTTTCGTCACCAGATAAAAAATAGTCTTTCTGGAATTTAACTATTGCATCTATTGTTAAACTAAGTGTTTGGTGTCGTTGTGTTATCGCTTCAATAAACCATTTCGCAGCATCGAGTTTTTGCTTTATAAACTGAACTGTTTCTCTTTGAGCTTTTGACTTTTTTTTTGAGCTTTGGTAACCTTTAAGCATTTCTTTGTAATTTGCTGAGATATGTAATTCTGGAGCATTTCTTCTGTTTAAATTTACACTTATATGGTTATCATTGACATTTAAGATAAAATCTGGAACAATATGATTATTTTCTGAAAATGACGAAATAGAACCTCCTGGCTTCGGATTTAATTTTTCAATCTCCTTTAATCCTTTTTTTAGAAGAACTTCACTAAGATTAAATTTCTCTTGCATTTTTTTGAAATGTTTTTTAGAAAATAAGTCAAAACCCTTATCAATTATTTTTGAAGCAATCAAGATATCGTCTGATTTTGGTTTTCTTTTTAATTGTATAGACAAGCATTCTTGGAGATTCCTAGCTGCAATTCCAGGCGGTTCTAAATTTTGTATCATGTTTAGTACATCTTGAATTTCCTTAGAGCTAATTATTTGGTTTTGAGTGAAAGCTATGTCATCAACTAATTCATCAATTGATCGACTTAAATAGCCACTTCCATCTATACTACCAATTATAAAATCGGATATAATTTTTTCTTTTTCTGTTAAAATTAAAACAGTAGTTTGATTTTTTAAATTTTCGTGTAAACTCGTGTGACTCGAGATTGGTGTACTTTTTTCCTCTTCTTCAGAACTATAATTAAATGAATTCAATTTATATGAAGGTGTCTCATCATTGCTTAAATAATCTTCAATGTCCATATCATTGTTTTCAGAATAATTCTGAGGAAATTCTAGGTCCTGTTGATTTTCAAAATCAAAAGCTTTTTCTTCAATGCCACTCTCAAGTGCGGGATTTTCCTCAATCTCATTTTTTATTCTTTGCTCAAAGTCTAGTGTGGACAGTTGAATTAACTTCATTAACTTAATCTGTTGAGGAGAAAGTTTTTGAGATAACTTGAAAGTTAAATTTTGTTTTAGCATAAACTTAAAAAAAACATTACTACCACGAAATTACTATTTCTTTAAAATAAAGCATTATTTGGAGTCCGAGGAAATGGAATAACATCTCTTATATTGCTCATACCAGTAGCAAACAAGACAATACGCTCAAACCCTAATCCAAATCCACTATGGGGTACGGTTCCAAAACTTCTCAGCTCCTTGTACCACCATAAATCTTTTTTCGACACACCAAATTGATTCATTCTATTTTCTAATATTTTCAACCTTTCCTCTCTTTGGGACCCACCGATAATTTCCCCAATCCCAGGAAATAGAACATCCATAGCGGCAACAGTTGTTTCGTCATCATTTAATCTCATATAGAATGCTTTACTTTGAGAGGGGTAATCAAAAATAACTACAGGTTTATTAAAATGCTTTTCGACCAAATATCTTTCGTGTTCACTCTGAAAGTCCATTCCCCAATCATTAACTAAAAATTCAAATTTTTTCTTTTTGTTTTTAGCACAATTTTTAAGAATCTCAAACGCTTTTGAATAACTAACCCTCTCAAATTTATTGTCAACTACAAATTTTAATTTTTCGATTAGTTTCATTTCATTTCTTTCGTTTTTTGGTTTATTTTTTTCTTCATTAAATAGTCTTTGTTCCAAAAAATTTAGATCATCTACGCATTCTTCAATTATAAAATTCAGTATATATTTTATAAATTTTTCAGCTAGATTAATATTATCCTCCAAATCAAAAAAAGCCATTTCGGGTTCGATCATCCAAAATTCAGACAGATGACGAGTTGTATTAGAGTTTTCTGCTCTAAAGGTAGGTCCAAATGTATATACTTTCCCAAGTCCTAAAGCATACGACTCTGCTTCTAGTTGACCTGAAACTGTCAAGTGTGTTTTTTTAGAAAAAAAATCTTTTTTAAAGTCAACATTATTTTGTTCTAATGGGGGAAACTTTGGATCCAAAGTAGTCACTCTAAACATTTCGCCAGCTCCTTCTGCATCGTTTGATGTAATTATAGGAGTGTTAACATACTGAAAATTTTCTTCCTGAAAGAATTTGTGAATTGCATATGACAGTTTAGATCTAATTCTCATAATTGCACCGAAGGTTGAAGTCCTAACCCTTAAATGAGCATTTTCTCTCAAAAACTCAAAACTGTGTTTTTTAGGTTGTATAGGGTATTTATCAGCATTGGATTCTCCATAAATTTTAATATTTGTAACTAAAATTTCAACATCTTGTCCACTACCAAGACTATTAACTAGTTTACCTTTTATTGAGATGCTTGTTCCAGAAGTAATCTTTTTTATTATAAACTCATCGAAACTTTCAAAATCAATTACGCATTGAATATTTTGAACCGTACTTCCATCATTTAAGGAAACAAACTTATTAGCTCTAAAGTTTTTAACCCATCCTTTGACCGTTACCAACTGATTTTTTGGTTGGAGTTTTAAAATTTCTTTAATAAGCAGAGTCATCTAATAATTTTTTCAAATATACATTTTAGATGTTATTTAATTAATCTAATTTTTAACAAAAGAATTTATTTAGTTTACTAAATATTTATTTTTGGTTATAAGATTACTTTTTCATTAGATATACTTCTCTTCAGAGATATTAGAAGAGATGGCAACAAAATTAAATTTGATAACATTGCAATTAAAAGAGTCAAGGAAACCAAACCACCTAGTGCAACTGTACCTCCAAAATCTGAAATCATGAATACAGAAAATCCGAAAAATAGAACTACAGATGAATAAAACATACTTACACCTCTCTCTTTCAATGCACTATACACAGACTGTTGAATTTTCCAATTCGATTCAAAAAGTTCTTGTCTATATTTAGCTAGAAAATGGATGGTATTGTCAACTGAAATTCCAAAAGCAATACTAAAAACAAGGATAGTTGAAGGTTTAAGAGGTATTCCTGCAAACCCCATCATACCTGCAGTTATTAAAAGTGGAAGTATATTTGGAATTAAAGAAATAATAATCATTTTGAAAGATCTAAACATATATGACATAAATAGCGAAATCAATAAAATAGCGAGGGCGAGAGAAATCACAAGATTTTTTACCAAAAATTTAGTTCCTTTTAAAAATATGAGAGATTTACCAGTTAAATTCACATTGTATTTGTCTTTTGGGAATATTTTATTAATTTCTAGTATGAGTTCACTTTCTATTTCTTCTATTCTAATAGTGCTAATATCTTTCATGAATGTTGCTATTCTCGCTATTTTGTTTTCCTTGTCTACAAAATTATTGGTAAAACTTTTTTCACTTTCAGGCGTATAATTTTTAAAATATGACATAATAAATCTATTTTCTTGTGAGGAAGGAAGTGAAAAATAGTTTGGATTTCCGTTGTAATAAGCTTGCTTTGCAAATTTAACTATCTGAGTTACTGAGTTTGGATTAGATAATTCAGGAATTTTTTTTATCACATTTTCAATTTTTTCTAGTCTTTTTAACGTAGATAGTTTAAAAACACCATCTTTTCTTTTAGTGTCAACAATTATTTGAAGCGGAACTATTCCATTAAATTGCTCATCAAAAAAAATAATATCCTTAAAAAAGTCTTGTTTTTTTGGCATATCATCAAGCATACTCCCTGAGATATTGATTTGATACATTCCAATTATGCTTAGAATAATTAAAATAAGAGATGTTATATAGGTATTAAATTTTTTGTGTTTAACTATATGCTCCAATATTTTTATAAATTTTTGAATAGTCTTGTTTTTCAAATGCCGCAGATGTTTTTTATTGGGTACTTTCATAAAACTATATAGGATGGGTATTGTAGTAATTGATATTAAATAAATCCCAATTATATTTAAAGATGCAATTATTCCAAATTCTTTTAGAAGTTTGCTATCTGTCAAAATGAACGTCGAGAAACCACAAGCAGTTGTTAAATTCGTCATTAAAGATGCATTTCCTATCCTAATTATAACTTGTTCAAGGGATTTTGACTGGTCCCCGTGCTCATTAACTTCTTGCTGATATTTATTAATCAAAAAAATACAGTTTGGTATTCCAATAACAATAATTAACGGGGGAATTAAAGCAGTCAAAACAGTAATTTCAAATCCTAAAAAACCTAATGTTCCTAAAGCCCAAGAAACACCGATTAAAACAACTAAAACAGAAATCAATGTTGCTCTAATTGATTTAAAAAACATAAAAAATATAAATGAGGTCACAAATAATGCTGTTAAAACAAAAAGTCCTATTTCATCAAGTATATTCTGAGCGTTTAATGTTCTAATGTATGGCATGCCAGATTTATATATTTTCACATTGTTTTTATATTCAAAATCTTTAATAAGAGGAATGAATTTCTTTAAAATAAAATCTTTTCTTTGGGATGTATTCACGATATTTTTATCCATGTATATACCCATTCTAACTGAACCAGTTTTCTTATTTAAAATTAAATTTTCATAAAAGGGCAACTCCAAAAATAATTTTTGTTTTAAGGTAAAAGTGTTAAATGTATCTTGCTCTTTTGATTTTAAAACTGATTTGAGCTCAAATCTCCTTAATTTTTGATTTTTAACTATCTCTTTTAAATTATCAAAGGACAAAACATAATCGATTTCAGAAAATTTTGTGATCTCTATTCTTAAGTCTTTCCACATTTTTAATTTTTCCTGAGAAAAAAAGTCTTTATCCTTTATTGCTATAACTAATAGATTGCCTTCCTCACCAAAAACTCTAAGGAAATCTTTATATTTTATGTTTTCTTCATGTTTGTCTGGGAGTAAATTTGCTTCAGTAAAGGTAAATCTAATATTTTTCCACTGATCAATCCATAGGACGGTCAATAAAATTAAAACTGATAATATTAAAAATCTATTATTTAAAATTAGCCGTGAAAAAGTACCCCACCCACCCCATTGACTAGTTGTTTTTTTCATTAACAATGGGATAGTTTCATACTGTCATTATTTCTTTTTCCTTCACTGCTAGGATTGAATCGATTTTCGTTATGAAACTATCGGTTAGTTCTTGAATATCTATTTCGTAATTTTTTTTCTCATCATCAGAGACTTCAGTTTTTTTAATTTCATGATTAGAATCTTTTCTAACATTTCGGATGCTTATTTTTGAATTTTCTGACTCGTTTCTTACAATTTTTACTAATTCTTTTCTCCTTTCTTCAGTTGGGGGAGGAATGTTAATAATAATTGTATCTCCGTTGTTCATTGGATTAAAACCAAGATTTGAGTTAATTATTCCTTTTTCAACTTCTTGCAAAAGACTTTTATCCCAAGGTTGTATTATTAAAGATTTTGAATCTGGTGTATTAATATTTGCCAACTGGCTTATGGCAGTTGGATTTCCATAATAATCAATCATAACACTTTTTAACATATTAGGATTTGCTTTTCCAGCTCTAATATTTAAAAGCTCATTTTCTAGATGTGTTAAGGAGGATTGCATCTTATCCTTAGCAGATTTTAATATAATTTCTAATTTATCATTCATTTTGTAAAAATACTTTAGTTCCAATTTTCTCTCCCTCAACAACCTTTCTTAAATTATCTTTGATATTCATATCAAAAACGATAATCGGTAAATTATTTTCTTTACTTAATGTGAAGGCTGTAGTATCCATAATTTTTAGATTCAACCTAAGGGCTTCTTCAAAAGACAGACTTTCTAATTTTATTGCTTTATCGCTAAGTTCAGGATCTTCGGTATAAATCCCATCAACTCTAGTTCCTTTCAAAATAACATCTGCATTAATTTCAATAGCTCTTAAAACTGCAGCTGAATCAGTTGTAAAAAAAGGGTTACCAGTACCGGCGCTAAAAATTACCACTCTGTTTTTTTCTAAATGTCTTACTGCTCTTCTTTTTATATAAGGCTCTGCAATTGCTTCTATATTTATGGCAGTTTGAAGTCTGGTAGGTACATCAATGTTTTCAAGTGCGCTTTGAAGTGCAAGACCATTAATAATTGTAGCAAGCATTCCCATATAATCTCCCTGAACTCTGTCAACTCCTTCACCAGAGCCGGACACTCCTCGAAAAATATTTCCCCCACCAATAACTATCGCAATTTGAATTTTATTTTTATGTAGATTTTTAATTTCTAAAGCATAATCATTAATTCTTTTTGAATCAATTCCATAAGCTTTTGAGCCCATTAAAGCTTCTCCGCTTAACTTCAGTAAAATTCGACTATACTTCATTTTAATTTTTTATCAAAAATATGAAAAATATAGCAAGGATTTTTTGCTTATACGATTATACAAGTGAATTTAATTTTTTTTCAAAACAATCAAGACTCATTGCATCTTTTAATAAATAGTCACCTATTTTTTCCCTGCAGAGAGATGTTAAATGTGCGCCTGAATCAAGGGATTTTCCAATATCACTTACTAGTGATCTTATATATGTCCCCTTGCTGCATTCCACTGTAAATTTTATTTCAGGAAAATTTTGGATATCGAAGTCCAATTTTTTAATATGTATTTCTCTTTCAGGGATCAGAACTTTTTCATTACTTCTTGCGTACTCATACAATCTTTTGCCATCTTTCTTAATAGCTGAAAAAACAGGAGGGGTTTGCTTAATGATACCAATGAATTTTTTTTTAACCTCTTTTAAGTCTTTTAATGAAATGTGATCCACCTTGTAAATCTTATTAATTGGAGTTTCCAAATCATGCGATTTTGTTGTAGAACCTAGTATAAAAGTTCCAACATATGTTTTATCAAGATTTTGATAATAAACAATTTGCTTTGTTTTTTTTCCAGAAGCAACAATCATAAGACCTTTAGCGAGAGGGTCAAGAGTACCGGCGTGTCCCACCTTTAATTTTTTTAAATCAAATTTTTTCTTAATCAACCATCGTATTTTATTAACTAACTGGAAAGATGACCATTTATAAGGTTTGTCGACTAAAAGTACACAACCACTAACAAATTTGTTTTTAGAGTAGTAATTTTTATCCAAAACTTAATACTATTGTTCCAACTATTAAACAATAAATGGAAAAATATTTTAAATTAAAATTTTCAACTATGTGAAGCATCCATTTGCATGCTATTATTCCAGTAAAGAATGCTCCAAAAAAACCTACAATTAAAATTGAAAAGTCTACATTAAAATTAAATGTTTCTTGATCTATAATACTCTTGATTAAACTCCCAATAATTAACGGTATTACCATCAGAAAAGAAAAGGTTGAAGCTTCATTTCTTTTTATTCCAAGTAGAATAGAGGTTGAAATTGTAATACCGCTTCTTGAAATTCCTGGAATAATTCCTACAGCCTGCGAAACCCCGATTAAAAAAGCTCGGATAGTGTTGAGCTTTTTTTTACCTTCTTCACAAAAATCTGCAATTAAAAGTATTATAGAGTTAAAAATTAGCATTACACCAATTAAAATAAAATTTCCAGAAAATAAAAGTTTGATTATATGATCCAAATAAAGACCAACAATAATAGCAGGTATCATTGAAATTATTATAAAAAACACAAAAGTATGAGCATCGTTTATTTTAGTTTTCATTGAGTTGAAAATAATATTTTTTATTTTTTTTTTAAAAATTATTATTGTGCTAAGGCAAGTAGCAAAATGAAGAGTAATTGTTAACAAAAAATTATCTTCACTTTCATTTAAGAAATTAAATATGTTATTTAAGATTTGTAGATGCCCACTTGAGGATATAGGTAAAAACTCCGTTAAACCTTGAATTATTCCGAGAAATAAAGAAAAAATATAACTCATTACTTTTTCTTAATATAAACTATAGAAAATAAGGCTATTGAAAAACCTAAAATAACCAAAAGAGGAGCTAGACGAATTCTTTGAAAATTATAGATTTCGTTATTGAAAATTAGTGGACTTTCACTTCCTCCACCTGACATTAGAATGTAACCTATTGAAATTAATAAAATTGAAAATATTAGAATTATATAATTATTTCTTTTAAAAAGTACTTTCTTTTTATCATTCATAACCATCAATGTTTAATTTACCGCGTCTGTTTTTAGATTCAAAAAACGTTCAGTTGCCAAAAACGAACTTATACCTGTAATCATAAGACTTAAAATAGTAATTATTAAAAAAACCATTGTTATCTCATATGGTTTTTTAACTAAATCCAACTCGGGATATTTTATTTCGATTAAATAAATTATTGATGAAAGCGATAAAATAGCAATAAATGTTCCATAAAATCCAAGTATCAAATATTTGATTAAAAATGGTTTTCTAATAAAATTTTTTGTTGCACCTACAAGCTGCATGGTTTTAATTATTAACCTTTTCGAATAAATAGAAATCCTTATAGAGCTATTTATTAGTAGGATCGCAATCAATAGTAAAGTTATAGTCGTAGCTAATAGACCTTGAGATATTTTTTTGATATTTTTATCTAAAATTTCAATTAGAGGAACATCATAATATACTTCGTCAACAAAACTTTCGTTTTCTAGTGATGTTTTGAGTTTATCCAAAAATGCAGGTGATACGTATTCGGATAAAAATTTTACTTCAATTGAATTTAGTAAAGGATTGTATCCCAAAAACTCAATAAAATCTTCACCAATAGATTCAGCATGGATTTCAGCAGCCTTTTCTTTAGAGATATATACTACATTTTTTGTTTCTTTTTTTAATTTCAAACTTTTTTGTAATTGTTTAATTTGTATTGGCTTAGTTAATTCACTTATGTAGATTGTAAACGAAATTTGTTCTTTAAAATGTGATTCAATTTTTTGGGAATTGATAAGTAAAATTCCCAAAACACCTAATATAAAAACTACTAAGGCTATGCTCAATGTTACAGAAAAATATGAGGAGATTAATCTAGATTGTTGGTATTCTGATTGGGTTCTCATTTAAGACATTATGTTAAAACAAAATTAATAAACGATATTCAAAAAAATATTCAAAACATCGATAAACTTTTTTCATAAGTATCTTTAATATATTTTTGTTCAAGAAAAGTAATTTATTTTGAAATACGACTTTTTTAAAATTGAAAAAAAATGGCAAAAATTTTGGCTTGAGAATAAAACTTTTAAAGCTGATAATAATTCAAAAAAACCTAAATATTATGTGCTAGATATGTTCCCGTATCCGTCGGGTTCTGGGCTTCATGTTGGTCATCCTCTAGGTTACATAGCATCTGATATAGTTTCTAGATTCAAAAGAAGTAAAGGTTTTAATGTTCTTCACCCTATGGGTTTTGATTCTTTTGGGTTACCTGCAGAGCAATATGCTATCAAAACAGGACAGCACCCTAAAAAAACTACAGAAGAAAATGTTTTAAGGTTTAAAAATCAATTGGATAAACTAGGTTTATCATTTGATTGGGATAGAGAAATTAAAACAAGCGATAGTAATTATTATCGTTGGACTCAGTGGATTTTTTTAAAATTATTCAATAGTTATTATGATCATGGGCTTAATAAGGCCCTGCCCATTGAAAAATTAAAAATTCCAAAAAATCTGAATGAAAAAGAAATAGAGTCTTTTAAAGATACAAAAAGGTTAGCGTATGTTGACACAATTAATGTTAATTGGTGTGAGGAACTGGGGACTGTACTTGCAAATGAGGAGGTTATTGGTGGTTTAAGTGAAAGAGGTGGATTCCCTGTTATTAAAAGACCAATGAAACAATGGGTAATGAGAATAACAGACTATGCAGATAGATTACTTAACGATTTATCTGAATTGGACTGGCCTGAATCTATAAAATTATCTCAAAAAAACTGGATTGGAAAGTCAGAGGGAGCCGAAATAAAGTTTCCAATAGATAATAATTTTATTGAAGTATTTACAACTAGGCCAGATACAATTTTTGGTGTAACATATTTAGTTTTAGCACCTGAACATCCTTTGATAAATGAAATTACAACAGAAAAATATAGAAAATCAATAAGTGAATATGTTGAGCTTGCTTCAAAAAAAAGTGACTTAGAGAGGCAAGAAAATGAAAAAGATAAAACAGGTGTTTTTACTGGATCCTTTGCTTTAAATCCTATTTCAAATGAAAAAATTCCTGTATGGATATCCGATTATGTTCTTTTCTCATATGGAACTGGTGCTATAATGGCAGTGCCTGCGCATGATGAAAGAGATAACAAGTTTGCAAAAAAATTTGATCTTAAAATAATTAAAGTGATTGATGGGGGCAAAAAAGACGAATGTTACACTGGAAATGGATCTATAATTAATTGTGGAGAATATGACGGAATTGATAATATAAAATTCAAATCGATTGTAGTTGAAAAGTTAGAAAGTAATAATAAAGGAAATAAAACTACCAATTATAAATTAAGAGACTGGATCTTTACCCGTCAAAGATATTGGGGTGAGCCAATTCCAATAATTTATGATGAAAATAAAAAGAGAGCTCTTGAATTTGATGATTTACCTCTTGAACTACCTAAAGTTGAAAGTTATTTACCAACAAATGACGGTTTGTCGCCATTGGCGAGGAATAATAATTGGGTTAACATTTCAATTAATGGTAAGAATTATTTGAGAGAAACCAATACGATGCCACAATGGGCTGGATCATGTTGGTATTTTTTAAGATTTATTGACCCAGATAATAATAATGAATTTGCAAATAAAGATCTTATTAAACATTGGATGCCAGTGGATCTTTACGTTGGAGGTGCAGAACATGCCGTCCTTCATTTGTTATATGCAAGGTTTTGGCATAAAGTTCTATTTGACTTAGGTTATGTTAGTACTTCTGAACCATTCAAAAAGCTAATTAATCAAGGAATGATTTTAGGGAATAGTGCTTTTGCCCATAGAATCAAAAACACTAATGATTTTATTTCATTTGACATGATTAAGGACGAGAAGACACAAAAAATTCATGTTGACATATCCTTCGTCGATAAAAACAATAGATTAAATATTGAGAAATTAAAAAAAAATAATCCTGAATTTAGAGATGTAAATTTTATAAAAGGCGAATCATTCTATGTTTCAAGAGATATCGAAAAAATGTCAAAATCTAGATACAATGTAATCAGTCCAGATGATATTTGTAAAAGGTATGGAGCTGATACTTTAAGAATGTATGAGATGTTTCTTGGCCCCGTAGAACAGTCTAAGCCATGGAATACAGGTGGAATTTCAGGAGTCTTTTCTTTTTTGAATAAGTTTTGGAAATTATTTCATAGAGATGAAAAATTTTATGTTAGTGATGACCAACCCAGCGATGAAGTTTTAAAAATATATCACAAAACCGTAAAAAAGGTTGTTAATGATATTGATAATTTTTCATTTAATACCTCGGTAAGTGCGTTCATGATTTGTATTAATGAGCTATCTTCAATGGGCTGTAGTTCCAGAAATATTTTATCTAATTTATGTATTTTACTTTCACCTTTTGCTCCTCATATTTGTGAGGAAATTTGGTCACTACTTGGCAATGATAAATCCATTTCATATGAAAAATATCCAGAATTTGATGAAAAGTTTTTGGAGGAGTCAATTGTTGAGTATCCTGTTTCTTTCAATGGAAAGCTTCGTTTTAAAATTAGCTTACAAAATAATATAGAAATAAAAGAAGTTGAGAGTTTAGTTAATAATCATAAATTAACTAATAAGTATTTAGATGGTAAATCAATAAAAAAAATAATTTTTGTACCAAAAAAAATTATAAATATTGTTTTTTAAATTTTTATTTGTCTTGAAATCTGTTGATCAAGGGATATATATGTTTCAGTTCTCGAAATTCCTTTAATTGCTTGAATTCTTTCATTTAAAAGTTTCATCAAATGTTCGTTGTTTTTGCAAAAAATTTTGATAAGTATACTCCAATCTCCGGTAGTGTAGTGACATTCTGTTATCTCATCAATTTCATGTAATTTTTTAATTGCAAAGTTCACATCAACTGCTTTTTCTAAATAAATTCCAATAAAAGCGAGGGTTGTAAAACCTACCCTTTTGGGGTCAATATTAATTTGGGATCCAGAAAAAATCTTTTTTGACTCAAGCTTTTTTATCCTTTTGTGAATAGCGGCACCTGATATGCCAATTTTTAGTGATAATTCCGCAATCGGAATTTTAGCATTTATCCTTAGAAGATTTATTATTTTACGATCTATCGAATCCATTATCCCAATACAAATTCATACTTCGTCTGCAAATTAGCAAATTTATGGTTTAAATTATGCTTGAATTATTCGAATAATTTGGATTAAAACTAATTAAGTTTTTGAATGTATTTTTCAATGGCCATTGTCATAGAAGGAGATTCTTTTGTTGGCGCTTTTATATCAACCCTTAAATTAGCATTATCAGCAGCCTCTACTGTAGTGTTGCCAAAAGCTGCTATTTTGGTTTCATTTTGTTTAAAATCAGGAAAATTTTTAAATAAGGATTCGATTCCAGACGGACTAAAAAAAACTAAAATATCATAATAGACGTCTCTCAAATCAGAAAGATCACTAGTGACGGTTTTAAAAAGTTGAGCACGTTTCCAATTAATTCCAATATTATCTAAAAACTGTATAATATCTGGGTTCAATATATCTGAAGAAGGTAAGAGGAATTTGTCATTATTAAACTTATTGAACATTGGTTCAAGGTCTAAGAGGTTTTTTTCACCAACATATATCTTTCTTTTTCTGTAAACAACATATTTCTGAAGATAATAAGCGACTGCCTCGGACTGACAAAAATACTTTGTTGAATCTGGTACTTTAAAACGCATCTCCTCAGATAATCTGAAAAAATGATCAACTGAATTTCGACTTGTAAAAATTATAGAATTGAAAACACTAAAATCAATTTTTTGTTTCCTTACTTCTCGACTTTTTAGTCCTTCAACGTGAATAAATGGACGGAAGTCAATTTTCAAATTATGTTTTTCTTTAAGTCTAATGTAGGGTGATTTTTCGCTGTTTGGTTTGGGCTGAGAAACTAATATAGTTTTAATTTTATTCATCTATATATTTTTAATTAACCAATAGACATAAACCCAAGGGGTAATTTTAAGAGTGCAAAGATACAAAATAAAATAGATTTTTCCTTGATTTATTGTTCTTAAAAAATTGAAAATTATGACTGAGCTATTGAAGTAGTATGCTGCAATAGCAAAAAAAAATGATATTTTGAGAAAAATATAATTATTTAAAAAGTAAAAATGATGTACAATAAGAATAACAAAAATTAAAATCGAAATTCTGAAAATTAGCCTCAATTTATTAAAGTTGTAAATCAATATTTCTCTATTATATCCAAAAAAGCTTCCAAGGGTTTTACCGAATATATAACTTAGAAAACCTATTATTTGTAAAAATGAAAATAAAATCAAAAACTGAAACTTACTTCCATTTAAAAGATCATAAGATTTTAAAATAAAAATCAGAAAAAGAGATACATTGACCATAGAAAAGCTAAATACGTAAATACCAAAAAGGGTATTCAAAAAAAAATTGTTACCGTAATTATTAAAGTAAACCGAAGGATCAATTGATTTAAAAAATGATAAGAATTTTCGATTATATCTGCTTTTGGTTAAGCTTAACAAAATCAAATTTGAAAATAATAAAATTGAAACCCAGTCTTGATTGATTTTATTTAGAATAATCCACTCCATGTTCTTAACTAAATTTAATTAAATTAATTTTCTCATTTAAAAAAATCCAAACCATTATATTTATAAAATTTTGTGTCAAATGAATGAAACTTTAGTCGTAATTCCTACTTTTAACGAATTTGAAAATATTGACCCCTTATTGAAAAAAATTTTTTCCTTAAGAATTTTAGTTGATGTTTTAATTTTGGACGACAATTCACCAGACGGAACTAAAGATGAAGTCTTAAAAAATATAAATAAATACAAAGACCGGCTATATTTAATTTGCAGAAGGGAAAAGAAAGGTCTTGGAAAAGCTTACATCGAAGGTTTTAAGTGGGCATTGAATAAAAAGTATAAAAAAATAATTCAAATGGATGCAGACTTATCTCACCCTCCCGAGAAGATAATTAATATTGTTAATGAGCTAAGTAATTATGACTTTGTAATTGGATCAAGATATATTGACGGTATAAGGGTGTTAAATTGGCCATTAAACAGAATTATTCTCTCAATTGCAGCATCTTGGTATGTTAAATTACTTACTGGACTACCTGTTAAAGACCCAACTGCAGGATTTGTGGGTTACACACGTTCTTCATTATTATCATTAAATTTGAACAAAATTATGTTTGTGGGGTACGCTTTTCAAATAGAAATGAAATTTAAACTTTGGGATCTAGGTTATAATTTCAAAGAAATTCCAATAACATTTAAAAATCGAACTTATGGTGAGTCCAAAATGAATAGTTCAATAATATCAGAAGCAATATTGGGAGTTATTATTATTAAACTAAAAAGCATATTCAAAAAATGATAAAATCCACTCTAATAAAAAATGTTAATATTGTAAACGAAGGAAAGATTTTCAAAGGTGATATTAGAATTAAACAAGAAAAAATTTCATTAATTGCACCAAAAATAAAATTTTCTAAAGATGAAAATCTGATCGAGGGAAATAACAAGTATATTATTCCTGGGCTAATTGATGATCAAGTTCACTTTAGGGAACCAGGGTATACACACAAAGCTGACATATACTCAGAATCAAGAGCTGCGGTTGCTGGTGGCATTACCTCGTTCATTGAGATGCCAAACACAAATCCACAGACCGTAACTATGAAAAACATTGAAAAAAAACTTGAAATTGCTAGTAGAAAATCTGTTGCTAATTATGGATTCATGTTCGGTGGGACAAATTCAAATTTAGATGAAATAAAAAATATAGATGAAAATAAAGTAGCTGGTTTGAAATTATTTCTTGGATCTTCAACAGGAAATATGCTTGTCAATAAAAAGGAAGTTATTAGAGAAATATTTAAAAGCTCAAAATTAGTAATATCTGTTCATTGTGAAGATGAATTAATTATAAAAAAAAATCTAAATCACTATTTAGATATTTACGGCAAAAACATTCCTTTTAAATTTCATCCAAAAATTAGAAGTTCTGAAGCATGTTTTAAATCATCTTCTGAAGCAATAAGGCTTGCTCTTGAAACTGGCGCAAGGCTCCACATTTTTCACATATCAACTGGAAAAGAAACGGAATTATTTTCAAACATTCCACTTGAAGAAAAGCAAATAACATCTGAGGTTTGCACTCATCATCTTTGGTTTTCTGATAAAGATTATGAGACTAAAGGAAGCAAAATAAAATGGAATCCAGCGATTAAAACTGAGGCTGACAGAAGTGCATTATGGCGAGCCTTAAATGAAGATAAAATTGATGTGTATGCAACTGATCATGCACCACACACAAAATGTGAAAAAAAACTTTCATATACAGAGTCTCCTTCCGGAGGCCCTTTAGTTCAGCATGGATTACTTGCAATGTTAGACTCTGTAAAGGAAGGTAAGATCACTTTGGAAAAATTTGTTGAGAAGGCTTCTCATAACCCAGCAAAAGTTTTCAAGATTAAAGAAAGAGGTTTTTTAAAAGAAAATTATTACGCAGATATGGTTTTAATTGATCTCGATGGTAAAACAAAAGTGACAAAGGATAATCTTATGTACAAATGTGGATGGTCTCCATTTGATGGACATATTTTTAATTCCTCTGTCATAAAAACTTGGGTGAATGGAGAATTATTATATGACCAAGGCAAAATAATTGGAAGTAGTCCAGGGAAGAGACTCGAATATATAAGATGAATAAGTTCTATGCATATTTATTAATTCAATTATTTTTTTTTATTTCATGTAAAAAAAGAAAAGAAGTCAATATAGTATCTCAAAACAAGATGGTGAATATGTTACTAGATTTGTCTATCATAAAATCAATCAATAATTTAAATTACGAGGAAAATCAACTAATTATTTCTCCAGAAGATTTTTTCATTTTACAGAAATATAATATGGACAGTTTAAATTGGGAATTGAATAAAAACTATTATTCTAAGAGACCAAAATTATTAGCATTAATTTATGGTAGGGTTCAAGACTCTTTAAAGAAAAAAATTGATAGTTTGAAAAATTTAAAAAATAACTAGAAGTTAAAATATCAGTTTTCTTCCAAGTAGGGATATATTTTTGTATAATCAAAATTTTTCAAATACTTGTAAATTTTGTTACCATCGTAGTAATTTTTACTGTAAAGACTATTTATTAGGGCTTTAGTTAAAAACTTTTTCCTTATTCTTAAACTACTAAGAATACTCTCAATAAACCAAATCAAATATAAAATTGATTTGGGTATTCTGATTGAGTAGTTTTGATTTTTTGTCGATAAGAAATTCACCAAATCTTTGAAGGGAATATTTTCGGAAACTAATATAAACCTTTCATTTTTAATTTTTTTTTCCATTAGCGCAACAGATGCATTTACTACATCTTCAACAGTAACAAAACCGGTTATACCGGTTGTGTAAAAATTAAATTTGTTTTTAATAATTTTTTGAATCTGTGAATTGTTTAAATTATTTCCAATTATTATTCCCGGATTTAAAATTATGACTGGGACTCCTTCCTGAGAGGCTCTCCAAACTTCCATTTCTGAACCGTATTTAGAGTAAGAATAAGGTGTTTTGTCAATTTCTGGATTCCATTCATTTTCCTCTGTTATCTTACCATTGTCACTTTCACCAATAGCAGCTATTGAACTAATAAAACATAGTTTTTTAATTTTTTTTTTAATGCAATTATCAACTAAGTAGGTAGTTCCTGTAATGTTAACTTGATTTAAGTAACTGCTTTTATACGAAGCCATTGAAACGTAAGCTGCACAATGGTAAACTTCATCAACTTTATCGAATAGACTTTGTACTTCAGAAAAATTAGTAATATCAGCTTTTTTCCAAATAATTTTATTGAAAATTTCTTCTTTACTATTTGCAATAAAAAAATTTCTTGTTTCGTCAAGTTTTATTTCTCTCCTAAATTGGCCAATTATATTATCATCTTTTTCAGATAATGATAGAATTAAATTCCTCCCTAGGAAACCTGTTGCTCCTGTAACTAAAATCATAATTAAAATTACTCTTTTTTGGTAATGTCTTTTGCAGTTCACCATAGAAAATTATATTTGTCAATAACTTATACTTAATGATGAACAGTTTTTTGGACGAATTGAAATGGAGAGGTATGTTACATCAATTTACACCAGAAATTGATGAACATCTAAGTGAATCACCACGAATTGGATATATCGGATTTGACCCTACATCTGACTCAATGCACATAGGTAATTTAGTTCAAATTATGATCTTAATTCATTTTCAACGTTATGGTCACAAACCAATTGCACTAATTGGAGGAGCTACTGGAATGATTGGAGATCCGTCAGGTAAGTCTAGTGAAAGAAAATTGTTAGATCAAAAAAAACTAGAAAAAAATTCTTTGGCACTGAAAAAACAATTTTTGAAATTCCTAGATTTTTCAGAGAAACGTTTAAACTCTGCGGAGATGATTAACAACTTTGACTGGATGAAAGAGTTTAGTTTAATCGATTTCTCAAGAGAAGTTGGTAAGCATATAACGGTCAATTATATGATGTCTAAAGAATCAGTAAAAAAAAGGATTAGTGATGAATCTTCTGGAGGTATGTCTTTTACAGAGTTCACCTATCAGTTAATTCAAGGGTATGATTTTTTAGAGCTTTTCAGAAATAAAAAATGTACTATTCAAATTGGAGGCAGTGACCAATGGGGTAATATCACTACTGGGATTGAACTAATTAGAAAAAAATTATCTAAAAAAGTTTATTCAATAACTTGCCCATTAATGACGAAATCAGATGGCAGTAAATTTGGAAAAACAGAAGAAGGTAATATATGGTTAGATAAATCAAAAACCTCCCCATATAAGTTTTACCAATATTGGTTCAACCTGTCAGATAAAGATGCAGAAAAATACATTAAAATTTTTACTCTTCTAAATGAAAATCAAATTCTAGAATTAATAGAAAAACATAAAAAGAATCCTCATGAGAGAATACTTCAAAATAAAATTGCTGAGGAAGTTACTTTTATGGTTCATTCACAAAAAGATTTAGAAAACGCAAAAATTGCCTCTAAAATTTTATTTGGGAAATCTACAAAAAAAGATTTGTCATCTTTAGACAAAGGTACTTTTTACGAGGTTTTTGATGGAGTTCCTAAAGTTAAAATTAAAAAGTCTTTTTTAAAGAGAGGGTTGAGCATAGTTGAAGCACTTTCAATGAAAGGCTCTATTTTAAATTCATTGAGCGAAGCTAGGAGAGCATTGAAAGAAAAATCAGTATATATTAATAAGTCCCGAGTGGATAAAAATAAAATTCTTGGTGTCAACGATTTAATAATTGAAGGTGTAATTTTGGTCCAAAGAGGTAAGAAAAAATATTTAATTTTAGATTTTACTGATTAAATAGAAGATTACAACCTCTTACATCTGCATTGTCTACTCTTCCTAGAACCTCATAAGAAGAATCATTAAAGCTTCTTCCAATATCATCCGTTGATATAAATGAGCATGAATCTTGGTTTGCTAAATCAATAATATTTAATCTCCCGACTTTACCTATTGAACTTCTTTTAAAGGGGTTATTTAATTCATAAGTAAAAACTTTCATCCACGGGGGGTTTTTAAAAACCCCATTTTTGACCGAATATCCCTGAGAAAGCAACTCCGTCATTCCATATTCACTATGAATGGAATTTACTCCAAAAAAATCTTTAAGTTTTTGGTGTATTTCATTACGTGTTAGTTCAACTGGCATATTCTTCGTACCTCCTGTTTCCATGACGATAGTATGATCTAATTTTTTTGGAAATAATTTTCCAAAGCTAAATAAAGACGGAACTATACCTATCAATATACTTTTTCTTTTATTTTTTTCTAGAAAATCAATTGTCATAGATAACTTTTCATAATTATACAAATAAAAACCGCTCTCTTTTTTTTTGGTTTCTTGTATTAAATCATTCATCATAAAAATCAGTGATGAATTTTTTTGTTCTAAATAAGATGGAAGTAGAGCAAGTATAGTTAAATCATCTAATGGACCGTAAAAAGTTTTGAAACATCTGTTAAAACTTTCCTTATAATTTTCGATTCTATTTAAATGATGGGTTGATAGGTTTTTAGAAGTTGTTCCACTGGAACAAAAAAATAGTTTTGATTTACCTTTAAACGATTTTATTTTATTTTTTTTAAAAAAAACTACTGGTAAATAAGGAATATCTTTAACGGTATTTACTCTATCCAAATTATAACCAATTAAATCGCAATATTTTTTGTATACTAAATTATTTCTGTATTGGAAAATAAAAGTCCTAATTGCAAAATTATTGAAATCTTCCTTATTTTTAATTTCAAAAAATTTGTTAATTCTTTTCATTAGAGAATTTAATTCAAAATAATTAATTTATATAAAATTTAAAAGTGCAATTGAAAAATTGTACTTTATATTAAGTTTGAGTACATGAAAAAAAATAAAATTAAAATACTAATTGTTGATGATGAACCAGATATAATTGAAATTCTCAAATTTAATTTGGAAAACGAAGGATATAAAGTTTTCTCTGCTGTAAATGGTAAAGAAGCCTTAATCCTGGCTGACCAGCATATACCTCATTTAATCATTTTAGACTTGATGATGCCAGTAATGGATGGTATTGAGGCATGTGAACGCCTACGAATGGAAAAAAAATTTAATAATACTTTAATTATGTTCCTAAGCGCTAGAGGTGAAGACTATTCTCAGGTAGCAGCGTTCGAATCTGGAGCTGACGATTATGTTACAAAACCCATTAAACCAAGGATACTCAATTCAAAAGTAAAAGCCCTTTTGAGACGTTTTAAAAACGACTTTGGTCAAATTCTATCTTTTGAAAATATTGTTATAGATAGTGAAAAGTATACTGTTGATGTAGACAACAAAAAGCATGATCTACCAAGAAAGGAGTTTGAATTGTTATTTCTTTTAGCGAGCAAACCAGGCAAAGTTTTTAAAAGAGAAAAAATAATGGAATCAGTTTGGGGAACAGATGTTATTGTAGGTGACAGAACTATAGATGTTCATATTAGAAAGTTAAGAGAAAAAATAGGAGAAAATTTTTTCAAAACAATAAAAGGTGTCGGTTATCAATTCGTCATAAATGAATAAATAAAATGCTAAAAAAATATAGCCTAGCAATAAAGCTATCATCATTTATTTTGTTTGTATTTATTTTATTATTTTCCATATCAATCTATTTATATTCAGGATCTTTAAAATTTTTTTTAGATACGTATTATTTTATTTTACCATTGGTTCTTTTAACTTTTTTATGTTGTTTTTTAATTATTCACATAAGGGTCGAAAACTTCGTATACTCAAAAGTAAAATCAATTTATGAAGACCTCTTACCTAAAGGAATTTCAATTGCTGAAGATTCTTTGCAAAAAGATGTAGAAAAAATAACAAATAGTATACATAAATTTGCAAAGGACAGCAAGTTAGAAGTTCAACTTTTAAAGGAAAAAGAAAATTATAGAAAAGAATTTATAGGTAATCTTGCGCACGAGCTAAAAACTCCTTTTTTTACCGTTCAAGGATATATTTTAACTCTTCTGGAGGGAAAGGTTAAAGATAGAAAATTAATAAAAAAATATCTTGAAAAAGCATCTAATGCCACCGATAGACTTGGCTACATAATTAAAGATGTTGATTTAATTACTGAGTTTGAAACAGGAGTTACAAACCTAAAGATTGAAAAATTTGATCTTTGTGAATTAATTAGAGATCTGGTTGATTCTTTTGAAATTAAAATGAAAGAAAAAGGTATTGAAATTAATTACGAATTTGGTAATAATAAATCAATTTTTGTAAATGCTGATAATTTCAGGATAACTCAAGTTATGTCAAATTTGATTGTAAATTCTTTAAATTATGGAGTTGAAAATGGCACAACAGAAATAGTAACAAAAAACTTAAGTAAAGATAAACTTCTTGTAAGGGTTATTGATAATGGTCAAGGGATACCTGAGGATGATCTTCCAAGGATTTTTGAACGGTTTTACAGAGTTGATAAAACAAGAAATAGACAGGAAGGTGGATCTGGATTAGGATTAGCAATAGTAAAGCATATAGTAGAGGCTCATAATGAAATCGTTTATGTTGAAAGCTCCCTGAATGTGGGCTCTGAATTCTCATTCACACTAACAAAAAGTAATTGAAATATTATTTAAAATATGGGAAGTAAGAATAAACTCAGAAAGTTTCAAGAGAATAGTACATTTAAAAATGTAATTCAGCCAAGCATAAAAGAAATTATCAGAAAAAATCATATTTTAAAGGGTAAATGGCGTAAAAATGTTTTTAAAAACAGCAATCCAATATATCTTGAATTAGGATGTGGAAAAGGAGAATATTCAACCTTTTTAGCTACAAAAAATCCAGACAAGAATTTTATAGGGATTGATATTAAAGGTGCGAGATTTTGGCATGGAGCAAAGTTATCACAAGAAGCCTGTTTAAAAAATATATTTTTTTTAAGAACAAAAATCGAACACTTAAAAAGTTTTTTTGAGGATTCAGAGGTAGACGAAATATGGATCACTTTTCCAGATCCCCAAATCAAATTTAATAGAACTAAGTATAGATTAACAAATTCAAAATTTCTAAATATTTATAATTCAATTTTGAAATCAAAAGGTATCATACATTTAAAAACAGATAGCGATTTTATGTTTGGTTATAGTCTAGGTATTCTTGAAGGGAAAAATTTAAAAATCAAATATGCACATCATGACATTTACAATAATAAATCCTCTCCAGAAATTTCAAGACAAGTCCAAACTTATTATGAAAAAATGTTTTTGAATGAGTCTAAAAAAATTAAATTTTTATCGTTTACCTTTGAATGAATGTTTTTCGAAAAAGTATATAATGTAGTTAGAAAAATCCCTTTTGGCAGAGTTTCAACCTATGGCGCAATTGCAAGACATATTGGTGCTCCAAACAGTTCCAGAATGGTTGGCTGGGCGATGAATGCTTCTCACCAAAAATCAGATGTTCCTGCTCACAGGGTTGTAAATAGGATTGGGTTACTCTCAGGAAAACACCATTTTTGCGGGACTGATTTGATGAAACAATTGTTGGAAAATGAGGGTATAAGTATTAAAAATGATAAAGTAATTAATTTTGAGAAAGTCTTTTGGGACCCAAAAGACATGGAGGACAATATAAAATCAAAACCAACACTCATAGATGAATAAAACAGAAGTAATTAGCACACTTGAGAAAATTATAACACCTTCTCAGATTAGGAATATTAATATTTTTGGTAATGAGATTGTTATAGACCTTAATATTGACAACCCATCACTGCATGCAAAAAAAAAGTTAGAAAAAAGTATAATAAGCTCTTTTAAAAAAAATCACAAAATTATTGTCAATTTTAATGTCATAAAAAAAAATATAGATTATAAGGATAATAAAAATAAATTAGAAGGAATTGATAACGTCATAGCAATTTCCTCAGGAAAAGGTGGAGTTGGTAAATCAACAATAACCTCCAATCTTGCAATTTCACTTTCAAAAATGGGATTTAGAGTTGGAATTTTGGATTCAGATATATATGGCCCTTCTATTCCTACAATGTTTGATGTTGAATCTCTTCGCCCCACTTCGGTCAAAATCGACAACCGTTCAATGATAAAGCCAATAGAGAGTTATGGAATTAAAATTCTTTCTATTGGGTTTTTTACTGAACCCAATCAGGCTGTCATTTGGAGAGGTCCAATGGCATCTAAAGCCTTAAATCAGATGATCTTTGAAACCAATTGGGGAGAAATTGACTTTTTATTGGTTGACCTTCCACCTGGGACCGGAGATATCCATTTAAGTATTGTCCAATCAATTCCTTTAAATGGTGCAATTGTTGTTTCAACACCCCAAAAAGTTGCACTTTCGGATGCTAAAAGGGGTATTTCAATGTTTAATCAAAAAAATATTGATGTTCCGGTTTTAGGATTAATTGAAAATATGGCTTACTTTGTACCTGAAGACATGCCAGAAAAAAAATATTTTATATTTGGGAAAGACGGAGTTAAAAATCTAGCTGACGACTGTGATGTTCCTTTTTTAGGTTTGGTACCTCTATATAAAAGTATTAGAGAAGCTTCTGATTTTGGTCATCCTGCGTCTTTGCAAGACAAATCAGTTATATCTAAATCTTTTGAAAAAATAGCAAAAAATGTTGTTTCAAGTGTTCTAGAACGTAATAGTCACTTGCCCCCAACTAAAATTGTCAAAATCACCACAATGGCTGGATGTACAGCAATAAAAAAAAAATAAAATGGAATTGAGAAATAAAATCATTCACGCATTAAACGAAATAAGACCTTTCCTTGCAGCAGATGGTGGTGATATTTCTTTGGTTGAAATACTTGATGAAAAGATTGTAAAAGTAAAACTTCACGGAAACTGTGCAGGATGCTCAGTAAATCAGATGACTCTTAAAACGGGTGTAGAGATGACAATTAAAAAGCATGCTCCAGAGATTGAAAAAGTTGTTAATGTTGATGAGGACTAATTTGATTTGCTGTATTCGCTCCTTTATTTCTAAGGATGTATTCAAAAGCTAAAAGTTTTACTTTTATTTGTTTTTTTTTGTTTTCTTGTATGGAAAAGCAAACACCGTTTATAATTGGTCACCGGGGTGCTAAAGGCTATATTGCAGAAAATACTATTCCGTCTGTAAAATATGCAATTGATTTAGGAGCTAACGGCGTAGAGATTGACGTATTTAGGTGTAAATCTGGGGAAATAGTTGTTTTTCATGACAATAATCTAAGCAAAATACTTGATGTTAATTTATGTATTGAGGATTTAGACTTAAAAAAAATAAAATCTTTTCGAATTGAAAATAAATACTTTATTCCAACATTAGAAGAAATTTTATCTCTTCAACTTGGTGATTTAATATTAAATATTGAACTCAAAGGAAAGGGAACTGCAATTCCAACAATTGAAATTTTAAGGAATTATTTCAATAAAGATTTAATAAAAAAGGAAAATCTATTGATTTCAAGTTTTGACTGGGATGAACTTCTTATTCTAAGATCTGTGTCTCAAGAAATACCAATCGGGGTTTTAATTGATGGAAATCCCTTACTAGCTTTAAAATTTGCTGAAGAAGTTAAGGCTACGTCTATAAATTCTGATTACAAATTTTTAAATAAAAACAATATTGAATTAATTAATGCAATGGGTTATAAATTATTTCCTTATACAGTTAACGACAAAGATGAAATGAAGAAATTAATCTCTCTCGGAGTGGATGGCATAATTACAGACTATCCAGACAAATTAAAAAATATTTTAAATAATTTCTAAAATTACAATTACCTAACCTCTATTTTTGTTATGTAATGGACGAATCTACTTTTATTTCAAAAAATTTTAAACCAAAAGGAGGTAAAATAATTTGTGAGTCTCCTTCAAATATTGCTCTAATTAAGTACTGGGGTAAATATGGATTACAATTCCCTATAAACCCTTCAATAAGTTTTACATTATCAAATTGTAAAACTATAACTTCAATTGAATATTGTCCAAGATCTAAAGGACAGGAGAGGTTCAATTTTTTATATGATGGAAAAACAAAAAAATCTTTTGAAAATAAAATTGGAAAATTTTTTAATAGAATTTCTTCTTTTTGTCCATATTTAGAAAATTTATTTTTAAAAATAAATTCAAAAAACACTTTTCCTCACAGTAGTGGAATTGCTTCATCTGCCTCAGCATTTTCTTCATTGGCATTTTGCGTTGTTAGTATAGAAAAAAGGTATAATGAGAAAATGACAGAACAAAATTTTTTGAATAAGGTTTCATTTATAGCAAGATTAGGTTCTGGAAGCGGATCTAGAAGCATTTCTGGACCTTTGATGATTTGGGGAGAAAATGAATTTCATTCTGAATCTTCCAATTTTTTTGCTGTTAATTTTGGTAAAAAAATTCACAGTTTATTTAAAAACTATCAAAACACAATTTTAATTATAGACGATAAAATTAAGCATTTGAGCAGCTCAGATGGCCACAAAAAAATGATTAATCATCCATTTTTAAATGACAGAAAAAATCAAGCTAGGAATAATTTAAAAAGAATAATCAATGCGATTTCAAACGGAGACTTACAGGTTTTTATTGAAGTAGTTGAGGAGGAAGCAATGACTTTACATGCTTTAATGATGTCATCACATCCACCAACAGTTTTGATTAAATCCCAGACTTTAGAAGTAATAAAATTGTTAAAAAATTTTAGAGAAAAGGAAAAGGTTCCAATTTGTTTTACTTTAGACGCAGGTCCAAATGTTCATCTTCTATATCCTGAAAAATATAAATTGAAAGTAATAAAATTTATAGAACAAAAATTGATGCATTATTGTCAAAATAATCTTTTTATAAATGATAGCATTGGGTTGGGAACGAAATTATTGGAGTTTTAAATTAAAATGAGTAGTTCAATATATAGTTCTAAAATTTTACTATTTGGGGAATATAGTATTATACTAAATTCATTCGGATTTGCAATACCATACCCATTATATAATGGAAGGTTAAAATTGAATGCCGCAAATAACGACAAAGATTCTAATAAAAATATCTTAGAATTCATAGAATATTTAAAAATAAATGGAAAGAATCTTTCTTTGGATTGGTTGAAAATAAATAAAGACATAGCTAATGGTCTTTTTTTTAAAAGCAATATTCCTCAGGGATATGGATTGGGGAGTAGTGGAGCCTTAGTAGCTGCATTTTATAATCGATACGCTAAAAAAAAAGTATCTCTCAATGAAAAATTGACAAAAAATAAATTACAAAAACTCAAAAATATTTTTTCCAAAATGGAATCCCATTTTCATGGTGAGTCGTCAGGAATAGATCCATTAAATTGTTATTTAGGATTACCAATTTTAATTAAATCTCAAAACGAGATTGAAATCACCAAAATGCCAGAAGAAAAAGCTACGGGATCACGTGGTATCTTCATATTGGATTCTGGAAATTCTTCCGATACATCTTTGATGGTTTCCTTGTTTTTTAAAAAAATGGAAGATAAAAATTTTAATTATATGATAAAGAATCAATTCATTAAGTATTCAAAAACCTGCATTAATGAATTTTTAAATGGAAATATTGATTCAATGTTTAATAGCATAAAAGTTCTTTCTGAAATTACTCTTAATAACTTTCAACCAATGATTCCAAATAAATTTATAAAATTGTGGAGGGAAGGTTTAATAACAAATGATTACTTTTTTAAGTTATGTGGATCAGGAGGAGGAGGGTTTCTATTGGGATTTACTCTTGACATAAATAATACCTTTAAAAAGCTCAAAGATTATAAAAAAGAAATCATTTATAAATTTTAAATTTTGTGAAAGAATCAATAAGATTAAACAAGTTTATTTCTAATTCCGGACTGTGTTCAAGAAGAGAGGCAGACATTTATATTTCAATGGGAGAAGTGAAGGTTAATGGTGAAATAATTAATCAATTAGGGTATAAAATCAAAAGCGGGGACAAGGTTTATTTTAATGGTCAAGAAATTACTGGTCAAAAAAATATATATATAATTCTCAATAAGCCTAAAGGTTTTTTAGCTACTACAAATGAAAAAAATCAAAATAGATTGTGTAGAGATCTAATCTCAATTAAAAATTCTAATAAATTAAAAACTTTATTTTCTTTAGGGAGGACAAACCTTGGTCTAGTTTTTTTTACAAATGACCTTCAACTAGTTGAGAAATTAAAAAAAAGATCCCTTAAAATAAAAATTACCTGCCAGGTGAATTTGAACAAAGAAATATCATCTATTGATATGAATAAAATGAAAAAATATATTTCTGGGGAAATATCTAAAAAAATAATGGTGAGAAAAATTGATTATGTTCTTAACAAACCTAAAAATATAATTGGAATTGAAACATCCTTAATTCAGGGGAATTATATTTTAAATTTTTTTAAAAAATTTAACTATAGTGTAATTAAATACGATGTTGTGTCCATTTTAAATTTTAATAAAAAAAATTTAGAACGTGGAAAATGGAGAATTCTTACAAGAAAAGAAATTTCTTTTTTAAAAATGTTTTAATTTTTTCTTGTCCTAAAAATTCATAAATAAAAAATCCTGCGACAATAACATATTCTAACCCTATAAAATAAAAATTTTCTTCGACTTTAGAATTTTGATAAGCAGAATATGTCAAAAAAATTAAAGCGCTCCATATAATTTGAAAATTGTACTTAGTAAAAATACCCAAATATAAAATTGTAATAATATACCATGGGTGTACAACCATCGAAACCAAGTAGAAAAAGGATAGTATTAAGAACATATTCTCAAAGATTGTTTTTGTTTCTTTTCTTTTTTTGTGAAATATTAGGTAAAGTAATGTTATGGTAGTAATTAATGGGGTAACCAAACCAACACTTTTTATAATGTTGTATCCCTTAATTTTATAACCTAGATATCTGATTATATAGTATACACTTCCATTGAATTCCAGATTGGAAAACCATAATTTGATGGTATTATAAAAGTTGGGTAAATTATTACTACCAATTGGCAGAAAAAAAATGAAAAACATTAATCCAAAAAATAAAATAATCATTTTTAAATTTTCACTTATTTTCTTGTAATTGATAAAAAAAGGAATAATAATTATTGTTATTAATTTTGTGCCTACAGATAAAGCAAGAGGAAAAACTGCAAATAGCTTTTTGTTATCCAAAAATAAAAGGATGCCAAAGCCAAAAAAGGTTAACATCAGTCCTTCAAAATGTAAATTCCCGGTTAGTTCAATAATCACCAAAGGATTTAAAAAATACCATAAAATTTTTTCTTCTTTTAATTTTAATTTTTTTAATATACAGCGTCCTATAAAAAAGTTTAGTATATCAGACGCAATAATTAATGATCTCATAGAAATTAAACTGAAGAAAATATCCTTTTTAAACCAAGTAGATAAGAAAAATAAAAACTGATTTATTGGTGGGTAAGGACTATAGTTCAAACTATTCAAATTACTCATTTTCCCAAATAATTCTTCAAATTTTTTTTTTGTTTCTAAAACCTCCTCATTGTTCATCAATTCGCAAGGTGTATACTCATATGGATTAATATTTTCCCCAATTACAAATCCATCCCAAATAAATCTGTAAAAATCCTCCGACAGCCAAGGATAGGCAAAAAATAAAACCAGTCTAAAAGAAATACCAAAAAAAAGGATTTCGTTTAATGATAATTTTTTTGACACCAAAAAAGTTATTGCAAAACATGAGAAAAAAAGAAAAAATATAATTCCCGTTTCATATCTTTCAAAAATATACCCGCTAAAAAAATATATTGAAAGCAGTAATGAAAAACAGATTATTTTATTTAACCCCACTGCCAAATTTTCTCAATGAACACAAAAAAATATAAGCATATCCAAAAAATAGAAATAAATGAAAAGGTAAAAATCCAAAGTTTCTATTTGCAAATAAAATTGTGGTAATTATACTTACCAAAAAATAAAGAGCTAGAAAACCTTCTATTATAAAATAATATGACCTGTATTCATTTACATATTTTTTTTCCCTTAAGCTGGTTTTCCCAGTATTCAAATTAAATTTAGGTGTTCTAACGAATTCCGATTTTCTTCCAATAAATCCTTGCAAAACTGCTACCGAATTTTGAAAAGCAAAGGCTCCTGAAACGGAATAAAAAGAAATAAAAATTTTAGTGTATTCAAAAAATGAATTGATTTTTTTTTTGTTTACTAATTTGAAAATTTCCCAGTATACGTAAAAGAAAATAATAGTGCTTATAACAAAGAGTGAGGAAAAATTAAAGAACCAATTGAACCTGCCGGTTACGTTTGAAATATATGAAAGAGGAACACTTAGAAATGATAATAAAAAAATGCTTAAAAAAATACTACTGCTAAAAAGATGAAAAGCACAATGCACCTTAGTTGAAAATTTTAGATTATTATTCTTTAAAATATTTAGAAAATGCTTTTTAAAATTTTCAGCCCCTCCTTTATTCCATCTAAATTGTTGAGACTTAACTGCACTGATTAAAAAAGGAATTTCAGCTGGAGCATTGATTGATTCAATATATTCTATATTCCAACCTCTTAATTGAGCCCTATAGCTTAAATCAAGATCTTCAGTTAATGTATCACTGTTCCAATTCCCAGACTTTAAAATTGCTTCTTTTCTCCAAATTCCTGCAGTACCATTGAAATTTAAAAAATAATTATTAAAATTTCTTCCTACTTGCTCCAATGTGAAGTGAATATCAAGTGCAAAAGCTTGAATTTTTGTTAATAGTGAAAAATTTTTGTTTATATGGTTCCATTTAGTTTGAACAACTCCAATTTTAGGATCTTTGAATCCACAAATAGTTTTTTTTAGCCAATCACTTCCTGGAACAAAATCTGCGTCAAAAATTGCAATATAATTGCCTTTTGCGAGTTTGAGACCGTAATTCAAAGCTCCAGCTTTAAATCCATCTCTGTTTTTTCTAGTCAAATGGTTTATTTTAAAATTACTTTTATTTTTTAGTTTTGAGATTAAATTTTTCACGTAAGCAGTTGAATAATCGTCTGAATCGTCTAAAACCTGTATTTCAATTTTATCACTTGGATAATCCATCTTAATGATTGCATCCAACAACCTTTTTATAACATTTTGTTCATTATAAATTGGTAGTTGAACTGTTACAAATGGAAGATTCTTAAAGTTCATTAAAATTTTATTCTTTGCTCTAGTTTTGCTCTTCTTGTAATTTATATATAAATGAAGTTGTATAAGACTAAAAAAAAATATTGACAAAGAGCAAACTGAATAAATAATTATGAAGAAAATTGTTAAAATATTCATTACCATAATAACCTAACCTTTGTTTTAAAATAATACTTAAAAATAAGATATAGAATTTTTTTTCCTGCTAAAAGAGATCCTTTCAATGTTCCAGATATCTTAGATTTTCCTATTCGTTTTTTATATTTAACATCTATCTCTTTGTACTTGTAATTTTTAATTAAAGCCTTTATTTGCATCTCAATTGTCCAGCCAAAAGTTTTATCTTGCATCTTTAGTTGCATCAATTTATCCCAGGCAATAGCTCTAAATGGTCCAAGGTCTTTGAACGTAGAATTAAAAAAAATCTTCATTAGCAGGCAGGCTAACCAATTGCCAAAAATCTGATGAGCAGTCATTGAATGTTTATCTCTCAATCTCTTCGTCCTAGCCCCTAAAACAAAGTCATATCCCTCATTAACAATTGGATCAACAATTTTTTTCATTTCTTTAGGGTCATCGGAATAATCTCCGTCGATGAAAACAACAACCTCAGGTTTTTCTTTGAGATTTTTTATGTATGAAATTGCCTTTAAACATGCATTACCGTAGCCTCTTTTCTTTTCATAAACTACTTTTGCACCTAAATTTTTTGCTATTAGAGATGTTTTATCAGTCGATGAATTATCACAAACTATAACTTGGTTAACAAAATTTGGGATATCATTTAAAACGTAATGGATACTTTTCTCCTCATTAAATGCAGGAATAATGACTGACACCTTCACTCAGTTAGTTTTTCTTGATATTCCTTTTTTTGAGCAGGTACAATATATTCGTCAAAATAAATTGAAGATAATTTTTCTAGAGAGAGGAAAAGAGACAAGGAAAAGGTAATTAATAAAACAGAAAATAACAGTTTATTGATTCTTTTTTGATTATCTGAATTTAAAGAACAATTCTCTTTAATGTTAAATCTATATATACCATAACAAACTATGGATAATCCGATAATTCTAATTAACCAGCCAAATAAACCAAGGGATCCGTCAGGTTTATAAAAAAAGTCAGCAAAAGAAATAGCATAAATCCCTCCAATAAGACCAAGTTGGAATAAAATCATTGGGGCAACGCAGCAGACAATTCCTGCGAATGCGGAAGCTATGCCATATTTAAAAATATTTTTTATAAAACTCATTTCAATGATTTTTCATTTAAACTCCAATCATAATTTAAATATTCTATTGTTGCATTTTCCAAAATTTTTATCCTAGAATATTTATTTACAAATTTCAGCAATTGAATCTTATTTCCAAAATCATCCTTAAACCAAGAAAAGATTTTTGACAGCATTAAACGGTTAACATTTATTTTATTCTTTGCTTGATCATTTATAAATTCAGTTGTTGCGTTTTCTAATTGGTTTTCTAGCCTATGTGAGTAATATGCAAAATTTTGAAGTCTAGGACACGACCTTGATGCACAATTGATTGCAAAGTGAATTCTTGGTTCATCCATCTTTCTAAGAATTTTATGCTCAATAAAATTAAGTGTTACTTTTTCATTTTTAAGCTCAAATCTTTTTAGCCACCAAGGAACAATCAAATCTTTTATGCTTCTTAATGGATAATTATCCAAAATTAATTTTACAGTAACAGCGTTATATGCATTAATAAAATAAGCTAATGAGTCATTTTTAGTCCATTGCTCAATTGGAGGATTATTTTCTAAATTTATCAAATACGTTTCTAATAGTTTTGATTTTTTTTTCCACGCGCGATAGTTCACATTACCTTCGTTATCTACATATTTTTTTAATTCAGAATCCCAGATATCATGAATATTTTTTTGTGAGATTAAACTATTTGAAGCAAAAAACAACAGTATGAAAAATAAAAAACCTTTGTAACACACTTTAAATATCATTTAGTAGTTCAATTAAAATTTTTAAAAGTTGCTTTTCTCCCTTTTTTCCCATCTCAATTATTTCTTTAATATTTATTGGCTCAAGATTATCTGGATCACACAAATCAGTAATTACAGAAATAGCTAGACATTCTATTCCAAGCTGATTAGCTACAATTATTTCTGGAACAGTAGACATTCCTACTGCATCTGCCCCAATTATTCTCAAATATTTATATTCTGCTGATGTTTCTAGCTGTGGTCCAATAACGCAAGCATAGACTCCTAAATCAATATCAATTTTAGTTTGAACTGATATAGTAACCACCTTTTCAATTAAATCTTTTGAATAGGGTTCGCTCATATCAACAAATCTCTTTCCCATCTCAAAATTGTCCCTTTCTGCTAGTGGAGACCCGCCTTGAAGATTTATATGATCTTTGATTATCATAAGTTGGCCTTTATTTAATTTTAAATCTATTCCTCCAGCTGCGTTTGTCATAATTAATCTATTAACACCTAATTCACTCATAATATAAATTGGGTAAGTAATTTGGAAGTAATTCAAATCTTCATATTTATGAAATCTTCCATCAAAAATTAAAATTTCTCTAGAGTTTATTTTACCGAAAATAATTCTTGAATTTTGCATTTCCATTTTTGAAATTGGGAAATGAGGAATTGATGAGTATGGGATCTCAGCAATAATATTTACTGTATTAACAAGACCGCCTAGGCCAGTACCAATTACAATTCCAAGGTCACATTTTTTTATTTTATTTTGTAAAATATATTCTACTGACTCCTTTATCTTCTTCTTTGATTTCATAATTTAATTTTTAGATCTGGGAACTGACATAAATCATCATAAGTATCTATGTCAGTTTTTTCATCTAGTAAATAAATGTTTGTTTTATCTTTAATATCTCTTATAGTATCATTTAAAACGCTTTCCTGACCCCAATTCTTATTTTCAAAAATCTTAGTATCAAAATAATTCATTCCAATCAAATAATATCCTCCATCAGTTGAAGGGCCAATAACAATATTCTTGTTTTTTAGAATTTCAAAAGCGTCTTCTATATCACTAGTTTCCAATTCCCATAGATCAGAACCAATTACAACAACTGGAGAAAAATTTTTAAAACTACTAATTAAAGCATTTATTATTCTATCCCCCAAATTATTTCCCTTTTGAATAAATTTTTTAATTTTTGAAGAATTAAAATTATCATTATATTCGATATACTCTGAATAGTATACATGTACTTCAGAAGACAAACTGTTTACTATAAGAGCAGTTTTATTTACAAGTTCGGAATATATTAAAAGGGCTTTTTTTTGACCGATATTCATAGCCAATCTTGATTTTACTTTGCCTATTATTTGGTTTTTGCAAAATACCAAAACTAAAGGATTATTTTTCAACATTAATTTAGGCTATTGTTCCCTGGCAACTACTGCCTGCTCCGGCAGTACATCCGTAACAATGCTGGGAAATTTCAATTTTTTTATCAACTAATCCCTCGATTTTACAGTTAAAAACTGTATTATTTTTTGAATTTATTTTAAGATCTAACATTTGATTAAAATCACAATCGTAAATATACCCTTCCCAACTAATTGAAATCGTGTTTTTACACATAAGTTCCTTGGTTGCATTAGGGTTAAAACGACTAACAAGAGTTTCCATGTATTCTTCATAATTATCAGAAGCAATTAAATAATCCAAGAATCTACTTATTGGAAGATTTGTTATCGTAAATAGATTATTAAATTCTATTTTAAAATCATTATACAGCTTTTCTTTGAATTTTGTTTCCAAAGATTCTTGATCTGGTGGTAAAAATGCTCCTGAAGGATTATACACCAAATCTAATTTTAAGTTAGAGTTGGCTTTTCCATACCCTACTTTATTTAATTCTTTTAGTGCTAAAATTGATTTATCAAAAACCCCTTTTCCTCTTTGATTGTCTGTCTTTTCTCGGTTATAAAAAGGGAGAGATGAAATAATATGAATTCTATTATCGGCAAAAAAATTTGGAAGATCAAAAAATTTTTTATTCGCTAAAATTATAGTCAAGTTGGAACGAACTATAATTTCATCTACTTTGGTTTTTTCTCTAATTCTTTTAACAAACCATTTAAAGTTTGGATGCATTTCTGGAGCGCCACCTGTAATATCTACCGTTTCAATTTTATTTTCTATCATCAGGCTTAAACACCGATTTAAAACTTTCAGAGACATCATCTCTTTCCTATTAGGTCCAGCATCAACATGGCAATGAGAACATGTCTGATTACACATGTAACCAATATTTAATTGAAGAATTTTTAATTGTACTTTTTTTATATCTGGAATATTTACCTCTTTAAGTTTTTCTTTAAAAAGTGGAAGTTTTCCGTTAGAAAATATACCATTGTTAAGAATATCTAATTGCTTAGACACATTCATAGTTCTAGATTTATTCATTAGGTCGATTAATCATTTACATACTTAATTTATTGTATCGATTCATCATTTGAACTCCATGGACTAAGACTGCTCCACTTTTGATTGCTGCACCAACGTGAACCGCTTCCATCATTTCTTCTTTTTCAACTCCTTTTTCAAGTCCATCTTTTGTATATGCGTCAATGCAATAAGGACACTGTACAACGTGAGATACGGCTAATGCAATTAAAGATTTCTCTCTTGAAGACAGTTTTCCTTCAGCAAAAACGCTTTCATAGTAGTTAAAAAATTTATCACCTAGTTCTTTATTCCAATCAGTTATATTTGTGAATTTTTTTAAATCTTCTGAATTATAATATTCATTTTTCATTTTAAACTATTTAATATTTTTTAAGTTAACTATTTATTTATTTTAAATTTTTATTTATATCTAATAAATTTTCTTTAAGATAATTTTCTAAAAAAGAATTATCAATAAACTCTCTTCCAAGTAAAGATGTATCCCGAGTGATATTAAATATAAGATTGTCTTTGATAAAACGCTTTAAAAATAAAAAAGATAATGGTTTATAACTGTAATGCCAAGGCTCAAATCTAAACCCTTTTCTCTTAGGTGAATCGTCATATACCAGGTAAAAGCCATATTTTTTAGAATTTTTTTTCATCCACGAGAACAACTCACTGTAAATTCCATTTTCAGCATAGTTTTTCTCGATTAGCAAATCTCCTTTTTGAGTAAACCTTTTATCTATAATGTCTATGTCGGTACCCCAATGATGCCTTGATGTTCCTGGGAGTGTTGAATATTGAATGATTCTATTTATGTTTTTTATACCCAAAAAACCTTCTTTAAAATTTTTGTTGTATTTATTGTTCCATATGTTTTTTTGTTTTTGATAACTCCTATAACCAGACACAATTTCAATTTCAACACCTTCTTTTTTTGCATCATTTTGCATTTGTTTAAATTTAAGATAAGCTTCTGGCAATAGACCTGATTTAAGGATCTCTTTCAAATCTTTTTTTCCAAGTAAAAAGAAATCTTCTTTAGTAACATCATTTTGTGAATAGGTTATTAATGTTATAAAAAAAAATAAAACTAAGTTTATGATGTAATGTATAATATTGATTTGCATCGTATAAATATTAAAATTATGAATTATAAATTCAAAATACTTTCCGAAAAAAATATAAATGAAATTGTTTTTCTGGTTGAAAAACTCAATGAAAAAAAAATAAAAAAAAATGTTTTAATTGAAAGACAAAAGGAAATGTTTTCCCAGAATTATCAATGTATAGGAGTATTCCATGCGAGCACGTTAATAGGAATTGTCGGATTATGGTTTCAAACTAGATTGTATTCAGGGAGGTCATGTGAGTTAGATCATGTTTATATTCTTCCTGAATACAGGAGATTTGGTCTAGGGTCAAAACTTATTTCCTTTGTTGAAGAATATGTTTGTAAAAAAGGTTTTGAGTGTCTGGAATTAAATACTTATTCACAAAATACTTTGTCTCACAAGTTCTACTATAACAATGGTTTTAAAATTCTTGGATTTCATTTCATAAAACATATTGTTATTTAGTATATTTATTTATAAGCGGAAGTAGCTCAGTTGGTAGAGCATCAGCCTTCCAAGCTGATTGTCGCCGGTTCGAACCCGGTCTTCCGCTCTACATATAGAATTAAATGAAAACAAGCCTTAAAAAATGAACAAAATTATAATCTTCATCCTTTTAAGTTTTTCATTTGTAGTTTTTTCTCAAGAAAAAAGGGTCATATTAAGAGGAAAGTTAATGTACAGAAATAGTAATGTAATTGCTGCTAATGTTATTAATAATTCTAATCAAAACAATACAATAACCGACACCAATGGTGAGTTTGAAATTTTAGCTGGAGTTGGGGACGAAATTGTATTTTCCTCTGTTGAATTTAAAATTAGGACAGTGAGAATAAACAATGAGATAATGAAAAAGAACAGATTGGTTGTCGAGGTAAACGAGAGGATAAATTTTTTAGACGAAGTTGTTATTAGTCCAGATAATACTGATAAATTTTTAGATCTTAAAAAGGAGGAGTTTAAAAAAGTTGATTATATAGATGACAAGTCTACTACAGTTGAAAATGAAATTATTCGACAAAACCAGCTCTACAGAGGCATAAATATCGTAAATGTGGCCAAGCTTCTTGCAAAAGTGCTAAAAGAGAGCAAGATCGAGCAGGAAATAAAAATTACTCCTTCAAAAGCCTTACCTCTTATTTTCGATAAAAATTTTTTTATGCATGACCTAGGTTTAAAAAATTTTGAAATGATTACTTTTCTTGAATTAATGGACAAAAAGCAAGAGATTAAAAGTTTACTCAAAAAAAATAAAGAGTTTGAATTGATAGAGTATTTGTTTAATGAGTCTAAGAAATTTATAAATTCCTCCCGTTGAAAAAATATCAATTAGTTGTATTTTTTTTTTGTCAAATCTAGTTATGGCACAGAAATTTAAACTATTAACTGGATATGTTTTTGATTCTGAAATACCAATAAGCAATATTCATGTAATTAATACATCGAGAGGAAATACTGAGGTTACTGATATAAATGGATTATTTGAAATATCAGTTTCAATTGGAGAGAAATTAGTTTTTAGTTCTATTCAATATGAAAAATATGAATTGATAATTACAGAAAATATTTTTTCTTCTAAAGAAATAACCATTTATCTAAAGGGTTTTGTGAATGAGTTGGATGAAGTCATTGTTACAAATAATTCTCTAACAGGCAACTTAAAATATGATTTATTGGAATCAGGGTTAGAAAAAAAGCAAAATTTTGATGATTTTGGTATTCCTGGATTTAAAGGTCAAAGGCAAGAAAAAATACAAAATGCAACACAATTACTTTTGGGTTTAGGTACTTCCATGCAAATTGATGTGGAGGCAGTGTATAAACACATTTCTGGTTATTACAAAAAATTGAAAAAAAGAAGATCTTTAGAGTCTAAATTTGTTTCAATTTTTTCTATTATAAAATTTTATGGATTATTTTTTTTCATTGAGAATTACAATATTGATGATAGTAAGGTATATGATTTTGTTCTAGGATGTTCTGAAAATTCTGAAATTATCCATTATTTTAATCAAAATTTACATCAAAAAGTGATTCAAGAGCTTAATAGTTACGTTAAAATTTATAATAATGAGTCTGACTAATTTTATTTTTTTATTTATTGTCCAACTAGGAATACATGATTACGAAAACCATGATTTTTACGTAAGTACAACAAGTGTTGATTTTGTTTTTGATAAAAACGAAATTCAAATTATATCACAGTTCTTTATTGACGACATTGAAAATCTAATAAAATCTCAAAAACCAAATGCTAATTTAATTTTTGAAAAAAAATCTAATGTAGATACTAATTTTTTTATGAGAGACTTTATTAAAAAAAATTTCAAAATATCAATTAACAAAAAAAAAAAGGAAGTAAAATATTTGGGATATGAATTGAAAGATGATTTGTTGGTTGTTTATTACCACACAGAATTTTCGAATTCTGAGATATTTAATATTGAAGTGTACAATAGTTTTTTAATTAATTTTATTGAAAGTCAAAAAAACATAGTTCACGTTAAATTTAAAGATCTTAAGAAAAGTTTCCTTTTAACTCACTTAAATAAAAATTTTCAATATTCATTTGAAAAATGAAATTGATATATTTACACAGAAATTAAGTATCATGACAAAAAAAATTGGCATATTAGGTTTTCTTTTAATTTTCGCGTCAGCTCTTCTTACATCACAAGAAGTAAAAGTACCAGTCGGACACAAAAACAATAATAAGTTCAAGCAACTTTATGAAGAATTTTCAACACCCAATAGGTATAGAACAGCCTCAGGTTCTCCAGGAGAAGATTATTATCAACAGAAAGTTGACTATACAATGAATATTATTTTAGATGATGAAAATGCAAAACTTTATGGTAACGAAAAAATTAATTATAAAAATAATTCACCGGACGAATTGTCTTATCTATGGGTCCAATTAGACCAAAATATAAGAGCAGAATATAACATGGAAGACATGAAAACTTCTTCAGGGATTTCAAAAATGTCATCTATTGAGTCCTTTGTTGATGAATATACATCCGAAAAATTTGTTGGTGGTTTTAATATTGAAAAGGTATTAGATGAGAATGGTAGGCCTTTAAGATTTACCATTAATAAAACTATGATGAGAGTGGATTTACCAAATCCAATAAAAAGTGGTCAAGTATTTAATTTCTCCATTAAATGGTGGTATAAAATTAATGACCATGTACCTGCAAGAGATAGATCTGGTTATGAATATTTTAGTGAGGATGACAATAGAGCATACGTCATAGCACAATTTTTTCCAAGGTTAGCTGTATATAACGATGTTGAAGGATGGCAAAATTATCAATTTTGGGGTAACGGAGAGTTTGCTCTAAATTTTGGGGATTATGATGTAAAAATTACAGTTCCAGGGGATCATATAATGGAAGCAACAGGGGAGTTGCAAAACCCTAAAGATGTTTTATCAAAATCGGAGTTACAGAGATATAAAAAGGCTGGAAACTCATTTGACAAACCAGTTGTAATTGTTTCAGAAGACGAGGTTAGAGAGAAGGAGAAGAAAAGGTCAGATGAAAAAAAAATATGGCATTTCGTTGCAAAAAATGTAAGAGATTTTGCCTTTGCTTCCTCAAGAAAATTTATTTGGGACATGATGGCTGTTAAAATTGGAGGTAAAAATATAATTGCTTCTTCTTTGTATCCAAAAGAGGGTAATCCTTTATGGGAGGAATATTCTACAAGGGTTGTAGCCCATACCCTTAAAGTTTATTCGAAATTTACGTTTGATTATCCGTATCCTAAAGCTGTATCTGTACATTCCAAAAATCAGGGTATGGAATATCCAATGATTTGTTGGAATTATGGAAGACCAAACGACGATGGATCTTATTCAGATAGAACCAAATATGCAATGATAAGTGTAATTATTCACGAGGTTGGACATAACTTTTTTCCCATGATTGTTAATTCAGATGAAAGACAATGGGGGTGGATGGATGAGGGATTAGACACATTTGTTCAATACTTAACCGAACAAGAATTTGAGGAAAATTATCCTTCAAGAAGAGGAAAGCCCTCAAAAATTATTAGATATATGTCTGGTGATCAAAACTTCATTTCTCCAATTATGTCAAATCCAGAGAATGTATTTCAATTAGGCCCTAATGCATATTCAAAGCCAGCAACTGCATTAAATATTTTAAGAGAAACAATAATGGGTCCAGAATTATTTGATTTCTCATTTAAAACCTATGCTAAAAGATGGAAATTTAAACATCCCACACCAGAAGATTTTTTTAGAACCATGGAGGATGCATCTGCTGTAGATCTGGATTGGTTTTGGAGAGGTTGGTTTTATTCCACTGATGTGGTTGATATTGGTGTAAAATCAGTAGATAATTATGTTATTTCTGAAAAACCTTCAAAAGAAATAGATAGTATTTTAGCTAAGTATGGTATGACATCCAATGATTTAAACCCAACTGTTTTTATGCAAAAAAACACAAAAGAATCTAAAGGAAGTTCTGAAATGAAATCAGATTCAACATCTAGTTTTGAAGCTTTAAATACTTCTTTGGGAGGAGATAAAAAATTACCTAGGTACTTCTATGAAATTCAATTTGAAAAACCTGGAGGCCTTGTTATGCCCATAATTGTTGATTATTTTTATGAAGATGGGACTAAAGAAAGAATTGAGTATCCTGTACAGATATGGAGAAAAAATGATTCAATAGTTAAAAGAGTAATTACTAGCGATAAAAAATTGATAGGTGTTGAATTAGACCCAGATGCTGAAACTGCAGATATTAATTTGAATAACAATTCTTGGCCAGTGAAAAAAAATATTTCAGATTTTGATAAATTTAAAGAAAAAATAAAAGGCTAATTTCTAATCTAATTCTTCACCAATGTTAGCATTTATAAGCGGAGCTGAAATATTTTTTATATTCTTTGTAATTCTACTTGTTTTTGGAGCAGATAAAATTCCTTCTTTTGCTCGAACACTTGCGAAAGGAATTGTTCAGGTAAAACAAGCTACAAATGAAATTAAAAGTGAAATACAGAAAACCACGAAAGATAATCCAGTTAGCGAATTTAAAGAGCAGATTAAGTCAGAAATTGACGAAGCAAAAAGTGACTTCGAGGATTTAACCGGTTCAGTAAAAAGGAAAAATTAAACTTTAAAACTTAAACTTATCCCATCTCTAATTGGTAATAAAACTGTCTCCATATTTTTATTATTAGATAATCGTTGGTTAAATTTTTTTAAAACTTGAGTCTCTAAATCTTCATTATTGTCTGCTTCAATAACTTTCCCGCTCCACAATACATTATCTGAAATAAGTACACCATTTTTTCTAAGTAATGGGATTATAAACTTTAAATAATTCAAATAATTTTTTTTATCAGCATCCAAAAAAATAAGGTCATATTTACCTTTCAACTTCGGAAGAATTTCTATTGCGTCACAAGTGAATTGTCTAATTTGGTTTTGAAGTTTGGAAAGATTAAAAAAGTAATTTTGAATTTTTTTCAATTCAAAATTATTGTCAATTGTGTCGATTGTTCCTTGTTTTTCTAATCCTTCGGCCAAGCAAAGAGTTGAATATCCAGTAAAAGTGCCAATTTCTAAAACTTTTTTGGGTCTTAATATCTTGGAGATCATACTTAGGAACCTACCTTGGTGCTTTCCAGAAATCATTCTTGGGTTAAGCGTTCTTATGTGAGTTTGTCGATTTAATTCTCTTAATATTTCGGATTCCTTACTGCTGTGGGATATACAATAATCTAGTAATTTTTCACTTATAAACTCCATAAACTAGAACTTGAAATTTAATCAATAAATTTATTCTTTGACTAGTATGTAAAGTACAAAAAATAAAGCGCCCAAGAGAACACATATATATAGAATGTGTTTGAATAAATCTTCCCCCCTGAAAAATCCTTTAAGAACTATATTATCTATAAGACTTATTAATAATCCAAGGAAAATTAAAAGAATTAGTCCTCTATATTTTTTCACAAATTTTTTCAACTATTGATTTTAACTATATGTTTTTGAAATTTATTTAAATATTTTATACTACACAATAAATTCTTAAATATTAAACAATAATCGTAACATTTAAAATTTTGTATTTTTACAAAAATAAAATTATGTTGAGTTTTCCTTAAAAACTAAAATATTTTCTAATTGTTAATTTCTTTTTTTAAGTAAACTATTTCTAAAGCTAAATATGATCAAGATAGAATCCAAAGCAATTATTTTAACACTTATTATTCTCTTATTTGGGTGTATACCACCCCCGTATGAGCCAGAGAAGAGTGAAATTTCAACAAACGATCATTGGGAAAACACAGGAAAAATAAGTGCATCGTTTATTTCATCATCCAGAACATTGGGTGTAAATACAAATACGGGTTCCCCTTCATTTAGCGTTTCATTTATTGCATCTGCAAGTAATATTGATAGTTTGTCATGGAGTTTTCCAGGAGGAAAAACCAATGATTCTATTAGTGAAATTACGGAAACAGTTGTTTATGAAAAATTTGGAAAATTTGATGTAGGACTTGAAGTTTTTAATGCTGATGACACAGATAAAAGATACTTTAAGGATTTCATAGATATTTTTTACAAAGATGATCTTGACTTTAGAGGCATAGAAACCACAAGTTGGAATGTTACTGGGACAAGTGCTGTTAGTTCAGATTTTCAGTATCCTGTCGATTCATCAGGCAACACCTATGAATCTTGGATTACTATTCCTCACACCTCAGAACATACAGTTTCTGCGGATAAAAATTTTGAAAATTTTCCATCAAACAGTCTATCACTGGAATTTGAGTATAAAATCGAGAAAGTACCAGTAATATATATATCTGGGTCTTCAATTACAGGTACTTCAATTAGTTCACCCTCAGATGCAATATATGTTGATCCTCAGTCAGCGTCTTCATCAGATACAAAAATAAACATTTCTAGTATTTATCCCGGTACTAGAAGATTTTTAATAAAGTATAATGGAATTACAATGTGGGTTGCTTCAAGTATGACAGATAAAGTATTTAAAAGAGCTAAAATCGATTTGCCTTCATTGCCATCATTCAATTTAAACATTGAAAGAAAAGAATTTGAGAAGGAAATCAAAGAAATTGCGTACCCAATAGATCCATCGGCCCTAAATACACAAATGCCAGTATCAACTATAACATCCTCACCTACCGAAGACACAGACGGTGACGGAGTTGCTAATTTAATAGATGCGTTTCCACTAGATCCAGCAGAACAAATTGATACAGATGGTGACGGTATAGGCAATAATGCTGATAACGATGATGACGGAGACAAATATTTAGATGTTACCGAAACTACGGCAGGTTCGGATCCACTGGACAAATTAAGTATTCCAAATTATTATGTAAGGCACTCCAGATATCCTTATATATTGAGTATAAGGAATATGACTATAAAATTAAACTCCAAAAATTAATCTGGAATTACTCTGCCAGGATTTAATATGTTTTTTGGATCAAAAATTTTTTTTAGAGTCTTCATCAAGTTGATTTCTTCCGTTGACCTCGAGGTATACAGATATTTTTTTTTATCGAGTCCAATACCATGTTCTGCAGAAACAGAACCTCCATTCTCTTTAAGATTAGAATAGATTATATGATTAATCTTTTCTGTATTTTTTAAGGAGTTATCATTTTTTCCAATAATGAAATGAATATTGCCGTCTGCAACATGACCAAAAGTAAAAACATATTCAACAAATGATAGTTGTTTAAGTTTTTTTGTAGCGATTTGAACTTCCCTGTCAATTATAGGGATCGGTAAGCTAATGTCAAAATGTTGGTCAAACCTAGATTTCTTTGCTAACACAGAAACGTCTTCGCGCATATCCCAAATAATTTTTTGTTCTCTTTCATTTTGTGCAAGTAATGCATCTTCAATCAAGTTTTGTTCAGCCGCTCCAGAGATAAGTTCAGATAATTTATCAAAATCACTACTTAAGTTAGAACCCAATGATTCAATAAATACATAAAATGGGTATGTGCCTGGTAGAAGAGATGAGTAGTTTTCAGAGGAATCTTGCATTGTTACATATGTCTCATTCCACATCAATTCAAAGCCCGTCAGTGTTCCAGATAAACCTTTCTCGATAAATTTTAAAAGGTAGATAACTTTGTCATAACCTTTTAAGGCTACGAGTGCAGAACATCTTGATTCAGGTTTCTCTTCCAATTTAAGAATTACCTTAGTAACAATACCAAGGGTCCCTTCTGAACCTATGAAAAGTTGTTTTAGGTCATATCCAGAATTATCTTTTATTACTTTTTTCATTGATGAAATAACTTCTCCATTAGATAATACAGCTTCCAAGCCTAAAACTAATCCTCTTGTCATTCCATATTTCAATACTCTCAGTCCCCCAGCGTTAGTTGATACAACTCCTCCGATTTGAGCAGACCCTTTTGCTCCAAAATTTAGTGGTAAAAGAAGGTCCTTTTCATTAACAGCATTTATAGCATCCTCAACGATTACCCCAGACTGAAGAGTTATTGTTCTACTTTTTTCATCAATTTCTATAATTTTATTCATTCGGTCTAGGGAGACAATTATTTCATCCTTAAAGGTTTTAGTTGACCCTACTAAATTTGTTAATCCTCCTTGTACTAAAACCTTTTGATTGTTTTCAAAACATACCTTCATAATTGAGGAAAGTTCATTAGTGTCTTTTGGGAACACTACTGCTATAGCATTTGTAGGGATATCTGTTTTCCATATATGATCAAATCTTAATTTTTCGTTACCATCAGATAAAATACGATCTTCTCCTACTATTTTTTTTAGTTTGTCAACCACAAGCTTTGTTTAAAAATTATTTTCAAAGTACTTGTAACCAAAGGTCTCAGCTACAGCTTTGTATACAATTTTACCGTCATGCATATTAAGTCCCTTATTTAATGCTTGATTTTTTTTGCAAGCTTTTTCCCAACCTAAATCAGCTATTAATTGAATGTAGCTTAAAGTAGCATTATTTAGAGCGTTTGTTGAGGTCATAGGGACTGCACCTGGAATATTAGTTACACAATAATGAACTTTCCCGTCGATTAAATAAACGGGTTCTTGATGTGTTGTTTCTCTGCAAGTTTCAAAACATCCACCTTGGTCAACTGCTACATCTACAAGCACAGTACCTGATTCCATTTTATCAAGCATATTCTTTGTGATTATTTTTGGGGCTTTTGCGCCTGGTACTAGAACTGAACCAATAATCACGTCACAAGTTGATAAGTGATTTATAATTGCTTCTCTTGAAGAATATAAAGGAATTACATTTTTAGGAAGTACTTCACTTAAATATCTTAGTCTTTCTAGATTTATGTCAAATAAAATCACTTGTGCTCCTAGGCCTGCAGCCATTTTTGCTGCCTCGGTTCCAACAATTCCAGCTCCAATAATTATTACCTTAGCTGGGGCTACACCTGGAACCCCACCAATCAATTTTCCTTTTCCCAACTGAGGTTTCTCTAAGTATTTTGCACCCTGTTGAACAGCCATTCTACCTGCCACCTCAGACATTGGTGTTAAAAGAGGTAACTTCTTATCACTTGTTTCAACTGTTTCATATGCAATGCAAGTTGCCTTGGACTTCATCATTGCTTCAGTTAGACTTTTTGAGGATGAAAAATGAAAGTATGTAAATAAAGTTTGATTCTTTTGGATTAAACTAAATTCTTCTTTTTGAGGCTCCTTAACTTTTACTATGAGTTCGGATTTAGAATAAATTTCTTTTGCTGTAGATAAAATTTCTGCTCCCGCTTTTTTATAATCGTTGTCAGAAAAACCACTCTTAATACCAGCATTTTTTTCAATATAAACTTTATGGCCGTTATCAACTAAAGACCCAACACTCGCGGTATTTAAACCAACTCGAGATTCGTGGTTTTTGATTTCCTTAGGAGTTCCTATAATCATGACAACTTTTTTGACAAATCTAATTAAATAAACATTATAATTTGTAAAAATTAATTCTATCTAATTATCAAATTTAATTTTTATTGAATCAATAGATTAAAGATTTGTATATTATGCCTTATTTGGGTCATTAACTCAGTTGGTTCAGAGTGTTACCTTGACAGGGTAGAAGTCATTGGTTCGAATCCAATATGACCCACAACACTTAAGAGAGGTTTCGACCTCTTTTTTTTATGCCAATGCGAACTATATGCGAACTTTTATGCTTCTGCACGTGTTGGAATTGGCACAAGTTCACTTTTCCAATCATCAGTTTCTTTATCTCTGCTGATAATTTCAATCTCTGCATCTTCCAACCATAATGGCACATCTTGTTCTTCGTTTTTCACAACACTACTTCGCAATTTTGGTATAACATAATGCATTGATAATTGTAGAAATTTCAACTTCTGGTCAGTTGTCAATCTTTGATATCTATTATTAATTTTACTCACTTTACATAAACTTAATCCAATTTTAACTTATGGTAAATCTATTTTATATCATTATTTAATTACTTTAAATTCAAAATTATAAATTTGAGACAAGTCGAGCTTGTAGTTGTTTCAGATGTTCATTTAGGAACCTACGGATGTAATGCAAAAGAATTACTTATCTATTTGAAATCTATAGATCCTAAAATCGTTGTTTTAAATGGAGATATTATTGACATATGGCAGTTCAGTAAGAGATATTGGCCGAAATCTCACATGAAAATAATCAAACATGTACTCAAGTGGATTTCTGAAGGAAAGGAAATCTATTATGTTACTGGAAATCACGACGAAATGCTCCGGAAATTTAAAGGTTTCAAAATGGGAAAATTTGTCATTGTAAATAAGGTAATTTTAACCCTCGACGGTAAGAAAACTTGGTTTTTCCATGGAGATGTTTTTGATGTAACTATGCAATATTCTAAATGGATTGCCAAACTTGGCGGGGTTGGTTATGACCTTCTCATCTTAATAAATAGTTTTATCAATTTTATTTTTGAAAAAATAGGACGCAATAAAATGTCTTTTTCAAAAAAAATCAAAAACAGTGTAAAAGGTGCTATAAAATATATTAATCGATTTGAAAGTATTGTTGTTGAAATTGCTTCATCAAATAATTTTAAATATGTGGTATGTGGACACATCCACCATCCCAAAATCGAAAAATACAAAATAGGAAATAGTAAAGTCACGTATTTGAATTCAGGAGATTGGATAGAGAACTTAACAGCATTGGAGTATAACAATTCTAAATGGTCAATTTATTATCATGATTCATCAAAATTTAAAAAATTCGTATCAACAGATCAAGAAAAGTCATATAAAGAATTATATAATGAAATGATGAATGAATTTAATATGATAAAGAAATAATGAAGGTGCTTTACGCCATACAATCTACTGGTAATGGACATATTTCTAGAGCTAAGGAACTTATTCCATTTATGAGTCGTCGTTTTCAGTTTGACGTGATTATCAGTGGACCAAAACCTAAATTAGATTTGGGTTACCCAATTAAAAAAAACCTTAAAGGATTAACATTATTCTATAATAAAAAAGGAGGAATAGATTGGATAAAAACGCTTTTTAAGAATAATTTACTTTTATTTTTCAGGGATATTATCAATTTAAGAGTTAAAGATTACGACTTAGTAATCAATGATTTTGAACCTATCTCTGCGTGGTCTTGTAAATTAAAAAGAGTTCCCTGTTTCGGAATAAGTAACCAACTTTCTCTTTTGAAAAAAGGTATCCCAAAGCCCAAAAAAAAATTCAAATCTACAATTCGTTTTCTTAAATTTTTTGCACCGGTTAAAATAGGGTATGGGTTACATTATCAAAAATTCAGTAAAAAAATTTATCATCCTATCATTAGATCGAAAGTCAAAAAATTAATCACATCCGAAGGAAAGGGTATTGTAGTTTATTTACCAGCCTATAATGAGAAGTCCATTCTTGAGATTACAAATAAGCTTCCACACAGGCAATGGCATATTTTTTCACGAAACATATCACATAAAAAGTCAATTGGTTCTTCTCATTTATATCCAATTCATGAAGATGTTTTTTTAGAATTATTATCAGGTGCAGATGGAGTTATTGCGAGTGCTGGATTTACAACGACTGCTGAGTCATTGTTCTTGAACAAACCCCTACTAGTAATTCCAATGAAGGGTCATATTGAACAGATTTATAATGCAGTTTCCTTAGATAGTATGGGGGTTAAGGTTCTTAAAAGGTTTTCTTTAAAACAATTAGATGAAATTAAAAGTTGGTTAAATTATCCAAAAAGAATCAAGATTAATTTTGAAAATGATTCCGGAAAATTAATTGATCAAATTGCTATAGATTTTATTAAGATGAAACTCGATCAAGATTTAATAGCTAAAACTATTTAAAGCAGATTTTTATTGTTGGTCACACCTAACGTCTCTTTTTTTTATTGAAAATTCTAAAAAGTTGGATAAATCATCTCTTATTCCTAATCGAAATATAAGTAATTGATAATGAACTACTTAAATAAGTTAGTAACTAATTTATTTTTTTAACTTTTTTGAATGTTGAAAGACCTCTTTTTTCAATAGATAAATTTAGAATTTCAGATCCATAGAATTTTGCATGTGATTCAATCAAATAAAAATAATTTTGAAGATTTTCTTCTCCTAATCTTAAGGGGTCTGGTGTTCCGTGGCCGTAAAAAGTATCAGGTTCGTCATTTTTTCCATTGAAAACCTTTTCTAATTTCTCTTTATTTGTAATGTATTTCCCATCCCATTTTTTAACTCTATTTGGATTATAATCATGGTCAAAACCTAACAGATAAATTTTTTTATAGCCTTTAGTAAAAGCCCAGTTCAAACAATCTAAAAAAATAGTTTTACCAATCAATGGTCTAAAAGGGAATTTTTTATACTTAGCAAAAGCCAATGTTTGATAGCGATATTCGTACTTCGAAATCCTTTTTTTAAATTTTGATTTGCTGGGGATTTCCTTCTGTGGAAAATCAGTAGCACACATATAATAATCGACAATTGTGTCACCAAATGCCTTTATAGAATTATTCACAGTAAGGATATGAGTATTTCTTAAATCGTGATTTTTGTATTCTAAAGCTGATTTCCCACTACCAACAAGTAAAAGACTTTTATTACTTTGATAAACTTTTAGCCTTGTTTCTTTAAGTTTTTTAAATTTAAAAAAAGTATTTAGTCCAAATATATGTTCTTTAATCATTTTAATTAAATCTCGTATTGGATTGTATAAATGTTTTTTCAATTTTTAATAACTTTTTGAATAGATAAATACCATTAAAAAATAATTTTTAATTCTAAGATTATAATCAAATCTATTTTTTAAAAACCTTCCATATGTTAGTTATTTATCATTAAATAGTTTAATAATTTTGAATTGAATGTTACTAAAACATCATCATTTAAATAATCTTTCTAATAATAACTTTAGACAAGTAAATAAAACTTATTTAATTCCAAAAGAGATTAAAAATATTGAAGATTGCGCCGAATGTCAGAAGTAAACCCTATTTAAATCAAATGCTAGTAAGACAATAAATGTCCAGGTTTCGAGGTCAATTTATTTACAGGAGGCGCAAATTGGGTTAGTTTTATTCCTCTAACGGCAGTCTTGTATTCTTCAAAGGTTGGTGTTCTACCAAGTATAGCTGAAAGAACAACCACAGGAGTAGAGCTAAGCAAAGATTCTCCTTTTTTACGGTCTGAATCTTTAACCACTCTACCTTGAAACAATCTTGTAGATGTTGCCATAACTGTGTCACCTTTTTCAGCTTTTTCTTGATTACCCATACAAAGATTACAACCTGGGCGCTCAAGGTATAAAATATTTTCGTACTCTGTTCTGGCCGTATTTTTAGGAGCATCATCGTTAAATTCAAAATCAGAATACTTTTGAAGAATTTCCCAATCACCTTCCTCTTTTAATTCGTCAATAATATTATATGTAGGGGCTGTGACTACCAATGGTGCTTTAAATTTTACTTCCCCTTGAAATTCTTCTAGGTTTTTCAACATTTTAGAAACAATTTTAATATCTCCTTTATGTACCATACATGAACCAACAAATCCTAAATCAACAGGTTTTTTTCCTTGATAAAAAGAAAGTTCACGAATAGTGTCATGGGTATAACGCTTAGAGACATCTTCGTTGTGGACATCTGGATCGGCTATCATCGGTTCATCAATGATGTTTAAATCCACAACAAATTCTGCATAATAATTAGCATTTTCATCGGGAGTTAGAGCAGGTTTTTCACCAGATTTAATTTCTTCTATTCTCTTATTTGCATTGTCAACTAGCCCTTGAAGAACTTTTTTGCTGTTATCCATTCCTTTATCAATCATTGTTTGTATTCTAGCCTTAGCAATTTTCAAAGATTCAATTAAAGTATCGTCCTCGGATATACAAATGGATGCTTTAGCTTTCATTTCGGCCGTCCAGTCAGTAAATGTGAAAGCTTGGTCTGACGGTAAAGTACCTATGTGAACTTCTATTATTCTCCCTTGAAATACATTTTCTCCACCAAATTTTTTAAGCATTTGTGATTGTGTAGCGTGGACTACATCTCGAAAATCCATGTGTTCATGCATTTTACCTTTGAAAGTTACTTTTACTGACTCAGGAATTGGCATTGATGCCTCACCCGTTGCGAGAGCAAGTGCTACAGTTCCAGAATCAGCTCCAAAAGCAACGCCTTTTGACATTCTGGTATGTGAATCACCACCAATGATAATAGCCCAATCGTCAATAGTAATGTCATTTAATACTTTATGAATCACATCAGTTAAGGGATGATATTTGTTTTGTGGATCCCGCCCTGTTATAAGACCAAAGTCACTCATAAATTTCATCAACCTGGGTATGTTTTCTTGAGACTTTAAATCCCAAACGGATGCAGTATGGCATCCAGATTGATAACCTGCATCAAGGACAGGAGAAATTAGTGTTGCAGCCATCATTTCAAGTTCCTGGGATGTCATTAAACCAGTTGTATCTTGAGATCCAACAATGTTTACTTTTACTCGAACATACGATCCAGCATGAAGAATGTTTCTTGAAGTTCCAACAGAATTTTTATTAAAAATTTTTTCTACAGCAGTAAGTCCTACACCCTCATTAAATATTTCTTTTGATGGTGCATAAATATTATTAATATTTGAATTTAGAGTCTTTGCAGCAAATGTTTGAAGCTTTTTACCAAAAACTACTGCGTAGGAACCGCCGGCTCTCATGAACTCGATTTTTTGGGGAGTAAATGCAGAAGAAATATCCATTACTTCTTTACCCTCTTTGTATAATTTTTTAGTTTTTGTATTAATGGTAAGTAAAGTTCCAGTGTCGACAGAAAATGTTTGTTTTAATACAGGTTCATTATTATCGTCTAAAACAAGTTGCCCATTTTTATCATAAGTTTTTTCCCAATTTTTTAAGTCTAAACCTATTCCACCTGTGACACCAACCGTTGTTAAAAAAATTGGAGAAACCCCGTTGGTTCCTGCAATTACTGGAGCGATATTAATAAACGGTATGTAAGGACTAGCTTTTTTCCCTATCCACAGAGCTACATTGTTTACTCCTGACATTCTTGAAGAACCAACACCCATTGTCCCTTTCTCTGCAATAAGCATTACCCTATGATTTGGATATTTTTCTTTTAGTTCTAAAAGTGCTTTTTGTTGCTCTTTGTTATGATCAAACATACACTGTCCATGCAATTCTCTATCAGATCTTGAATGTGCATCACTACCAGGAGAAAGTAAATCTGTAGAGATATCACCAATTCCAGCCACAAATGTTACTAGCTCAATTTTTTCAGGAAGTTCTGGCATTTTAGTAAAAAATTCTGCTTTAGCATAACTTTCAAGTAATTCTAATGCAATTTTATTTCCTTTTTTATGAGCATTAACTAACCGTTCCATATCAGCTTCATAGAGAAAAACTTGTGTTTTTAATACTTCGCATGCCATTCTAGCGTTAGCATCAGTTGATTCAAGAGCAATATCAAGTAAAACCCTAATGGAAGGCCCTCCTTTCATATGGCCTAATAGTTCAAATGCAAATTTTGGCGAAATCTCCCCCACAATTTCCTGTCCCAGAATAATCTTCTTTAGAAAATCTGCTTTTACACCAGCAGCACCTGTTGTCCCAGGTAATACATTGTAAATAAAAAAATCTACTGAAGCAGTCCTATGTTTGTTTCCCTTGTCTTTTATATTAGCTATGATTTCATTGAGCAGAGAAGCATCATCAATCGGCTTGGGACTTAAACCTTGATTTTTTCTATTTTCAATTTCTTTTAAATAGTCAGTATATAGACTCATACGATTAGCACGTTGCCATTTAATTAACCACAAATTTAGAACATCAATACCTTATTTCAATATTTAAAGAATTAATTTTTAATAATTGAATATTAAATGCGTCATAATCAATAATTGCTAAATCTATCTTTGGATAATAAATTTTTCTTATAAAAATTTAGTTAAGTGGTTAAGGTTTTTTATTAAGTTTAGTAAAATTTTTTATGGATTTTCAATTATCAGGTTGGAACTTTTCGAAGTTTATAGAGGAAGAAGTAAGTCCTTTTGAAAAACTATTTAATATTTTTAAAGAGTTAATAGTCTACACATCAGGTGATTTTGATGAGGCTATTGAGTGGCTTAGAGAGCTAGACAAAGAGTACAAACTCACAGATGAAAATTATACCATTGACGATTTTGTAAATGATCTTCTTTCAAAGGGATATGTTACTCAAGAAATAAACCCTACCGGATCGAATGAACTCCTAAAAATTTCCTCTAAGATGGAAAAAGTTTTAAGGAAATACGCTATGGATAAAATTTTTGGTAAGTTAAAAAAATCAAAATATGGGAATCATAAAACAAATCTAAGTGGAACAAAAAACCATGACATGACAGAACTTAGAGATTATAATTTTGGAGACTCAATTGAAGACATTGCGGTTACTGAAAGTTTGAAAAACATGTACTCAAGAACAGGAAGTTCTGAACTAAATTTGGTAGAAAACGATTTGGTCGTTTATGATGGGCAACTCAATTCACAAATGAGTACAGTTTTGATGATTGACATCAGTCATAGCATGATATTATATGGTGAGGACAGAATTACTCCTGCTAAAAATGTTGCCATGGCCCTTTCAGAATTAATTACAACTAGGTATCCAAAAGACACTCTGGACATTATAGTTTTTGGTAATGATGCTAGACCAATACCCATAAAAGATCTCCCATATTTAAAAGTAGGTCCATACCATACAAATACCGTGGCCGGGTTGGAACTTGCCTTAGAAATTCTAAGAAGAAAAAAAAACAATAACAAACAAATTTTAATGATAACAGATGGAAAGCCGAGCTGTCTTTCCCTTAAAGATGGTTCATATTATAAAAATAGTGTTGGACTTGACCCAAAAATTGTCAATAAGTGTTATGTGATGGCTAAAATTGCTCATAGGTTAAAAGTTCCAATAACTACATTTATGATTGCTCAAGACCCACATTTACAACACTTTGTAAAGGAATTCACTAAAATTAACGGAGGGAAAGCACTTTATGCTGGCCTTGATAATCTTGGCGGAATGATTTTTGAAGATTATGAAACTAACAGAAAAAAAAGAATATAAATGAGTAAGCCTTCAATAAAAAACTTATCGGAATTAAAAAAAACAGATTATAAACCTGAATCTGTTAAAAAAGAACTTGCTAGGAATCTAGAAAATAAATTAAAGTCTGGTACTCCAACTTTTGAGTTTATACATGGATATGAAAACACAGTAATCCCAGATTTAGAAAGAGCGATACTATCTGGACACAATATTAATCTTCTTGGTCTTAGAGGCCAGGCAAAAACCAAACTAGCTCGTCAATTGATTTTTTTGCTTGATGAGTGGGTACCGATAATTAATGGAAGTGAAATTAATGAAGATCCTTTAAACCCTATCTCATATGAAGGTAAAAAAATAATAAGTGAAAAAGGGGGTGATACCCCAATTGATTGGATTCATAGGAGTAAAAGATTTTTCGAAAAACTTGCAACCCCTGATGTCACTGTATCTGACTTAATTGGAGACATTGACCCCATAAAGGCAGCAAATTTGAAGCTATCTTATTCTGATGAAAGGTCTATTCATTTCGGCATGATTCCAAGAGCTCATAGATCAATTTTTGTACTTAATGAATTACCAGATCTTCAAGCTAGAATTCAAGTTTCACTTTTTTCCATTCTAGAAGAAAAAGAAATACAGATCAGGGGATTCAAAATCAGATTACCTATTGATGTTCAGTTTATTTTTACAGCTAATCCAGAGGATTATACTAATAGGGGAAGTATAGTAACACCTTTAAAAGATAGAATTGGATCCCAGATTCTTACCCACTATCCGCTCAACATAAAAATAGCAAAGAGGATAACGCAGCAGGAATCCAACATAAAAGAAGATTTCTTAGAAAAAATATATGTACCTGAAATAGCTAAGGATCTAGTTGAACAAATTGGTTTCGAAGCAAAAAAAAGCGAATTTGTTGACTTAAAGAGTGGAGTTAGCGCCAGGCTAAGTATTTCAGCATATGAAAATTTAATAAGTACTGCAAGAAGAAGGTTAATTATTAATGGAGAAACATCAACATCAGTTAGACTCACTGACTTTTTAGGAACAATTTCGTCAATTAATGGCAAGATTGAATTAGTTTATGAGGGAGAATTAGAGGGTGCAGATCAAATATCTTTCACTTTGATAAATAACGCTATTTTAAAGACTTTTAATGATGTTTTCCCAGAAATTAAAAAGTTACAAAAAGAGGAAGAATTAACACCATATGACGAAATTTTATTATGGTTTAGTAAAAACGATATTTTTTTAGGAGATGATTTTACAGATAAGGAGTATAAAGATACTCTCGAATCGATAATACCTCTAACTAAATTAATCGAAAAGTATTGTTCAGACATTAATTTGAACGATTTTCCTTTCTATAAAGAAATTATTCTATGGGGTTTGTCAGCAAATAAAAAATTATCAAAAAATAGATCATTAGAGGGTATTGAGTTTAAAGATTCCCTAGGTTCATTTTTAAATAATATTTAATTAGAGATTAAAATTTATACATCTCTTATTAAATTTATTTAATGGTATGTAATGATTTGAGGTTAAAAGAATATTCCGTACTAATATATAGGATACTTCTTGCCCACATAGCTTATGTTTTTTTAAGAGTTTTATTTGTTATTTTTAATAACGATATAGTTCAAGTTTCAGACTTAGGGAATTTTTTATCCCTAAATATTTTAGGTTTAAGATTTGATAGCTCTGCAATTGCTTACTCGAATTTATTTTTCATTTTTTTTTCTGTCCTTCCCTTATCATTTTTAGGGTTCAAGAATCACCAATTTTATTCTACTCTGCTATACTTCATATCCAACAGTATTTTTTTAATTCTAAACTTTATTGATTTTGCATATTATAGATTCAATTTAAATAGGATGATGGGAAATTTTTTAGAATCAATTTCTAAAGAAAACAACAAATTAAAATTAATTTTTCATTTTTTATTTCAGTACTTAAACCTAGTCATGCTTTTTTTTCTTTTTTTATTTATTTGGATTGGTTTATATAAATTGATCAAAGTAAAAGAAGAAAAAATTGAAAATAATAAAATTTATTACCTAAGTTCAATTTTTGGAATTCTTATTTCATCTGCTTTAATTGTAATGATGGCTAGAGGAGGAGACTTTAGAAAAAGCACAAGACCAATTACACTTATAGATGCAATGGATAATTTGTCAAAACCCGTTCATTCGGATGTGGTACTAAACACTTCATTTACAATTATTAGGACCTGGGGTAAAAACTCATTTAAAAAAAGCACTCGATTTAATGATTTTGAAGTAGCAAGTCAATTAAAACCTATTAAAAATTATAATGAAAGAGAAGTAATCAAAAAACCCAACATAGTAATTTTTATAATTGAAAGTATGGGAAGAGAGTATTGGGGCGAGTTAAATAAAAATAGAAATATTAAAAACTTTAAAAGTTTTACTCCATTTTTAGATTCTTTATCCAAGCATAGTTTGATATTCCCAAATGCATTTGCGACAAGTAGAAAGTCAATTCACGCTATGCCGTCTGTTCTTGCAGGTGTTCCGTCATTTGAAATAGCATATACTTCTTCATATTATTCTAGACAGAAATTAGAGTCATTGGTAAGTATTTCCAATGCTTTAGGTTATGATACTTCATTTTTGCATGGAGCAAAAAATGGTTCGATGGGATTTCAGGGTTTTGCAAATACCTTAGGATATGGTAATTATTATGGACGAGATGAATTCAATAATGATGAAGAATACGATGGTTTTTGGGGAATTTGGGATGAACCTTTCCTCCAATTTTCAAAATCTATTTTAGATAATAAAAACGAACCCTTTTTGGCAACTATTTTCACCTTGTCTTCTCATGAGCCCTATATAATTCCGGATAAATTTAAGGGTATATTTGACAACGGATATCTTCCTATTCACAAATGTGTTGGATACACTGATTATTCAATAAGACAGTTTTTTAAAAGTATAGAAAAATCAAGTTGGTTTGAAAACACAGTTTTTATTTTTACTTCAGATCATACAAATCAGTCTTATTATAAGCATTATCAAACCACCGTAAACAGATTTGCTACTCCTTTACTTATTTACAAAAAAAATAGTGATTTTAAAGGGGTTGATAACAGCTTAGCCAGCCACCTTGATATATATCCGACTGTAGCTGAATTGGTAGGATATAAAAAGCCTTTTAGAAGCTGGGGAAGGAGTTTGTTGTCTGGTAAAAATGAACCTCCATTTACAATTAATTATTTTGGAGGAGGTGCATATTTATCGATGGATGAAAACTTCATTTGTATTTATGATGGTAATAAAGCAATTGGGTTTTACAATTTATCTGATTTGAATCTCGAGGAGAATCTAATTCAAAATAAAAATCAAAATATGCTGAGATTAGAAAAAAAAACAGGTTTATTTTTACAAGATTACTTTAATAGAATAATTGATAATAAGATGTATTATAATCCTAAGTAGATGAGATTAAAAATTCATTTTATTATCAAAATTTCAAACTCAAAAATTGCTAAGAGAATTAAAGAGCAAGTTAGAATCAAATTTGATGAAAACAAGTATCAGGTAAAAATTAGTGAGTCAAGTTTTAAAGGAGAAACGAAAACATTAGCAAGGCAAGCCGTTCTTAACAAAACAGATTTGATTGTCGCATGTGGTGGAGATGGTACTATAAACGAAATTATAAATGAGATTAAAGAGAAAGAATTTAAAATTGCAATAGTCCCAATAGGATCCGGGAACGGGATTGCAAGGCATTTTAATATTCCTTTAGATATTTCCAAATCACTAGATTTAATTTTAAGACATAATTATACTTACGTAGATATAGGTAAAGTAAATGAATCTGTTTTTTTAGGAAACGTTGCTTTTGGGATAGGTGCCGATTTTATTAAGAATTACCATAAAATTAAATATAAAGGATTAGTCGGTTATTTCTTAGCATTTATAAAAACAATTTTCAGCATAAAAGAAAAACAATTTATTATTGATATTGACGGTGAAAGAATCACTAGTTCTCCGTTAATTTTAATTGTGTCAAATACAAATCAACAAGGCTATAATTTCACAGTCACTCCAAAAGCAAAAACCGATGATGGTATGTTAGATATGTTTATTGTTGAAAATATCTCATATCTTAAAAATATTATAAACATATTCAAAATTATTCTTGGTTTAAATTTTTCTCCTGGAGAAAGTATTTATAAAAAAATTGAAAATTTAAATATAACTCTACAAAAGCCAATTAAAAATATTCAAATAGATGGTGAGAATTTGAATGTAAATCGTGGTGTTTATAAAATTAAATCGGTTAAAAACACACTCCAACTTATTACTCCTAATTAATTAACTTTAAAAATTAAAATCTAATTTTTTTGATTTTAAAATGTTAAACTAGCAGGAGAAAATGCTGAAAATGGTTGTGGATAAATTTAACTTGAGTACATATGATATGGCAATCATTGCTAATTAAGAAGGAATTTTAATCGCAGTAATCATTTATGAATTTATACTTTGTTTAAAGTATCGGAATGGCCTTTTCCAAATTAATTTTTCTTGATCCTTTAAGAAAGATGGTGTGACCTGTAACCAGCTTTTTTTTAAAATATTCAATTAGTTCATCAATTTCATTAAAAAAATGGATTCTACCAGAGTTAAATTTAAGTTGATTAAATATTTTTCCTACAAGAAAAATTTTCAAGTCTTTATTCTTCTTAACAGAATTTAATATTCTTTCATGTTCTTTTAAGGAAGTTTTGCCAATTTCGTGCATATCTCCAAGGATTAAGATTTTTTCAACCCCTTTAAATTTCATAAAGGATTGGATTGATAATTTCATACTGGTTGGATTAGCATTGTATGAATCAACAAAAAGTAGATTTTTTTTTGTTTTAATCATTTCTGAACGATTATTTTTCGGGATATAATTCTTAATTCCGGTCTCAATTTGTTCAAAACTTAGACCAAAATGAATACCTATAGCTATAGATGCGTTGATATTCTCAAAATTGTATTCTCCATGTAGATTTGACACAATCTTTTTATCATTCAACCTTGCCTCACATAAACCTTTATTGGATGTAGTATTATAAATTAAACAATTTGATTTCTTGGATTTACCAAATGAAAAAGATTTAATTCCTCTTGATTTTTCTCTTTGAATTCTGTCTTCGTTGTTGACTAAAATAACCCCTTTGCTTTCTCTAATATACTCATACAACTCACTTTTGCCCTTTATAACACCCTCTATTCCTCCAAAACCTTCAAGGTGGGCTTTTCCAAAATTTGTTATATAGCCAATATTAGGATCTGCTATATTGCATAATAGATCAATTTCACCTAAGTGATTTGCACCCATTTCAATTATAGCTAAATCTGTTTTGCTATTTATTTCCATAATAGTTAAGGGAACACCAATGTGATTATTAAAATTATTTGAGGTGAATGTAATTTTAAATTTTTGTGAAAGAACGCTATTTATTAGCTCTTTTGATGTTGTTTTTCCATTTGAACCGGTTAAACCAATAACCGGGATATTAAATTTTGATCTGTGATGTTTAGCTAAAGCTTGTAAAGTTTCTAAAGCATTTTTTACTTTAATAGCCCTCTCTGATTTATAATTAAGTTCTTTCTCATCATAGATTACATACGATGCTCCATACTTAAATGCTTGATCAATAAATAAATTTCCGTCAAATTTTTCTCCCTTTAAACAAAAAAATATATTGTTTTTTTTAATTGTTCTGGTATCGGTCGATATTCCTGAACTTTTCGAAAATAGAAAATGTATGTCATCTATTTTCATGATGTAAAAACGGTTTAAATTTTAAATTAACCTCTTCTTTTATGTCGAGCTGATTTCTTTTTTTTGCTTTTAGACCCTAGTCTAGTCATTGCACATCTAAATCCAATATAGTCAGTAGCTATATATTGAGGTAAATACCTACGTTGTGCAGGGTCAAGCCAGTATGCACGGTCCTTCCATGATCCACCTTTGTATACTCTTACTTCATCGGTTATCAGCGAAGTTCTTTTAGATGATTTATCTTTTGTCCTGATAATATTACCGTCTTGGTCTTTCATCACTTTAGGGTGAGTTGGTGCATCATACATTTTAGTCGATTCTGGTCTTCCATCACCTGGACCTTCGTCAGAACCAAGTTGACCAGCAAATTGACGAGTTGATTCAATGTCACCGTCCCTAAAATTCCTATTATCACTTTCGGTAAAATTTTGTCTCAAAAATGTTTCATCTTCGTCAATTGGAACTTGCTTCAGTTGACCAGGAATTCTTTTTAGAAGAACTTTTCCATTAGGGAGTGTGTCATAAACTAACTGGTCGGGTTGAATTATTTCCGCTTTTCCGTCAGGACCAATGATTTCTTTTAAATAAACGTTTCCTCTGTAATAATTAAAGTCATTTGCTTCATCATCCACAATGGGCCTATAGACATCAGAAACCCATTCTGCGACATTACCTGCCATATCGTACACACCAAAGTCATTTGGAGGATACGCCTTAACTTGAATTGTAATATCAGCACCATCATCTGACCAACCAGCAATACCGCCATAATCACCCTCACCTAATTTAAAATTTGCAAGTTGATCTCCTTCAGTTCTTCTGTCGCTAGACCTGGTGTATTCACCGCTCCAAGGGTATTTCTTTTTTCCTCTATAAGCATTATATGCTCTATCCCCAACCAATGCCAATGCAGCATACTCCCATTCAGTCTCTGTTGGTAACCTGTATGAAGGGAGAAGTAAGCCTTTGTCTATACCTGCGTAAACATTAATAGTATCTTTAATTTTACCTTTTTTTCCTGCGATACTGTCAATTTTTCCACCATATGTTGCAGATGGATTCTTTTGGTATGCTCTAGTGTTGAATGTGCTGTTTGCGTCAACTTGACCACCTTCAACTTGATTAATACCATAACGGACATCTTTTTCAATATAAGCTTCCCTTTCTAAAATAAATTCATTCACTCTATCAGTTCTCCATTCAGCAAATTGAACCGCCTGTAACCAGTTTACACCCACAACTGGATATTCTGCATAAGCAGGGTGTCTTAAATAATTTGTGGTCAATTCCTCCACATATCCAAGTTGGTTTCTCCAAACAAGTGTGTCCGGCAGAGCACCTTCATAAATTTGTTTGTATTGAGGATTATCTTGAGGAAAAACCATTTTTAACCAATCTAAATATTCTAGATACATTATATTAGTTACTTCAGTTTCATCTATATAGAATGACATAACATGCTGTCGTGTGGGAGTATTATTCCAATCATGCATAACGTCGTCTTGAACCTGACCTTTAGTAAACGTTCCACCTTCAATAAATACTAATCCAGGTCCAGTCTCCTGATCCTCGTAATCTATGTTATACTGAAAACCACCTTTTTTGGAGTTAATATCCCAACCAGTAGCTCTAGAGGCATTATTTTTGCCACATGAAATAATGAATAGAGAAATAATTAGAACTAAAAATCGAAAAACTAGTAATCTAGAATTAGATAATTTTTTCATTCTGAATTTTAAATCTTTTGCAATATACAACTTATTCACGCAAAATTATTTAAGTTTTTTTTCCTTTTGCAACTTATAACGAAAAAAACTTGCAAATATTATTACAAAAAATGTTGATGTATTAGAGATTGTTATAAGAAATTCTATTATCTACCGTTATATATGAAACGAAAGCAATTGACCCATTACAAAAAATTTACTTTAATTTTTATTCTCTTTCTAATAAAAATCAGTATTTACTCACAAAGTAATAATAGAGTAATTACTACTGGGGTTCCGTTTTTACTTATTTCGCCTGATGCAAGATCTGCGGGTATGGGTGAATTAGGAGTGGCTACCTCCCCAGATATTTTTTCACAACAGTGGAATCCCTCTAAATACGTATTTGGCGAAATTGGAAAGAAAGTTGGTTTAAGTTATACTCCTTATCTAAGTAAGCTTGTCAATGACATTTTTTTAGCGAACATTACATATTCTCTAAAGAAAAATGACAGAAGTGCCTGGGGGTTTAGCTTAAAATATTTTAGTTTGGGTGATATCCAATTTAACGATCTAATAGGTAATACAATTGTACAGCAGGGAATCGAAAGGCCAAATGAATTGACATTGGATGCATCTTATGGTCTTAAATTGAATCGATCTTTTTCAATGGCAGTTGCAGCTAGATATATAAGATCAGATTTAAAGCTATCAAGCGACGCCGATCCCACTCCCGCAAATTCTATCGGAATTGATATTTCTGGTTTTTACAACGGAAAAACTTTTAAATTAAATAAAAGGACTGCAAGATTTAGACATGGATTCAATATATCAAATATTGGACCCAGACTAAAATATGATGAAGGTGGTCAAAAAAACTTTATTCCAACAAATGTAAAAGTAGGTTCTAGTTTGGACTTAATTATGGATGAAGTAAATATTCTAAGTTTTAATTTAGAATTTAACAAACTTCTTGTTCCATCGCCAATAGCAACATATAAAGATGGAGTTTTTATTGGATATCAGCAGCCTGATATTAGTTTTATAAAAGGTATTTTTGAGTCATTCACAGACGCTCCAGGAGGGTTTAGTGAAGAATTAAAAGAAATTACATGGGCATTTGGACTAGAATACTTATTTCAAAAATCCTTTGCCCTAAGGACAGGGTATTTTAATGAAAGTCTAGAAAAAGGTTCAAGGAGATTTTTAACCCTAGGAGCAGGTTTTGTTATCGATTTTGCTAGTATTGATATTTCGTATTTATTTTCTACATCAAAAATTCGAAATCCCCTAGAAAATACATTACGTTTTTCTATCACATTCCCTTTAGCCAGTCAAAACAATGATTTTGCTGAGAATAATGAAGAAATCAGTAATAATTAATGGCTTTTACAATTGAATACTTCATTATTTTTCATTAAAAAATGGTATTTTTGTGGTCTATTTTGATTGACAAATTTTTTTAATTTAATGAAAAAAATAACTAAAGACACTTATGTAGGTTGGTTTGAAAACATGCTTTTTTGGAGAAAGTTTGAAGATAAATTAGCAGCCGTTTATATTCAACAAAAAGTTAGAGGGTTCCTTCATCTTTATAACGGTCAGGAGGCAATTTTAGCCGGTGCACTCCATGCCATGGAAATTGGTAAGGACAGAATTATAACAGCTTATCGAAACCATGTTCAGCCAATTGGAATGGGTGTAGATCCAAAACGAGTTATGGCTGAGCTTTACGGAAAGGCAACTGGAACTTCATCGGGTTTAGGAGGCTCTATGCATATTTTTTCAAAAGAGTTTCGATTCCACGGAGGCCATGGAATAGTGGGCGGTCAAATACCTCTTGGAGCAGGCATGGCGTTTGGAGACAAGTATCACGAGAGAGACTGTGTAACTCTGTGTTTTATGGGAGATGGTGCCGTAAGACAGGGATCACTTCATGAGACCCTGAATTTAGCAACTTTATGGAAATTACCCGTTGTTTTTATTGTTGAAAACAATGGATATGCAATGGGAACTTCTGTTGCCAGAACTGCAAACCATGAAGAAATTTGGAAATTAGGATTAGGATATAATATGCCTTGTGAACCAGTAGACGGGATGAACCCGGTTACCGTAGCAAAATCCATTGATAAGGCGATTTCAATTGCTCGAAAAGGGGGAGGTCCCTCTTTTATCGAAATGAAAACTTACAGATATAGAGGTCATTCAATGTCTGATGCCCAAAAATATAGAACAAAATCAGAAGTCGAGGAGTATAAAAAAATAGATCCAATCACTCAGGTAAAAAAAATTATTACAGAGAAAAAATATCTAAATGATAATGAAATCTCTAAGATTGAAGAAAAAGTAAAATCTCAAATTTTTGAGTGTGAAAAATTTGCTGAAGAATCACCATATCCTGATATTTCGGTTATGTATGACGCTGTTTATGAAGAACCAAATTATCCTTTTTTAAATCATAAATTAAAATAAAATATGGCTGAAATTATTAACATGCCCAGGTTAAGTGATACTATGGAGGAAGGTACAGTTTCGTCATGGCTAAAGAAGGTGGGAGATCAAATTAATGAGGGCGATATTTTAGCAGAAATAGAAACAGATAAAGCCACAATGGAGTTTGAGTCTTTTCATTCAGGTGAGTTACTTTATATTGGGGTAGAGGCTGGTAAAACTGTTCCAGTGGACTCTATGTTAGCTATTATAGGAAAAAAAAATGAAGATATCTCCTCCTATCTTAATAAAATAGATTCTAAGTCCAAAAATGATGTTGAAGACTCAGTCAATCAAAGTATAAAAGAAAAGCCACAAATTGGTAATAAAGACTCAAAGGCAGACAAAAAAGATCAAAACAACTATGAAATAATTAAAATGCCTCGCCTTAGCGACACAATGGAAGAGGGTACTGTATCAACATGGCTCAAAAAAGTTGGTGATGAAGTTAAAGAAGGCGACATAATCGCGGAAATTGAAACTGACAAGGCGACAATGGAGTTTGAGTCTTTTCATGAAGGAACTTTACTTCATATAGGTGTTGAAGAGGGAAAATCTGCACCAGTAGATGAAGTTCTTGCTATTATTGGAGATAAAAGCACTGATGTTGAAAAAGCTATAAATTCTATTGGTCAAAAAGATATTATCCAAGAAAAAGAAATTAAGCTTGAAAAACAAAAAGAGGAAAATATTTCCTTAAAAAATAGTGAAAGTGTAATTGTCGATAATACTAAATATATATCCAAAAATGAATTAGTTAAATCTCAAGCTAATAGAATCTTTGCATCTCCCTTGGCAAAGAAAATGGCATCTGAAAAGGGAATTATGCTAAATAATTTAGTTGGTACAGGCGATGGAGGAAGAATTATTAAGAGAGACATCGAAAACTTTATGCCTTCTACGAATTCTTCAAAAAAATTAGGAAAAGAATCTAGTATTCAAATACAAAACTCTCAAATTAGAAAAACAATTGCCAAAAGATTATCAGATTCAAAATTTTCTGCTCCTCATTATTACTTAAATGTTGAATATAATGTCGATAATCTCATTTCATTTCGAGAGCAATACAACTCGCAGCCTGAAACAAAAATTTCTTTCAACGATTTAATAATTAAAGCTACTGCGCTTTCTTTAAGTATGCACCCTGTAATTAATAGTCAATGGAGTGACAATGAAATAACTCATCATAAACATGTACATGTTGGTGTAGCGGTTGCGGTAGAAGATGGATTAGTTGTTCCCGTTTTAAAATTTGCCGACAACTTAAATTTAAACGAAATTGGTCTAAAAGTTAAGGATTTTGCAAGTAGAGCTCAAGAAAAAAAATTATTACAAAATGAAATTGAGGGGAGCACATTTACCATTTCTAATTTAGGAATGTTTGGTATCGAATCTTTCACTTCAATTATCAATCAACCCAACTCTGCTATTTTATCTGTTGGCAGTATTATTCAAAAACCAGTTGTTAAAAAAAATAAGATTGTTGTCTCAAACACGATGAAATTAACTTTGGCCTGTGATCATAGAACCATAGATGGTGCATCTGGTTCAAAATTTTTACAGACTTTAAAAGATTTTGTTGAAAACCCATTAAAAATACTTTTGTGAATTTAGTTTTCCCACTTTAAATAAAATCTGAGTATTATGATTCTCATGAGTTTTATTCCATGCAATGCCAAAAAAAATATTGGAGATCTAATAAACGAACATAGATTAAATTTAATTGTGGTTTCGGAGAGAAAAACTAAAAGAGGCGATTTTAGAGTATATAGTAATGGGTTTAAAAAAATTACTCTAAATCAGGATCCAAACAAATTTAGATTTTTAATTACTCTGCTTCATGAAGTTTCACATCAAATAGTTTTTCAAGCATTCGGAAATAAAGTTAGGCCTCATGGTATTGAATGGAAAAAAATATTTAAAGAAATATCCAAACCTTTTCTCTTGGAGTCAATTTTCCCCTTGTCCATACTTGATGCTTTTAAAGTATATCTGAAAAATCCAAAATCAAGTACAGATTTAGATTTAGAACTGTCAATGTCTCTAAGTAAATTTGATACTTTAAGTAATTACTTTTATATAGAGAAATTAGAAATGGGACAATTTTTTTTGTTTAAAAAAAAAGAAATATTTAAGAAGATTAGTAAAAAAAGAAAGAGGTATGTTTGCGAAAAAGTTTCTAATGGAAAACTATATCTCTTTCAACCAAACACTCTGGTATTAAACTACAATAATGAAAAAAGATAAAAATTTTTATGCTCTTATTTTGGCTGGGGGTTTGGGCTCACGTTTCTGGCCTGCAAGCAAAGAATCTCTTCCGAAACAATTTATTGATTTGACAGGATCAGGAAAAACACTTATTCAAGAGACATTTATTAGAATTCAAAAAATTATACGGATTGAAAATATTTTTATTTCAACGAATGAAAAATATAAAGAATTGGTATTAAAACAAATTCCTGAGATAAACTCGAATAATTTGATCTGTGAACAAGTGAAGCGAAATACTGCCCCTTCAATTTTATATGCCTCTTTAAAAATTAGCCAAATCAACAAAAAGTCGAAGGTGATCGTGCTACCAAGTGACCATTATATTAAAAAATTAAATGAATTTTATAAAAATGTAGAACATGCATTTTCTGTATCTAAAAGTGATCGACTAGTAACTTTTGGAATAAATCCAAAATTTCCATCCACCAATTATGGATACATTAAGGTAAAAAACACAAGAGAATCATTTCAAAAAGTTTTAAGATTTACTGAAAAACCAGGCAGGCAATTGGCTGAAAAGTTTTTAAGATCTAACATGTATTTTTGGAATTCTGGAATATTTATTTGGTCCACGGAGTCTATTTTAAATGCATTTAAGATTTTTGAACCAGACTTAATGAAATCATTTCAGTCAAATTTGAGAAGCTTCGACTCTGATGAAGAAGTTCATTTTTTTAAAATTATTTTCCCAAAAATTAAAAGCTTATCAATAGACTATTCTATTCTAGAGAAGGCTCAAAACACTTATGTTATAAAGTCAGATTTTCAATGGAGCGATCTCGGAACATGGGAGTCATTATTCGAAACCTTATCTAAAAAAAATCTCAAAAAAAATATAAATATTGGATTTAAAGAAAATTATTTAAGTTCTTCTGAAGGTAATATTATGTTTTCTGATCAAAAAAAAATAATCATATTAGATAGTTTACAAGATCATATAATTGTAAACAATAAAGAAATGTTAATGATTATACCTAGAAAAAAAATCGAATCAATTCAAGATTTAAAAGAGGCCTTAATTAAAAGATTTGGAAATGATTTCAATTAAATTTATTTATTTTCTTTAGCATAAATTTTTCTAACTTTCTTGAACAGTTCAGATGAGTAAACAAAATTGGATATAGATTTATTGTCAGTGTTAAATATCTCTTTATTTGTCCCTTCCCATTTTTTTTCTCCACTTTCTAGGAAAATAATTTTTTCTCCAATTTCCATAACTGAATTCATGTCATGAGTATTAATAACAGTTGTTATTTGATACTCTTGAGTAATTTCCTGAATTAAATTATCAATTATAATTGCAGTGTTTGGATCAAGACCTGAATTAGGTTCGTCACAAAAAAGATAATTTGGGTGCATTATTATAGCTCTAGCAATTGCAACTCTTTTCTTCATACCACCGGAAATTTCAGAAGGAAGTTTATTATTTGCATTAATTAGATTTACTCTTTTGATTACTATATTAGTTCTATCTCGTATTTCATCAATATGCGTGTTTGTGAACATTTTCATTGGAAAGGCTATATTTTCTTCTACATTCATAGAATCAAAAAGAGCACTACCTTGAAAAACCATACCCATATCTTGTCGAAGCTTCGTTCTTTCCTTTGAGTTCATTTTAGAAAGGGGAGTTTTGTTATAAATTATTTCTCCACTTTCGGGACTAAAAAGTCCTAAAATACATTTTAAAAAAACTGTTTTTCCAGACCCACTTTGACCAATTATTAAATTGGTTTTTCCTTTTTCAAAATAGGTGCTCACTTCTTTTAGAACATAAGTATCATCAAATTTTTTACTGAGTTTTGTTACTTCTATCATTATGTAAGTAATAAGTTTGTGACAAAAGAATTCATTATGATAATCGCAACACTTGTCCATACAAAAGACGTTGTACTTGCCTTACCAACCTCTAAAGCCCCACCTTTCATAAAAAACCCATGATAGGAAGGGATAGTGGCTAAAATCATTGCAAATAAAAATGTTTTTATGAAAGCATAATTAAGATGAAATGGAACAAAGTCAAGCTGTAAACCGTCAATAAAATCAGTGTGGGTAGTAAATCCTCCAGTAACACAAGCAAAATACCCGCCAAAAATTCCAAGAAACATTGAAATTACAATTATAAATGGATAAATAGTCATTGCTACAACTTTAGGGAAAATTAGATAGTTGTATGTGTTTACGCCCATCACCTCTAAAGCATCTATTTGTTCTGTTACTCTCATTGTTCCGATTGATGAAGTAATAAATGATCCAACTTTCCCGGCCATGATTATAGATATGAATGTAGGTGCAAATTCTAAAATCATAGTTTGTCTTGTTGCAAAACCGACTAAATATCTTGGAAGTAGTGGGTTTTCCATATTTATAGCTGTTTGAATTGCTACCACTCCTCCAACAAAAAAAGATATTAATGAAACAATACCCAAAGAACCAATTATCAAGTCATCTATTTCTCTAAGAATTAATCTCCATAAGACATCAAATTTTGTAAACTTTTCCAACATCTTTTGGAGCATTATAAAGTACCTACCAACATGTTCAATGAATTTAATCATCAGAATATAGTATTACATTAAAGGTATATTTAAATTTTGTAAACCATAGCATTTACGTTCATACCTGCACCCACACTAGCGAAAACTATTAAATCGTTTTTATTTAATTTGTGATTCATAATTTTTCCCTTTAAGACTTGATCAAATAGTGTCGGAATTGTTGCTACAGAACTGTTGCCTAAAGATTGGATATTCATAGGTAAAATGTTTTTTGGAATTTTCTTGTTGTAAAGACTATAGAGTCTTTTAACAATTGCATCATCCATTTTCATATTAGCTTGATGTATAAATATTTTTTTAATATCATCGATATTTACTTTAGCTTTTTCTAAACATTCTTTCATAGCTTCAGGAACCTTTTTTAACGCGAATTCGTAAACTTTTCTGCCCTTCATTTTTATATATTTATTTTCATCTTTTGAATCATAAGAACGTTCAAAATTTAAAATATCTATCTCGTTATTGTCAGTATAAGTAACAGATTTATATCCAATAACTCCATTTTTAGAATCACTTTTTTCGACTATAACTGCACCTGCACCATCAGAAAAAATCATCGAATCTCTGTCAACTTTGTCAACAACTCTTGATAACGTTTCGGCACCAATCACCAAACATTTATTAGCCGCTCCTGCTTTAATAAAATTGTAAGCTTGTATTAGTCCCTCAAGCCATCCTGGACAACCAAAAATAAGATCATAAGCAACACAATTAGGATTTTTTATATTCAAATTCGATTTTACTTTTGAGGCAAGACTGGGCATTAAACCAGATTGTTTTGATCCAAAATCTGTGTCACCAAAATTATGGGAAAAAATTAAATAGTCAATAGTTTCTTTATCTACATCATCATCTTCTAAGGCTTTTAGTGCAGCAAAAGTAGCTAAGTCAGAAGTGTTATGATTGTTGTTTGCATACCTTCTCTCCTTAATACCCGTAATAGAAGAAAATTTTTCTATAATTTCTTGATTTTTTTTAGAAAAAGGATTACCATCATTATCAATAAACGAATTATCTAAAAATTCATCATTTCTGACAGCAAAAGCAGGAATATAACAACCGGTTTTTGATATAATTGTTCCCATGAAATTTTAAAGTATAAATTTAAAATTGTTATTTCAAAAAAATCCAAAACTCTTAAATTTTCAACGATTTTCAAATATAGAAAAATGAAGTTTTAGAAATATTTATTTTTCTTTTCCTATTGATTTATAGGCCTCTTTATATTCATTTGTACTTACACAACTACATACTAAATTACGATCTCCAAAGGCCTCATCGACTCTCCTCACTGTTGGCCAAAATTTATTATATGTAAGATATTTTAAAGGATATATAGCTTTTTTTCTGCTATATTTAAAGGGCCATTTGTCTCCTGTTGCCATTAGTTCGGTGTGGGGTGCATTTTTTAGAACACTGTTGCCATCGTGATAATCCTTTTCTGAAATTTCTGCTGCTATTGAGATCATAGCATCACAAAATCTATCGATTTCCTCTAGATTCTCACTTTCAGTAGGTTCAATCATCATTGTTCCTGGCACAGGAAACGAAACTGTTGGTGCATGGAATCCGTAGTCCATAAGGCGTTTAGCTATGTCAATTACCTCAATATTCTTTTCTTTAAATCCACGTAAGTCAATAATTAGTTCATGGGCTGTGCGACCTTTATCTCCTACATACAGTATTGGGAAAGCACCATCCAATCTTTCTTTTATGTAATTAGCACTTAATATAGCTATTTCAGTGGACTTCTTTAAACCAAAGTAACCTAACAATTTAATATATCCGTAGGAAATTATGCAAGCCATAGCAGATCCCCAGGGAGCAGACGAAATCGACTCAATTGGTTTATTCCCTCCGGTTTTAACAATTGGATTTGAAGGTAAAAAATCTTCAAGATGTTTAGCTACAGAAATAGGTCCAACGCCTGGACCGCCACCACCGTGTGGTATAGCAAATGTTTTGTGTAAATTTAAGTGACAAACGTCTGCACCTATTTCTTTCGGACTAGTTAATCCGACCTGTGCATTCATATTGGCTCCATCCATATAAACTTGGCCTCCGTTTTCATGAATTAATTTCGTAATACTTTTTATGTTGGACTCAAATACACCATAAGTAGATGGATAGGTTATCATTAAGGCAGCTAAGTTTTCAGAGTGTTTTAAAACATGTTGCTTGAGTTCTTCAAAATCAATATTTCCATTATTATCAGTTCCAGTAACAACAACTTTCATACCTGCCATAACAGCGGAAGCGGGATTAGTTCCATGGGCAGAGGATGGTATTATACAAATGTTCCTATGTTTGTCCCCTTTGGAAATATGAAAAGCCCTAATAACCATTAAACCGGAGAACTCTCCTTGTGCTCCAGAATTTGGTTGTAGAGATGTAGATGAAAAACCAGTAATTTCGTTTAACATTTCCTCTAAAGAAGTCAATATCTCTTGATACCCTTCAGCCTGATTTATTGGCGAGAAAGGGTGAATATTTCCCCATTCTGGGCAACTTAAAGGTATCATTAAATTGGCACTATTCAATTTCATAGTACAAGAGCCAAGAGAGATCATAGAATGATTAAGTGCTAAGTCTTTCCTTTCTAGAGATTTGATATATCTCATCATTGATGTTTCAGACTGATATGAGTTAAAAATTTTATTTGTTAAAAAGTTACTCTCTCTTTTGATTCCAAGAGGAATTACATTTTTCGTATTAGTTTGGTTGGATTTTACTTTAATTCCGGTGTAGATCGAAAAAACTGAGACTATTTCTTCTAAATCTTTTTCGCTTGTGGTCTCGTTTATAGAAATTGAGACGTGGTTTTTGTCAGGATAGTTGAAGTTAATTTCCCTTTTTTCCGCAATTTTTTTTAGTTTTTTTGAGTTTACTCTGAAAAGAACCGTGTCAAAATAAAATTCGTTCAACTGCTTTAAACTAAAATTACTTAAAAGTTGGTCGAGTTTTTTTGTTTTGTTATGGATTTCAAGAGCAATTTTTTTTAATCCTTTTGGACCATGATAAACAGCATACATCCCAGCCATAACGGCTAATAAAACTTGAGCTGTACAGATGTTAGATGTGGCTCGTCCTCGTTTAATGTGTTGCTCACGTGTTTGCAAGGCCATTCTAAGAGAGGGATTTCCGTTTAAATCTACTGTTCGACCTATAATTCTGCCTGGGATATTTCTTTTGTATATTTCTTTTGTAGCAAAAAATGCTGCATGTGGGCCACCATAACCTAGGGGTATTCCAAATCTTTGAGAGGTCCCAACAACAGCATCAACATTGAATTTACCTGGGGCCTCAAGCAATGTTAGTGCCAATAAGTCTGTACCAATCACGATTGGAATTTCGAGTCCAGATGAAACTTCAGGTATGTTTAAAATGTTACCGGATTTTCCTTGATATTGAAAAAAGGCTCCAAAAAAAGATTTCCCTCCTTTGAAATCGTTTGGATCACCAATGTGTATTTTGATTCCCAAAGGTTTCGCTCTAGTTCTCATCACAGAAATCGTTTGTGGAAAAGTATTTTTATCCACAAAAAAGTCAATACAATTTTTTTTAATTTTTTCTGAATTTCGAGTTGAAAAGAACATCCCCATTGCCTCAGCTGCAGCTGTACCTTCATCTAGCAGTGAAGCATTAGAGATTTTCATCGCAGTAAGGTCGCAAACTAATGACTGAAAATTAAATAAAGCTTCAAGACGACCTTGTGCTATCTCAGCTTGGTAAGGTGTATATGCAGTGTACCACCCTGGATTTTCTAAAATATTTCTTTGGATTACTGCTGGCATCGTGGATGGATGGTACCCTAAACCAATATAATTTTTGAAAAACTTATTTTTTTTGGATAATGACCTTATTAGAACATTAAAGTCATTCTCAGAAATAGCATCGTCTAGTTTCAATTTCTTCTTTAAAAGAATATCGTTCGGAATAGTTTCATAAATTAGCTCTTTAATTGAGGTTACTCCCAATTTTTTTAGCATTTTTTTTATTTCCTTTTCATTAGGACCAATATGTCTATCTAAAAACATAATATGTAAAATTAAATTATTTGTTAACTTAATTAAAACGTATTTATTAAAATAGAGGATAAGTTTTCAACCTAAACCGATTTTTTATGAACATTAATAAAGTAAATAAGACTTGAAGCAATTTCAAAAATTAATTTCGGGTTATGTGAATGAGAATTTTCATGTTTCATTTATGTTAACTATTTATTTTGAATTGACTAATTTTTATACACAAAGGATAATAATATTTGAGGAATACGTATTTATTTTTTTTTTAACTTTTCTATCATATAATTATCTAAGAAAAAGAAAATATAATACAATTAAACAACTAAATCTTTTTTTTTCCTCTATATATTTTATTGGAATTTTATATACCATTATTTACTTTTTTTATCTTGATTTAATAAATAAGTTTTTTATCATAATTCTAACGGTCCTAAGCTTTTTTTATAAAAATCCTTTCATTTTGAATAGTTCGTTAAGAAAAAATCCCATAATAAAAATTTTAACTATATCGTTTTGTTGGACACTATTGACCTGTATTTTCTTAAACCCAAATCTCCCAAAAATTTCAAAATTTGAAATTTTTCACTTTTTTGAAAGATTATTTTTTTTGATTTCGGTTTGTTTGGTATTTGAAATCAAGGATTATAATGAAGATTTTTCATTCCAAATGTCATTTCCAAATAAATATGGAATTACAACTACAAGAATCTTAGCCATTTTTTTTACATACGTTAGTCTTTATTTTCTTTTACAAGGTTTCAAAGAATTTTCTCTCTATGTAATATCAGTTTTAACTATGTCTCTGTTAACTCAAATTTCAATTTTAACAGTCAAACCAAAATCACATTTTTATTTTACAAGATTCTGGACAGAAGCTTTACCGATAGTGCCTTTTTTAATCTTAAAAATTAATTTATTACTTGACTTTTTCTAGATTTATAGGTAATTATTTTTTATGCTTTTCAGAAGATTCAATTACTTTTTTTTCGTTTATTTCTCTGTATTTGAGAACTTTTAATTGAGTTTCCTTGTCAAAAGATCCTATAATTTGAGCTGCTAGTATTGCAGCATTCTTAGCCCCATTTAAGGCAACTGTTGCAACAGGAACCCCACCAGGCATTTGTAAAATAGATAAGATCGAATCCCAGCCATCAATTGAGTTTTTTGATTTAATAGGTACTCCAATTACTGGAATAGGTGTAAGTGACGCCACCATACCAGGTAAATGGGCTGCACCACCAGCTCCTGCAATAATTACATTTATTCCATTTTTAACTGCATTTTCGGCATAAGCAAACATTTTTTTTGGAGTTCTATGTGCAGACACAATGTCCATATCATAGCTTAAATTAATTTCATCTAAAAATTTAGTTGCCTCATTCATCACTGATAAGTCAGATTCACTTCCCATAATTATTCCAATTTTTTTCATTATGTAGATATTATTTTTATTTTATTTTTTAAAACTCTTGCTTTTGAGATAGCCTTTTCTAATTTTTCATCTATAATAGTTATGTGTCCCATTTTTCTGTTAGGTTTTGTTATTTTCTTTCCATAAAGGTGAGGAAAAACTCCGTCTAAGTCAAAAGCTTTGTCAATGTTATGGTAGAAAGCTTCACCGTTATGGTTATTTTCTCCAACAAGATTAACCATAACACCCGGCAAAATTTGATTAGCACTTCCTAAAGGCAGATCATAAATTGCTCTTATATGTTGTTCAAATTGGCTTGTGATACATGATTCAATTGTTAAATGTCCACTGTTGTGCACTCTTGGTGCAATTTCATTAACTAAAATATCATCATTATGGGTACAAAATAACTCAACCGCAATTAATCCTATGTGATTTAGTGACTTAGAAACTAAATCTGCAATTTTCAGAGACTTAAGATTTATTTTTTTGGAAATTCTGGATGGAAGAATAACGTATTCTACCTGGTTTGATTTCTGATTAAATTCCATTTCCAAAACAGGAAAAGATTTGCTTTCACCGGAATTGTTTCGAGCAACTAAAACGGCCAACTCATGTTTAATGTCAACAACTTCCTCAGTCACACAGCTGTTTTCGTTAATTTCATCTAAATCTGATAAAGATTTAATTAATTTAACACCTTTACCATCGTAACCCATTGTCTCAGATTTCCATATAAATGGGTAACTAGATTCAATTCTAGATATATGTTTAGACAAGTTTTTTTTATTATCAAATCTTTTATAATTTGATGTTGGAATATTATTTTTTTTAAAAAAATCTTTTTGGACTCCTTTATTTTGGATCAATTCTATATTTGACGGACTCGGATAAACAGCAACACCTTCATCTTCAAGCCTATAAAGTGCTTTTACATTAACATGTTCAATTTCAATTGTGATAATATCCACTTTCTTTCCAAAATTATAAACGTCCTCATAACTATTGAAGTCCCCATTGAAAAACAAATCACAACATTTTGAAGCTGGACAATCTGGGTTGGGGTCTAAAATATATGTTTGTATGCTCCATTTTCTAGCAACATTTATTAACATTTTCCCCAATTGTCCTCCTCCTAGTATGCCAAGCTTTTTCTTTAGAAAATTAGTTTTCATATTCTTTTACAAAAATAGGGATATAGACCCATCATTTAACAAAAACTATCTTCAATTTTGGGTATATTTATAACATTAAAAAATGAATAAATGTTAAACATTGTTATTTTTGGTAAACCTGGTGCAGGGAAAGGAACTCAAGCAGAATTTTTAAAATTCAAATATAATTTAACCCATATTTCTACAGGGGATTTATTTAGGTATCATATAGAAAATAAAACCTCTTTGGGATTAAAAGTGACTTCTATTCTAGAAAATGGAGATTTAGTTCCAGATAAATTAACAATTGATATTTTAGAAAATGAAGTAAAAAAACATAAAAAAACAAATGGTTTTATTTTTGATGGCTTTCCTAGGACAATTAATCAAGCAAAAAAATTAGATGAATTTTTAAAGTTGTTATCAATGAAAATAAGCTTTACTATCGCGCTTGAAGCAGAAGATGAAATTTTACTTCTAAGATTGTTAAAAAGGGGAGAAACTAGTGGAAGGAGTGATGACACGGATAAAGAGAAAATTTTGAATAGGTTTAAAGAGTACACTGATAAGACATTCCCATTAAAAGAGTTTTATTCTAAACAAAATAAATTTTTTTCGATTAACGGAGTTGGAGACATTAAAGTTATTTCTAAAAGACTTATTTCAATAATTGAAAATAAATAAAATGACAGAAGACAATTTTGTCGATTATGTAAGTTTAAATGTTAGGTCAGGTAATGGTGGAAGGGGGTCTTCACATTTAAGAAGAGAAAAATTTGTAGCTAAAGGAGGCCCTGACGGGGGTGATGGTGGAAATGGTGGAGATATAGTATTTCAAGGTGACGCAAACATTTGGACACTATATACATTTAAATTTAAAAAACATTTCAAAGCCGGACATGGTGGTGATGGGGGCAGAAACAAAAGAAGTGGTAAAAAAGGACAAAATATTATAATAAAAGTTCCATTAGGAACTATGATTCTCGAAAAAAAAACTGATAAAACTTTAGTTGAGATCACAGAGAATAATAAAGAAATTGTTTTGCTTCGTGGAGGACTTGGAGGAAGAGGTAACTGTCATTTTAAGTCTCCAACTAATAGAACTCCACGATACTCTCAGAAAGGAATGCCAGGTAAGGAAATGGTCATCACTTTGGAATTAAAAATACTAGCTGATGTTGGTTTAGTAGGTTTTCCAAATGCTGGCAAATCAACGTTATTAGCCTCAATTACATCTGCAAAACCAAAGATTGGTGATTATGAGTTCACTACTTTAAAGCCAAACTTAGGAATTGTTGAATACAAAGATTTTAAAACATTTGTTGTTGCTGATATTCCAGGAATAATAGAAGGAGCATCTTCTGGGAAAGGTTTAGGTCATTATTTTTTAAGACATGTTGAGAGAAATTCAATTCTACTTTTTCTAATATCTTCAGAGCATGATATTTATAAAAGGTTTTTAATTCTTAAAGAAGAAATGTCAAAGTTTAATCCAGAATTATTAGATAAAAAATTTATTGTTGTTATATCAAAAATTGATCTTATTGAAGCTTCAAAAAGAAGTCTTTTTTTAAAAAAAATAAATAAAGATTTTAAATCGATTTCTGTTTTGGCTATATCTTCTGCAATTAACCTTGGATTAAACAATCTTAGGGATGAGTTATGGAAAGTTTTAAATTCTGATAAAGTTGGCTAATTATTTCTTCTTTTTTCTATTTTTTTTAAACTTATACAGTCAAAAAGAGTCTCCTTTTGAAAATCTAAATTTCATAAAAAATATATCCAACACAAATAATGGAACCTATAAGCAAGAGTTAATTAAATTGAGAACTGAAGGAGTTTCTGAAATAGATATCATTAAAAAAGAAATTTTAGTAGCTACAAAATACGGAGACTTGAAGAAAATTATATTATTGCTAAATCGGCAAATTGAAATTGAAGGTGAAAACCCAGATTTACTCTATCAAATAGGAGGAACAAATGGAATTCTTGCATTAAAAAAAAAAAATTTTTTTTCTATTATTTATTTAAATGAAATGCTGGGAAGTTTTTCAAAAGCTTTGGATTTAGATCCAAATCACGTCCCAACCCTAGAAGCTTATATAGATGCACTTTATAGCGTCCCTAAAATTCTTGGTGGTGATAAAAAGAAAGCAATAAAACTTGCCGAAAGATTAATGCAAATAAGTAAAATAGACGGTTATTTGTCAATGGCAATTATTTATTTTAAAAACGAAAATAAAGAAATGTCTAATCTATATCTAAATAGTTTTTTTGAAGAATTGTCAAGTCTGTCGATTTGTGAAAGAGAGAATTTAAAAATTTATTTTTCAAAAAAATCAAATAATTTTCCAATTAAAATTTCTCAAATAACTTCTTTTTTTGAAAAGGAAGTTGATTCAGGTTTGTGCGCTTTAAACTTTTATATGGAATCCTCTAACATTAAGAAAAATCTTTATTCGTTAGAATGGATTTATTATTTAAAATCTAAACTAACTTTTTTAAATGGTAATCACGAGGAGTCAATTAGGTTAATAAAATTATCCCTTGATTTAAATCCTGATTTTGAATTAAGTAAAACTTTTTTTAAGAAAATTTCTAAATCTTGAGTGCGATTTTAATTTATTGTAAGAAAACTTCTCCAAGGATAGAATATATTTTTAATCATATTTTAAATTTAATTTTAAAGAGAAAATTCTTGATCACGAACTCAAAATCAGAATTCTACGATTTTTCAGGATTCAAATTTAGCTATGCAGATGCACCAATCTCTGATGAGCTTTTTTTTCAGCAGATTGGATTACTAAACGAAAAGGGCTTAGAAAGTCATGAAATAAAATTTTTTGAATGGGATGGTGTGAAATGTTTTTTTGAAGTAGGTAAAAAATCCGTGATGCCTTTTGATTTTTTTTCTGCATGCTTCTTTTTGTTGTCAAGGTATGAAGAATATTTACCACACAAAGGGAATAACAAAAGTCAGTATAGATTCAATGAGAGTATTGCGTTTAAGGAAGATTTCCTTGAGTTGCCGTTAATTGATATTTGGATTGAAAAATTTAGGACGATTTTAGAAAAAAAAGCTAAAATTAAATTCAAAGTTAATCGTAAAAATCAAATCACAACAATTATTATTAGTTCATTATATCCTTATAAATATTTAAATAAATACCCATTTGAATCCTTATTTATTTGGTTAAAAAATTTACTTAAGTTGAATTTGTGGGAAATAATTGAACACCTTTTAATTTTACTTAAAATCAAAATGGATCCATGGCTGATAGATCAGTTTTTAAAAGAATTATTATTAAGTAGCAACATCAAAGCCCTTGTTTTTTTTTCATTTTCGTCAGAGTCTTATTTTAATGAAGAGACACCAAAAACAAATCAAAATTTTAAAAATTATATTAAAGAAATTTATGATGATTTCGAAGTAGGTATTTTACCTTCTGACAAAGCATTAAAGAAAATTAAAGTTTTTGAATCGGAAAAAGTTGATATTTTTAATTTAATTCATGATAAAGCTGATAAAACTCTTCTTCGAGAGGGTCTAAATAAAATAAGTCAAGATTACAAAACTTTTTTTTCTACAGACTATACTAATGATTTTTCAATGGGATATACAGATGCATTTGGGTACAGAGCAAGTACCTCTAAATCTTTCTTTTTTTATGACCTTTCGAATGAAACTAAAACAAATCTTTTAGTGACCCCATTTGTTGCGCATTTCAAATTACTAGAAAAAATGAATAAAGATGACGCTACAGAAAAAATTTTAAAGTTGAAGGAAAAAGCAAAAATAAATGAGAGTAATTTCAACATTGTGTTAACCAATAGGGTATTTGAAAACTCAGTTAAAAATAAAAAAAGGAGACTCAAATTTATATCAATCATAGAAAATTTAAGTAAGTGATTAAAAAACAAATTGAATTCTAGTTGTTGTAAAGTTTATAAAAGAAATATCTTTAAAGAATTAAAAATTAAAATGAACATTAAAAAATCTCAAAAAAAAGTTGACGATTGGATCAAAAAACATGGAGTTAGATATTTCGATATTATGACGAACATGGCCATCTTGACTGAAGAGGTTGGAGAGGTCGCCAGAATTATTAGCAGAAAATACGGTGAACAAAGCGAAAAAAAAGAGGACAAATCAATTAAACTATCTGAAGAGTTGTCAGATGTTTTATTTGTAGTTTTTTGCATAGCCAACCAAACCAATATAGATTTACAATCTGAGTTCAATAAAAAATTGATAAAAAAATCCTTGAGGGATTCAGAAAGACATAAGAAAAATAAAAAATTATTCTAAAATGTATGATTTCAGTTATACACCCAAGTAGAGTTGTAAATGTTAATTTAGCATTAACAGGTTCTAAAAGTATCACTAATAGGTTGCTGATTTTAAATAGTATTTATTCATCTATAAGTATTGAAAATAAGTCCGAATCACAGGACACCGTTCTTCTGGATAAGGCTTTGAATACCAATTCAAATATAAAAGACATTAAACATGCCGGTACAGCCATGAGGTTCCTTACTGCTTATTATTCAATTTTGGAAAACAATGAAATTGTTCTGAAAGGATCAAAAAGAATGCATGAAAGGCCAATTTACCCACTAGTTGATTGTCTAAGAACTATAGGTGCAGATATCACTTATCTTGAAAAAACTGGTTTTCCTCCGCTTAAAATCAGGGGTAAAAAACTTAATTTTAAAAGCGTACAAATTTCTTCTGGATTAAGCAGCCAATTTGTTTCGGCTATATTACTTATTGCACCGAAATTAGTTGGTGGAATAGAACTAAAGCTCAAAGGAGAATTGATTTCAAAGCCCTACATTAGAATGACATTGTCAATTCTAGATAGTTTAGGAATCAAATCAAGTTTTAAAAATAAATCTATAATTGTTGAAAATTCAAATGAAATTTCCAAAAAAAATATTAGTGTTGAGTCTGATTGGAGTTCAGCCTCGTATTGGTATAGTATCGTTTCACTTAGTGAAAAAGCCCAAGTCAACCTTGAAAAATTTGACAAAACAAGTATTCAAGGGGACTCAATTTTACCCAATTTTTACAAGATACTTGGAGTTGACACAGAATTCGTGGGTAATGAAATAAGAATAACAAAAAATAATGATATCAAACTCCCAAGGAATTTAAATTTAAATTTAATTGATTGCCCTGATTTGGCTCAAACAATTGCTGTAAGTTGCTTTGGATTGGGTGTAGGTTGTTTATTGGAAGGATTACAAACTCTAAATATCAAGGAGACAAAGAGGTTAATTGCATTAGAAAACGAACTTAAAAAGCTTGGGGCTAAAGTGGACATTACAAATAATAGTCTTAAACTTTTTGAGTCTAAAAAAATAAAAAAAAATATCATAATTAAAACATATCAAGATCATAGGATGGCAATGGCTTTTGCTCCTTTGGGTATGAAATCACCGATTTTGATTGAGAATCCAAAAGTTGTAATTAAATCATATCCAAATTTTTGGAAGGATTTAAACAAAGCAGGATTTAGAACTAAATTAATCTAAAAATATTAACAAAATACCTTGACAAACGGACATTTGAAAATGTATATTTGCGGGGCTAACCAAACCTTTAATCAAATGAAATTATCAGATTTTAATTACGAATTACCTAAAAATTTACTAGCAGAGTTTCCCTCTGAAAATAGAGACGAGTCTAGATTAATGGTAATAGATAGAAAAAATCAGACAATTAAACATCATGAATTCAAAGATTTAATTAATTTTTTTGATGAGCAAGATGTACTTATTCTTAATAACACCAAAGTCTTCCCTGCTAGATTATTTGGTAATAAGGAAAAAACAGGAGCAAGAATCGAAGTTTTTTTGTTAAGAGAATTGAATAAAGAACAGAGGTTATGGGATGTTTTAGTTGATCCAGCTCGAAAAATTAGAATTGGCAACAAGCTATACTTTGGTGATGATGATAGTCTTGTTGCTGAAGTTATCGATAATACTACATCGAGGGGAAGAACTCTTAGGTTCCTATTTGATGGCACATACGAGCAATTCAGGTCCAAACTTAGTGGCTTGGGTGAGACCCCATTGCCGAAATATATTAAAAGAGAACCCACCCCAGAAGATAAAGAAAGGTATCAAACAATCTACGCAAAAAATGAAGGGGCAGTGGCAGCTCCTACTGCTGGTCTTCACTTTTCTAAACATTTATTAAAAAGAATGGAGATTAAAGGAGTAAATATTGCTGAAATAACACTTCATGTTGGCTTAGGCACGTTTAGTCCAGTTGAAGTAGAGGATTTGTCTAAGCACAAAATGGATTCTGAAGAATTGATTATAAGTCAAAAAGCAGTTGATATAGTTAACGATTCGATCCGCAAAAAGCGGAGAATATGTGCCGTTGGGACAACTGTAATGAGAGGGCTAGAAAGTTCAGTTTCTTCAATGAATACATTAAAAACTTACAATGGTTGGACGCATAAGTTCATTTTTCCACCCCATGATTTTGCAATCGCAAATTCGATGGTTACAAATTTTCACACACCAAAGTCAACATTATTAATGATGGTTTCTGCCTTTGCTGGGAGTGAGCTAATAAAAGAGGCTTACAATTTAGCAATTAAGGAAAAATACAACTTTTATTCTTACGGAGATGCAATGTTAATTCTCTGATGGGATGGAAAACAAAGATGATATAAGATTACTAGATTCAAAACAACTTGAGGAATTTTTTGTTGGCGAAAATCAAAAAAAATTTAGAGTTAATCAAGTTTTTGATTGGCTATGGAATAAAGGCGTAGACAGTTTTTCTCAAATGTCAAATTTATCCGACAATTTGAGAAATGTTCTTGATAAAAATTTTGTTTTAAAAAAACCAATTGAAATAAAATCTTATAGAAGTACTGATGGAACAATTAAATATTCAATAAAACTTTATGACAAAAATTATATTGAAGCAGTTTTAATACCAACGGGGAAAAGAGTAACAGCATGTATATCCTCCCAGGCAGGTTGCAGCTTAGATTGTAAATTTTGTGCAACTTCAAGACTAATTAGAAAAAGAAATTTGTTTTTCTATGAAATTTTCGATCAGTTATTTTACTTAAATGAACAAAGTAAGTTTTATTTTAACAGAAAAATATCAAATATTGTTTTTATGGGTATGGGTGAACCACTTTTAAATCATAAAAATGTTGTAAAAGCAATAAAAAAAATGAAGATGGAAAATGGATTAAACTTTTCCGCGAGAAAAATTACTATTTCAACATCTGGCATACCAAAAGGTATAAAGCAAATTGCAGATGAAAATTTAAATTGTAATCTAGCAGTCTCTCTTCACTCTGCTATCCAAAAAACTAGACAAATAATTATGCCATTTTCGGATAAATTCCCTTTAGAAGATTTAATTGAATCGTTAAAATATTGGTATACAGTTACAAAAAAAAAAATACTTTATGAGTATATTATTTTTGATGGAATTAATGATAACATTGAACATATAGACGCTCTTATAAAAATATGTAAGATTTTGCCTTCCAAAGTAAATTTTATAGAATACAATCCAATAGGAGATGAAACTTTCAGGCAATGTAAAGTTGAAAAACTTCGCCTGTACCAGAAGTATTTAAGTAGTGAAGGGATTGTTAACACCTTCAGAGTTTCAAGAGGTAGAGACATAAAAGCTGCTTGTGGTCAATTGATTAATTCTAATAAAGAGATTTTGTGAAAGCAGTAGAAAAAATTAAAAAACCAATATATAATGAAATGGAAATTTTTGAGGAAAAATTTGCATTATCTATGTTTTCAAATGTCCCATTAATCAACCGAATTGCACATTTTATTGTAAAAAGAAAGGGAAAACAAATGAGACCTATGTTGATTTTTCTAACAGCTAAATTAATTGACAAAGGAAAAGTAGAAGACCGTACTTATAGAGGTGCTTCAGTTATTGAATTAATTCATACGGCTACACTAGTACACGACGATATTGTTGATGATTCAAATTTTAGAAGGAGTTTTTTTTCTATAAACGCCTTATGGAAAAATAAAATAGCTGTTTTGGTTGGTGACTTTCTTTTATCCAAAGGAATGTTGTTGTGTATTGAAAACAAGGACTTTGATTTATTGGAATATATTTCTGTTGCTGTTAGAGAAATGAGTGAAGGAGAATTGCTTCAAGCTGAAAAGGCTAGAGATTATGATATAAATGAAAAATTGTATTTGGAGATAATAAGAAAAAAAACAGCAATCCTTATGGCAACGTGTTGTGCGGTTGGTGCAAAGTCAGTAAATGCTGACAAAAAGACAGTTGACAAACTTTTCTTATTTGGTGAACTAATTGGAATAACCTTTCAAATTCGAGACGATTTGTTTGATTATAGCGAAAACAAAATTGGTAAGCCTATAGGTATTGATATCAAGGAAAAAAAAATGACACTACCAATAATCCATGTACTTAACAAGGTTAGTGTAAATGACCGAAATTGGATTTTGAGCACTATAAAAAAACACAATAAAAATAGTGTCAAGGTGAAAGAGTTGATTTCCTTTGTGAAGGAAAAAGGTGGAGTAGATTATGCGAAAAGAGTTATGTTAAATTACAAAAATAAAGCTCTTAATGTGATTAAAGAATTTCCAAAAAATGATTATCGGGAATCATTGGAATTTATGCTAGATTATGTAATCGAACGAAAGTATTAAATACTTTTTTCATTAAGTTTGATAAAATTAAAAGATTTGATTTCAAAGACTACTATAAATAATATTTATGAGACAGCTCGAGTAGAAGAGGTTATAGGTGATTTTATAAATTTGAAAAAGGCAGGAAGCAATTTTAAAGGCCTAAGTCCATTTTCGCAGGAAAAAACACCTAGTTTTATGGTATCACCTGCTAAGCAAATTTGGAAGGATTTCAGCAGTGGAAAAGGTGGTAATGTTGTTGCTTTCCTCATGGAACACGAAGGTTTTTCATATCCAGAGGCCTTAAAATATTTAGCTAAAAAATACAATATTGAAATAGAAGAGTTTACCAAGACGCCTGAAGAACAAATCAAATCCGATTTAAGGGAAAGTATTTATATAGTTTTAAATTTTTCCAATGAATATTATGTAAACAATTTAATTGAGACTGATAGAGGAAAGTCAATAGGTATTTCCTACTTGGATGGTCGTGGTTTTAAGCTCGAAACTATAAAAACATTTGGTTTAGGGATATCATTTAACGACAAAAAAAGTTTTACTGATCATGCATTAAAAAATGGATTTGATCTAGCCAATCTAGAGAAAAGTGGTTTAACCATAAATGATAGTAAAGATTTTTTCGATAGGTTTAGAAACAGAATAATGTTTCCAATTAAAAGCATTTCTGGTAGAGTTCTTGGATATGGAGGTAGAATAATTTCAAATTCAAATAAAGTTGCTAAATATATAAACTCACCCGAAAGCGAAGTTTATCAAAAAAGTAAAATTTTGTATGGGTTGTATGAGTCGAAATCCTTCATAGTCAAGGAAAATAACTGTTATTTAGTTGAAGGGTATACAGATGTGATTCAATTTTATCAAAAAGGAATTAAAAATGTAGTTTCTTCATCTGGAACGGCTTTAAGTTCTGATCAAATTATGTTAATAAAAAGATTAACTGAAAATATTACGGTCGTTTTTGATCGGGACCAAGCCGGAATAAATGCAGCCGTTAAGGGTATTGATTTAATTTTAGAGCATGGAATGAATGTAAGAATCTGCAAACTTCAAGAGGGTGAAGATCCAGATTCGTTAGCAAAAAAACATTCTTTAGAATTCGTTAAAGACTATCTAAATAGTAATAGTTTTGATTTTATAAATTTTAAAGCATCATTGTTAGCTAAAGAATATCAAGAAGAACCAATTAAAAAGGCAGAAGTTATTAATAATATTGTTAAAAGTATAAGTTTAATTAAGGACCCAATTAAAAGTGAATTATATATTCAGAGCTGTTCAAAAATTATGAAAATTTCTGAAGAATCAATTTTTCAAACACTTTCTAACTTAAAGAAGCAAAAAAATAACAGATTTCGAAATGTTAATTCAAAATCTTTTCATGTTATCAAAAACAAAAATCGAACAGATGATTCAGTTGACGAATTATATGAGCTAGAAAAAAAAATAATTACCATTTTGATTCTATATGGAGAAAAAAAAGAGACTTTTAATGAATCAATTCTTGTTTTTTCAAAGGATTTGGAAGAAATAAAAGAAAAAAATAAGTATGTGAATTCAAGAGTTTTTGAGAAAATTTTTTTAGACTTACAACAGGACGAAATAGAATTTGCCAACAAAGAATTTAGAGATTTATTTAATATTTTAATGACTGAATACCAATTAAATGGAGTTATCTCAATAGAAAAAATCATACCCAAATTGTCCAATGAATTAAGTGAAATAGTTAGTTCGATTATTATGCATGAAGAAAAACATTTTTTGCATAATTGGGATAAAAAAAGTATTTACGTTAAGCGCCCATCAGAAAATGTGAGTACTATGGTAACTGAAACTATTCTAAGCTTAAGAAAGTTATTAGTTAGTAGAAAGATAGAATCATTACAGAAAAAAATTAACGCTGATAACAATAAAAGTATCCTTGAAGATGTTATGGGATATTACCATTTGAAACGATTAGTCTCGTCAAAACTTAACAGAGTTCTTTAAATTATCTGGAACCTTACAAATCGGTATTGGAATCATTTTGTGTTTATTTTTATTATTAAGATAGTTGTAAATTTCAAAGACTTTTTTCTGCCTTTTAGTTAATTTTTTTTCAGAGTTTTTTTCTAAGTTTTTCATTACAAATTCAATCTCGTCGTACGAAGCCCCAATTTGATCTTCATCTGTTCTGTCATCATCCCAAAGCCCGTCAGTTGGAGCAGTTTTTTGAATATCTTCAATAATATTCAGATGTCTAGCTAACAAAAAAACCTCTGATTTCAATAAGTCTGCGATTGGACTTAAATCGACACCCCCATCTCCATACTTTGTATAAAAGCCTATTCCAAAATCTTCAACTTTATTTCCAGTACCTGCGACTAAATAGTTATTAATAGTAGAAAAATAATACAAATTCGCCATTCTTAATCTAGCCCTAGAATTTGCCAGAGCAAGTTCATGTTTTTTGTTTTTTGTACTTGGCAATGAGTTGCAGAATTCGTCATATAACTTGTTTAAAGATAAATTATAATGGGAAACGTTTTTGTATTTATCTTCTAACCAACTAATATGTTTTCTTGCATTGGATATTTGAGAGCTATTTTGATAAATACTCATCTCTAAACATAAAGTTGGAAATCCAGTTCTAGCGCAAATTGTCGAAGTAACAGCAGAGTCTACTCCTCCAGATACTCCAACTACAAAGCCATCCATTTTGGATTTTTTTATATATTGTTTTAACCAATTTTCAATGTAGTCAGATACTTTTTTTATACTTTCCATCTTATAATTCTTTACTTTTGCTAAAATTAAAAAACAAAATATATGATAATTCAGCGCAAGTTATTGATATTTCTTATGTTAAATATATTTTGTCTTATCATCTTCATATCAGGATGCTCAAATGAAAAGAAAATTAAAGCCCAAATAGAGCAAATTCCTGTGGAAATTAAATTTGACCGATTTGATTTGAAATTTGCATCAGTAAAAAGAGAAGAATTCCAGAAGTTTAAAAAAAAATATAAATATCTTTTTCCAGATCAGTTCTCTGATAGTGTATGGATGAAGAGAAAAAAAGATTCTATCCAGAATTTGCTTTATAATGAAGTAAACAAAAATTTTCCAAACTTAATTGATCTTGAAAAAGAATCTGAGAATATATACAAACATTTGATTTATTACTTCCCTTTAATAAAAATTCCAAAATTTCTAACATTAACAAATAATGTGGATTATCAAAACAAAATAATTTTTGCCGACTCAATTGTTTTAATTTCAATAGATACTTTTTTAGGTTCAACTAACAAAATATACGAGGGTATTCCTAGTTATATAAAGGCAGACATGGATAGATCTAGATTTAGTTCTATTTTAGTAGACGAAATCGCAAATTCAATTGTAAGAAGACCTGTTAGCAGATTTTTTTTAGATAAGATTATTTATAAAGGCAAAATACTTTTATTAAAAGATTTTATAATTCCATCATCAAATGATGGGATTAAAATTGGATATTCTGACAAACAGATTAATTGGGCAATGCAAAATGAAGATTATATATGGAAATATTTTATCGAAAATGAACTTTTATTTGATACAGATGATGATTTAGAAGATAGATTTATAAATCCCGCACCATTTTCAAAATTTTATTTGGAAATTGATAATGATAGCCCTGGGAAAATTGGGCAATGGATTGGATGGCAAATTGTGAGATCATTTTCAAAAAAAAATCCATTATTAAATATTTCAGAAATTCTTGACTTGTCCTCTGAAGAAATTTTCAAAAAAGCTAATTATAAACCTTAAACCATGACCAAAAAAAAACAAGCACACATAAATATTTCAGTACAATTAGATGAAAATAAAATTCCAGAAAAGTTATTTTGGTCTGCCCCTGACGGTGATGTAATCAACGAGGAGTCGAAAGCAATATTCTTGTCAGTTTGGGATCACAAAAAAAAGGAGTCTCTGTCGATAGATTTGTGGACAAAAGAAATGCCAGTGAATGAAATGAATGATTTTTTTTATCAGGCGATATTGACTATGGGTGAATCAATTTATAGGGCTACGGAGAACGAAAAAATCAAGGATGCAATAAAAAAAATTTCCAGTCATCTTGAAAAAGAATTAAAAATAAGTTATAAACGATAATTATCTGTCAACTATAACTTTTATTAGTAATGTGAGCTAAAACTTTGTCTATACCTTCTTTATTTTTCGATGAGGTTATAAAGTATTTTGGAGTATTATTTAATTTGTTGGTTAGTTCTAACATATATTTTTCAGCATTAGTACTTCCCTTTTTTAATTTGTCACATTTAGAAAAAATGACTGAAAATTTCATTTCCATATAGATAAGCCAAGACATAAAGTTTAAGTCAATCTCAAGCGGATCGTGCCTAATGTCTATAATTACAAAAATCATATGAATTTGTTTTCTATATAAAAAATAGTCTCTGATTAAGTTATCAATATTTTTTTTTGATGTTTTAGATAAGTTAGCATATCCATAACCTGGTAAATCAGTTAGATACAAGCTATCATTGATCTTGAAGTGATTGATTAGTTGAGTCTTCCCAGGTTTTCCTGAAGTTTTAGCTAGATGTTTTCTTTTACAAATTGAGTTTATTAAAGATGATTTCCCAACATTGGATCGGCCAATAAAAACGTACTCTGGGATTAATTCGTCTGGGCAGTTTTTCACGTTAGGACTACTCGAGACGAACTCAGCTTTTAGAGCATTCATATTAACTAAAAATTTTTTTTATTGAGCCAATTATGCAAAATCTCATTAAATTCTTTTGGGTATTCCATCATTGGAGCATGGCCACACTTTTTAATCCATACAAGCTCTGAGTTTGGAAGTAGTGATTGAAATTCTAGGGCAACTTCTGGAGGAGTAACTAAGTCGTTCTTCCCCCAAATAAGTAGAGTAGGTGTTTTAATGTTGGGTAACTCTTTTGACATATTATGTCTTATTGCACTTTTTGCAATTGCGAGAGTTCTAACCAGTTTTTCCCTATTATTAACAGTTTCAAAAACTTCATCTACTATTTGTTTAGTAGCAACATTTGGATTGTAAAAAACATCCTCAGTTTTTTGTTTGATGTAATTATAATTTTCTCTTTTGGGATAACTTTCACCCATTGAATTTTCATACAATCCAGAGCTCCCTGTTAATATGAGTGATTTAACTAAATTTGGATGTTTTTTTGAAAAAATTAAACCCACATGACCTCCCAGTGAGTTTCCTAATAAAATTAAGTTATCAATACTTTTATATTCTATGAAATCCTCTAAAAAGTTGGAAAAAGCTGTTACGGTTGTTTCTTTTAGCGGTAAACTATAAATTGGTAGTTCAGGGATGACAACTTTATAATTCTTTGATGAGAAATAATTTAAAACATCTTTAAAATTACTCAAACCACCCATTAAACCATGTAAAAGAACAATGACCTGGCCTTCACCTTTTTCAATATAATTATAGTTTTTTTTCAATTTTAATTATTCGATTTAAAATTGTTCCATAAGTAGCACTTCTTTCAAATATAACTATTTCAATGCATTCATTCTATTTTATCTTTTAAAGTTTAAAATTTATTTTTGTGGTAAAAGTTATTAACATTGTGGTAATAAGTGGTTAAAAGTGGTAAATATCTTTTATATTTATATTAAACATTATGTAGTTGGAACATTTCATTGGAACATACGAGTGTAAAATTGATGTCAAAGCAAGGATTTTAATTCCATCAGCTCTAAAAAAGCAAATTAGCTCATCAATGAAAGATGGCTTTGTTATTAAAAGAGGTTTGTTTAACAATTGTATAGAATTATATCCATTTGATCAGTGGAAATTTGTAATGAATAAAATTGATCAATTAAACCGCTTTAATAAAAAGAATATCGATTTTATTCGTCGATTTACCGCAGGTGTAAAGAAAATTGAGATAGACACAAATGGAAGGCTATTAATTCCTAAAGATCTTATCACCTACGCACAAATTAAAAAAGATGTAGTTCTAAGTGCAGCTGTAAATATCCTTGAGATTTGGGATAAGAGTCTTTATGAAGAAGTAATTGATGAGGCAAAAGGTGATTTTAGTTCTTTAGCTGAAGAAGTAATGGGAGATGAAAATGAATAATACACTTTATCATAATCCAGTCTTACTAGAAAAATCAACTTTTGCACTTGTAACTAATCCAAGTGGAATATATGTAGATGCGACTTATGGAGGAGGGGGACACTCAAAGGGAGTCTTATGTAAATTGTCTAAAAGGGGGAAGCTTTTCGCATTTGACCAAGATCTAGATTCAAAGAAAAACTTAATAAAAGACGACAGATTTTTCTTTATAAATTCCAATTTTATGCATTTAAAAAAATATTTAAACCATCTTAAAATTTTTCAAGTAGATGGAATAATTGCAGATTTTGGTGTTTCTTCCCATCAATTAGAAATTCCATCAAGAGGTTTTTCTATTATGAATGATGGACCCTTAGATATGAGGATGAATGTAGGGTCAAAATTAACTGCGCAAAATGTAGTTAATGATTACGATGAAAAAAAATTATTTAGAATATTAAAGGAATATGGAGAAGTAAATCAACCGAAAAAAATTGTAAAAACAATATTATACCATAGAAAAGTAAAACCAATAAAATCTACAAATGAACTTGTAAAAATATTGGATAATTCTCTCAAAAAAAATACAAAATATAAGACTCTCGCAAAGATATTCCAATCGATAAGAATAGAGGTTAATAACGAATTAGAAGCTATAAAATTATTGTTAATTCAAGCATCAGAAATATTAAAAATTAAAGGAAGAATTGTATGTATTTCTTATCATTCTTTAGAAGACAGACTTGTAAAAAACTTTATTAGAGGAGGTTCATTTGACAATAAAGATAATAGGGACTTTTTTGGAAATGTTGAAAAACCATTTAAAAAAATAGGAGGTTTGACAACTCCTGATTTTGATGAAATAAAAAAAAACAAAAGGGCTAGAAGTGCGAAGATGAGAGTCGCTGAAAAACTATGAAAAATATTATATCTCTATTAAATATTGAATTTTTACTAAATCAGGATTCGATTAAAAATTGGAGAATCCTTTTATTTATTTCAATTCTGGCAATGATTTCAATTGCGAGTGGCCACAGTGCGGACAAAAAAATTTATCACATAGCCAATTTGAATAATGACTTAAAACGTGTAAAAAGCAAATTTGTTGAGAACAAATCTCAATTAATGTTTTTAAAATTGGAAACCAGTGTTTCTAAAAAATTATTAAGTGTTGGAGTTGGTCCATCCAAAGAACAGCCTATAAAACTTAAATGGAAAAAGTAGTGAAATCAATAGAAAAAAGAATAATGTTTAGGTACTACTTATCTCTTGTTTTTATTGTTTTTTTTGCATTTATTTTAATTGCTAAATTGTTATATATACAGATTAAAGAAGGAGATTACTATAGGGGTATCTCACAAAACAATACAATTAAAAACTTTATTTTAGAACCTAGCAGAGGTAATATATATTCAGATGATAATAGTTTATTAGCAACAACAACTCCCCGATATGAAATTAGATGGGATTCAAGGGTCCCATCAGAATCAAATTTTGAAAAACACAAAACAGCTCTTTCCAATGGCCTTTCTAAAATTTTAGGAAAAAAAAATGACTACTACCTAGATGTATTGAGAAAGGCAAGAAAAGATGGCAATAGATATCTTTTAATTTCTAAAAATTTAAGTTATTCTGATTACAAACAAATTAAAGAATTACCTCTTTTTAATCAGCCATCACTCAGAGGGGGCCTCGTAGTCGAGTCAAAAGAAGTTAGACAAAACCCTATGGGTAAAATTTGTGAAAGGACAATTGGCTACGAGAAAAAAGATCCTTCTGGGCACTACATAAGAGTTGGAATGGAGGGAGCGTTTAGTCATTTTTTGAAAGGTCAAACGGGTCAAAGGCTAAAACAAAAAATAGCAAACGGACAATGGAAACCAATTAACGATAATAATGAGAAAGAACCAACCCAGGGATATGATATTTACTCAACTATAAATGTTAACATCCAAGATATTACTCACCATGCACTTTTACGTCAGTTGGAAAAGTATAAAGCAGATCATGGTTGTGCTGTTGTAATGGAAACAAACTCGGGAGAAATCAAAGCTATTGTTAATCTTTCTAAAACCAAAAACGGAAAATATTATGAAAAATTTAACTATGCAGTTGCAGAGTCGCAGGAACCAGGATCAACATTTAAATTAATGTCTGTAATAGCAACATTAGAAAATGACAGTCGAGTAAGTAATAGGTTGATCGATACAAAAAATGGTGAAATAACCTTTTACGAAAAATATAAAGTCCGTGATTCAAAAAAAGGAGGTTATGGAAAATTAAAACCCTCCAAAGCATTTGAAGTATCCTCTAATACTGGAGTGGTGAAAATGGTTTATGAAAATTTCAAAAATGATCCAAAAAAATTTGTTGACAGACTCTACAATATGGGTCTAAATGATATTTTAGGTTTAAGTATTAATGGAGAAGGTAAACCAATGATTCCTTATCCTGGAGATAAAAACTGGAGTGGAATTTCTCTACCGTGGATGTCATTTGGTTATGGAATTAAATTAACACCATTACAAATCCTATCATTTTATAATGGTATCGCTAATGAAGGGGAAATAGTTAAACCACGTTTTATTTATAAAATAAAAAATCCTGGTTCATCTGCTATTAAAAATTATAATAAAAAAATTTTAAATCCATCTGTTTGCTCAGAAACAACATTGAAAAAAGTTCAACGAATGATGTTCAATGTTATTGACAAAAAATGGGGAACAGGATATAGAATTAAAAGCAGTCAATTAAATATGGCTGGAAAGACAGGAACTTCACAAATAGACTACACGTCTGAAGAAACTCAGTATGTTTCCAGTTTTGTTGGTTACTTTCCTTACGAAGAGCCAGAATATTCATGTATTGTAGTTATTAATAAACCTGACAAAAAAATCGGTTATTATGGGGGTGAAGTTGCAGCTCCTGTATTTAAAGAGATAGCAGAAAAACTATTTTTTAGATCTCCAAAAAACTTAATTCTAAAAAATAATAATTCCCAACGTAACTTTTTTAATAATTATGAAGTGACAAAAAAAATAATTAAAAATAAACCTATTGTTATTCCAAATTTAATAGGATTACCTGCAATGGATGCGATCTTAATTCTTGAAAGGATTGGTTTAAAATTTATTCTTAAAGGTGAAGGAAAAGTTTTTAATCAATCGATAAAATGGGGTTCAAAAGTAGATTATAATAAAAAAATCATCTTATATCTGTCATGAAAATATTAAAAGATATAATTTATGGGATTGATTTGGATTCTATTTCAGGATCCACAAATTTAATTATCAAATCGATTGAATTTGACTCTAGAGAGGTAAAAGATGGATCATTATTTATTGCTATTAAAGGTGACAATGAAGATGGTCACACTTTTATTGATAAAGCTATTGAAAGTGGAGCCTGTGCTGTAATCTATAGTGATTACGATATTAAAGACAAGAAAGTAACTTGTATTAGAACTCCAAACACTCGAAAATCGTTATCTATAATATCATCAAATTTTTACGAAAATCCGTCAAAAAAAATAAAGTTAGTCGGAATTACCGGAACGAATGGTAAAACAACAGTAGCCACGATTCTTTACAAATTATTTAATAAAGCAGGAATAAAGTCAGGATTAATTTCAACTATCAATATTCAATATGCAGGAATAAAGACTCGAAATCACAATACAACTCCAGATTCGAAACAAATTAATCAGCTACTTAAAAAAATGTTAGAAAACGAAATTAAATTTTGTTTTATGGAAGTTTCCTCTCACGGAATTGATCAATGCAGAATAAATGGATTAAAATTTTATTGTGGAGTTTTTACGAATATAACTCATGATCATTTGGATTATCACAAATCATTTTCGTCTTATAGAAATGTAAAAAAGAAATTTTTTGACGGTCTCACAAATGATTCGTTTGCTATCATAAATTCAGACGACAAAAATTCCAAATTTATGGTACAGAATTGTTTGTCAAAGATTCAAACTTTTGGGGTTAAAAATTTAGCAGATTATAATATAAAAATTTTAGAAATTGACTTTTCGGGAATGCTTTTGAAAATAAATGGTAAAGAGTTTTGGACACCACTTATCGGTGAATTTAATGCCTCTAATCTTATTGCAGTTTTTTCAGTTGCCAAATTAGCTGGAATCAAAACAATCGAAATTCTTAGAATTTTAAGCAAAACTAGAGCGATAAATGGAAGGTTTGAAATTTTAAAAACTCCCAACAATGCTACGGTAATAGTTGACTACGCTCATACACCTAATAGTTTAGAAAATGTTATTAATACAGTAAGCCACATAAGAACAAAAAACGAATTATTTATAACAATAATTGGGTGTGGTGGTAATAGAGATCTGGAGAAAAGAGCAAAAATGGGGAAAATAGCATTGGATGGCTGCGATAAGGTGATTTTCACATCTGACAATCCTAGATATGAGGATCCTGAAAAAATAATAAATGATATGTTGTTAGGGGTTGACCTTATCAATCTTAAAAAGATTTCAAAAATAATCAATAGAAGGGAGGCGATAAAAAGTGGATGTTCTCAACTTAATCCAGGTGATATTCTTTTAGTAGCTGGAAGAGGTCACGAAACTCACCAAGAAATAATGGGTAAGAAAATTCCTTTTAATGATGTAAAAATTGTTAAAGAGTCATTTAATTAAATATTATGCTTTATTATTTATTCAATTTTCTAGAACAAAAGTATCAAATCCCAGGTGCAGGTCTCTTTCAATATATATCATTTAGAGCTGCATTTGCACTAATTTCTTCATTAGTTATTTCTGTTTTTGTAGGAAAAAAAATTATAAAAATCTTAACCGTTAATCATATTGGAGAGAGGGTAAGATTATTAGGCTTAAAAGGTGAAACGAAAAAAAATGGTACACCAACAATGGGTGGAATAATAATAATAATCGGTACTATACTCCCGGTTATTTTACTTTCTAAATTTATCAACATTTATATAATACTGCTAATATTCACTACTCTCTGGATGGGTACAATTGGGTTTATTGATGATTACATAAAAATTTATAAAAAAGATAAAAAGGGTTTAAAAGGTGGATTTAAGATAGTAGGGCAAGTAATGTTGGGTATTTTCGTTGGTTTTACAATTTATTTCCACCCAGATATAACAATTAAACAAAAAAATGATGAATATCTGGAAAATGTAAAAATTACAGATAAATCATTTTATATTGAGAAAAAGTCAACTAAAACAACAATTCCTTTAGTTAAGGATAATGAGTTTGATTATTATTTTTTAATTAAGTGGTCTAGAATCCCCAAATCAATGTCATGGTTAATTTTTGTCCCAATGGTAATTTTCATAATTACGGCTGTTTCAAATGGAGCAAATTTAACAGACGGTATTGATGGTTTAGCCGCAGGTACTTCTGCAATTATGGCTATTACTCTTGGAATTTTCGCATGGGTTTCAGGGAATATAATCTTTTCAGATTATTTAAATATTATGTATATACCTAATGTAGGTGAAATTTCTGTTTTTGTGGCATCTTTTACTGGTGCATTAATCGGATTTCTTTGGTACAACACTTACCCAGCTGAAGTTTTTATGGGTGATACTGGTAGTTTAACTGTTGGTGCATTGATTTCAGTCATAGCGATAATGATAAGAAAAGAATTACTTCTACCAATAATATGCGGAATTTTTCTTATTGAGGTTTTATCTGTTCTTATTCAAGTTTTCTATTTCAAGTACACAAAAAAGAAAAAAGGAGTGGGAGAAAGAATTTTTTTGATGTCTCCTATCCATCATCATTTTCAAAAAAAAGGACTTCATGAAAGTAAAATCGTAAACAGATTCCTAATAATTGGTGTATTGCTAAGTGTGCTCGCAATCTTAACGTTAAAAATTAGATGAAAGGTAGAGTTTCAGTCTTAGGTTCAGGAGAAAGTGGAAGAGGTGCAGCAATTCTTGCTAAAAAATCAGGGTTTAAGGTGTTTGTTTCTGACTTAAATAAAATCCCAAAACAAACAAAACTAACGTTTAAAAAACTATCTATTGATTATGAAGAAAACAAACACACTTTAGATAAAATTATAAAGGCTGATAGAATAATTAAAAGTCCTGGAATTGATATTAATTCTGACGAATTAGTTGATTTAAAAAAATCTGGGATTGATGTTATATCAGAAATTGAGTTTGGGTTTTCACAAACCAATTCAAAAATTATTGGAGTTACAGGAAGTAATGGAAAGACAACAACTGCAACAATGATTTATAATATTTTAAAAAATTCAGGATCTAATGTAGGTTTAGCGGGTAATATTGGCAAAAGTTTTTCAGAATGTATAGCTGAGAATAATTACCAAGTTTACGTTCTTGAAATTAGCAGTTTCCAATTAGATAATATTATAGGTTTTACCCCTGACATTTCAGTTATTACTAATATTTCGCCAGACCACTTAGACAGGTATAATTATAATTTTGACGAATACATTAAATCAAAGCTAAAAATAACTGTAAACCAAAGTAAAAATCAATTTTTGATTTTTAATTCTGATAATAAGGTTTTAAAAAAAGCTGTTAAAAAATATAGTAAAAAAGCGACTTTATTCCCATACGGATATAACTCTCCAAAGGGAAATTTAACCACTACGATTATAAATAAATCAATTATTGTTAAAGAAAAAAAAAATATAAATATGTATAATACTTCAAACTTTTCCCTTAAAGGGAGACATAATCTTTTAAATGCCATGGCTGCTGTTTCAGTAGCTAGACTTTTAAATGTTTCTAACAAATGTATAAGAGACAGTCTAATAAGCTTTTCAAATGTTGAACACAGACTTGAAGAGGTTCTAAAAATTCAAAATATAACCTATATAAATGACTCAAAGGCAACAAATGTCAATGCAACTTTTTATGCGCTAGAGAGCATGGAAGGTCAAACTATTTGGATTGCTGGTGGAATTGATAAAGGAAATGATTATAAGGAATTACTCCCTTTGGTAAGAGAGAAGGTCAAATCAATTGTTTGTATAGGGTTAGATAATGAAAAAATCATCGAATCTTTTTCTCCGGTTGTTGATGTGTTGGTTGAGACCCGGTCTATGTCAGAGGCTGTAAAAATTGCTCACAAGTTGGCAAATAAAAAAGAATATGTTCTGTTGTCACCAGCATGCTCAAGTTTTGATCTTTTCAAAAATTTTGAGGACCGAGGGAACCAATTTAAAAAAGCAGTAAGAAATCTTTGAATTAATGAAAACCAGTTTGCTTAAAGGTGATAAAGTTTTGTGGGCACTTATAGCATTACTGGCTCTTTTTTCTTTTTTTCCAACATTTAGCGCTAGTTCTAACTTAAGTTATGTTATTGGGATCGGATCTCCTTGGCAGTATTTATTAAAACACATATTTATATTGATAACGGGTTTTCTGTTAATTCTTAGTGTTCACAAAATACCTTTTTATTACTTCAAAGGAATATCAATTTTGCTTTTACCAGTTGTTATTTTAATGCTTCTTTACACAATATCTCAAGGGGGAACGGTAGAGGGAGTAAATGCTAGCAGATGGATAAAAATTCCTCTAGTGGGCATAAGCTTTCAAACATCTTCTTTGGCGTCATTGATTTTAATGATTTATATAGCTTACTATCTTGATAAAATAAAAGAAAAGAAACTGGAGTTTAGAAATTCATTGATTTCTCTTTGGCTACCAATTTTTTTGGTCTTTTTGTTAATTTTCCCTACCAATTTATCAACGGCTTTGATCGTTCTGTTCTCTGTTTTTTTACTTTTAATTTATGGATGTTATCCTTTAAAATATCTGTTCAATATATTTTTATTTGGTTTTATTTTATTTTCAATATTTATTTTTTTGGGATCTCAATACCCTGAAAAAGCCCCAGATAGATTTACTACTTGGATAAATAGAGTTGAAAATTACTTCGACCCTTCGTTAAGTAAAGATGGTAATTATCAAATTGAAAGAGCAAAAATAGCAGTTGCAACTGGAGGTATAACTGGTCTAGGAGTAGGTAAGAGTGTGATGAAAAACTTCCTACCTCAAAGCAGCTCTGACTTTATTTATGCAATCATTGTAGAAGAATACGGGCTAATTGGAGGGATAATGGTAATCTTAATTTATTTGTTAATCCTCTTTAGGATAACAGTTATTCTTCATCATGCTAAATCAGTCTATGCTAAATTATTGGTTATTGGTGTTGGGCTCCCAATAATTATTCAAGCGTTCATCAATATCGGTGTTGCACTTAATATCTTTCCTGTAACTGGACAAACTTTACCACTTCTAAGTAGCGGTGGCTCTGCTGCTTGGGTAACATGCATTGCTTTTGGCATAATTTTAAGTGTGAGTGAAGAAAGATTTAACAAAGAAAAAATGAAACTCGATAAATCAATTTCAAATCCAATATTAATAATCGGTGAAGAATAATAAAATAATAATATCTGGAGGAGGTACTGGAGGTCATATATTTCCTGGAATTGCGATTGCAAATCATTTAAAAAAAAGCAATCCATCTTATCAAATATTATTTGTTGGTGCATATGGCAACATGGAAATGAATAAAATTCCTAAAGCAGGATACAAAATAAAAGGCTTGTGGATCTCAGGTTTTAATAGAAAAAGTTGGCGCAAGAACTTTTTTCTACCATTTAAAATCTTTTTAAGTATGTTTCAGGCACTTTTTATATGGTTTAAGTTTCGACCAGATATAATGATTGGAACTGGTGGATATGCTAGTCTCCCAATTTTGGTTGTTGGATCAATTTTTAGTACAAAAATAATTATTCAAGAACAAAATTATTTACCAGGTGTTAGTAATAAAATACTTTCACGTTTAGCAACAATTATATCAGTTTCTTATGAAAATATGGAAGCATTTTTCCCTGAAAAAAAGATTATTCTAACTGGAAATCCAGTCAGAAAATCTTTAATTAATTCAAAAATTGAATCAATAAAAAATGACAGATTTAATTCATGTGATAGAAATGGTATAAACATCCTTGTCCTAGGGGGGAGTTTAGGATCGGAAAAAATAAATGAGGTGATTTCTAATAATATTTTTTTCTTTAAAAAAAATAAAATAAGCTTGATCTGGCAGTGTGGGAAAAATTATTTTAAAATGTACAAAAGTTTTGAAAGTAAATACATTAAAATTTATCCCTTCTTAGAAAAAATTGAGAATTTCTATCATAAATCTGATATTGTTATTTCAAGAGCAGGGGCATTAACAATTTCTGAATTGTGTGTAGTTGGTAAACCATCAATTTTGATTCCTTCTCCAAACGTTTCAGAAAATCATCAATATCACAATGCCAAATATTTATTCGATAGGAAAGCGGCCATTTTGGTTGAAGAAAAAAATTTAAATAACGAACTTTTGCCATATCTTAAAGAGCTTCTGATTTCAAAGGAAATGAGGAAAAAATTATCTAATGCGATAAGTAAACTTGCTAGGCCTAACGCAACTCAAGAGATAGTATTACAAATAAATAAAATTTTAACAGGTGGTTAGAAGAGCTGCATATTACTTTATTGGGATAGGTGGGATTGGTATGTCTTCAATAGCTAAATATTTAGTAACCAATAATTTTAAAGTTGGAGGATATGATTTAACAAAATCCAACATAACAAAAAAACTTGAAAAAAGAGGTATAAAAATTGTTTATAAAGATGATATGGAAAATATCCCTTTACAATTCAGAAAAAAAAATGTAATTGTGGTCTATACTCCTGCAATCTCAAAAGAACACAAGCAATTAGTATTTTTTAAAAATCAAGGAAACACAATTTATAAAAGATCACAAATTCTTGGAAAAATAACTAGTAAATTTAAAACGATTGCTATTGCAGGAACACACGGAAAAACAACGACTGCTGCAATCGTTACTCATCTTTTTTATCAAACTGGACAATCTTTTACAGCGTTCGTAGGAGGAGTTTTAAATGAATTTGAATCTAATATTGTAATTAATGGTAATGAATTCGCTATTGTAGAAGCAGATGAATATGATAGATCATTTTTAAATCTAAATCCAATGATAGGATGTGTCACTTCCATTGATTCTGATCATTTGGATATATATGGGAGTTTTAAAGGAGTTAAAAGATCTTTTAAGGAATTTATTGGCAAAATTAAAGACAAGGTCATAGTATCAAATGACCTTGGGATCAATGGAATTTCATATAGTTTAAATACAAAATCCGACTATTATGCCTGTAATATCAAGTTTTCAGAAACAGGATATGTTTTTGATTTAATTACTCCATCAAGCACCTATAAATCTTTATTTTTTAGTGATCTAGGGCTTCATAACTTGTTAAATGCGGTTGGAGCTTTTGCTATTTCAAGTCAAGCTGGAATTAATGAGACTGAGTTATGTAAAGCTCTTTCAAATTATCAGGGTGTTGAGAGAAGATTTCAACTCATTTTAAATTCAAAAAAACATATTTTAATTGACGATTATGCTCATCATCCAAATGAAATAATTGCCGTTTGGAAAGCTATAAAAAATCTATATCCGAAATATAAATTATGTGTAATTTTTCAACCACATCTTTATTCTAGAACTAAAGATTTTATGAATCAATTTGCATATGCTTTGAGCAAGTTTGATCGGATTATTTTATTACCAATCTATCCTGCAAGAGAGTTGCCTATTGATGGAATTGAATCTTCAGTGCTAAAAAGAAAAATAAAATCAAAAAATAATGTCGAATTAGTTAAAAAAGAGAAATTATTATCAGTAATAAAAAACGTCCCTGAGAAAGTAAAAGTTACTTTGGGTGCTGGTGACATAGGTTTTGAAATTAAAAAAATGAAAAACAAATTAATTGAATTATGAAACTTAAGATAGCTTATTTTTTTTCAATATTGTCAATTCTAATTTTTCTTCTATTTTTTTCACAAAAAAGGAATACTAATAAAAAAAAATTAAAAGTTGACATTGATTTTAAACACGAAAACGGTAAGTTTTTAGATTCTCAAATGGTTAATAAATTGTTAATACAAAGCGAGGACAGCACGTTTTACTTAGTAAAAGATACACTAGATTTGAATGTACTTGAAGATTTACTTATCTCAAATCCAATGATAGCTAACGCAGATGTATTTAGAACCCCTCAGGGAATTTTAAAGGTCAAATTAGAGGAACGCAGTCCAGTTATCAGAGTAATTAATAATCATGAACAATTTTATATTGACAAATATGGATACAGAGTTCCCTTATCAAAGAAATATTCTGCTAGAGTACCAATATTCTACGGAAAGTTAAATAGCAATATAACAGATTTAATAAATTTTATTGAACTAATTAAAATTGATTCACTGACTAAATTTGAAATAATTGATATGAGAGTAATAAATGATAATTATGTACTGGGTGTTCGTTCGTTTCCATTCAAAATTTTGTGGGGGAAAAACACTAAATACAGGCATAAGTTAAAAAAATTAAAATATTTATACAGTTATTTAGGAGGCTTAGATTCTGTAAAAATTCAGAATGTAAACTTAGTATTTGATAAACAAATAGTTTTAGATTATGGACAAAATGGAAAGTAAACAATTTGCGGTTGGCTTAGATATTGGAACAACTAAAATTGTTGCCATGGTAGGTCAAAAAAATAAATTTAATAAAGTTAAAATTATTGGAATAGGTAAATCAAAAAGCTTAGGTGTTCATAGGGGTGTTGTAAACAACATCACCCAAACAATACAGTCTATTCAGGAAGCAATTAAGGAGGCAGAATTGAAATCTTCCATAGAAATAAGAAATGTTGTAGTTGGAATTGCTGGACAACACATTAGAAGTATTCAGCACAGTGACTATATAACGAGAAAAAATCCGGAAGAGGTTATAGACGAAAATGACGTTGAAAAATTAATTAACCAAGTATATAAACTTGTAATGTTGCCAGGTGAAGAAATAATTCACGTATTACCTCAAGAGTTCAAAGTTGACGGTCAGGCAGAAATTAAGGAGCCAATAGGGATGTATGGAGGTCGTCTAGAGGCTAATTTTCATGTTGTTGTGGGTCAAGTTTCCTCTATAAAGAACATTGGCAGGTGCATAAAAAGTGCGGATTTAAAGATGGAAAAAATCACTCTTGAACCAATAGCATCTTCCGATGCGGTTTTGAGTGAAGAAGAAAAGGAAGCAGGGGTAGCTCTAGTTGATATAGGAGGAGGCACTACTGATCTTGCAATTTTTAAAGACGGGATCATCAGACATACATCTGTAATTCCATTTGGTGGAAACGTTATCACTGACGACATAAAAGAGGGCTGTTCAATAATTCAGAAGCAGGCTGAATTGTTAAAGATTAAATTCGGTTCAGCATGGCCTGGAGAAAATAAAGAAACTGAAATTGTTTCCATACCTGGGCTCAGGGGACACGAGCCGAAAGAGATTTCGTTAAAAACGTTATCCAAAATTATTAATGCAAGAATTGTAGAAATAATAGAACAAGTTTTTTTAGAAATCAAAAACTATGGACATGAGGATCAAAAAAAGAAATTAATTGCTGGCATAGTAATTACTGGTGGAGGTAGTCAGTTAAAACACTTGAAACAGCTAGTTGAGTATATAACAGGTATGGATACAAGAATTGGATATCCCAATGAACATCTTGCTGGAGATTCTGATGAAAATCAAACAAGTCCTGTTTTTTCTACAGCAGTAGGACTTCTAATGACAGCATTAAAAGAGAATTTTGACACTAACGAACCTGTAGGTGAAAATATTATAAATGAAGATCTTGAAGGAGCTAAAGATATTGATCAAACAAAACTTGAAAGTGTACAAAGGAGTACTATTTTTGAGCGATGGACGGAAAAATTTAAAGAATTTTTAGATAAAGCTTAAGTTACAAATCATGGATGAATTAAAAGAAAATATTGAAGAAGGTTTTAACTTTGATCTACCCAAGAATAAGAGTAACGTAATCAAAGTAATTGGAGTTGGTGGAGGTGGAGGAAATGCTATCAATTACATGTTCAAACAGGGAATTTCTGGGGTGGATTTTGTTGTTTGTAATACAGATTCCCAGGCCTTAGAAAAAAGCCCTGTCCCTATTAAAATTCAGTTAGGTGCCTCTCTTACTGAAGGTTTAGGTGCTGGCGCCAACCCAGAAATCGGGAGTTTAGCTGCTAAAGAAAGTGAGGAAGAGATAAAATTACTTTTAAGCAACCAGACTAAAATGGTTTTTATAACAGCTGGAATGGGAGGAGGCACTGGAACCGGAGCAGCACCAATAATTGCTCAAATGTCAAAACAGCTTGACATTTTAACAGTTGGCATTGTCACAATTCCTTTTCAATTTGAAGGAAGAATGAGGTCTGATCAAGCTCAAATTGGGATTGAAATATTAAGAGAAAATGTAGATTCGTTAATTGTAATAAATAATAATAAGCTAAGAGAGGTATACGGGAATCTTGGTTTTAAAGCTGGATTTTCTAAAGCGGACGAAGTTTTATCTACGGCAGCAAGAGGAATTGCAGAAGTTATTACTCATCATTATAGACAGAATATTGACTTAAAAGATGCTAAAACAGTTCTTAGCAATAGTGGAACCGCAATAATGGGCTCCGCTGTTGCAAATGGATCAAATAGAGCAGAAGAATCAGTTGTTAAGGCTCTTGACTCCCCTTTATTAAACGATAATAAGATTAAAGGATGTAAAAATGTTTTGTTGCTCATTGTTTCTGGAGAAGATGAAATTACAATTGATGAAATTGGTGAAATAAATGATTTTATCCAAACCGAGGCTGGAAATAATACAAATATTATAATGGGTATAGGCGAGGATAAAAACCTTAAACAAGGTGTTTCAGTAACGATTATAGCTACTGGATTCAACTCTGAACAGCAAGATGAAATCGTAAACACAGAAGCTAAAAAAATTATTCATACACTTGAAGAAGAACAGTCTTTTATTCAGGATTTGAGTGATACCAAAACTGAGGTTCACAATGAAGAATTATTCAATTCCAACGAAAAGTTAGATGATCATGAGAAAGTTAGTGAAATACCCTATGGAGATCAGGAGTTAGATTTTAAAGAAAAGTCAAATATTAATGAAATAAAAAAAGAAAGTGATCAATTTGTTGAAAGTAACTTAATTAAAACTAATGAAAATATTAAGGATATTGAAATAACATCAAAAGAGGTTCCATTTTATTTTGAAGAGGAAAAGGTCAACGAGGTTCAATCTTCTGAAAAAAATGAGTTTAGTGACTCAATTGAAGTTTTCGATTTTGAGCACATAGATGACATGGATCCATCTCAAATTAAATTTGACTTCAATCACAATGATAACAATTCAGAAGCTAAAGAAGTTCAAAGCTCTACTACTGAGGAAGAGATAAATAATATAAATTTCAATAAAGAAAAAAAAATCAATTCAAATAGTGTTGATGAAAACCTACCTGTTCATGAAAATATTGATGATGATGAATTAAAAATGCAGCTAAAAAAAATTGACTTCACAAATCAAAAAGAAGAAAAAATTAAAGTTGACCCTAAACCAGAAAGTCCTTTTGACAGTTCAATTAAAGAGATCGTAAATGCATCAAATAATATAAGAAAAGAAGAATTAAAAAAGTATAATTATTCATTTAAAAACAATTCAAAAAGACTAAGTGAAATGGACAAAGAACCAGCATACAAGAGGCTAGGATATGATATTGACCCAAAAATTCAAAATGAAAAAAAATCATCTCTTACGTTGGACAAAGATAAAAATGACGAGGTTCAATTAAGATCTAATAACTCGTTTCTTCACGATAACGTAGATTAAACGGTTAAGTATGTCTTTAATAAAAAAAGTCAACAGGGAACTTAAGATATGTATGCTGTCAAAGGATAAGTTAAAATTAGATTCATTAAGAGCTATTAAGTCTTTAATAACACTTCACGAAACAGCCAATTCATTGAAAAATGAAATAACCGAAAAAGAAGAGATGAAAATTCTACAAAAGCTTGTTAAGCAAAGAAAAGAAAGTGCAACTATTTTTACGAATCAGAATCGTTTAGATTTGGCAAGAATTGAACAGGCTCAAGCAAACTATATATCTAAATTCTTACCAAAGCAATTAACAAATCAGGAAATTAATATTGTTGTTTCAAAAGTTATAGAAGATATTAAGGCAAACGGTTTAAAGGACATAGGTAAAGTTATTAAAGAGGTTGTAAGCAAAACGGAGGGGAAAGCAGATGGAAAGACAATTTCAAATATTGTACGGCAGAAACTATCTAAGTAAAACACAAAAGTATTTTTAATTAATTTTATTTTAAAAAGAGGCCCAGTAGTTCAACTGGATAGAATATCAGATTTCGGCTCTGAGGGTTGGGGGTTCGAATCCTCCCTGGGTCACTTTTTATAACTCCTATACTCTTGTGGTTTTTATTTGGAAAAAATTCTTACCAAAAGCCCTTTTATCGGAAAAATATATATAAAAAACCCAACAATTGTTTTTGATTTAATTTAAAAAATAATCAACATCGTTTAGTGTTTTAAAATAGTGTAATTTATATCATTTCAATTAAAAAAATCATTTTGAGAAATTGTTCAAATATTGTATATTTACGACAGTTTTTCTTATTAATACAATATAGAAGCTAAGTTTGTTAACAAATTATAGAATATGAAATTACATAAAATACTTATTGCAACTTTGCTCCTAACTACTGCAGGAGTTTTTGCTCAAACTGCCTCTAACCCATGGCAAATAAGCCTTGGTCTAACTGTGCCATCTATATCAGATGACATAATTACAAGAGGATCAACAGTTTCTTCTAACGATTTAAGTGGTTCTGTTGGAGCCCCATCTTTGATGCTTTACAGAAGAATATTTGGAGGATTGTCAGTAGGTGGACAATTATCTCTTGGAAAAATTAAAAATGATGCCTCCGGGGGGAAAGATTTCGATTTTTACAGTACTCACGTTGGCCTAAAATATGGATTTTCAACCGATAAGTCTTTTAGTCCTTACCTGAAAGCAGGAGTTTATGGAACCACATCTCTTAAGGATGGAACGGACAGTTTTTCAAAATTTACCGATTATTCAAATTTTGGTGCTGTTGGGTTTGATTTAGCCCTGGGAGACAACTTTGGAGCCTTTGCAGAAATTCAAATGGCTAAAATAACTGAAAATCCTGAAGTAAGTTATAGTTTGATTTCTCTTGGTGTTAGTTACGGATTTGGAAGTGGTGACAGCGACAAAGATGGAGTTAGTGATAAAAAAGATAAGTGTCCAGATGTTCCTGGATTAAAAGAATTTGAAGGCTGTCCAGATACCGACGGCGACGGAATTCAAGATGGTGAAGATGATTGTCCAGAAGAAGCAGGCTCTGTCGAAAACAATGGATGTCCTGATTCAGACGGAGATGGTGTTGTCGATAAAGATGACGATTGTCCAGACACACCGGGAGTTAAAGAATTAGGGGGTTGTCCTGACAGTGATGGAGATGGAATTAAAGATAGTGATGATGAGTGTCCAAATGATGCAGGTACTGAATCTACGAAGGGTTGTCCAGATTCAGATGGCGATGGCATTGCGGACAAATATGACAAATGTCCCAACGAGGCTGGAACCAGTGATGATGGTTGCCCAGAGGTCAAAGAGGAAGTTCTTAGCGCCTTAAATACCGCTGGAATCAATATACTTTTCCCAGCAGATGGTTATAAACTCATGGGTTCTAAGGTTATGAACGCACTAGAAGAGGTAAAATCAATATTGATGGCAAATCCTGATGGTGTAGTTCTAATACAAGGGCATGCGTCTGAAGACGGAGGTTCTTCGTATAATATGACTCTCTCTAAAAAAAGAGCTGAATCAGTAAAAGCCAAATTAATTGAGTTAGGTGTAGATTCCTCTAGATTAGAAGTTGAAGCCTATGGTGAAACAAAACCTAAAGGAGACAATTCTACCTCAATTGGTCGTGCTAATAGTAGAAGAGTTGAGTTTACTGGTAAGTAATTAATATCTCATTATAAATCTAGTAAAGGCTAGGAAATAGTTCCTAGCCTTTTTTTTATTTAATATAATTTTCAATTCGTAATTTTAATTTGTGACAATTTAAATAATTATTTCAATAGTTTGTAGTTTTATTATATGAGTGAAGAGAAAGTTGTTCTAGTTGATAAAGATGATTTTCAATTAGGGCTGATGCCCAAATTGGAGGCTCACAGAAAAGGTGTTTTGCATAGAGCATTTTCAGTTTTTATTTTTAATTCATCCAAATTGCTACTCATGCAAAAAAGATCTAGTAAAAAATATCATTCTCCAGGGTTATGGACTAATACGTGCTGTAGTCATCAAAGGGATGGAGAAAGTACTTTAGATGCTGCTAAAAGACGTCTTAATGAAGAAATGGGATTGAATGTCGATTTGAAGGAAGCATTCAGTTTTATATATAAGGCTAATCTCAAAAATGGTCTTATTGAACATGAGTTTGATCATGTTTTGGTAGGGTTTACTGATTTCAATCCCAATATCAACACTAAAGAGGTTGAAGACTGGAAATGGGTTGATCTGTCTTTTTTGGAGCTAGACTTAGATAAAAATCAAAACATTTATACTGAGTGGTTTAAAATTATATTTAAAAGAGTGAAGGTTTATATTGAAAACCGAAACTGAGGATTTTTGTAATTAAATTCTAAATCAAACCATCTAGTTTCTTTTTAAGTTTTTTTCCATAAAATGAACTTTTAACTTCTTTATTTAATTTAGAATATAGGCTATCTAAATATTTTTTTGAAATATTGTTTAATTCATAGAGCCCTATATAAGCGGATATTTCTTTATCTGAATTATTCATAGCAAAATTTAAAGAAAAAAGTACTTTTTTTCTTTTTATCAAATTATTCTTTTTTTCAAATATATCATCCCTTTGTTTAGAATCAAATTCACCCTTTTTTTCTAAATAATCTTTAACTAGTTCAATATTTTGATTATTAAATTTCCTCATAATCATTAAATACTCATCCCAGAGTATTTGGTTTTCTGACCCATCAACTTTAGCACTGCTTAAAAATGTATTTAATCTTGTGTTAATTTTAATTTTACCCTTTTCTGCAAAAAAAGGAATTTTTTGTAAAGTGGTATCAGTTTCATCTTTTTTTAATGTGAGAAAATAAAATTGTGCTTCACTTAAGCTATCATTAAATTCAAAAGTTTCAATACCTTCAATTTTTAAAGAATCAATATTAATTAATGTTGTATCATTTATATACTTTTGCAAATACAATTTACCCTTTCTTAGCCCTTTTACTCTCCCAGAAATGTTAAGATTTTTGACTGAGTCGTTAGTGCAATTAAAAAAAAGCAATAAACATAGATATTTTATGTAAGATTTCATTATTAAATATTAAGCCAATAAGTTAATTTAAAAGTTAAACTTCTAATTCTTGGTACTAAATTATCATAAGTATAGTAATTATCATTGTAAACTAAATATAAATCTGAAAGAGGAGCAAACCTCCATTGTAATCTCGAATTTACTCCTAAATTGTCAGATCTAGAACTGTATTGAATAAATGTGTTCCAAAAAAGTTTCTTGTTAAATGTGTATTCAAATTTCGGTCCAATCAAAAATAATTTTCCATAAGTGTACTCTGAAGGGAAGTATATGTCATCATATCTGATTTTTACGCTACTATTAAATTTTGGTTGAACCCTAATTGTAAATTCAGAATTGAATGAAACCCTATTCCCAGAATAAAATTCTCCAAACGTGGATTGTAAATTAAAATAAAAGTCTTTTGAATAATTTGATGTGAATTTCATTTCAACATCATTATAATAAAACCCACTACTAGAGGGAAGAGGTATGCTATTATCGCCCCCTATAGGATTGAAATTTTCTAAAAGGAATGTATATCTCCGATTATATGATATTTCAAACCTAGACTGGTTAGTAAATGAAATCTCGCTTTTAGTCTCATAATTTCTGTCGGTCACGAGATTTGACAAATCAGGTTTGTTCACAAAATAAAGTTGTTGACTAAACTCAATAGATCTAATTTTTTTTGAATCAATCCAAAGTCTGTGGCCGTAATTGATAAAGTGAGATTTCACTCCAGTTCTTTGAATAAAGCCTAAATCCGAACTAAAATCTTCACTTTTTTGTCCTGTAAATAATCTAAAATTATTTTTTCTTGAGTTATAAATTAGTCTGAATCCGTTTGAAAAATTATTTTCATCGTTGTTTGTCTGGAAAGACTTATGATACCAAATTTTCCCTACCCATTTGTTGTCTTTAGATTGTAAGTTGTAGTCTATACCAATGACGCGGTTATAATCTTCTTGGTCATTAATAAATTCTTCTTCACCAATTTTTTCTCTGTTTACAAAAAATGCACCTAAAAAAGATCTTGAAAACATTTTTTGCTGAAGTGCAATAACACTATTGTTGTTAGAAGAAATCTTATTTTTAGGATCACTATCTGTGACCATATTCAAAATCCCCAGTCTTAAATTTTTATTTATTTTTCCACTAAGTCTAGCGCCAACAATTATCCTATTTTGTATGGTATTCCCGTTTAAATCCTTAGCCACGCCAATTCTCCTAGAAAAAAATGGTTGAGCATTGTAGCTGCTTCCAAAACTTGAAAAAAGGTCACTGTTTTGAAGAAAAAATTGCCTTTTCTCGGGAAGGCGAACTTCAAATCTACTTAGGTTTATTATTTGATCATCGACTTCTACTTGTGAAAAGTCTGGATTGAGAGTCAAATCTAAAATCATGCCGCTGCCAACACTAAATTTTGTATCAAGTCCTGCATCGAAAAATGAAACCAATTTTTTTTCTTCAAAATTTTTTCCTTGTGTTCCACTTATATAAGGAATAAAAAAAATAGGTGATCTTGAATTTACAAGAGGTTTTTCAAAGTAAAGGTCACCCATGAAGGCCAATCCTGCTATACTTAAATTTCTTGGTATTCTGGACCAAGTGGATCTTTTATTTTTTCCAACATCAGTTTTATAAATATTTATTCTCCATTTTTTTGATTTATTGTCAAATCTTAAGCTTGCCAGAGGGATTTTAAATTCAGCTGTTAGGGAATTTTTATTTTTTTTAATTTCACCTTCCCATTTAACATCCCAGGAAAAAGTGTAATCACCTCCACCTCTACTGCTACTGCTCCTGTTTCCTCCATTAGAGATTAAACCTTCTCTTCTAACTCCTTCTGCTGAAATTCCAAAAAGAAAAGCATTCGTTGCATCATTAAACGTATCTAGAACTAATGTCATTGAATCATTGTTTCTGGAACTCCAATCCCTCTTAAGAGATGAAACTACGTAGTCTTCATCCCCAAAATCAGAAATAATAAGCACATATAAATTTTCGTTATTGTACAAAACCTTAAATTTTGTTTGATCTGGAGCTTTGATTGAGTCAAGGGGGAAATATTGCCAAAACTCGGAGTTAAATTTTGCTTTATTCCATTCAGTTTCATCAGGTATGCCGTCAACTTTTATATCAGAGTCGATAAAGACTGCATTAGCAGATTGTCCATAGGCTAATTTTATATTTAGAAATATGAGTAAGAGGAAAAACTTTTTAATTTTTTTCAGTTTTTGCATGCAAATATAGTGATATTAGCCTTTATTAATTTAACTTTAAATAGATATAAATGGAAAATTTTGAAGTGATATATGAAAAAAATTTTTTTTACAAAACTGAAATTATTAAACAATATTTCCTTACCAGCTATTTTATTTTTTTTGTTTCTAATTTCATTTGGAATTTCAAAAACTAGATTTTTAACTAACGGGAATGAGTCAAATTATAAAATATATTCTATTTCAATTCCAAAAAAAGTTTCATTTGCTGGAGAGGAAATCAATCTAAATGACCAAGATTTATTTGAAAGAATGGATAGAGAGTTGCTGGTAAATACCTACTGGCAGTCCAATACAATTCTTATGATCAAAAGGGCAAATAAATACTTCCCTCAAATTGAAAAAATTTTGATTGACGAGGGAGTGCCTACTGATTTTAAATATTTAGCTTTAATTGAAAGTGGTTTTCAAAATGTAACTTCACCAAGTGGAGCTAAAGGGTTCTGGCAGATTATGAAAACAACTGGCAAAGAATATGGATTAGAGATAAACAGTAATGTTGATGAAAGATATAATTTAGATCTATCTACAAGATTAGCTTGTAAGTATCTTAAAAAGGCTAGGGATAAGTTTGGTAATTGGATACTTGCAGCAGCAGCTTATAATAGAGGGATAAACGGAATTCAAAACAAAATAACAAATCAAAAACAAAAAACTTATGAAAATATTTTATTTGGAGAGGAAACAAAAAGATACATTTTTAGAATTATAGCGTTAAAAAATATTATTGAATCTCCCGAAAGTTTTGGTTTTTACATAAAAAAAGAAGATATGTATAATCCAATCAAATACGATAAAATAAAAATAAATACCCCAATAAATAATATTTCTGATTTTTCGAAAAAATTTGGATTAACGTATAAAGCCCTTAAAATTCACAATCCATGGTTGTTAGAAAATCATTTGAACAACAAATCAAGAAAGGTTTATACAATTTCAATTCCTTCAGAGTAGGTTAAATTTTTTTTATTTGGTTTTTTAATAACCTAATTTGTTCTCCAAGCATATTGTGCTTATCTGACTTTTTTGCTTCACCAATTAAAATTGTCGCTTCTCTTTTTCTTCTCTTTTGGATTAAAATTCCTGCAAGACTCAATTTTGCCATAGCCAGGTCTGTGCTCATTGACAATCCAAAAGATAAAGCTTTACGAAACGATTTTTCAGCCAAAGTCAGATTTTTTTGTGATTCTATTATTCCATAGAGATAGTGATAATATCCTATTTGTTTTTTAACAAGTGTTTTTTCAGGACTTTTAATTCTGTCCAACCATTTTTTAGTTCCATCAAAATCTTGTTTTCTTAATTTTAAAAATGCAAAAAAAATAAATTCATTTTTAAAATATATAAGAATGAAGAATAAGGATAGAAACAAATAGAAAACTCCGTTACCAATAAAATTTTCGTAAAATTGATAAAAACTAAATCCAATTAGAAACAAAGACATTAATATTTTAAAAATTTTTGGAACCATTTTGTGTTAAAATTAAGAAAAGAATTTTAATTAATTTAATGTTATTGTCCAAACTAAAACTTATTGTATATTTGGAAGATTTTTAAATTCCTTATGCTTAAATATAAATGAAAAGAACCTATCAACCATCTAAAAGAAAAAGAAAAAATAAGCACGGTTTTAGGGAGAGAATGTCAACTGCAAACGGAAGAAAAGTCATTTCGAACCGCAGAGCTAAAGGGAGAAAAAAAATATCTGTTTCATCTGAACCTAGGCATAAAAAGTGAAAAATTTCAATTTAAATTATAGAGGTGTTACTTTGATTAAAGTTACACCTTTTTTATTTTTATAATTATCTATGCCTAAAAGAAAAGATTTAAAAAAAATTCTAATTATAGGTTCAGGACCAATAATAATTGGACAAGCTTGTGAGTTTGATTATTCAGGAAGCCAAGCCTTAAGATCACTTCGAGAAGACGGAATTGAAACCTATTTAATAAATTCGAATCCTGCCACTATTATGACTGATCCGACCATGGCAGATCATATTTTTTTAAGGCCCTTAAATACCAAATCAATTATTGAAATTTTGTCAGAAAACAATATAGACGCTGTCCTTCCGACAATGGGCGGCCAAACAGCATTAAATTTATGTATAGAGGCGGATGAAAAGGGGATTTGGGATGACTTTGATGTTGAGATAATTGGAGTAGATATTGAAGCTATTCACGTTACAGAGGATAGGCAAAGATTTAAAGAATTACTTAAAAAAATTGATATCCCAGTAGCGCCAGCAGAAACTGCAAATTCTTTTTTAAAGGGAAAGGAAATTGCTCAGAATTTTGGATTCCCTTTGGTTATTAGACCTTCTTTTACCCTTGGTGGAACAGGAGCTTCGTTTGTTTATAGTTCAGAAAATTTTGATGAATTACTCACAAGAGGACTAGAAGCATCTCCAATTCATGAGGTGCTAATTGATAAAGCTTTGTTAGGATGGAAGGAGTATGAATTAGAATTATTAAGAGATAAAAACGACAATGTTGTAATAATTTGCTCTATTGAAAATATGGACCCAATGGGGATACATACAGGAGACTCAATCACAGTCGCACCAACTATGACTTTATCTGATGAAGTATTTCAAAGGATGAGAGATATGGCAATAAAAATGATGAGAAATATTGGTGACTTTGCTGGGGGTTGTAATGTTCAATTTGCAGTTAGTCCGGATGAAAAAGAAGAAATTATTGCAATTGAAATAAATCCAAGAGTTTCTAGATCATCTGCATTAGCATCAAAAGCGTCGGGCTATCCCATAGCTAAAATTGCAGCAAAACTTGCAATAGGTTACACTTTGGACGAGGTTGACAATCAAATTACAAAATCTACATCTGCATTGTTCGAGCCCTCTGTTGATTATGTAATAGTCAAGATACCACGTTGGAATTTTGACAAGTTTGAAGGCTCAGATAGAATTCTTGGATTGCAAATGAAATCAGTAGGTGAGGTAATGGGTATTGGGCGCTCTTTTCAAGAGGCTCTTCATAAGGCTACTCAATCTCTAGAAATAAAAAGAAATGGCCTCGGAGCAGATGGTAAGGGGTATAACGATTATAATACAATAATTGATAAACTTACTAATGCAAGTTGGGATAGAGTTTTTGTTATTTATGATGCTATTCAATCAGGAATCTCTTTGTCAAAAATTCATGAAATAACAAAAATTGATATGTGGTTTTTAAAACAATTTGAAGAATTAAATGATTTAGAACAAAAAGTATCAAGTTATAGTATTAAAAATCTACAAAAAGATTTACTTCTTGAAGCTAAGCAAAAAGGTTTCGCTGACAGACAAATTGCATACATGCTTGGTTGCGTTGAAAGCGAAGTTTATGAATTAAGGAAAAAATTGAATATAAATAGAGTTTACAAATTGGTAGATACTTGTGCTGCAGAATTCCAGGCCAAAACACCTTATTATTATTCAACTTTTGAAGCAGAAATGAAACTTATTGAAAAAAAACCTTTTGTTGACAATGAGAGTAAAGTTTCAAACAAAAAGAAAATCATTGTCTTAGGATCTGGTCCAAATAGAATAGGTCAGGGTATTGAATTTGATTATTGTTGTGTTCATGGTGTTTTAGCTGCATCAGAATCTGGTTATGAAACTATTATGATAAATTGTAATCCAGAGACAGTATCTACAGATTTTGACATTGCAGATAAATTATACTTTGAGCCAGTTTTTTGGGAACATATTTTTGACATAATTCAACATGAGAAACCAGAAGGAGTCATAGTTCAACTAGGAGGTCAAACTGCACTCAAATTAGCGGAAAAACTTGACCGGTACGGAATCAAAATTATTGGGACAAGTTTTAAATCTCTGGATTTAGCCGAAGATAGGGGGAATTTTTCAAATTTGTTAAAAAGCAACAATATCCCATATCCTGACTTTGGTGTAGCTGAAAATGCTGAACAAGCAATTGCACTCTCTGAAAAGTTAAACTTTCCTATTCTTGTAAGACCATCATATGTCCTCGGTGGACAGGGGATGAAGATAGTTATTAATAAAGACGAGTTAGAAGCTCATGTAGTGGATCTTTTAAGAAAGATACCCAATAATAAACTATTACTTGATCATTATTTAGATGGAGCAATTGAAGCTGAAGCGGATGCAATTTCAGATGGAGAATCTGTTCACATAATTGGTATCATGGAGCACATTGAACCATGTGGCATTCATTCTGGTGATTCAAATGCTATCCTTCCTGTTTTTAATATTGGTGAATTTGTTCTCCAGCAAATTAAAGATCATACGTTAAAAATTGCAAAAGCCTTAGATACAGTTGGGTTAATAAATATTCAGTTTGCAATTAAAGATGAAAAAGTATATGTAATTGAGGCAAATCCAAGAGCTTCGCGAACAGTTCCTTTTATTGCAAAAGCATATAATGAACCTTATGTTAATTATGCAACTAAAGTTATGCTTAGAAAAAATAAATTAAAAGATTTTAAATTTAATCCTAAATTAGAAGGTTATGCCATAAAACAACCTGTTTTTTCATTTAATAAATTTCCAAACGTTAATAAACAACTAGGCCCTGAAATGAAAAGTACTGGAGAAAGCATTCTTTTTATAAGAAATCTAAAAGACGACGATTTTTACAACTTGTATTCCAGAAGAAAAATGTACTTAACCAAATAATTTAAATTTGATAAAAGAAAAAAATAGAAATATTGTAATAGCAGGTGTCATTATTTTGGCAATTCTGTCTAGACTAGTCCCTCACCCCCCAAATTTTGCGCCAATAACAGGCATTGCTCTTTTTTCTTCAAAAAAAATAAACAACAGATTACTAGGTGCGTTCCTCCCAATCATTCCCCTGTTTATTTCAGATCTTTTTATTGGAATAAGTTTTATAAATATTTTCGTCTATGTAAGTTTTGTTTTAATATACTTTATTGGATCTGTATCCCAGAAAATAGACTTAAAAACAGTTTTTTTATCATCTTTTGTTTTTTTTGTATTATCCAATCTTGGAGTTTGGTATCTAGCTTACCCAAAAAATATTGAAGGATTAATTACATGTTTTACCCTAGCTGTACCCTTTTTTATAAATACAATTTTAGGTGATTTATTTTACTCTTTCATTCTTTTTAGATTCTATAAAGTTGCAGAGAAATTTAAATTCATAACCGCTTAATTAATTCAAATTTTAATTAAATTTATGGATTGGTTTTTCTAATATTTAGAAGATTAAAAGGGAAATTGAATTTAAAGACAATGCTGTTCCCGCAACTGTATGCTAATACCTTTTTTAGGTTTTTTCTATAAACTCAATGCCACTGATTTTTTTGGGAAGGCGAATAGAAAAAAGCAAGCCAGGAGACCTGCCAATATAGACTGTATGATTTTTTCGGGATAAAAAAATATACGCGCTAGTTTAGTACACATATGAAAGCAAAAGTAAAAATCTTACTCTTGTGCATCTTTTATATTAGCAATAATTTAAAAGCACAGGATTTGGATATTAAAAAAGATTCATTAAACACAAAAACGTTTTATTTAAATGAAATAACATTAATTGAAAGCCAAATACCAATTAAGAGAAAAGAATCAGGAAGGAGTATTATTAAAATTGATAGTGTAGATTTAAAAAAGTTCGGTGGAAGAAATATTTCTGAACTTTTGTCAACCAAGGCTGGAATAATCACTTTAGGAAATGCATCAATTACTGGTCAAAACTTAAGATATGCGATTAGAGGTAGCAATAACAACCAGGTTCTTATTTTAATTGATGGAGTAAGAATTTCAGACCCTTCCCGAATTGATAATGATTTTGATATAAATTTTTTGAATATAAATCAAATTGAGTCCATCGAGATTTTAAAAGGCGCTTCAAGTTCATTATATGGGAGTTCTGCATCAGCAGGTGTAATTAACATTACAACAAAAAAAAGTAGCAAAAGCAAGTTGTTAAGTATTGATTTATTCACTGGGACAGAAAATGATGCCAAAAGAAAATTAGATAATCTGACTTATTTTTCCTCAAATTTGGGATTTGATAAGGATTTCACTTTTTTAAAGTTGGGATTTAATTTGTCAACTCTGAATACAAGTGGTATGAGTGCTATATCAACTGGTTCAGAGATTGATAATTTTTCTAAATATAATTTTAATCTGAATTTATCTAATAATGACGGGCCTTTCGAATGGTATGTCATTTTAAACAAATCTCAAATAAAAAATGGTTATGACAACTCCTTCCCAATTGAAGATGCAAAGTTTATTGGACTTAGCTTTTTGGAGTCACTCAGTTCAAGATTTAAATATGAATACAGCAAAGGTGAAATATCTATTACGGCTGGCTTTCAAAATACCAGTCGAGAATACAGAGATAATTATCCGTTGACTTTCAATTCAATAAATAAAAGCGCAGAAATTCTAAACAAATTCAAAATTTCAGATAAAATTTATTCAGTTCAGGGCTTACTTTTTCAAGATTCTGGTTATGACGGTGTTCCAAATGTTAGTCAAGTAGGGTTATATTCAAATCTAGTTTATTTGAGCGGGAAAAATTTAAATTTCAGTTTAGGAGGAAGAATTAATAATCACCAGACTTATGGTAAATTTTTCACATACAGTTTAAATCCCTCCTACAATATTGACTTTAAAGAATCAGAAAACATTAAAATATTTGCAACTTTAAATTCAGCATTTATTGCACCAAGTTTGTATCAACTTTATGATCCATATTCAGGAAATAAAGAATTACTGCCAGAGGAAAGTGTTTCAAAGGAAATTGGTATTGAAATTAACAACCAAAAACGAAATTTATCAATAGTTTTCTTTGAAAGAGAAGAGAATCCCAAGATTATTTATGAATATGACTTTTCAACTTTTGCGGGAGGATATATTAATTCTCCGTTGGATTTAACCTTTAGAGGTGTTGAAATTGATTATTCGAAAAAATTTTTTAATAAAATGGATTTCAATTTTAATTATACCTTCAATGAACTTAAAAGCGGAACTCTACAAAGACTACCAAAACACTCCTTTAACGAATCAATTACATATTATCTTAAAAGCAATAAACAATTATCTTTTATCTATAGGTATAGAGGTAAAAGAGAAGCTCTGGGAGGTACAGAAATATTAAATTCATATGGTTTAATGGACATGAGGTACTCATTTTCTAAATATAAAATGAAATTTAATTTTTGGATTAATAATATATTTAACAAAGAGTATGTTGAAATTTTAAATTATTCTAGTAAAGGAAGGAATCTTCGATTCGGAATTAGTTATGAATTTTAAAATCTTTCAATAACTTAAGATTTATTCTATCAATATACATTTGCTGAGATTTGTCAATCCCAGGTTCAAATAGGGGCATTAAAGATTCTTTAACTTCAACTTTCTTTTTACTACTGCCGGAAATATGATCTAGTGCTAAAGATAATAGGGGTTCAGTTTTATTCCCAATGGTGCCCAAGTTTGAAGCCTTTTCCCTATACTCTATATCAGGTTCTAACCCATAATTATAATCTGCAAAATTCTCACTATTAGCAATTTTTAAAACGATTGGTTGCATCGCATATTTATGCTTTGGATTTTTAATTTGTTGGTCATTATCAGTGTAGTCGTATAATGTAATTGATCCAACATTTTTTCCAACTGTTTTGATTCCAATTTGTATTATATCAATATGTGGCGTTAATCCATTAATGAGAAGTTCACTAGAGGAGGCAGTTCTATTTGATGTCAAAACATATAACCTACTTAGACCAAGGCTAGGAAGTGGATTACCGTCTGGTCTCGTGTCAGTAAAATAATTGTCGAAATTCAAATCGTCTGATGGGTCATCATTAGAGTTTCTATCTTCAATAAACGCCATTATTTTTTCATTCCATATTTGTTTAGCAAAAATGGTTCCTGTGAACTGACCAGTTATTAAACTAGCTAAGTAGGTACATGTATTTACCGAACCTCCTCCATTGTATCTCAAATCCAAGACAAGCTCATCCAAATTTTGACTCTTTAAATAAACAAATAAATCAATCAATTCCTCATTAAAATCTCTATCTACTTCCCCGTCACCGTTACTATCTACGGTTCCTAAAAACTTATTATACATTAAATATCCTATCTTTTTAGAACCATGTTCAATTATGGAAGCATGATGGAATGGGATTTCTTGAAAGTTTTCTTCTTTATTTAGTGTTACACTTATATCCCTTGAAGTTACTAAATCATTTTCGGAATCATAATTTACAAGTTGAACGCTATAGCTTGTTTGTTCTCCATACAACAGTGACATGTAGTTGTTAAAGTTCAACACATTACCGTTTACACTATTAAAAATATCACCACGCACTATGCCTTTGTTAAAAGCATCTGAATCAGGTAATACATACGTTACTGCTCCAATTATACTCTCTCCATCATCCCTTACATAAAGTTGAAATTTCATACCATTGGAGGCGGTTGTTCCTGAAAGTTGATTTTCCAATATTTCATAGTCTTCTTCTATCCAACTAAATCTGTCATCTTGGTGGAGTAAATCCTCAAAAAACTCCTTGCTGTCTTGTTGAGAATTTAAAAGTGCAATATATTCACTTTCCATTGTAGCTTTTGAATCTGCTAGACTAGATACATCTGATTGCCAATAATAATATTGATTTAGTCCTTTCCAAATAAAGTCATTAATTTCTGTTGAAATAGTTATTTCTGCGGGAGAATCGCTAGATTCTGAATCCACATCGGAAACGATATTTATTTCATTGTCGTCAATATCCTTCTTAGAACATTTTATTGATAGAAGAAAAAAAATTGACAAATATAATAGACGTTTAAACGTAACTTCAAATATTATCATATTACAAAATTTCATACAAAAAGATACCAAATTTAAATTCCAACATAATTAAAGGGTGTAATTTTTTTAAGATCTTTTTTAATCTCCGAACTAATTTCGAGTGAATTTATAAATTCGTTAATTATAGTTTGGTCAATTTTTTTATTTTTTCTAGTTAGGTCCTTAAGTTTTTCATACGCACCTGCGTATCCTTCTTTTCTCAACATAGTTTGTATTCCTTCAGCTACAACTGACCAATTTTCCTCCAGATCTTTGGATATTTTATCTTTATTAATTAACAATTTCGATAAACCTTTGATTAACGATTTTAATGCTATGAGAGTATGCGCAAAAGGTACTCCAATATTTCTCAGTGTTGTACTATCTGTCAAATCTCTTTGTAGCCTTGAAATTGGTAATTTTTGTGATAGGTGAATCAATAAAGAATTAGCTAAACCCAGATTACCCTCAGCATTTTCAAAATCTATTGGATTTATCTTATGTGGCATAGCAGAAGATCCTATTTCATTTCTAACTATCTTTTGCTTGAAATAATCCATAGAAATATAATACCAAATATCTCTGCACATGTCGATTAAAATATTATTAATTCTTCTTAATGCGTCACACTGAGAAGAAAAATAGTCATAGTGCTCAATTTGTGTTGTTGGAAAAGAATGTTTAAGTCCAAACTTAGTTTCTAAAAAAGTTGAACTAAATTTTCTCCAATTAATTTTTGGATAACTTACCACATGGGCATTATAATTTCCTGTTGCACCTCCAAACTTGGCTGCATGAGGTATTGAACTTAGAACTGTAACTTGATTTTCAAGCCTCTCAATAAAAACCATTATTTCTTTTCCCAATTTTGTGGGAGAAGCGGGCTGTCCGTGAGTTCTGGCTAGCATGGAAATTTTTTTTGATTCATTTGAAAGCTTTTTAAGACTTGACACCAGTTCATTAATATTGGGTAAATATTCCTCTTTAATTGCATTTTTAATTGACAGAGGTATACTAGTATTGTTGATGTCCTGGGAGGTAAGGCCAAAATGAATAAACTCTTTGAATTTTGAAATTCCAATTAGATCGAATTTATCTTTTAAAAAATATTCTATTGCTTTAACATCATGATTAGTTTCAATTTCAATTTTTTTTACCTCTAATGCATCCTCATCAGTAAACTTTTCATAAATCTTTCTTAAATATTTAATTTTCTTTATTGGAAAGGTTTCAAGTTGTGGTAGAGGAATTTCAACTAGAGATATAAAATATTCAATTTCAACTAATAACCTATAATTTATTAAGGCCTTTTCAGAAAAATATTTTGAGAGATTTTCAATTTGGTTCCGATACCTTCCATCAATTGGTGAGATTGAATTTAATGAGTTGATCAGTGCATTTTTCATTAATGCAAAGATAAAGTTTAATCATAAAATCATTAGTTTAATATCTAATTTATTTAATCTAAATAAATTTCTGGGAACCTAAAGTTGAAGAATTTTGTATTCTTCATAGCAACCACTTATAGCCTCTAAAATTTGCAAATCATTGGCTTCTCTAATAAAAGTATTGGAATAGTTACAGTTTCTTAAAATTTCTTCAAGATTTACTCTGTTTACCCCTAAAAGTTGTATTAGAACCTCTCTATCAAATTTAGTTGAAAGTAAATTTTTAATTTCATCATCTTCTCTCATTTTTTTTAACTTTCTCATTTGTTTCGGATTCTTTCCAAAAAGGTTATATAAGAAGTCAGCAGGATTAAATAATGATCCAATAGCTTTAGAAATTGAAGATTTATTTCTGTTCCCAGCCTCATATCCTGATTGGGGAAGACCAGGTATTGTAAATCTTCCTGCAGGATTAAGCGGAACTTTTTTAACGTCTATATCCAAATATCCAGTCAAAGAATAGGGCCTTACTATTACCTCCTCCAACGCAAATGATAATTGAGTAAGTCTGAAAATTGGTACGCCTAGTTTTATCATATCATTACTAACGGGAACTTTTAAAGGTTTAAATCCTAAATAAGAAAAATAAAGTGTATCTTTTGATTTTACTGCAATTTCAAAATTACCTTGACGATCACTAATAACACCTTCTACAGAATTCAAGTTGAGCACATGAACGCTCGACATATATTCATCTGTGCTATCATTTTTTATTTTACCTTTCAATAGGGATATTTGGTCCTGTGCACAAGCCAGATTAAAAGCCAACAAAGATACTAGTAAGTAAAAAAAAAGTTTTTTAAAATCCAAAACGAATCTTTAAATTAAATTACAGATATTTTTGTTTATCTAAAAAAATAATTAGTTTTTTAAGAGCTTCCGACCTATGACTTATATCGTTCTTTTCAATTAAATTCAACTCTGCGAAAGTTTTTGTGTATCCATTTGGAATAAATATTGAGTCATATCCAAAACCATTTTTTCCAATTCGTTGAAATATAATTTCCCCGTCAATTTTGCCTTCAAAAAAAAATGTTTTCCCATTGAGATTTAACGAAAATACAGATTTAAATTTTGCTTTTTTGTTTTTATGTCCAGTTAACAAATCCCATACTTTTTCTATGTTTTCTTGTGTATTACAATTTTTGCCTGCGAATCTAGCAGAATAAACTCCTGGCATGCCATTAAGAGAATCTATTTCTAGCCCAGTATCATCTGCAAAACAATTAATTCTATAATTATTGAAAATAAAATCGGATTTAATTTTTGCATTTTCCTTTAAAGTTTCACCAGTCTCCTCTATATCTAAATTAAAATTTAAATCATTTAAGCTCATGAGGCTGACATTTTTGGGCATCATTTTCTTTACTTCATTGTATTTCCCTTTGTTTTTAGTAGCAAATATCAATTTAAATTTCCTATTCATAATGATATGGTTCATTGTTTATAATTTTTAAACTTCTATAGATCTGCTCAAGAAAAAAAATTCTTATCATTTGATGAGAAAAAGTCATTTTGGAAAAACTTATTTCTTCATGAATTAAGTTCATATTTTTATTGATACCGTAGGGACCACCAATTACGAATTTTAAACATTTTATATCTCGAGACGAAATTTTAAAATTTAACCATTTTGAAAAATCAATAGATGAAAAACTTTTCCCCCTCTCATCAAGAAGAACTACATAATCCCTCTCATTAATATATCTTTGAATTAGATTTACTTGCTTATTTAATATATTTTTTTTATCATATTTTCCTGGATTAACAAATGATATTTCTTTAATCTTAAAGCTTAATTTTTTATTAATTCTATTTAAATAATCTTGAATTATATTCCTATACTCATTTTTTTTGGTTTTTTCAATACATATTAACTCGATCTTCATTTTGTAAAAATACAAAGTCAAAAAATTAATTTGTTTAAAATACCTTAATTTTATAGAAAAATAAATGATTAAGGAACTTAAAGAAAAAATAAAAAAATCCCTTTCCTATATAAAAATTCCTGGATTAAACGGGTTTTCATTTTTAGATCTCTTAGAATTATATTTTATAGGTTTAACCAGGGGTACACTAACCTCAAGAGCAGGGTCTATCTCTTTTAGTTTTTTCATGGCACTTTTCCCTTTTATTTTATTTGTGTTAAATCTAATTCCTTTTATCCCAAAATTTTTTAGTATTGATAATTTCGATGCTATTTTATTTAATTTCATCGAAACTATTTTACCTCAAGACACCCATACTTTTTTTGAAAAAATATTTGAGGATATTAAATCCAAGCCGAGAGCTGGCTTGTTATCTTCAGTTTTTTTACTTTCTGTTGTTTTAACTGCAAATGGAGTAAATTCAATTTTTACTAGCTTTGAGGTTTCTTATCATGTTAAAGAATTTAGAAATATTTTTAAGCAATATTTTTATTCTCTCGGTGTAAGTGTAATTTTGGCTTTACTACTTTTGATTTCAGTTATCTCCTTTGTTTCCTTTGAGTTATTATTCCAGAGGCTTTTACCCGAATCAATTAATTTTGCAATTTTATTACAGAACTTAATCTTTGTCCTACTTGCATATATATCAATTACTACTCTTTATTATTTTGGAACAATTCAAGGAAAATTTTCTGGGTTTTTTTCACCTGGAGCATTGATGACTACCTTGCTATTTTTCTTTAGTACTTATTTGTTTGGAATCTACATTGATAATTTTTCAAATTATAATCAATTATATGGTTCAATTGGTGCCTTACTAATATTCATGCTTTTTAGCTGGATTAATTCAATAATTTTACTTTTAGGATTTGAGCTGAATGCAACTATTAGGAGTTTAAATGAAGAAAAAAAAACTGAGTAATGTCATTTTACATTGACGTTCTGTTACCGTTTCCACTAAAAAACTTTTACACTTATAGAATTAGTAAACAGGAATTTAAACTTATAAAAAGTGGTTTTAGAGTTTTGGTTCCATTTGGAGGTAAGAGAATCTTCACTGGTATAATAATTGATAAACATAGAAATATCCCTGATAGCTATGAACCGAAAGAAATTTTTGCATTTCAGGATGATTTACCTGTTGTAGATGAAAATCAAATATTGTTTTGGAAATGGATGAGTAATTATTACCAATGTTCCATGGGTCAAATTTTAAAGGCTTCTATGCCAAGCAGTTTTTTACTTACAAGTGAAACTTTATTAGAAAAGAATTTGAGTAAAAAGGTAGATTACAGAAAAATCTCTGATGAAGAGATTATAATTCTCGATGCACTTGATTTAAAAAAAATTAAAATTGATGAAGTGAGGCTTATTTTGAACAAAAAAAATATTTTCTCAATAGTGAATAACCTCATTCAAAAAGGCTATGTAAATTCGATACAATCTGTAAGGGAAAGATATAAGCCAAAACTTGTAAAATATCTAAAACTAGATAAAAGGTATAGTGAATCAAAAAATAAAAATGGTTACAATTTGGAGTTTAAGAAATCTCCAAGAAAAAGAAAGATAATTCAATATATCTTAGAAAATTATTCAGAAAATGAATGGGTAAAATATACTCTATTAAAGCAGAAATGTAAATTAAATAGTTCAATTTTAAAGAAAATGTTAGCTCAAAATATTTTATCTGAAAAAATAGTGCATGAAGACAGATTTAAAGTCAATTTCAGTGGGATTACCAAGTTGTTAAAGTTATCTGAACCTCAACTTTTGGCTAAAGAAAAAATTTTGAAAATATGGAAACAGAATTCAATTGTTTTATTCGAAGGAGTTACATCATCTGGTAAGACTGAAGTATATTCACATTTGATAAATACATTTTTAAAAAAGGGATTTCAAATTTTACTTATGATGCCAGAAATATCGTTAACTATTCAGATGGTTAGTAGATTAAAAAAGATCTTTGGTAAATATTTGTCAGTTTATCACTCAAAATTTTCTAATGAGGAAAGATTTGAGGTGTGGAATAATGTTATTAAAAACAAAGAAAAGGCAAGAATTATTGTTGGTGCTAGGTCTTCCATTTTTTTACCTTTTCAAAAACTCGGATTAGTAATTGTTGATGAAGAGCACGATTCATCATTCAAGCAAAATAATCCTGCACCTAGATATAACGCGAGAGATTCTGTAATTAAGTTATCCAAAATACATAATGCAAAATTGGTTTTGGGGTCGGCAACACCCTCATTGGAGTCAAAATTTAATGCTTTAAATAATAAATATGGATACATTAAACTTTCTGAAAAGTATGGTACTTCAAAGTTGCCTGAAATAAAATTTGTTGACATGAAGATTTATCATAAAGCAGATAAAATGAAAGGGTTGTTGACCCCCGAGCTTTATGACGCAATACAGAAAAATTTAGATAAAGGCCACCAAATTCTGTTATTTCAAAACAGAAGAGGATATGCACCCATTATAGAGTGTACAACTTGTGGACATATTCCAAAATGTAAAAGCTGTGACGTATCCTTGACTTACCACCAATACAGTAATTCTTTGAAATGCCATTATTGTGGATTTAATCAAAAAAATCAAAAAAGGTGTTTATTTTGTGATAGTGAGAAAATTGATATGAAAGGATATGGGACTCAGCAAGTCCAAGAACAAATCAATTTTTTTTTCCCTTCAGCCAAAGTTGCGAGAATGGATTGGGATACTACCAGAGGAAAATTTTCAGTTGACAGGATTTTTGAAAAATTAGATAATCATGAAATTGATATTTTAATTGGAACCCAAATGATAACCAAAGGGTTGGATTTTAAAAATATTGGATTGGTTGGAGTTATAAATGCTGATAATATTTTATATTTTCCTAATTTTCGAGCCAATGAAAAAGCATTTCAAGTTTTAACTCAAGTAGCAGGTAGAGCGGGTAGAACAAGAATACAAGGTAAGGTGATCATTCAAACATTTTCATCTGAAAATAAAATTTTTGATTTAATCAAAAAAAACGACCACGACGGATTTTACAATCAAGAAATTTACGAAAGAAAAGAATTTAATTACCCCCCTCATTATCGTTTAATTAAACTAACTATGAAATCTAAAAACATCGAAACTCTCATATTAGCTAGTAATTGGCTTTTCAAGTCATTAAGCAATGGATTTGTTTATCCAATTTATGGCCCATTTGATCCGTATATAGCAAAAATTAAAAATGAGCACATAAAAGAAATATTGATAAAATATCCTAATACTGCTGTCAGGAAGAAAATAAAAGAACATCTAATTAAATCAGTTGGATCATTTGAATCGATTGGTAAATTCAACAATATTAAACTTAATATAGACATAGATCCAATCTAGTTGTGGAAATTGTATTATATAAAAGAGATATAATATTTTGTCTAATGTAACAATTTAACTTATTTTTACAAACCAAAAGTTAGCTTATGAATCACTATGAAACTGTTTTCATACTAAATCCCGTTTTATCTGAAGATCAGATAAAGGAAGCAGTAAAAAAATTTGAATTATTCTTGAACGAAAAAAAGGCAAATTTTATAAATAAAGAAAACTGGGGTTTAAAAAAACTAGCTTACCCTATTCAAAATAAAAAAAGTGGTTTTTATCATTTATTTGAGTTTACAGTTGATCCTAGTGTAATAGATTCTCTAGAAGTTGAATTTCGCAGGGATGAAAGAGTAATGCGCTATCTTACTGTAAAACTTGATAAGTTTGCTGTTGAGTGGGCGAAGAAAAGAGTTAAAAAGTTAAAAATTAAATCCTAGATAATGTCATCAATTGAAGAACAAAACAAAGGCCGTAAGGAGGGTGAAATAAGATACTTAACGCCTTTAAATATTTCTACAACTACAAAAAAGAAATATTGTAGATTTAAAAGATCAGGTATAAAGTATATTGATTATAAAGATCCTAATTTTCTGATCAACTTTGTTAATGAGCAAGGAAAGTTATTACCAAGACGATTGACGGGAACTTCACTGAAATTTCAAAGAAAGGTTTCAAAAGCAATTAAAAGGGCTAGGCATATAGCAATAATGCCTTATGTGGGAGATATGTTAAAATAATTATGGAGTTAATTTTAAAAGAAGATATTGATAATTTAGGTTTTAAAGACGATATAGTTACTGTTAAAAACGGTTTTGGGAGAAACTTTTTAATACCTAATGGTAAAGCTATATTAGCCACAGATTCCGCTAAAAAAATTCTTGCTGAAAATTTAAAACAAAGATTGAAAAAAGATCAAAAGCTTGTCAAGGAGGCCCAAAAAGCTGCCGATTCAATTTTAAAAATTAATTTGAAAATACCTGCAAAAGTTGGAGAAGGTAACAAGCTGTTTGGTTCAATAAGTTCCAAAGACCTATCTGATGCCTTATCCAAAGAAGGTAAAGAGTTAGATAAGAAATATATTAGTATCCCTGGACGAAATATAAAAAGGCTTGGAAATTATGAAGCAACTCTGAGGTTTCACAGAGACGTTATCGTAAAATACCCATTTGAAGTTACAGCTCAATCGAATAAAAAACCAGGCAACTAACCTAATTCTATTTAAACAAACAATTATATAATATAATTGTATTAAGCTTGCTAAAATTTGCATATTTGTATTTAATATAAATATGAAGCCATCGATTCCAAAAGGTACCAGAGATTTCTCTCACAAAGAAGTTAATTTGAGAAATTTTGTAAAAGAAAAAATCAAATCTAATTTTGAAATATTCGGATTTCTTCCTATTGAAACTCCTTCAATGGAAAAATTAGAGGTTTTGACGGGAAAATATGGCGATGACGGTGAAAAATTAATCTTCAAAATATTATCAAATGGAGAAAAGCTATCGAAAGCAGATTTAGAATCACTAGGTGAGAAAAAATATTCTAAATTTGCTAATTCTATATCTGAAAAAGCTCTTAGATATGACCTAACTGTTCCCTTTTCTAGATATGTTGTTCAGCACCAAAATGATTTAACTTTTCCTTTTAAGAGATATCAACTTCAAAGTGTATGGAGAGCAGACAGACCACAATACGGAAGATTCCAAGAATTTTTACAATGCGATGCGGATATTGTTGGAACTGTTTCCAATTGGCAAGAGATTGAACTTTGTATGCTTTATGACAAAATAATCCAAGATTTGTGTATTAATGGTGTCACACTAAGAATAAACAATCGAAAAATATTGTATGGGTTTTCCAAATTACTTGGCTTCGATAATAGATTCAATGAATTCACTTTAATTTTAGATAAGCTAGATAAAATAAGTATTGATGGAGTCATAAATGAGTTGACGAATAAAAACTTTGATAAACAAAAAATTAAAAAAATTGAATATTTTTTGTCAGTTGATGGAACGAATAAATTTAAGTTAGAGAAAATTAACGAGGCATTTGTTGATTCTAAAATAAATTTAGAAGGGCTTAGAGAATTAAATTTTATTATCGACACCATTGAAAAGATTGGAGGTTTAGAGTCAATTGATTTAAAATTTGATTTGTCTTTAGCAAGGGGCTTAAGCTATTACACTGGGACAATATTTGAATTAGTTGTTTCAAGTTTTCCAGAAGTAGGGTCTATAGGTGGAGGTGGTAGATATGATAATTTAACTGCAAGTTTTGGAAAAAAGAATCTCAGCGGTGTTGGAATTTCAATAGGTTTCGAAAGGTTGATGATGGTTTTAGATAAATTTAAATTGTTTCCAAGAGAAGTTAACGGTAGTCTAGAGGTATTAATTGCAAATTTTGGGTCTCATACCGCTTTAATTTGTAACTCGATTTTAAAAATGATAAGATCTAAAGGGATTAAATCAGAATTTTATCCTGTGCATGATAAATTAAAAAAACAATTATCATATGCTAACAATAAAAACATAAAGTATGTTATTATTATTGGTGATGAAGAAACTAAAACAGAGGAATTTATTTTAAAATATATGAAAGATGGGACGCAAAAAAAACATAAAATGTCTCAACTAGAATCTATTTTACTCTCCAATTTAAAAAAATGAATTAAAGAGTACCTATATATCTTTCTGCATCAAGAGCTGCCATACATCCTGTTCCTGCAGCAGTAACAGCTTGTCTGTATTCTTTATCCTGAACATCCCCAGAGGCAAACACTCCTGGTTTATTTGTTTTTGTTGACTTACCGTTAGTTAATATGTATCCTAAGTCATCCATATCAACTTGACCTTTGAAAATATCGGTATTAGGTTTATGTCCTATTGCTATAAATAGTCCGGAAATAGAAATTTGACTTTTCTCTTCTGTATTATTGTTTACAACCTCGATAGCTTCAACTACCTTATCGCCTAATACTTCAGAAACTTCAGTTTCATAGAGAATTTCAATATTTTTGGTTTTATTCACCCTGTGTTGCATAGCCTTAGATGCTCTCATTTCACTTCTTCTTATTATCATTGTGACCTTAGAACAAATATTTGCTAGGTAAGTAGCCTCCTCAGCAGCTGTGTCTCCACCTCCAACAATAGCAACTTCTTGATTTTTATAAAAAAATCCGTCACAAACTGCGCAAGCTGACACTCCGCCACCTATCAGTCTTTGTTCACTTGGTAAACCAAGATATTTTGCACTTGCACCGGTGGAAATTATAATTGTTTTTGCACTAATAATTTTATTTTCATCAATTGTTACAGTATGCATTTTACCTTTTTCAGAACTTAATTGTACTCGAGTAACATGCCCTATCCTTACATCTGTTCCAAATCTTTCAGCCTGTTTTTGTAATTCTTGCATCATGACAGGTCCTTCAATACCTTTAGGATATCCTGGGAAATTATCCACATCTGTTGTTGTGGTTAGTTGACCACCTGGTTCTAAGCCCGTGTAAACTACAGGGTTTAGGTCAGCTCTGGCGGCGTAAATAGCTGCTGTGTAGCCTGCCGGGCCACTACCTATAATCAAGCACTTAACATTCTCCATTTGAAAAAAAAAGTTTAAACAAACCTAAAAAAAATTGTTTTTATTTACGAAGTTTCATTATTGATTTTAATCCTAGTTATTAACTTATTTTAATATTTTGTTCACATCAAATTCTAAGTTAGAGTGCAAAATATATAATCAATTATAAAGTCTATTTGTAACTTGTAAAATATGTTGAAGAAAATTTTCAATTTTCCAAATAATTATTCTTTTCTGGATGATATATTAGCCGGTATTACAATCGGAATAGTTACAATTCCTCAGGCAATGGCTTTTGCTATTTTAGCTGGAATACCACCAATCTATGGTTTATATGGTTCGTTCATCCCTTTGTTAATATATGGACTTTTATCAAGTTCCAATTATTTAAATGTAGGTCCAGTTTCAATAATATCAATTTTTATTTTTAATGTTCTTTCCCAAAATTTACAGCCTTTTACTCCTGAATACATAAATGATCTTATAATTCTTGGGATTATGGTAGGTTTTATTCAATTATTATTTGGAGTTTTTAGACTTGGAAGGTTTTTGAGATATATACCAAAATCTATAATTTCAGGATTTATTCAAGCAGCAGCAATTTTAATTATTGCATCACAACTTTCAAGTGCATTTGGTATAGAAATTCCTGTTTATGGACTAAAAAAAATACCTTATTTATTTTCTCACTTATACGAGTTGCAATTCTATACCTCAGTATTGTTTTTAACCTCAATTGTATTTCTTTTCCTCTTTGCAATTTTTTTTCCAAGATTCCCAACTTCTATTTCTCTAGTCCTAGTTACTGGGATTTTATCTTATTCATTTGAATTTGAAAAATACGGATTACTCTTAATTGGAGATATTCCTAGGGGATTACCAGAACTTATTTTCCCGAATGTTAATATCGGAGCTATTAAATACCTTCCTGGGGCGCTTGGTATTGCTGTTATTGCTTCAATTGGTAGTTCAATAATGGCATTAAAATTAGAACCTAATCAGCCAAAAAAAATTAGATTGAATCAAGAATACATTTCCTTGGGCCTAGCTAAAATTATAAGTTCTTTTTTTGGGTCAATGCCTTCAGCAGGAAGTTTTAATAGAACAATTCTTGCTTATAAAATTGGGGGGAAAACACAAATTACAAGTATTGTATCATCTATTATAATTCTATTTACAATTTTATTTTTAACACCTGTTGTTTACTATTTTCCTCAATCTGTAATTTCTGCAATCATAATTTACTCAGTATATTTTCTTTTTGATTTTGAATTAATATTCAAATTATGGAAAGATGATAAAATTGAACTATCATATGTTTTTATAACTATGTTGGTTACTTTAATTTTTGGTTTAGTAGAGGGTATATTTTTAGGTATTTTAACGAAATATTTAGGAGATTTTTTTTTCAAAAATAAAACTAATTTGTCCTAAATGAATATACTCCTGAATTACTTTCATTTCCTTGGGCATCCTTAGCAACAACCTTCCAATAATAAACAAATCCTTGTTCAACCTCTGCATCTAGTGATGTTGTTTCACTCTTATGATCAACAATTTTAATTAAGGTTGTTCCATCAACTTTATCAAGGTAAACCTCATATGAAGATAAATCATTATCAACATCACTACAACTCCACTGAAGTGGTATCAAATTATTTATAGGGGTAACAGTAGAACCAGAAATTGGGAAGGTGAGTTCTGGTGGGAACGGAGCATAATTGTCTATTGCTGGACCAGAAAGATAAAACTTCCATATTTCACTCTCAGATGGAGCTGTACCTTTTGGGCCGTATGCTCTAACTTTCCAAGAGTATGGTTCTCCATGGTTCAGAGTTGCCGTAACCTCAGGATTTTCTGAGGAGAATTGTTGAAGCTCGTCAGTAGAAAGATTTGTAACAAATAATCTGTATGAATTTGTATCTCTTGTTAATGACCATCTGAAAGTTACCGAGCTTTGGTTGTCGTTTATTACAGTTGTATCTAAACACGGTGTATTGTTTTCTGGAAAAACAAGATTTGGAATACCTGGTCTTCCGGTATTTTGAACTTCATCTTTTGTACAATAAAGGAATAGTAACGGAAATAAAATTTGTAATAAATATCTAATTTTTAATATTCTCATCATTCTTTAATAATTATTTTAGAGTCTGAAACATTTTGTCCATTAACTTTGAGAATATAACTACCCTGTGGTAAACCAGAAGTGTCTAGATTGATGTCTCTAAGATTGACATCTAGTGAAAAAATTTCAGAAATTAAAAGTCTTCCATTTGCATTAAATAGTTCTAATAAAACTTTTCTGTCTGTTCCTCCCACAAAAACGTTTATTTCGTTATTAAATGGAACTGGGCTTACAAATACAGATTCTGAGTTAAAATAGTTTTTTTCAAAAATACCCTGGCATTCAACGCCAGTTGAAATTTTAACATTATTTAAACCTTTATCCATTTTAATTTCAATCTCTGAATCTGTAGTTTCAAATGTATTTCCATTGTGGCTAACAATATATTTTCTAGAGCCAGTTAATGAATATTTCATTGTTTTAGACGAACTTGGGCTTTTGCTGAAGACATTTAAAGGATTAAGATTATTCACATTTATGTTGTAACATCTTTCAAAGGTATCCTTCGTTTGCCCATCAACCGTAATACAAATTTCGTAATTGCCAGAAATAAGGTTGTTCATTTCCCAAGAGGTGCCCACAATAGGTTTATTGTTTTGTTTTACACCGTTAACACTAATGTTGTATTGATAGGTGTTATCATTGAATCCAACTTTAATTGAATTTTGATCTTCACATTTTTCAGATTTATTAACTGTGAAGCTATTAGGTGCTAAATAGAAGATGGCACAACCTTCAGCATCGACAATGGTGTCATACGGGGTGTCTTCACAAGTATCATAAGGATTCCAGACTCCATCGTGGTCTGCATCATCAGTAGCATCACCAACTCCATCACCGTCTTCATCACTTTGGTCTGGGTTGGCAACAAAAGGACTATTATCCAAAATATCAATTATTCCGTCTCCATCAGAGTCATCTGAGGCAGAAGCAGGTACAGCTTGAAGTTGTATAGCGGTTGGATCATTTTCAGGAACAACAATATTGCTTTGTGTAACTACTATTGGCATCGTTGCCTCTCCATCAGCAGTATTTATATTTATCACCTCAACTTCGTATATACCATCTCTGTTGTGATCTTGTGGGTTTTCAAAATCAGGTGGATTAATAAATGCTAAATAGTCATCTGAATCTTCAGATTTGCCTCCTCCTTTTGTTCTGCTTTTAACTTCAAATAAGTGTGCATCACTTCCTCCAGAAATTTGTTTTTTAATTTTCCATCTTCCAACTCCACCCCTTGCAGCTTTTGGATTATAATATCTACTGTGGTCAACTTTAGGCCCAGCTACTTCATTCGCTACATTGAAAACTAGAATATTAAAAATGGATCTTGTAAATGAATTTGGTATGTCATCAACCATTAAAATTATTCCACTTTGACTGCTAATTCCCAAATTATTTGTCGCCTCTAAAATTACAGAGTGTATTGTTTTCGACTCATAATCCAAACCTGAGACTAAATAAAGACTTCTTCCTTCTAATCTAAACATATTAGAATCTTCACCGTCAACTATTCTTAATTGGACATCATTTTCTAGCGGGTTGTCATCTTTATTGGTATCCTCAACTAGAATTTCCCCGAGTTTGATTTTTATATTTGATACGTCGTCATCTCTTTTATTTTCAAGTTGATTGAAGGTATGAGCAAATATTTTTGGGGCTTTAAAAGTACATCCATCTTTATCAACTGAAGCTCCAGGAGGTGTGGCAGGACATAAATCTAATTCATTTCTTACCCCATCTCCGTCATCATCTTTAATTAATTGCGACAATTCACAACCAAAGTCATCTACGTTTGCTTTTTCTGGAGTATCAGGACACCTGTCTAGGTCATTAATAACTCCATCTTTGTCGTCATCTAATTGACCTTTAGCACAACCACTACTGTCAACTTTATCATCAAGATTTGTTTTTGGACAAAGGTCGAACTCATCTAAAACTCCATCCATATCTCTATCTAAACTTACCTGTTTTGGAGAACATCCGTACTGGTTTACAGATTGTCCAAAAGGAGTATCTGGACATCTATCTTCTTCATTTGGGACACCGTCTAAATCCAAGTCTTTTATTTTTTGACTCTTAGAACATCCATTTACATCAACTGGCTCTCCAATTGGAGTGTTAGGACAAAAATCAATATCGTCTGGAACCTTATCGAAATCTGAGTCTTTTTGATCAATTCTACAACCGAAAGCATCAACCTGAACTCCCCTTTCGGTGTCTGGACACAAATCTTCTTCATTTGGGACTCCGTCTAGGTCGGAATCTAAACTAATTATCTGATCAACCTTAACCTGAGAACACCCAGAAATATCCACAATAGTACCTGCTGGTGTATCCGGACACCTATCAAGGGGATTTGGAACTCCATCTCCGTCGTCGTCAAGTAAATCTTCTAGCTCTTTTCTTTGTTTTTTACTACACCCTTTGTCATCTACTAAAACTCCAATTGGCGTATCAGGGCATTCGTCGAATTCGTTTAATACTCCATCTAAGTCTTCATCGTCAGGATTTAGGACACAACCTTTATCATCGACTTTAGCACCAGGCGGCGTGTCAGGACACCTATCATCCTCGTTTGGAACTCCATCGAAATCTTCATCATTATTTTTAATAGCACATCCAGTATCATCAACAATTCTTCCCTTTGGAGTGTTTGGGCATAGGTCATCTGATTTATGAACCCCGTCTCCATCTGGGTCAGATTGCGCTCTAGTACAACCAAGGCCATCAACTTTTTCACCTTTAGCTGTTCCAGGGCATATATCAATCTTATTATTTACTCCATCACCATCATCATCTTTTTGACTCGGAGAACATCCATTAGCATCAGCTGATTCATCCGAAGGTGTATCTGAACATTGATCTAAATAATCTGGAACTCCGTCATTATCTGCATCAAACTGACTTTGAGAACATCCATCAGCATCTACTTTTTCACCTGCAGGTGTATCTGGGCACTTATCAAGTTCGTCTTTAACCCCGTCTCCATCGGAATCTACTTTAAGTTCAACTATGGTGTTGGATACAAGACTAGAAGAATAGTTTCCAGCTAAATCAAAAATTGTGTTGTTAAGACTAACCTTTAATGTTTGTCCTTTGGAAGGAGTTCCAGTGAATCCAAATTCTAGGTCTACCTGTCGATTATTTTGTTTTAAATTTATTGGTGAAGTACTTGATAGGGTCAAGGATCCCTGCGTAGTACTAAGTTGGAAGTAATTGACATTGTCTAGGGTAGCCGTTGAATTATTTGTTTTGTATATTTTTTCATTAAATGTTAATCTAACAATTGAATCATTAATTAGTTTTATTTGTTCTATGTATGGCGCTATATTATCTATTGTATAATAAATTTCAGTCTGGTTAGTTCTTTCAGATTTATTTCCTTGTAAGTCAAATCCTTCTACACTTGCCGTTACAGTTCCATTAAAGTCACTTGGAACTGTCCATGAATAATTCCAACTACTTGTGCTATTACCACTTGCTGTCATCGTAACACTGGATATACCAGAAAAAGTAAGGATTGGATTAGATGACAGTAATTCATCTGAATCAGCAGTTAAATCAACATTATCTCCACCTTTCAAAAGAACGTTTTGTCCATTTTTGTTATGAGTTAACAAGATTACAGGTTTTTTGGTATCTCTTAGTCGAACTGAATTATTAGTTTGTGTTACGACAAGGCTATTTCCATCAATATCAAAAAGTGAGTTTGCCAATATATTTACCGTCAAAGATTCTTGTCCAGAGACAGCTCCGGTTAATGGTAATTCCATAAGGAAATTTCTGGCATCGTTTTGTACTACAGATACAGGTACAGATGCAGTGAGGCTTGCTGTTCCACCGCTTATAGAAAGGGATATAGCATTTTTGTTAAATCCATCTTGAACGTTCGCATACCCACCTGTTACCCATTTCCAACCACCGGCTGGTTCAGAATAATTAGCATCATTTAAATCTTGGTACAATCCTATCCAACCACCTTCACCAGTAAGTCTATTTCCAACATTTTGTATTATAAAGTCTTTTTCAGCCTGAGATTTTATTGTAGTTAAATATCCTTGCGTATTATTTCGTGTGTTATTTGCTACGTCCCAAGTTGAAGTTCCATCACTTATAAAATAGCTATGTCCCTCAAAGTCTCCAATATATGAGTATCCACTTTCTATTCTTTTTAAGAAGTTGAATTCTATAATATGATGTGATTTATCAAATGTAGAGTTATGGTCATTAATGTATCCATTTGGAAAAATTTGACCTTTACTTTCTATGTCTACATCTGTAACTCCCAAGTTACTGGGTTCGTCATCTGAAAATACCCCAAAGGTTCCAATATCTTTACTAAATGATACAATTACTTTAGAATTAGTATTTGTAAGGGTAGTGGTACTAATTTGTGAAACCTCCTTGTTATAAAGTGTAAAACTGGCTAGGGTAGATGTCGCTGCATTACCTGTTGAATCATAAACTGAATTACCTGGGATATTAATAGACAATACTTCTTGTCCATTAGGAGTACCTTGAATAGGTAAACCTAAATTAACAATGTTATTTTCCAAACTAAATGATGAAGGATTGCTTGCTGAAAGTGTTGCATTTCCACCTGTCATTGTCAATTGATAATTACCCGCACTAACCGACACTGGTGTGTAATAAACTTTAAGTACTCCGTTAGTTGTAGTTGAACTCCACCCAGGATATCCAATGAAGTAAAATTTAAGTGAGTTCGTACCGTTATAGTTAAAATCTGGGTAGGAAGTTGCATTAGATACATCAAAACTTTGGACTGAATGCGTAAGTGTTGCTCTTCCGATTTGAGTACTATTTAGTTTGATGTTAGCTTTTCCATTCGTATTGCCCCAACCTTGGTCTACCGCGTCGAATGTAAATTGAACTTTTGTAACGATATATCCAGAGGGAACATTAAGATCAAAATTATAAGTCCATGGATCCCAGCTTCCTGTATTTGTCCTTTTTGTAGGAATATTGTACGTGGTATAACTAGAGGTAGAGGAATTAAATTGAGTGTTTGCTCCTCCAAAAATATTTTCATTATAAACAATTCCGACATTGGAGTTTTCTCTGTTTAATTGTGCAGAGTTAATAAATGGAGCCTGGTTGTCAAGTAGATTTATAGAAAATGAATTGGTTGCTGAAAGCTCATTTCCTACTTTGTCGTAAAGTGGATTGGATGACGACCTTTGTACAAATAATTTTTCCGAACCTGAAATGCTTCCTGATGTACTATAGCCAATCAAATACCTGTTCGTTCCACTTGCTGTAACAGAGGTTGGAGTTTGAGATGCAAGAGATGCGGTTCCACCACTAATTGAAAGTGATATGTTTTGATCAGATATCGTTCCAGTTGCCACTCTAGATGTAAACGCGCTATAAACAGGCTCTGTAAATGTAATAGCAAAAGTTCCATTGGATAACAATTCAAAGTTATCAAATGATGGGGGGCTTCTATCAATATAGATTACCAGCGTTTCGGTTCCAACATAAGTTCTTCCAAGCGAGCTTACACCAGCAACTGTTGCTGTGATGGAAGAAACGGTGGTTGTAACAACATTTGTATTCATTGTATAACTCCAAGTAGATGAAGAAACTCTTGTCATAGCTGTATTGGATACCACATCAGTAATTGTAATGGTAGGTAGAGTAGGCGAAGATGACATCGATGCTGAGAATTGAGCAAAAATGGTTAAGGTTTCGGAACCATTTGCCGTGTTAGACCTTGCGGGTGGCAAGTTATGTGTTAGTGAAACAGATGGACTTGGACATGTACCCCATACCGGAGTGTTATCGTTACTTAAAGGTGATTGTGTTTTAAAGTTGTCTGGCAGAGAAGAAATATTTGGAACGCACCATCCAGATAGGTCTTGGTTGAAAGCACTTGCCGTTCTAAACATTTTTGTCATGCTTGTAGCATTGGCGGTATTCCATCTTCCAATATCCATGTTGAAGACAGTAGCGCCATTAAACATGTAAGAGAAATTTGTTACACTAGAAGTGTCCCAGTTCCCAATATCCATGGTAAAGGCGCCATTTAATCTAAACATAGAATACATATTGGTCACTTTGGAAGTATCCCAATTTCCAATAGGTTGATTAAATGCATCTGCATTGTTAAACATTCCCTCCATTCTAGTCACATTTGAGGTATCCCAGTTTCCAATCGGCTGATCAAACCGTGAAGCATCTTGGAACATTGATCTCATGTCGGTAACACTTGAGGTATTCCAACCTCCAATATTAACATTGAATGTTGTGGCTCCTCTAAACATATTAGCCATATTGGTAACACTAGCCGTAACATTGGGAGTATTAAATAAACCGAAATTAAATGAGGTTGCATTTCTAAACATATCTTTCATGTTGGTTACCGAAGAAACATCCCATTGTGTCATAGAATTATTATAAACAATAGCCATATAGAACATTCCTTCCATATTTTTAACAGAGGAAACATTCCAACTTGAAAGGCTACCATTGAATTTTTTAGCATCTTGGAACATGTAATACATATTGGTAACCTTCGATACATCCCAACCTGTTAAGTTTCCGTTAAATGAGTGAGCAGATCTAAACATTTCCTTTGTGTCAGAAACATTGGATGTGTTCCAACTGCTTAATTGTCCTGTAAAGGATGCAGCAAAAGAGAACATATACGACATATCAGTAACTTTGGAGGTATCCCAGTATGATAAAACGTCTGATGATAAAGTTGATGTTCCAATAAAGGAAGTAGCACTTTGGAACATTTTCTGCATATTGCCTACAAAGTGAGTATCCCAAGAACTAATATCTTCATTGAAATTTGCTTTGTCTTTAAATAAAAGACTCATATTGTTTACTTTAGATGTACATACACAGGAAACATCACTTCCATTGTTCACCCTTGTTCTAAGTGCCTGCTCATCCACCACAATATACTGTTTGCCATTTATCAATGCTGTATCGGATACATTAGCTGAAGGGCACTTAACTGTTACTCCGTTACTATCTAAATAAATAGGAGAAATCTTAAATGTAAAAGATGAATTTTGGGAAACTGCATTTCTAGATATATCTGTTCCTGAAATAGTTGCCGTGATTTCTAGGCCAGTTTGCGAACTATTTACTGTCCACGGGAATGACCAAGTATTACTTGACACATAGAGTCCAGGAACAGCTTGAATAAATGCACCGGTAGGTGAGGAGGTCAAAAGAAGAGTGGGACTCGGGCTACTTGACATTACCTCAGAAAACTGGGCTGTAATTGTTACAAGTTCACTAAATTCTACCATGTTATCTTGCATGTCACCAAAAGTAAATTCTAGTTTTAAATTATAAGTTCCAGTTCCTGTGTTTCTTATCACATTGCTTCCATATGTAGAGCTAGTAATTGCAGTTAAAGAGCTGGGTACTTCATAAATTCCCCATCCAGTATAACCTCCGGATTTATATATAACCGGCCCATCATAAATGTCTGCATATTGGATATGAGTAAGGTCTTCTGGTTTTACTCCCTGGCTAGAAAACTCTCTATTGTCAATATAAAGTCTACTCCTTCCAGCTCCATAACCATCCTGAACAAAATAGGTCCATTCTACAGACCCTGGAGTTGTAAATGCTTTTTTGGTTGTCTCTTGAGTTAGGGTTGCAGTTGGTGCCGTTGTATCAGCAGCTAAATTCGCACTTAGATATTGATTTGCTTGTACTGGATCTCCACCACTATAAATAGTTGTTGTACTTAGAGCAGTAGATGAAGAGTTCGTTCCTGAGTAAGCTGGGCCAATTCTCAGCTCTTCGTTTCCAGAAGGAATACCAACTGGTGAGCATCCAAACATAAATGATTTATTATCACTTGAAACTTGGAAGTTTAATGGATTTGAGCTTGTAAGAGAAACTGTTCCATCAGGATCATAAATACTAACCAATACATCTGAAGCTTGTAAGGACTGCGTTCCAGTTCCGCTGTAAAGAGGTGTTGAAAAAGTAAGTGAACCAATAGAGCTTGAGTTAAAAACATTGTACCCCAAAGTGTTCAACTGCGATTGGATAAATGTAAAATCAACTAGATCCATTTCATTATTTCCTTTTATGAATGGGAAACCTTCATTAACATTTCCTGAGAACATCCAAAGATTAACAAAATCCCAAACATTTGTGTCTGAATAGGTAGACGGACTTTTTAACTGCTGTCTAGTTTTTCCAAAATCAATATTATTCCCTCCCGATATAGTATAATTAGCAACGGATGAATCCCAGAAATTTGCATATCCATTAAACGAACCGGCGTGAGTTCCAGCAATCGGTCCAATTAAAGAACCTGTAGTAGCAGAAACTGTTGTTGAGGTGAAATTTTTTGCCCTTGTAGCTCCAGATTTACTGTTACCAACAATACCTCCAGCGTATTTAACGTAGGCAAAAACACTTCCTTTGCTATAGGATTCTGAAATTTCTGCTCCACTTTCTCCAACAAGTCCGCCAACATCCTCTTGACCAGTTACATTTCCTTCGAAGTAACTTTTTCTCAGCTTAGATCCACCTTGAGATTTACCTATTAATCCTCCTGTTTTTTTCGCATCTCCACTCCCAGAGAACGATCCACTTCCATCATCAAGATTACCTGTAACCGATCCTGTATAAGACAGATATTCAACTATCATATTTTGTGCGAGCCTACCGATTACACCTCCTACGGTAGTATTTCCTGTTACTTTACCTCCTCTTACATGGTTATAATTAAAATATGTGGCGGATGTATTATCACCTTGAACCTGACCAGCTATCGCTCCGACTCTCGTATCACCGGTAATATCAGGACCGTAAAGCCTTACGTTTTTAATGGTTGCGTTATTTACAAATCCAAACAAAGCAACTTCAACAGCTGCTGGGCGGTTGATATATAAGCCCTCAATATAGAATCCTTGTCCGTCGTAAGATCCAGTAAACTTATTCGAAGATGTCCCAATTGGAGTGAACCCTTTTCCACCGTCCAGATTTCTTGAATGACCAGCATCAATATTTGCAGTTTGTTTGTAAACAAGACCCCATCTGTTTGTGTCTTCGGTGATCCATCTTAATTCTCCATATTTGCTTATAAGATAAGGGTTAGATGTTGTTCCAGCACCAGAAGGTGCAGTAGCAGCTGTAGGACAGGTTCCCCAATTAGGTTTGTTTGGAGTTGATAATGGAGAATTTTGACTAAATCTTTGTGGTTCGGATGTAATATTTGAAACGCACCATCCAGAAAGATTTTGGTTGAAGGAAGAGGCCTGCTCAAACATACTATTCATATTGGTTACTTTGGATGTATCCCAATAACTTATATTTTGATTAAACGAAGTGTTTTTGAAGAACATAGAACCCATATGAGTTACATTTGAGGTGTTCCAATTTCCAATATATTTATTAAAAGCAGTTCCATTACTATATTCCCCTGAAAACATTCCATCCATATTGGTAACGGAAGATGTAGTCCACGAACCAATATCTTGGTTAAAACTTGAAGCATCTTTAAACATCCATTTCATGGTAGTTACAGATGCAACATTCCAACCTCCAATTGGTTGATTAAAAGCAGCGTTCAACTCAAACATACCAAGCATATCTTGGACTTTAGAGGTGTTCCAATTACCAATAGGTTGGTTAAAAGGCATGCTGTAGAACATTCCTCTAGTAGTTGTTACATTGGATGTATCCCAGTTTCCAATGGGTTGATTAAATGAATCTGCATTTAAAAACATCTCATACATTGACCTAACATTAGATGTATCCCAAAAGCCAATATTGGAATTGAAATTGGAATTATTTTTAAATAACTGGCTCATATTGGTCACCAAAGTTGTACAAAGATTAACATTTCCTGAGGCGATTTGAGTTCTAATGCTTGTGTTGTTAACTACGGTATACGTCGTTCCACTAATTGTAGCTGTATCACCATTTGAAACCCCCTCACATTTGCATATACCACTATCGAAGAAAATTCTGGCAGGTACTGCTACAATATGTACCGTAGGGTCGTTGGTAACATTTCCATCTGTATCGTTTCCATCATCGCTAATATCTGTTACGGATCCTCCACATGCAGGATATGCAGTAACTTTAAGGCTATTCTCTAAAGTCCCTGTGTCTGAATAAGTGATAGTGTGTGTATGAGAAAAGGCAGCCTGTCCTCCTGGAATTATAAATCCGTCACTACGGTTATTTTGTGAAGGAATATATTTTGATAAATCTCCGATTGTATAGCTTCCTTGGCTAGAGCTTAAAGTTGAAACAAAGTCCAATCCAGTAATTGTGGTGTTTCCAGAATTGGTTATTGTTATAGTATACACAATTCTATCTCCAACAGAGAAAACATTGTCACCAGTGATATCTTGCATTACACCAGTTTGCGAAACATCCAAGCCTGTTGATTGACTCACGCCAGAGCAATTGATGAACGTCACTGTAACTGCACTGGAATCGTATCCTCGAAAAGCACTATAATATCCGTTAACATCCTGGTTTCTGAAATTTGACAGTGTGTAAACTCCAGGGGGAAAAGTAGCGGAGTTGAGAGTTGTTGTTGCTGTATAAGTTCCATCATTTACAGTTCCGGAGGTTAAGGTAAATGGATTGTCAAAACCATAGCTATTGTTTCCTATTGAGATTCTGGGTGTGTATCGGTAGTTTTGATTTACACCTGATGTGTCGGTTGATCTATATGAAATAGAAAGGATTTTGGTACTAGATGTTACATCAAGGGCAGTTGGAGAAACAACAATACTAGTAATATTAGGTCCATCAAAATCTGCACCTGAATTGTTAGTAACGGTAACTGCACTGGAGTCGTATCCTCGAAAAGCACTATAATATCCGTTGACATCCTGGTTTCTGAAATTTGAAAGTGTGTAAACTCCAGGGGGAAAAGTAACGGAGTTGAGAGTTGTTGTTGCTGTATAAGTACCATCATTTACAGTTCCGGAGGTTAAGGTAAATGGATTGTCAAAACCATAGCTATTGTTTCCTATTGAGATTCTGGGTGTGTATCGGTAGTTTTGATTTACACCTGATGTGTCGGTTGATCTATATGAAATAGAAAGGATTTTGGTACTAGATGTTACATCAAGGGCAGTTGGAGAAACAACAATACTAGTAATATTAGGTCCATCAAAGTCTTGAACCACAGGGCAAGTTCCCCAAATGGGTCTGTTATTGTGAGAAAGAGAGCCAAATTGACTTGGTAAATTTCCAATTTTACTTACACACCAACTCGAAAGATTTTTGTTATAGTTAGTTCCATAAAACAGAGAATTCATATTTGTTACTTCTGAAACATCCCAATTTGCTAAATCTGAATTAAATGCCGATGCCTCACTAAAGGTTTCGTTCATATTGGTAACCGAAGATGTAATCCAACCAGAAATATTTTGATTAAATGAGGATGCTAAACGGAACATACCTTTAATGTTGGTAACACTTGTCATATTCCAATTACCAATTGGTTGGTTAAATGATGTTGCCTTGTAGAACATGTTTTCCATATTAACAACACTAGAAGTATCCCAAGAGCCAATAGGTTGATTGAAACTATGTGCTCCTGCTGATGCTCCTGAAAACATTGCAAACATATTGACAACACTAGATGTATCCCAAGATCCGATAGGCTGATTGAAATTATAGGCCCTTAAAAACATTAGGGACATATCTGTCACATTAGATGTATCCCAAAAGCTAATATCTGAATTGAAGCTACCCTTGTCTTGGAATAAACCACTCATATTGGTAACCAAAGTCGTACATAGGTTATAATTGCCATTTGCTATCTCACCAGCAATAGTCGAATTATTTACTGCTGTATAAACAGTTCCATTAATTAGTGCCACGTCTCCCGCTGTTGCATTTGGACATTTACATGTAGCGCCATCAAAGTAAATTGTATTTGTAGCGACTCCAGCACCACCAGCGAACATCTGAAAAATTTTACTTTGGTCAAGTACATCCTGCCAAATTGCAAGGTCATCGATACCGCCCTTAAATTCTTCAATAGGTGTTCCCGATCCGTTTGTTCTAATTGCACCAATATGTATATTGGGGTGAGTGTTATCCGTTACATGACTTGGATTGGAACCTAAAGATACAGTTGCTTGTAATGAAGCATTCCTGTAAATTTTCATGATATGAGGACCAACGATATCGACTGGTTCATACACAGCTGTAAAATGAGCCCACTCATTTAGTGCTGCAGGAGCACTAACACCAATCCAACTACCAAAAGGTTTAGCGGTAAAATAAATTTTCTTATCTCCTTCATTAAAATTAATTTGGAACGTTTCGTCTTTTGGGTGACTTAGTATCAGCCAAGGATTATTTGACCCTTTTGCAATTGGCTTTGCCCAAAAAGAGACCGTCATTCCTCTAGCTGCTTGGTTACCTGAGCCAGCTCCAAGATCAAACCAGACACCAGAGCCAAGTGTTAAAACATCATCTTGTCCGTCTAAACTTAAAGCACCAGATCCTACTTTTTGAAATCCATTTCCCTGTGTGGTAGCATTATTATTGTTGCCTGCAGCATCAGCATTTCCACCATAATATGGTGGAATAAGATCACTAAAGTTAGTATCAAACGGATAGTATGCTTTCAAAGCTGTTTGCCCGGGTGGAGCTCCGTTTATACCTTGTAATGGCACATAGCCTGGAGGATTAAATAAAACAGCATTGGAAGCATTGTAGTCAGACAATATATCGGATGCCGATAATGCAGTGGTGTAAAGTTTTGCAGAAGCAATTTTACCATTTAGCCAATCGTTCGAATCTCTTACATCACCTCCGATATAAAAAAAATTGCTATTTAATGAGGTTACATTTTTTGCAGCATTAACTGTACGATCCAAAGAACCATTTATATAAAATTTACCCACAGTTCCTGATTTTACAAAGGCAACATGTTTCCATGTATTATCATCTATAACTGCATTAGACTGACTTGTTGAGTTGTCTCTAAAGCCAAGGCCATTGTTGTAATCCCAAAAACCGGCTTTTCCGTTTGTTCTTTGATAAAAAATAAATTCACCGTTAAAAAATGATGATGACCTTCCCATGGTCATAATATACCTTGCAGAATTATTCGAAGGAATCTTAAGTTTTGTTATTATTGTGTAATTGGATGACCCATTTGGGCTGTTATCGAAAGGGGCACTGTTTATTTTTAGGTAGTCACCATTTCCATCAAAATTGAAGTGAGGTATATCATTTGATGAATTTACATAGGAAACATTACCCATCATTTTTAAATCATTATCACTTGAGCTTAAGTCGTTGATAATACGCCCAGAACCGTTGTAGCTACTTGAGTTGCTGGCATCAAAATATAAAACAAGATTGCTGGAATTTTGACCAGCTTTTAATGATATGGATAACAAAAAAGCAAAAAGAAGCGATAAATTTCTCAAATCCTTGTACATTTATCAAATAACATCACAAACTATGCCATATTTTATAAGCTATTAAAATTACAAAAAAATAAGCTTCATGAGACAATTTAAAAAATCACTAATCACCCTTTTAATTTTTGCTATTTCAACCCTTAACGCTCAGTTATCTGAAGGTCCATTTGGGCAGCTTATTATTAGAGGAGCAACGCTTATTAATGGAAACGGAGCACCTCCTATTGGTCCTGTGGATGTGGTTGTTGAAAAAAATATAATTAAAGAGGTATCAGTTGTAGGTTATCCTGGGGTTGAAATAGATCCAAAAAAACGACCTCAACTTAGAACCGGTGGAAAAGAAATTGATGCTCACGGAATGTTTTTATTACCCGGTTTTATTGATATGCATGGGCATATCGGCGGAGTTGCTCAAGGAGCGGATTGGGATTATGTATTTAATCTATGGCTTGCACACGGAATTACAACTGCAAGAGAGCCAAGCGGAAGGGGTAGAGATTGGGCTCTAGATTTAAAAAGAAGAAGTGAAAAAAATGAAATTATTGCGCCAAGGATAATACAATATACTGGATTTGGGCAGGGTTCAAAGTACGAAATTTCAACTCCAGAACAGGCAAGACAATGGGTAAGGGAAAATGCAAAAGCTGGATCAGATGGTATTAAATTTTTTGGAGCTGAACCTGAGATAATGGAAGCAGCCCTAGATGAAAACAATAAACTTGGTCTTGGGTCTGCTTGCCACCATGCACAAATGAGTGTAGCTAGATGGAATGTATTGCATTCGGCAAGAGCAGGACTAACAACAATGGAACATTGGTATGGTCTTCCCGAGGCTCTTTTTGATGATAGAACAGTACAGGACTACCCCGCGGATTTCAACTACCAAAATGAGCAACATAGATTTGGAGAAGCAGGGAGACTTTGGGCTCAGGCAGCAAAACCCTTTTCAGAACACTGGAATAGAGTTATGGAAGAATTATTGGCTTTAAATTTTACCCTAGTCCCTACTTTTAATATTTATGAGGCTAGTCGTGACCTTCATAGAGCCAGAAGAGCTGAATGGCACGAAGATTATACACTTCCAAGTTTATGGAGGTTTTATCAGCCCAGTAAAATTTCTCATGGATCTTACTGGCACTACTGGGGTACTGAAGAGGAAGTGGCATGGAAAGAAAACTATAAACTTTGGATGACATTTGTTAATGAGTATAAAAATAGAGGAGGTAAGGTAAATACTGGTTCAGACTCAGGTTTTATTTTCCAACTATATGGCTTTGCATATATCAGGGAAATGGAATTGTTGCGAGAAGCAGGTTTTCATCCCTTAGAAGTTATAAGAGCTGCGACTTTAAGTGGAGCAGAAACACTCAAGATGGATGACAAAATTGGAACCATAGAAGTTGGAAAATTAGCTGATATGGTACTTGTGGATTCTAATCCCCTGGAAAACTTAAAAGTATTATATGGTACAGGCGCAATCAAGTTAAATGAAAATAATGAGGTTGTCAGAGTAGGAGGGGTAAAATATACTATAAGTAATGGTGTAATTTATGATGCCAAGAGACTTTTAAATGAAGTAAAGATGATGGTGGACAAGGCAAAAGAGGAAGAGGGTTTTGAAATAAAGCAACCAGGTGTTAACTAAGTCTATATTTTTTTAAAATAAGACTTACTTGAGGTTCTGGATTGTAATCACTGGTTGTCAGCATTTTTATCATAAGACCATTTAAGCTATTCAGAAGTAATTCAGTCTCTAATTCAGTTTTAACAAATCCTAATTTTTTAAAGGCTTCAGCTAAAACTTTTTTCAATAAGGGTTCTAGGCCAATAGTTTGACTGTTTTCTTCAAAACCACTTGCAAAATATAATCTCCAGTAGGGATAATCTTCCTTTTTTATGCTTAATAATAGCTTAATGCAAGATGAAATTACATTTCTAGGTTCTTTATGGTTTTTAATTTTTTGAATTTCAGGTGTTGATTTTGATGCTCCTATTTTTAAAAGAGCTGAAAGTAGTCCATTTTTACTTTTAAAATGTTTAAAAATTAAACCCTCAGAGACCTCCGCTGCGTCTGCAATAGATCTTGTGGATGTTGACTCGAATCCTTTACTTGAAAAAAGTTCAAGTGATTTGTTTAAAATCAACTCTTTTTTTGTCATATAGTGAGTAATCACTTACCAATATAGTGAATATATTTTACAATTAAAAATTGTAAATATTTATTTAGTATAAGCTAGGGCAAGAAATTCAGCTACGCAAGCGGGTTTCTCCTCCCCTTTAATTTCAATTTCAACCTTTAATTTATATTTAGCACCGCCAGGAATCACTGTAAATTCCATTAGTGAAACTCTTCCCCTGTAAGCAGAGTCGGATTTTGTTGCATTAGGGAACCTAACTCTATCCAACCCATAATTTATTCCAGCTACAACATTTTTAATCGAAAATGCATTAAATGAAATCCTTGAGACCATAGATAGAACTAAAAAGCCATGAGCAATAGTTTTTTTGTAAGGAGAATATAGTGCGCTTTTTTCTGGATCAGTGTGTATCCACTGCTTATCGTCGGTGGTTTCAGCAAAATCGTCAATTTTTTTCTGACTCATTTGCATCCAACTAGTAAGACCTAACTCTTTGCCAATAAAATTTTTAAGCTCTGCAAGCTCTTTGAATTTTGTAGAATAGGCATTTTCCATGGACTTTTTCATTTCTCAAATTGAAAAAAGCTATAACAAAATTAAAAAAGAATTTACAAACAAAATAAACAGTCTATCTAACTAGAGTTTTTACTTTTTTCAGTTTAGTCTTAGTTTTAGTTAACTCACTGTCAATAACGAAATTTGAAATTTTATCAAAAAGCTCATTTGATGTATTTTCTGATAAAGTATTTCCATTAGCATTAATGGAGTCAATAGATGAATATTTTCTTGTAAAGCCAAACTCATTAAATATTTTTGTGCAATTTGACTTTATCTTATAATCTAATTTTGATGAAAGGTATTTTAGCATCATTATTTCGTTTTGCAGATCATGCTCTTTTAAAAACCTAGAGTATAAGGTGTATAAAAATTGCTTTGTGCATTCAAATTCTGTGAGCATCTGAGCAATGTTATGTCTAACAGACTGGATTTGAGACACTTTTTCACCCCTGTATTCTTGAATATTAATGTATTCAACAGTTGTTTTTAAGTTTAAATCTGCGTTTGAGACTGAGGATGCGGACTCAGATAATGACAAAATTAAATTTTGATATAAAATATGATCTAATGATTGGTTTTCTTCACCTAATAAATTTTCAGCAGGTACTTTCAAGTTATCAAAGTGAATTATTTTAAAATCTGCATTAAAATCCTTAATATTTAATTTTTTTGTTATGTCATTGCCCTTTAAAAACTTAGGAATTATAATTAGAGACAAACCATTTTTTTGTTTTTCATTATAAATTTTGCAAGATATTATGAAGTAATCACTATTAATTCCGCTAGCTACAATTTTTTTTGATCCACTAATTAAATAATAATCTCCTTCTCTTTTTGCTTCTGCATTTATGGAAGACAAATCTGTATAGTCAAAATTTTCGCAGGTAGCGTTGCAGCCAATTAAAACTTTCCCTTCATTTTTTAAAAGGTAAGTATCCTTCTGCTTTTGATTTCCGAGTCTGTTGATGTAGTCTTGAGTCATTTGAAAGTTGTGATTCATTGTTATAAATGATCTGGATTTTACCCTTGCAATTTCTTCATTCAGAATCATTCCCTGTAGTGAATCAAAATTAAATCCTTCATTTTCCCCGCTTCCCTCATGACTGAAATATCCCATTTCATACAATTTTTTAAAAAAGTCCCTCCGAGAGTCAATATTTTCAACCAAGGATTCAACTTTTTCCTCTGAGAGACCAAGAATAAAATTTCTTAATGATTGTCTGAACAATTCGTGATCTTCCCCGTAGAATATGTTTAGTTTATTTTGAACGTTTTCAGGATTTAAACCGGCTTTCTTGTATTTAATATTGTCAATATTAATTTTTGCAATTATCTCCCGCATGATCTCTGACGTTCCAGCTCCTATAGTACCAATTCTTACGTCTCTATACATTCTTGCCATTGGGTACTCCTCCATGTAGCCATAACCACCAAAAAATTGAAGACATTCCGTTGCAACCTTTTCATGTAATTCCGTCGATATAAGTTTTGCCATCGAACATAAATTAACATCATAGACCTTGTCATCATATAATTTTGAACAGTAATACCCAAAAGCTTTTAGGCATTGAACTTTTGATGATAGTTTTGCAATTCTGTGTCTTAAAACTTGAAACTTGTCAATTGTTTTTCCAAAAGCACTCCTTTTTGACATATAATCCAAGGAAGAATCTATGGCGTATTCCATTGATGCAACACTATAAGGAATAAAAATAAGTCTTTCTAACTGAAGACCATTCATTAAATATTTAAAACCATTTCCTTCCTCTCCAATTAAATTTTCTTTGGGTACTTTTACATTATCAAAACTAAGCTCAGCCGTATCTGACGCGTGCCATCCAAGTTTTTCTAACTTGTTTTTGTTAATCCCTTTGCTATTTAAATCAATAACAAGAAGACTAACTCCAGTAGAT